>NZ_LGLN01000033.1:638528-782307 GCF_001293775.1 Pseudomonas syringae pv. cilantro
CCGCCTGATGCTGTTCGCCGGGGGCGCAAAGGTGACCTGAGTCAGAAACAAACATCACTGACACCGCAGAACCGCAGTGTGGCGCTGAGCGTCACGAAAAGCATCGCCATGCAGCACAGGAGCGAGAGTCAACGCCCTATTCTGCGAAGGCTGTGCCGACCTCTTCGCGAGCAATGCGGATCGCCGCCCCGCCACATCCCACAAGATACCCGGCACTGCTCAACTGCACCCGCGAGCGTAACCACTTGTGTCCGCTACATCCCCATTCCGTACAACTCTGGCATAACACTTGCTCTGCCTCTGTCACGTAGTGAAGAAACTCTTGAATAGTGACGGATTATTGGCATGGCGCAGAGCGAAGACGTTAAAGACCCCGCACCCAAAGGCAAAGGTAAACTCAAGCTCATCATTATCGCCGTCGTGGCGCTGTTGTTGGCCGTGGGTCTGTTAGTGGGCGCGACCTGGTTTCTCATGCACAAGGGCGAAAGCAAGGTAGACCCGGCGGCAGCGGCAGCGGCGGCCAACGTCAAGCCAGTGGCGGTCTATGAACCGATGACGCCCGCGTTCGTAGTCAACTTCAACGCCAATGGTCGTCAGCGCTACATGCAGGTCAGTATCACCATGCTCGGGCGCAACGCTGCTGACATGGAAGCCCTGAAAGTGCACATGCCGCTGATTCGTAACAATCTGGTCATGCTCTTCGCAAGTATTCCATTCGAGTCGCTGGCGTCGCCGATCGGCCAGGAAATGCTGCGTCAGAAAGCGACCGCGAGCATTCAGGAAGTCGCACAGAAAGAACTCGGCAAGACTGTGATCGAACAGCTGCTCTTCACTAATTTCGTATTGCAGTAGGATTTTCACATGGCTGTGCAAGACCTGCTCTCCCAGGACGAAATCGACGCGCTGCTGCATGGTGTTGACGATGGTATGGTCCAGACCGACGGCCCCGGCGAGCCGGGCAGCGTCAAAAGTTATGACCTGACCAGCCAGGACCGGATTGTCCGGGGTCGCATGCCGACCCTGGAAATGATCAACGAACGATTCGCCCGCTACACCCGCATCAGTATGTTCAACCTGCTGCGCCGCTCTGCGGATGTGGCGGTGGGCGGTGTGCAGGTCATGAAGTTTGGCGAGTACGTGCATTCGCTATATGTACCAACCAGCCTCAATCTGGCCAAGATCAAGCCGTTGCGCGGCACCGCGCTGTTCATCCTCGACGCCAAGCTGGTGTTCAAGCTGGTGGATAACTTTTTCGGCGGTGACGGTCGTCACGCCAAGATCGAAGGTCGTGAGTTCACACCGACTGAATTGCGCGTCGTGCGCATGGTGCTGGATCAGGCATTCATCGACCTCAAAGAAGCCTGGCAGGCGATCATGGAAGTCAACTTCGAGTATATCAACTCGGAAGTGAACCCGGCCATGGCCAACATCGTCGGCCCGAGCGAGGCGGTGGTGATCTCGACGTTCCACATCGAACTCGACGGCGGTGGCGGTGATCTGCACGTGACCATGCCGTATTCGATGATCGAGCCGATCCGCGAAATGCTCGATGCCGGCTTCCAGTCAGACCTCGACGATCAGGACGAGCGCTGGGTCAACGCGTTGAAAGAAGACGTACTCGACGTCAACGTGCCGCTGACGACCACGATTGCCCAGCGTCAGTTGCCATTGCGCGACATCCTGCACATGCGCCCCGGCGATGTGATACCGGTCGAACTGAGCGACTCGCTGGTCATGCGTGCCAACGGCGTGCCTTCATTCAAGGTCAAGCTTGGCTCGCACAAGGGCAAGATGGCCCTGCAAGTAATCGAACCCATAGCACGACGTTGACCGGTCAGGTCGGCGTCGGACATTTTGCGTAACTGAAAGACTGCGTACAGAGGACAACTGATGGCTGATGAAAACGATATGACGTCTGCTGAAGATCAGGCACTGGCCGATGAATGGGCGGCTGCACTGGGCGAGGCCGGCGACGGCGGGCAAGCGGACATTGACGCGTTGCTGGCTGCGGATGCGGGCAATTCGGGTAGCCGTCTGGCGATGGAAGAATTCGGCAGCGTGCCGAAGAACACCGGCCCGGTAACGCTGGATGGTCCGAACCTGGACGTGATTCTGGATATTCCGGTGTCGATCTCCATGGAAGTCGGCAGCACCGATATCAACATTCGTAACCTGCTGCAGCTCAACCAGGGTTCGGTGATCGAGCTGGACCGTCTGGCTGGCGAGCCGCTGGACGTGCTGGTCAATGGCACGCTCATCGCTCACGGCGAGGTGGTGGTGGTCAATGAGAAGTTCGGCATCCGTCTCACCGACGTGATCAGCCCGAGCGAACGCATCAAGAAGCTGCGCTGAATGAAGCGCTGGCTGAGTGTTCTGTTGACCCTGCCGTCGTTGGCCTGGGCCGCCGAGCCTGCTGTCCAGGCGGCACCTGCGCAAGTGGCCACTACCGTGTCCGGCGGGATGGGCGGGCAATTGGTGCAGCTGCTGTTCGGTCTGATACTGGTGGTCGGTCTGATTTTCGTGCTGGCCTGGCTGATGCGCCGCGTGCAGCGCATCGGACCGAACAACGGTCAGGTTATCGAACTGGTGAGTACGCGTGCCCTGGGGCCGCGCGATCGTCTGGTGCTGGTGCAAATCGGCGACGAACAGGTATTACTGGGTATTACGCCGGGTCGAATCACGCCCTTGCATGTACTCAAGGAGCCGGTGAGTGTACCGGTGCGTGAACAGGCGACGCCTGAATTCGCTCAGCGTCTGATGGAGCTGATGGGCAAGGATAAGGACAAGAAGTAATGGGCGCCTTGCGTTTCCTGATACCGCTGTTGCTGGTCATGGTGGCGCCATCTGTTCTGGCGGCCGATCCGCTGTCGATACCGGCAATCACGCTGTCCAATGGCGCGGATGGTCAGCAGGAGTATTCGGTCAGCCTGCAAATCCTGCTGATCATGACGGCGCTGAGTTTCATCCCGGCGTTCGTCATGCTCATGACCAGCTTCACCCGGATCATTATCGTGTTCTCGATTCTGCGTCAGGCCCTGGGCTTGCAGCAGACACCGTCGAACCAGATCCTGACCGGCATGGCGCTGTTTCTGACCATGTTCATCATGGCGCCGGTTTTCGACCGGGTGAATCAGGACGCCTTGCAGCCTTATCTGGCGGAAAAGCTTACGGCGCAGGATGCGGTTGCCAAAGCGCAGGTGCCGATCAAGGATTTCATGCTGGCGCAGACGCGTACTAGTGATCTCGAGCTGTTCATGCGCCTGTCCAAGCGTACTGATATCCCGACGCCGGATGCCGCGCCGTTGACTATTCTGGTGCCGGCGTTCGTGATTTCCGAACTCAAGACGGCGTTTCAGATCGGCTTCATGATCTTCATTCCATTCCTGATCATCGATCTGGTGGTCGCCAGTGTGCTGATGGCCATGGGTATGATGATGCTGTCGCCGCTGATCATCTCCCTGCCGTTCAAGATCATGCTGTTTGTGCTGGTGGATGGCTGGGCGCTGATTGTCGGCACCCTGGCTGGCAGTTTTGGTGGCGTATGAGTCGTTTCACTGAGGAGTCTGCCCGATGACGCCGGAAGTAGCCGTCGATCTGTTTCGCGAAGCGCTGTGGCTGACCACGGTTCTGGTCGCCATACTCGTGGTGCCGAGCCTGTTGTGCGGTCTGCTGGTGGCGATGTTTCAGGCTGCCACCCAGATCAACGAACAGACATTGAGCTTTCTGCCTCGCCTGCTGGTGATGCTGGTGACCTTGATCGCTATCGGGCCCTGGCTGCTGAAAATATTCATGGAATACATGCTGGCGCTGTACACCAGTATTCCGACGCTGATCGGCTAGCGCCGCATGCAGTCGATGCTCGCGCTGACCGATACCCAGATCAGTACCTGGGTGGCGGCCTTCATGTTGCCGCTTTTTCGGATCATTTCGCTGCTGATGACCATGCCGATCATTGGTACCACGCTGGTGCCACGTCGGGTGCGTTTGTACCTGGCGGTTGCGATCACCGTCGTGGTCGCGCCGGCGTTACCGAACATGCCGCCGGTCGAAGCGCTGGATCTGAGTGCGTTATTGCTGATCGGCGAGCAGATCATCATCGGTGCCGGGATGGGGCTGTCGCTGCAGTTGTTCTTCCATATCTTCGTGATTGCCGGGCAGATCATCTCCACGCAGATGGGCATGGGCTTCGCCTCGATGGTCGACCCCACCAACGGCGTGTCTTCCGCGACGATCGGTCAGTTCTTCACGATGCTGGTCACGCTGCTGTTCTTGTCCATGAACGGCCATCTGGTGGTGCTGGAAATTCTTGTCGAGAGCTTTACCACGATGCCCGTCGGCAGTGGTCTGCTGGTCAATAATTTCTGGGAGCTGGCGAACGGGCTGGGCTGGGTATTGAGTTCCGGGCTGCGGCTGGTACTGCCTGCGATCGCGGCGTTGCTGATCATCAACATCGCCTTTGGCGTAATGACTCGCGCCGCGCCGCAGCTCAACATCTTCTCGATCGGTTTCCCGCTGACCCTGGTGATGGGCATGGTTATTCTGTGGCTGACCATCGGTGACATTCTCAATCAGTATCAGCCGATTGCCAGCCAGGCATTGCAGGCGTTACGCGATATGGTGAGGGCTCGTTGAAATGGCAGAAAACGAGAATGGCCAGGACAAGACAGAAGACCCCACGGAAAAGAAGGTCAAGGACTCACGGGCCGATGGCCAGATTGCGCGCTCCAAGGAGCTGACCACGCTGGTGGTGATGTTGATGGGGTCGGGCGGGTTGCTGATCTTCGGCTCCGACATCGCCGAGATGATGTCCGCACTGATGCGCGACAATTTCACGATAACGCGTGAAACGCTGATGGATCAGTCCTATATGGGCAAAGCGCTGCTCAGTTCAGGCCTGCATGCCCTGGTGGTGGTGCTGCCGTTTCTGATAGTCATGCTGCTGGCTGCCCTGGTGGGGCCGATCCTGCTGGGCGGCTGGCTGTTTACAGCCAAGCCGCTGATGCCCAAGTTCAGCCGCATGAACCCGGCAGCCGGGCTCAAGCGCATGTTTTCGCCAAGCGCGTTGGTCGAACTGCTCAAGTCACTCGGTAAATTCCTGATCATCCTGGCGGTTGCGTTGGCGGTATTGAATAGCGAGCGCAAGGATCTGATCGCCATCGCCCACGAGCCGCTTGAGCAGGCGATGATTCACAGCCTGATCGTGGTGGGCTGGAGCAGCTTCTGGATGGCCTGCGGTCTGGCGTTCATTGCAGCAGCGGACGTGCCGTTTATGCTGTATCAGGCGCACAAGAAACTGCTGATGACCAAGCAGGAAGTGCGCGACGAACACAAAAACAGCGACGGTAACCCGGAGGTCAAGCAGCGCATTCGCCAATTGCAACGTGAAATGTCCCAGCGGCGGATGATGGCCTCGATTCCCGAGGCCGACGTCATTATTACCAACCCGACGCACTTCGCCGTAGCCCTGAAATACGATCCCGAGCAGGGCGGGGCGCCTATGCTGCTGGCCAAGGGGTCAGACCTTGTGGCGCTGAAAATTCGCGAGATTGGTGCGCACAACCAGATACTTATTCTGGAGTCGGCAGCGCTCGCTCGCTCCATCTACTACAGCACCGAGCTGGACCAGGAAATCCCCGCCGGGCTTTATCTGGCCGTGGCCCAGGTGCTGGCCTACGTCTACCAGATCCGCCAGTTCCACGCCGGCCAGGGCAAGCGCCCCGACCCCCTCGGCGACGTCAAAATCCCCCCGGATCTGCAGCGCGATGCGTAGCCGTTAGCACGTCCTGAAGTACTGTATTTTTCTGCCACAAGGCATTCCCGCAGATGGGTGACGCTCTGCCTCCGCTCCTTGGGTGCGCAGTGCAAGGTTCTCTGGCTTCACTGATCGCGCTCGTCTTGCGCAATTTCTACCTCAAAGCCTTGCCTGTAGTGGCTTTATAAAAGTTGGACAGGTTTTTGCAACAGGGTCGATACAGGGCGCTTTTGGCGTCAATGTTTTGATCTAGTGCGCAGGTAACGAATCAGTGGATCGCTCTCAATTACTCAGTAGCGCACGCAGCAATATCAGTGGCCTGGGCCGTGGTCAGTTGGGCGTTCCGTTGTTGTTGCTGATCATGCTGGCAATGATGATGTTGCCCATGCCGCCGTTCCTGCTGGACGTGCTTTTCACGTTCAACATCGCACTCTCGATCGTCGTGCTGCTGGTCTGCGTCTACGCATTGCGGCCACTGGATTTCTCGGTATTCCCGACCATTCTGCTGGTCGCCACGTTGCTGCGTCTGGCGCTGAACGTGGCTTCCACCCGGGTGGTCATGCTGCACGGTCAGGACGGTCACGCGGCGGCGGGCAAGGTGATTCAGGCCTTCGGTGAAGTGGTCATCGGCGGCAACTACGTGGTCGGTATCGTGGTGTTCGCGATCCTCATGATCATTAACTTTGTGGTAATCACCAAAGGTGCCGGTCGTATTTCCGAGGTGAGCGCGCGCTTCACCCTCGATGCGATGCCCGGCAAGCAGATGGCCATCGACGCTGATCTCAATGCCGGTCTTATCGATCAGCCAGAGGCCAAGCGCCGGCGTGCCGAAGTCGCCCAGGAAGCCGAGTTTTACGGTTCCATGGACGGTGCCAGCAAGTTCGTGCGCGGCGATGCGATTGCCGGCCTGTTGATTCTGTTCATCAACCTCATCGGCGGGATGCTGGTCGGTATCTTTCAGCACAACATGAGCTTCGCCGATGCCGGTCGCGTCTACACCCTGTTGACCATCGGTGACGGTTTGGTGGCGCAGTTGCCATCACTGCTGCTGTCCACCGCGGCCGCGATCATGGTGACCCGTGCTTCCGGTTCGGAAGACATGGGCAAGATGATCAATCGTCAGATGTTTGCCTCGCCGAAGGCGCTGGGTGTTTCCGCCGCGATCATGATCGTCATGGGTCTGGTGCCGGGCATGCCGCACTTCTCCTTTATCAGTCTCGGGCTGGTGGCCGCTGGCGGTGCCTACCTGTTGTGGAAGAAAGAAAATCAGGTCAAGGTCGAAGCCATTGCCGAAGTGCAGCGCCAGCAAGACCTGCTGCCGTCTCCGACCCGCGTTCAGGATTCCAAAGAGCTGGGCTGGGACGACGTGACCCCGATCGACATCATCGGCCTGGAAGTGGGTTATCGCCTGATTCCGTTGGTGGACCGCAATCAGGGTGGTCAGTTACTCGCGCGTATCAAGGGCGTGCGCAAGAAGCTCTCTCAGGAGCTTGGCTTCCTGATGCCGACCGTGCACATCCGCGACAACCTCGATCTGGCCCCCAGTGCCTATCGCTTGACGCTGATGGGCGTGATCCTCGCCGAGGCCGAGATTTATCCGGATCGCGAGCTGGCGATCAATCCCGGGCAAGTCTTTGGCACCCTGAACGGCATCACCGCCAGAGACCCGGCGTTTGGCCTTGAAGCGGTCTGGATCGAAATCAGCCAGCGCAGCCAGGCGCAGTCGCTGGGCTACACGGTGGTGGACGCCAGTACTGTGGTCGCGACGCACCTTAACCAGATTCTGTACAAGCACTCCCATGAGCTGATCGGTCACGAAGAAGTCCAGCAGTTGATGCAATTGCTTGCCAAAAGCTCGCCCAAGCTCGCTGAGGAGCTGGTTCCGGGTGTGCTGTCGTTGTCGTCGTTGCTCAATGTGCTGCAGGCGCTGCTGGCCGAACACGTGCCGGTGCGTGATATCCGCAGCATCGCAGAGTCCATCGCTAACAACGCCGGAAAGAGTCAAGATACCGCCGCGCTGGTCGCGGCTGTGCGGGTCGGTTTGAGCCGCGCAATCGTCCAAAGCATTGTAGGCGTTGAGCCGGAGCTGCCTGTTATCACTCTTGAACCAAGGTTGGAACAGATATTGCTCAATAGTCTACAGAGGGCTGGTCAGGGTCAGGAAGAAGGCGTTTTGCTTGAGCCGAGCATGGCTGAAAAGCTCCAGCGTTCGTTGATCGAGGCCGCCCAGCGTCAAGAGATGCAAGGGTTGCCGGTGATTCTTCTGGTAGCAGGTCCGGTCCGGGCGATGCTGTCACGATTTGGACGATTGGCTGTACCGAACATGCATGTGCTGGCGTATCAGGAAATACCGGACAACAAGCAAGTAACCATCGTAGCGACTGTCGGGCCAAACGGCTGAGGTAGTGAGTCATGCAAGTTAAGCGATTTTTCGCCGCCGATATGCGTCAGGCCATGAAACTGGTTCGCGATGAGCTGGGCGCTGAAGCGGCCATCATCGGTAACCGGCGGATTGCCGGTGGCGTAGAGCTGACTGCTGCTCTGGATTACAAGCTGTCTGCCCTGGCCCCGCGCGTACCGAACATGGAGCTTGAAGACGAACTGCGCAAAACCCAGTCGCGCATCGTCTCCGCTCAGGCTGAATTGAACAATCGCAGCGACAGTGACACCTCGGTCAATCTTCAGCTGTTTTCCGGCAAGACCGGCAGCGCTGTCGATACGCACATCGAACCGACGCTCGAAGAGCCGCCACGTCCGTTTGCCTACGCGCCGGCACCTGCCGCAGAGCCTGCTGGCGGCCAGCGTGCCTTTGACTCGATGCGTTCGGAATTGAATGGTCTGCGCGAGCTGCTGGAAGTCCAGCTCGGCTCCCTGGCCTGGAATCAGCTGCAGGGCAGCCGTCCGCAGCAGGCCAACCTGTGGCGCCGTCTGCAACGCGTCGGTCTGTCCGGCCCGCTGTCCCGCGATCTGCTGTCGATGATTCCGGATATCGACGAGCCCCGTCAGGCCTGGCGCATGTTGCTGGCGCACCTGGCGCGGATGATCGCAGTGCCTGAAGTCGAGCCGCTGGAAGAAGGCGGCGTGATTGCCATGGTCGGCCCGGCTGGCATGGGCAAGACCACTACGCTGGCCAAGCTCGCCGCCCGCTACGTGCTGAAATACGGCCCGCAAAACATCGCGCTGGTCAGCATGGACAGTTTTCGTATCGGTGCTCAGGAGCAGCTCAAGACATTGGGCCGCATCCTCAACGTGCCGGTCACTCATATCGATCCTGGCCAGTCGCTGGTTCAGGCGCTGGAGCCATTGCTGCGCAAGCGTGTGGTCCTGATTGACACCGCCGGGCTGCAAGCCAGTGATCCGGCGTTGCGCATGCAACTGGAAAGTCTGGCAGGTCGTGGCATCAAGTCGCGCAACTATCTGGTGCTGGCCACTACCAGCCAGAAGCAGGTACTGACGGCGGCTTATCACAGTTACAAACGTTGCGGTCTGGCGGGATGCATTCTGACCAAGCTCGATGAAACAGCCAGCCTCGGCGAAGTCCTGAGCCTGGCAATCAGTCACGAATTACCAGTGGCCTACCTCACGGACGGCCCACGTATTCCTGATGATCTGCACATTCCACGGCGTCATCAGTTGGTCAGTCGTGCCGTCAGTGTGCAGATGCAGGATGAGCCTAGCGAGGAAGCGATGGCTGATATGTTTGCTGACCTCTATCACACCCCTGGCAAGAGAGTGGGTTAAGTGATGGATAGTATTGGAATGTCCCTGCATCAACGGTCTGCCAGGCATTGTTCATTTGTGAATGTGCGGTTCTCGGTGTGGTTTCGGTCTACGCAAGACAAGGTAAAGAAATAACATGGGCAGCATGCATCCCGTACAGGTGATCGCGGTGACCGGCGGCAAAGGTGGCGTCGGTAAGACTAACGTGTCAGTGAACCTCTCACTGGCCCTCGCCGAGCTTGGCCGGCGCGTCATGCTGCTGGATGCCGATCTTGGTCTGGCCAATGTCGACGTTCTGCTCGGGCTGACACCCAAGCGCACGCTTGCCGATGTGATCGAGGGTCGCTGCGAATTGCGCGACGTTCTGTTGCAGGGGCCGGGTGGTGTTCGCATCGTGCCTGCCGCTTCCGGCACGCAGAGCATGGTGCATCTGTCCCCGGCCCAGCATGCCGGTCTGATCCAGGCATTCAGCGAGATTGGCGACAACCTCGATGTGCTGGTGATCGACACGGCTGCCGGCATCGGCGAATCAGTGGTGAGCTTTGTGCGCGCTGCTCAGGAAGTACTGCTGGTGGTGTGCGACGAGCCCACGTCGATCACCGATGCCTACGCCCTGATCAAGCTGCTCAATCGCGATTACGGCATGAACCGCTTCCGGGTGCTGGCCAACATGGCCCAGAGCCCTCAGGAAGGGCGCAACCTGTTCGCCAAGCTGACCAAGGTCACCGACCGTTTTCTTGATGTTGCCCTGCAGTATGTAGGCGCCGTGCCGTACGACGAATGCGTGCGCAAGGCCGTGCAGAAACAGCGTGCCGTCTATGAAGCATTCCCGCGTTCCAAATGCGCACTGGCGTTCAAGGCCATTGCCCAGAAGGTTGATACCTGGCCGTTGCCAGCCAACCCGCGGGGTCACCTCGAGTTCTTCGTCGAGCGACTCGTCCACCAGACCAGTGCGGGGCCTGTGCAATGACTGCGAGCGGCTATCAGATGTACAGCAAGAGTTCTCGTAATTCGCAATACGAGTTGATCGAGCGGTATGCGCCGCTGGTCAAGCGTATCGCCTATCACCTGCTGGCGCGTTTGCCAGCCAGCGTGCAGGTGGAAGATCTGATTCAGGCCGGCATGATCGGTCTGCTTGAGGTCTCCACCAAATACGATTCCACCAAGGGTGCGAGTTTCGAGACCTACGCCGGCATTCGCATTCGTGGCGCGATGCTCGACGAAGTGCGCAAGGGTGACTGGGCGCCACGCTCGGTCCATCGCAATACACGCATGGTCAGTGACGCAATTCGCGCAATTGAAGCTAAAACCGGACGTGACGCTAAAGATCACGAGGTTGCGGCCGAACTCCAGTTGAGTCTTGATGATTATTACGGGATTTTGAATGATACCTTGGGCAGCCGCCTTTTCAGTTTCGACGACCTGCTGCAGGACGGCGATCATGAAGGGCTGCACGAGGACGGCGCGAGCGGTTCGCTCGAGCCGTCGCGCGACCTGGAAGACGAGCGCTTCCAGGCCGCGTTGGCCGATGCAATTGCCAATTTGCCGGAGCGTGAGCGTCTGGTGTTGGCGCTGTACTACGACGAAGAGCTGAACCTCAAGGAAATCGGAGAGGTTCTGGGGGTCAGCGAATCGCGAGTCAGTCAGTTACACAGCCAGTGCGCAGCTCGTTTGCGAGGGCGTTTGGGGGAGTGGCGAGCGCGTTGACGGCAGTGCGCGGCATTTGTCGCGCGTTGTCTGCATGCCGGCTGTGCAAAGCGTTACGTGGTAACAGGAAAGACGAGGCAAAGGCCTGTCGGGCAGTGTCTCGATGGGCTTTAGTCGCAGTCTCGATTGTCGTTGTGCCAAGCCCGTCGCCGTTTCGTATAGCTGGGAGTGTGCTGTGCCAGTATTGAGTGAACAGCGTGTTCAGGTGCTGAACGCGTTAAAGACTGCTTGGAGGTCGAATTGGACAAGAACATGAAAATCCTCATCGTTGATGACTTCTCAACGATGCGGCGGATCATCAAGAACCTGTTGCGCGATCTGGGGTTTACCAACACGTCGGAAGCGGACGATGGTCTGACCGCATTGCCGATGCTGCAGAGCGGTGCCTTTGACTTTCTGGTGACGGACTGGAACATGCCTGGCATGTCCGGTATCGATCTGCTGCGTCAGGTGCGTGCGGATGATCGGCTGAAGAGCCTTCCCGTGCTGATGGTCACTGCCGAAGCCAAGCGTGAGCAGATCATCGAAGCTGCCCAGGCCGGGGTGAACGGTTATGTAGTCAAGCCATTCACGGCTCAAGCGCTGAAAGAGAAGATCGAAAAGATCTTTGAACGCGTCAATAGCTGATGCATGCCGTGAGGGCGCTATGGATAACACAGATTCGATGGCCGACTTTGAGTCGACCCTAAAAAGACACGCGCAGGAACTCGTCACCAGCCTTGAAAAAGGCCGTTTTGGCGAAGCTGTGCAGCTGATCCATGAGCTCAACCAGACACGTGACCGCGGCCTTTATCAGGAAGTGGGCAAGCTGACTCGTGAGTTGCACAGTGCAATCGTCAATTTCCAGATCGATCCGCACATGCCTCAGGCCGAAGAGGTGTCGCAGATCACTGACGCCACCGAGCGGCTGTCGTACGTTGTACGGCTGACCGAGAATGCGGCCAACCGCACCATGGACCTGGTCGAGGAAAGCACGCCGCTCATGAACGGTCTGAGTACCGACGCCAAGGCGTTGAGCGAAGACTGGGGGCGTTTCATGCGCCGTGAAATCGGTGCCGAGGAATTTCGCGAACTCGCCAAGCGGGTTGATGGTTTTCTGACGCGTACCGAGAAGGAAACCCACGAAGTTTCTGCCCACCTCAACGACATTCTGCTGGCCCAGGATTACCAGGACCTTACCGGTCAGGTCATCAAGCGTGTCACGCAGTTGGTCACTGAAGTAGAAGGCAATTTGCTCAAACTGGTGCTCATGGCCAGTCATGTCGATCGCTTCGCAGGCATCGAACATGACGAAGAATCCATCCTTGCTGAAAAAGATCCTAAAAAACATCTCGCCAAGGGTGAAGGTCCGCAGATTCATGCCGATAAACGTGAAGACGTCGTATCCGGACAGGATGATGTAGACGATCTGCTATCGAGCCTCGGCTTCTAAGGTCTGTTGACGGTTAATTTTAGGGAGCACCCCATGAGCTTCGGCGCCGATGAAGAAATCCTTCAGGATTTTCTGGTAGAGGCCGGCGAAATTCTGGAGCAGTTGTCAGAGCAATTGGTCGAGCTGGAAAGCCGACCGGATGATGCTGATCTGCTCAATGCAATTTTTCGCGGTTTTCACACTGTAAAAGGGGGCGCCGGCTTCCTCCAGCTCCATGAGCTGGTGGAGTGCTGCCATATCGCCGAAAACGTGTTCGACATCCTGCGCAAGGGTGAGCGACGCGTTGATTCCGAACTGATGGATGTAGTCCTGGAAGCTCTGGACGCCGTCAACAGCATGTTTGGTCAGGTGCGTGAACGGACTGACGTAACGCCCGCTACACCGGAACTGCTGGCCGCGCTGGCGCGTCTGGCCGAGCCACAGTCTGCGGATGCGCCTGTGGCTGCGGAACCAGAACCTGTCGTCGAGGCTCCTGCCCCGGCGGTGGCGCAGGCAGCAGGCGGCGATGACATCACCGATGATGAATTCGAACAGTTGCTGGATTCGCTGCATGGCAGCAATCCGGCGTCGGCCGCGCCGGCCGCTGCACCAGTCCCTGCTGCCAGTGCAGCTTCGGGCGACGAGATCACCGATCAGGAATTCGAATCCCTGCTCGATCAGTTGCACGGCAAGGGCAAATTTGCGGCGGAAGTTGCAGTCGCACCTGCCCCGGCGGCAGCTGCGCAGAGCAGCAAAGCCGCGTCCGGCAATGATGAAATCACTGACGATGAATTCGAAGCCTTGCTTGATCAGTTACATGGCAAGGGATCGTTTGACGGCGCTGTAGCGGCGCCGGCTGCTGCTCCGGTTGCGGCGGTTGCCAAGGCACCTGCTGCCTCCAAGGCGGCTGCGTCGGATGAAATCACCGATCACGAATTTGAAAGCCTGCTTGACGAGTTGCATGGCAAGGGCAAATTCGAGCCTCAGGTGGTTGTTGCCAAGGCGCCTGCTCCAGCGGCCGCTCCGGCGCCTGCTGCCAAACCTGCACCGGCACCTGCTGCGAAAGCCGAGCCAGCCAAAGCGGCTCCAGCGCCGGCCCCGGCTCGCTCTGCGGCTGCTCCGGCTGAAAAACCGGTAGCCACCGAAGCTGAGACCACTGTTCGCGTCGATACCGCCCGCCTGGACGAGATCATGAACATGGTGGGTGAGCTGGTGCTGGTGCGTAACCGTCTGGTTCGTCTGGGGCTCAACAGCGCTGACGAAGCCATGTCCAAGGCGGTGTCCAACCTGGATGTGGTGACCGCAGATCTGCAGACGGCGGTGATGAAGACCCGCATGCAGCCGATCAAGAAAGTATTCGGCCGCTTCCCGCGTCTGGTTCGCGACCTGGCTCGCCAGCTCAAGAAAGAGATCAACCTGGAACTGGTCGGTGAAGAAACCGACCTCGACAAGAACCTCGTAGAGGCGCTTGCCGACCCGCTGGTCCACTTGGTGCGCAACGCGGTCGATCATGGTATCGAAACGCCGGAAGAGCGCGAAGCCACGGGCAAGTCCCGTGGTGGCCGCGTGATTCTCTCGGCCGAGCAGGAAGGCGACCACATTCTGCTGTCGATTTCCGATGACGGCAAGGGCATGGACCCGAACGTCTTGCGCTCCATTGCGGTCAAGCGTGGCGTGATGGACAAGGATGCCGCCGACCGGTTGAGCGACACCGATTGCTACAACCTGATCTTCGCGCCGGGCTTCTCGACCAAGACCGAGATTTCCGATGTGTCGGGCCGTGGTGTGGGCATGGACGTGGTGAAAACCAAGATTTCCCAGCTCAACGGGTCTATCAACATCTACTCGACCAAAGGCCAGGGTTCGAAAATCGTCATCAAGGTCCCGCTGACCCTGGCGATCATGCCGACCCTGATGGTGATGCTGGGCAACCAGGCGTTTGCCTTCCCGCTGGTCAACGTCAACGAAATCTTCCACCTGAACCTGTCGACCACCAACGTCGTCGATGGTCAGGAAGTCGTCATCGTGCGTGACAAGGCTCTGCCGCTGTTCTACCTCAAGCGCTGGCTGGTCAGTTCGGCCGCTCATGAGGAGCAGCGTGAAGGGCACGTCGTGATTCTTACTGTTGGCACCCAGCGCATCGGCTTTGTCGTCGATCAACTGGTCGGTCAGGAAGAAGTGGTCATCAAACCGCTGGGCAAGATGTTGCAGGGTACGCCGGGCATGTCGGGCGCCACCATTACCGGTGACGGTCGCATTGCGCTGATTCTCGATGTACCCAGCATGCTCAAGCGTTACGCCGCACGGCGTATCTGAACCCGGTGTTGCGGGCGGCTTGGCTGCCTGCAACGCCCATTGGAGTGTTTATGGCAGTCAAGGTCCTGGTGGTGGATGATTCCGGTTTCTTCCGCCGCCGTGTCACGGAAATTCTTTCTTCGGACCCCAACATTGTTGTTGTCGGCACCGCTACCAATGGCAAGGAAGCAATTGAGCAGGCGCTGGCGCTCAAGCCTGACGTCATTACCATGGACTACGAAATGCCGATGATGGATGGCATTACGGCAGTCCGTCACATCATGCAACGTATTCCCACCCCGGTCTTGATGTTCTCGTCGCTGACGCACGAAGGTGCGCGCGTGACGCTGGATGCGCTGGACGCCGGTGCTGTGGATTTCCTGCCCAAGAATTTCGAAGATATCTCGCGCAATCCGCAGAAAGTCAAACAACTGCTGTGCGAGAAGATCAACAGCATTTCCCGCAGTAATCGCCGTTCAAGCGGGTTGGGGGCGACGAGCGCTGCGCTTTCCGCTGCAGCTCCGGCCCCATCCAGTCGTACGCCAGCTCCTGCGACGCCTGCGCGGACCGTGCCGCCGCGTGCCGCCGCGCCTGTCGCTGCCGCGCCAACCCACGGCCATGCTCACCATGCACCCACGCACCCGACCACGACCGGGACTGCCAAGCGCAAGGCCTACAAACTGGTCGCCATCGGAACCTCGACGGGCGGTCCGGTTGCCTTGCAGCGGGTACTGACCCAGTTGCCTGCCAATTTTCCGGCACCGCTGGTGTTGATTCAGCACATGCCTGCGGCGTTCACCAAAGCGTTCGCCGAGCGGCTCGACAAACTCTGCAAGATCAGTGTGAAAGAGGCTGAGGACGGCGATGTTTTGCGTCCCGGTCTAGCGCTGCTGGCACCTGGCGGCAAGCAGATGATGGTCGATGGTCGCGGGACGGTGAAAATTCTGCCTGGCGACGAGCGCTTGAACTACAAACCGTGTGTGGATATTACCTTCGGTTCCGCCGCCAAATCCTACGGCGACAAAGTGTTGTCTGTGGTGCTGACCGGCATGGGCGCAGACGGTCGAGAGGGCGCGCGTCTGCTCAAGCAGGCTGGCAGCACCGTGTGGGCGCAGGATGAAGCGAGCTGCGTGATCTATGGCATGCCGATGGCGATCGTCAAGGCGGAGCTCGCGGATGCGATCTACAGCCTGGATGACATCGGTCGGCACCTGGTCGAGGCCTGTCTCTGATGGATGTGCTGAGTCTTATCGGCCTGATTCTGGCGTTCGTCGCGATTATCGGCGGTAACTTTCTCGAAGGCGGGCACCTTGGCGCCTTGATCAACGGCCCGGCTGCATTGATCGTGATAGGCGGCACGCTCGGTGCCTCGCTGTTGCAGTCGCCGATGAGCGCATTCATGCGCGCCCTGAAAATCGTCGGCTGGATTATCTTTCCGCCGCGCATCGACCTGCCTGGCGGGGTTGATCGGGTCATTGGCTGGAGCATGACGGCGCGCAAGGAAGGCCTGCTTGGTCTGGAGACCGTGGCCGACGCCGAGCCAGACGGTTATGCCCGCAAAGGCTTGCAATTGCTGGTCGATGGCGCCGAACCTGCGGCCATTCGCAGCATCCTCGAAGTGGATTTCATCACTCAGGAAACCCGCGATATTCTGGCGGCCAAAGTGTTCGAAAGTATGGGCGGCTATGCGCCGACCGTGGGCATCATCGGTGCGGTGATGGGCCTGATTCACGTCATGGGCAATCTGGCTGATCCCAGTCAGCTGGGCAGCGGCATCGCGGTGGCGTTTGTCGCGACCATCTACGGGGTGGCCATCGCCAACCTGATTCTGCTGCCGGTGGCCAACAAGCTCAAAGCCATCGTTCATCGCCAGTCGCGCTATCGCGAAATGCTTCTGGAAGGCCTGCTGTCCATTGCCGAGGGTGAAAACCCGCGCTCCATCGAACTCAAGCTGCAAGGCTTCATGGAGTAAGCGCACATGGCACGCCGTCGTCAGCCCGAAGAACACGAGAATCACGAGCGCTGGCTGGTGTCCTACGCCGACTTCATTACCCTGCTGTTCGCCTTCTTCGTAGTGATGTACTCGATTTCCTCGATCAACGAAGGCAAGTACAAGATCCTCTCTCAAGCGCTGGTCGGCGTGTTCAACGACACCGAGCGGACCATGAAACCGATCCCGATCGGCGAGCAGCGCCCTGTCTCGGTCAAACCTGCCGAGCCGTTGCTCAAGGACAGCGAGCAGACCGACGCCGGCATCGGCCAGGCTTCAGACGACCCGTTGCAGACCATTGCCCAGGACGTGCGCGATGCCTTCGGGGATTTGCTCAAGTCTGACCAGATGACCGTGCGTGGCAACGAACTGTGGGTCGAGATCGAGCTCAACTCCAGCATGCTGTTCGGCAGCGGCGATGCGATGCCCAGTGACAAGGCGTTTTCGATCATCGAGAAGGTGTCCGGGATCGTCAAACGCTTCGACAACCCCATCCATGTGGAAGGTTTCACTGACGACCAGCCGATCAACACGTCGCAGTTCCCCACCAACTGGGAACTGTCGTCGGCGCGCTCTGCCAGTATTGTGCGCATGCTGGCCATGGACGGCGTCAATCCGGCGCGTCTCGCCTCGGTCGGTTATGGCGAGTTTCAGCCGATTGCCCCCAATACCACGGCCGCCGGGCGCGCCAAGAACCGCCGCGTGGTGCTGGTGATCTCTCGAAATCTGGATGTGCGCCGCAGTCTGACCAGCGCCGGGACGGCCAATGTTCAGCCTGACGCCGCGTTGAAGCGTGCTGGCACACAAACTGCACCGGTGCCAGCAAAGCCGCCGGTACGCGCGAACGCCGTCAATTCTCCGTCACCCGTCCTCCAATAATCGTATCGGTATGCGCTTCGCTGTACGAAAGGAAAACATTCAATGAGAGTCTGGGCAGTAGCCAACCAGAAAGGTGGAGTCGGAAAGACCACCACGACCATTGCTCTGGCCGGTTTGCTGGCCGATGCGGGCAAGCGCGTGGTCGTTGTCGATCTCGACCCTCACGGCTCCATGACCAGCTATTTCGGGCATAACCCCGACGAACTGGAACACAGTGCCTTTGATCTGTTTCTGCACAAGGGCGCGGTGCCTGAAGGTTTGCCCGGTCAGTTACTGCTGCCGACCAGTGACCAGCGCATCTCACTGATCCCGTCGAGCACCGCGCTGGCCACGCTTGAGCGTCAATCGCCTGGCCAGAGCGGGCTGGGGCTGGTAATCGCCAAGAGTCTTGCCCAGTTATGGCAGGATTTTGACTATGCCTTGATCGACAGCCCGCCGTTGCTGGGCGTGCTGATGGTCAATGCGCTGGCGGCAAGCCAGCAACTGGCGATTCCGGTGCAGACCGAGTTTCTCGCAGTAAAAGGCCTGGAGCGCATGGTCAATACCTTGGCCATGATCAACCGCTCGCGCAAGGTGCCGTTGCCTTACACCATCGTGCCGACCCTGTTCGACCGTCGTACTCAAGCGTCGATGGGCACCTTGAAGCTTTTGCGTGACAGTTTTCCCGAGCATGTCTGGCAGGCTTACGTGCCGGTCGACACGCGCTTGCGTGACGCCAGCCGACTGGGGCTGACCCCGTCGCAGAATGACAGCAAGAGCCGTGGCGTGATCGCTTACCGGGCGTTGCTCAAGCATATGCTCGCCGAGCAGCTCAATGCTCAGGTGGCCTGACGTGAACGCCCACTCTTTCTGCACAGTTCGCTCAAGTGATCCCTCAATGCGGCCGATAACTCTATCAGGCTGCACATGCTTCATTTTTTGTTGGGTCCCGGTATGAACCGCCCTGTAGAAGTTGCAACACGACCCAAGCTGGCTTTGCAGTCTTATCTGGATGCATTGCTGTACGACGCTACGGAAGAGCTCGAAGAGCCCTCCGCCAGCATCGATGAATTTCAGGCCGCCGTGCTCGAAGAGCAGGCGTTCGACGCGCGGATGCAGGCGCAGCTCAAACCGGTGGCGGTTGCCGTCAAGGCAGCGACACCTGTTGCAGTGCCAGCGCCCGTGGTTGAAGTCGCTCCGGTGATCATTGCCGAAGCGGCGCCGGTCGAGGCATTAGAAGTTGAAACGGCGGAACCGACTGTGGGTCTGGTCGAGCCTGTCGCGGAGTTGAGCACACGGGTGACTCAGCGGACTCCCACGCCACCGCCGACCAGCGATGGTCGTCCGGCGTGGGCTGCAGAGCCGTTCGAATGCCTGTTGTTCGATGTGGCTGGCCTGACGCTGGCCGTGCCGCTGGTGTGCCTGGGCTCGATTTACCCGCTGGCGGGGCAGGAGCTGACGCCGCTGTTCGGCCAGCCGGACTGGTTTCTCGGGATTCTGCCCAGCCAGGCAGGCAACCTGAAAGTACTGGATACCGCGCGCTGGATCATGCCGGATCGCTATCGCGATGATTTTCGCCAGGGATTGCAGTATGTGATCTCGGTGCAGGGATACGAGTGGGGGCTGGCGGTGCATCAGGTGAGTCGCTCGTTGCGTCTTGATCCGAACGAGATCAAATGGCGCACGCAGCGCGGCCAGCGCCCATGGTTGGCGGGCACGGTGATCGAACACATGTGTGCGTTGCTGGACGTTGCAGAGTTGGCCGAGCTGATAGCCAGTGGCGCGGTCAAGCAGTTGAACAAGTCGAAATAATCATGGGTCTGCGCCAGAGGCGCTACCTGCAGAGAACACACGTGAGGGGTTGGGGTTATGAATAAGTCGTCTGCGCAAGGTTCCGAAGATCCGATCCTGCAATGGGTTACATTCCGTCTGGACAACGAGTCCTATGGCATCAATGTAATGCAGGTGCAGGAAGTGCTGCGCTACACCGAAATTGCCCCGGTGCCGGGTGCGCCAAGCTATGTACTCGGGATCATCAACCTGCGCGGTAACGTCGTGACCGTGATCGACACCCGTCAGCGTTTCGGTCTGGATCCGGTTGAAGTCAGTGATAACACGCGTATCGTGATTATTGAAGCCGACAAACAAGTGGTCGGTATTCTGGTCGACAGCGTGGCGGAAGTGGTTTACTTGCGTCAGTCCGAAGTCGAAACCGCACCGAACGTGGGTAACGACGAATCGGCCAAGTTCATTCAGGGCGTCTGCAACAAGAACGGCGAACTGTTGATTCTGGTCGAGCTGGACAAAATGATGTCTGAAGAAGAGTGGTCCGAGCTGGAGAGCATCTGATTGATCGTTGAGGTAGCTGTCGTCTTCCTGGGCATTCTCTGGGTCGTCACCCTGTTTTTGTTCCTGGCCCATACGAAGCGTCAGCGCAAGCTCGACGCAGCGCGTGACGAGGCGGCTGCCTTGCGTGATCAACGGATCAAGGAGTTGGCCAGGCGTCTGGACAACTACCAGAACGGCACGGTCCGCATGGGCGAGGCGTTGCACGAACTGCGTGCCACGGTTGCGCCGCTGCCTGACAAACTGACGGCACTGGAACAGCGCGATCCCTCCACGCTGTCCTTTGCCCAGGCCGCGCGCCTCGTCGGTATGGGCGCCAGCATCGACGAACTGACCCAATCCTGTGGCCTGACCCAGGCTGAAGCGCAACTGATGACCAAATTGCACGGCAACACGCCGAGCTAGTTCGTCGTCCTGCACAGCCAGCCAGTGACCATCGTGCCGGCGTTCTGCGTCGGTTCGCCGTTCTGGACGCTCCGTCTCCATTGTTCAACTATCGTGCGACGCGCCGCGTCGTCATGCCGTCTCGTGACGCTCTGCGTCACCTCTGTGCTGCAGCACCTTGTCATGCCTTGCTCATAAATAAGCGCTTTTCTACCGCGATGGCACTGACGACGCAGAGTGCGACGTAAGTGACGGCTGAGTCCTGGCGCTGATCCGGCGACCCCCGGATCAGTGNTCGCCGAGGGGTGAAAAGGTGCCTTGAGTCGAAAATAGATATCACTGAAATCGCAGAACCGCCGTGCAAAGTCAGCGTGCCGTCTTACTGCTCGTCCAGCGCAAATTCCGTCAGGCAGAACGTCGGGATCTGCAGGTCGTGCAGGCGTTTCGAGCCGCCCAGTTCCGGCAGGTCGATGATCGCAGCAGCCTCGTGAACCCTGGCACCCATGCGGCGGATCAGGTTGGCAGCCGCAATCAACGTGCCACCCGTGGCAATCAGATCATCGAACATCACCACCGAATCGCCGTCGCACAGGCTGTCTGCATGAACCTCCAGATAGGCTTCACCGTATTCGGTCTGATAACCCTCGGACAGCACGTCCGCCGGCAGTTTGCCCTGTTTGCGGAACAGCACCAGCGGCTTGTTCAACTGGTAAGCGACCACTGAACCAATCAGAAAACCACGTGCGTCCATGACGCCAATGTGGCTGAAGTCAGCTTCGATATAGCGCTGCACGAAGGCGTCGATCACCTGACGCGTGGCCTTGGGCGACTGGAACAGCGGAGTGATGTCGCGAAACACGACACCCGGCTTGGGGAAGTCTACGACCGGGCGTATCAGGGCTTTGAAAGTCGATTGATCGAAGGTCATCTGGGTGATCCATGGCAGTTTTGGCCGACAGTTTAAGCCCACCTGCCACAGATCGCACGCCTCAGGTGTGCATTGCACCGCCAGCCAGTGCGCACAACTCGACGGGCGCGAGGATGTGGATCTCTTTGCCGTCTGCACGGACCAGCTCGTTTTGCTGGAAGCGGGTGAACACCCGTGACACGGTTTCGACCGCCAGCCCCAGGTGATTGCCGATCTCGTTGCGCGACATGCTCAGCCTGAACTGATTGGCCGAAAAGCCTCGCGCCCGGAAGCGCGCCGACAAATTGACCAGAAAGGTGGCAATACGCTCGTCGGCGGTCTTTTTCGACAACAACAGCATCATTTGCTGGTCGTCACGGATCTCGCGGCTCATGACCCGCATCAGTTGCCGACGCAATTGCGGCAACTGAGCCGAAAGTTCGTCCAGGCGCTCGAACGGAATCTCGCAGACTGACGTGGTTTCCAGCGCCTGCGCCGAAACCGGGTAGGCCTCGGCGTCCATGCCCGACATGCCCAGCAGTTCGCTGGGCAGGTGGAAGCCAGTGAGCTGTTCATCACCCGAATCGCTGATGTTGAAGGTTTTCAGGGCGCCGGAGCGCACCGCGTACACCGATTCGAAGGTATCGCCCTGACGAAACAGAAACTCGCCTTTCTTCAGAGGGCGGCCGCGTTTGACGATCTGGTCAAGCGAGTCCATGTCGTCCATATTCAACGAGAGGGGCAAGCAGAGCGGAGCGAGACTGCAATCCTTGCAATGAGCCTGGGGTTGAGCGCGTTTTACTGGCTCGGACATCACTTAATTCCTTGTGGGAAATCACACATAGGTCGTAAGGGTAACTCACCCTTGCCAGATGCGGCCAGCTTCGAGGGTTAACTGTTTCATCAAGTTTCCGGGTGTGGTGCCGATGTACCTGTATCTCTCCAGCCGACTCAGGATGCCTTGCCATGTCAACGACCGTTCCGTTGATCAACAGCGTTACGATACGTCCCGCAACCGCGACGATCACCTACAGTCAGGCCGGCGACCAGAACCCCAATAACGTTGCCGAGGCGTCTGCTGGTAAAGCGAAGGGCATAGAGGTCAATCTTTCAGCCGAGGGCAAGGCTGCGGCGTCGTCAGGGTCGAGAGACTCGGATATCGAACAGAGCGGTCTTCCTTCGTCGGTGCAGAAAATCCTCAAGTCGATCCGCGAATTGCAGCGCAAGATGGAGGAAACCACCGATCAGATTCAGAAAGTCCTGGCCGACAGAAGCCTGACCCCTGAAGAGCGCCAGACCAAAGCCGGGGCGCTGCAAACCGTGCTGGGTACGTTACAGGCGCTGATGAGCAGTTCCACCGCTGATCTGTCGTCGCTGATGAACAGCCTGGGTTCCAGCAATAGCGACAAGACCTCCGCAGGTATGCTGGTTCTGGCCAAGATGTAAAGCGGCGACCCGGCCAAGAGTTAGAGGGTGCGCTCAATGCAGGAAGAATCTTGATAGGGGGGCGCGGCTCAGTGGCCCATCAGCCAGTGTTGATGCGGGCCCGGCAGGGTCCACAGGCCGAACACAATGACTAGCAGGCCTCCGGCCATGCGAATGCCGCGCCTGCGCAGCAGCGCGGTGGTGCGTTCGGCTGCAAGGCCCGTGGCCAGCAAGACAGGCCAGGTGCCCAGCCCGAACGCCAGCATCAGCAACGCGCTGTGCACAGGATTGGCCTGACTGGCAGCCCAGAGCAGCGCGCTGTAAACCAGCCCGCAGGGCAGCCAGCCCCATAACGCGCCCAACAGCAAGGCGCGGGGCAGGCTGGATACTGGCAGCAGGCGGCGGGCCAGCGGTTGCAGGTATCGCCACAGCCCACGGCCCAGACGTTCGATGTGTGTCAGACCGCTCCACCAGCCCGCCAGATACAGGCCCATGACGATGAGCAGTAGCGCGGCGGCGACGCGCAGGCCGGTTGCCAGCGGGCTTTGTGCAACCGCCCAGCCTGCCAGTCCGGACAGCGCACCCGCCAGCGTGTAGCTGCAAATCCGCCCCAGGTTATAGGCCAGCAGCAGGCGAAACCGACGGCTGCGCTGCTCCTGCGGGATGGCAAGGGTCAGTGCGCCCATCAGGCCACCACACATGCCCAGACAATGGCCGCCGCCCAGCAGGCCAAGAATCAGCGCCGAGAGCAGCAGTGGCGCGAGCTCAAGCATCGGGCTTCTCGTCGGGTCCGGTTCGGGGCCGTTGCGCTTCGACCTGATCGATTGCTGGCGGATCATCGAACAACACACTGTGTGCCGGACCTTCCATGTCGTCGTACTGGCCGCTGTCGACCGCCCAGAAGAACACGTAAATCGCGATGCCCACCAGCAGCAGGGCAGCAGGAATCATGATGTAGAGCGCGGGCATGAAACCTCCGAAGCCGATTGGGCTGATTGCGGCAGACGTGTCAGGCGCAGGGCATTGAGCACCACGATCAACGAGCTGACCGACATGCCGATGGCTGCCCAGATGGGCGTCACCCAGCCCAGCGCGGCAAACGGCAGCATCAGCCCATTGTACAGAGCGGCCCACACGAGGTTTTCGATAATGATCCGCCGGGTGCGGCGCGCGAGGTTCAGCGCGTCGATCAGCACCGGCAACCGATTGCACAGCAGCACCGCGTCGGCGCTGGTTTTGGCAAGGTCGGTGGCCGAGCCCATCGCCACGCTGATATCGGCGGCCGCCATGACCGGCACATCGTTGACGCCATCGCCGATCATCAGCACCCTGCGGCCTTGCGCCTGCAGTTGATGCAGCACGGCCAGCTTGTCGTCCGGGCGCATGCTTCCACGCGCGTCGTCGATGCCCAGCGCGTCGGCAACGCTGGCGACCATCGGCGAACTGTCACCGGACAGCATCAGCGTTCTCCAGCCGCGTGCCTTGCACGCCTGGACCAGCAAACCTGCGTCGGCGCGCAGAGCGTCATCGAGTACCAGCCATGCCAGTGGCCCTTGCGCATCGCCCAACAACAGCCACTGACCGGCTTCAGCGGGCGTGGCTGGCGCGCCGGTATGGCTCAGGGCGCAAACGAACGTCGGTTCGCCGATGCGCAAATGGCGTCCTCCGACATGCCCTTCAAGCCCCAGCCCCGGCAGATTGTGGACCTCTTCGGCAGGCTGCGGCGCCGGCCCGAAAGCGCGGGCAATGGGGTGTTCTGAGCGGTTCTCCAGCGCGGCCGCCAATCCCAGGCACTCATCGGCACTCAGCTCCCTCAGTGGCAGAATGCTGCGCAGTACCAGACGTCCTTCGGTCAGTGTGCCGGTCTTGTCGAAGATAACCGTGTCGATCCGGTTCAGGCCCTCCAGCACATGGCCTCGGGTCAATAACAGCCCGAGCCGGTGCAGCGTGCCGGTTGCTGCGGTCAGGGCGGTCGGTGTCGCCAGCGACAGTGCGCACGGGCAGGTTGCGACCAGCATCGCCAGTACAACCCAGAACGCACGCGCAGCGTCGATCTGCCACCAGACGACTCCGATCACAGCCGCCGCTACCAGTGAAAACAGCAGGAAAGCCTGCGCGGCGCGGTCGGCGATCTGCGCCAGTCTGGGCTTTTCGGTCTGCGCCCGCTCCAGCAGTCTTACAATCGCTGACAATCGGGTGGCGTCACCCAGCGCCGACACCTCGACGGTCAACGGGCTTTCGACGTTGAGTGTCCCGGCGGTGACGGCATCATGCTTGCCACGCGCTTGCGGCAGGTATTCGCCGGTCAGCAGCGACTCATCCACACTGGACTGGCCTGCAAGGATAATTCCGTCTGCCGGAACCACCGCACCGGGTTGCACCAGCACCCGATCAGCCAGACGCAGTTCGCTGAGCATGACGCGCTCGGTCTGACCTGCTTCATCCAGTCGCAGGCACGAGGCCGGCAGCAGGCTGACCAGTTGCGCGGTGGCCGCAGCCGTGCGCTCGTGGGCGCGACGTTCCAGATAACGTCCCGTGAGCAGAAACAGGGCGAACATGCCGACCGCGTCGAAATACAGCTCGCCGGTGCCGGTAATGGTGGTCCAGATGCCTGCGACATAAGCTGCGCCGATTGCCAGCGACACCGAGACATCCATCGTCAACTGATGGCTACGCAGGTCACGTAGCGCGCCGCGAAAGAACGGCGCGCAGCTGTAAAACACGATGGGCGTGGTCAGAAACAGCGCCACCCAGCGCAGGATGGTGTGCAGTTGCGGGCTGAGATCAATGTTGAATTCCGGCCAGGTCGCCATGGTGGCCATCATGGCCTGAAACCACAGCAGTCCCGCCACCCCCAGTTGCCGCAGCGCCAGCCGGTTGTCATGGGCCAGGCGTTCGGCCGCGCGGTCGGCCTGCCAGGGGTGAGCCACATAACCGATGGTGCGCAGCTCGTTGAGCAATTGGCTGAATCGCAGTTGTTCAGCGTGCCAGCGCACCTGAAGGCGATGGCTGGACAGGTTCAGGCGCGCCTCGGCGACGCCGGACAATCTGCCCAGCCGCTGTTCGATCAGCCAGCCACAGGCAGCACAACTGATGCCTTCGACCAGCAGCGTGGTTTCCGAAACAGCGCCCTCGTGGTGCACGAAGGGTGCCTGCACGTCGGGGCGGTCATAGAGTTTCAGTTCGTCCAGCAATTGGGCGGGCAGACGTTCCGGGTTGGCGGATGTCTGGCTGCGATGGCGGTAATAGCTTTCCAGCCCGCCAGCGACGATGGCTTCGACTACCGCCTGACAGCCGGGGCAGCACAGTTCGCGGGTTTCGCCCAGCACCCGCGTGGTAAAACCCTTGCCGGGCGGGACGGGCAGGGCGCAATGGTAACAAGGCGTGGGGCTGGACAGGGCGGGCACGGTCAGTTTTTCCGGCCTTGTGCGGCCTGTAGCGGTTCATCGCCGAGGATCAGGTCTTCGCGCCCGACCTGTTCTTCCTCGAACAGGCGCCAGGTCTGGCCACCTTCGATCCCCAGCAGTTCGACAAAACGGCGGCCCTCGACCTTGTCCTGCAACTGACCGACATAACGGCCAGGTTCGGACGCGCTGCGAGTCAGGAACACCCGACGGTCCCTGGCGGGCTGGGTCGGGGAAACAAGGTTCAGCTCAAGACGTTCCGGGCCGCTGTTGCCGCTCAGGCGCACCTCTGCTTCGCCGGTAAGCTCGTCCAGATGAACACGGGCACGCAGCTTGAGTGTCTGGGCCAGCACTTCGCGGTTGAGTGAGCGATTGATGCCTTTACCGGCTTCGTAATAGTTGTCGCTGACCAGATTGTCCGGATTGTTCACGGCAATGGCCACCATCGTCAGGCTCAGGGTTACCGAGCAGGTCAGGATCGCGATGATGACCCACGGCCAGAGATGCTTGTACCAGGGGCTTGAAAGGGCTGCAGCGGGCATGAGGGCACTCTTAACGAATAGTCGGTGGGCCGAGGAAGCTGCTTTTGGTTTCAATAAGCGTGTCGCCGTTATCGATGTCCTGGAGGGTGAACGTCACTTTGTTTCTGCTGGATGGCAGTTTCTCCTGCGCGCTGGACAACCCTACCGGCAGGCTGAAAATCTGGCCTGCCGACACCCTGATCTCACGCGGGCCTTGCAGTTGCAGATCAGGCAGGCCGCTGGCATTGAGCAGGTAGCTGTGATCGACCTGATCCTTGTTGATCACTTTCAGGCTGTAGACGTTTTCGATACGGCCTTCGGCATTTTCCCGGAACAGCATGCGGTCCCGGCTGATGTCCAGCCCCGCAAGAGGGCGCAGATAAAAAGCGCTGGCAAGCAGCCCGATCATCAACAGCAGGGCCAGCGCGTAACCGATCAGGCGCGGGCGCAGTGTGTGGGTGTGTTCCCCGGACAGATTGTGTTCGGTGGTATAGCGAATCAGCCCGCGCGGGTAATCCATTTTGTCCATGACCGTGTTGCAGGCGTCGACACATGCTGCGCAACTGATGCACTCCACTTGCAGACCGTCGCGAATGTCGATGCCGGTCGGGCAGACCTGCACGCACATCGTACAGTCGATACAGTCTCCGAGCCCGGCTGCCTGATGGTCGGCTTCTTTTTTGCGCGGCCCACGCGGTTCGCCGCGATCCGGGTCGTAAGAGATGATCAGTGTGTCCTTGTCGAACATCACACTCTGGAAGCGCGCATAGGGGCACATGTAGATGCACACCTGCTCGCGCAGCCAGCCTGCATTGAGGTAAGTGGCCAAGGTGAAAAAACCGACCCAGAAATACGCCCAGCCATCCGCCTCGCCGGTGAACAGGCTTATACACAAGTCGCGGATCGGCGAGAAATAACCCACGAAAGTCATGCCCGTGGCAAAGCCGATCAGCAGCCACAGGCTGTGTTTGGCGAACTTGCGCAGCAGTTTGCCGGCGCTCATCGGAGCATGGTCGAGCCTGATGCGCTGGTTGCGGTCGCCTTCGGTAACCTTCTCGCACCACATGAACATCCAGGTCCAGACGCTCTGCGGGCAGGTGTAACCGCACCAGACACGTCCGGCGTAAACCGTGATGAAAAACAGCCCGAAGGCCGCAACGATGAGAATCCCGGACAGCAGGATAAAATCCTGCGGCCAGAAGGTCGCACCGAAGATGTAGAACTTGCGCTCCGGCAGATTCCACCATACCGCCTGATGCCCGTTTCGATTCAGCCAGACCGTGCCGAAAAAGATCAGCAACAGCAGCGCACCGCCTGCCATGCGCAAATTACGAAACAGGCCTTTGAACGCGCGGGTGTGAATCTTTTCCCGCGCCGCGTAAAGCTCCACTGTTTCGCTGCCTCCACCGGGAAGCGGGGTGATGTCGTGGAGCGGAATCTGATTGCTCACTGAGGCATCCTGCGGCGAGGGCTCAACGTGCGTTGATCGAATAGCGGGCGGAGTCTTCGTTGAGCTGACTGACCCATGGATTGAGCAAAGCGACCCCGCACGATTGAAAATCTCCGGTGTTACGCGTCACCACGGTCATGCCGTGCACCAGTGCGGTGGCCGCGATCAGTGCGTCGCATTCGCTGCGTGGGTCGGACACGTGCAGCTGAGCGCAGCGCCTGGCTACATGAGTGTCGACTGCCAGTATGCGCCCGGCGAACGCTTTCAACACATTATGCTCCAGCCACAGGCGCAACGCCGCACCTTGGGTCGGGTCGCGGCGCTCGATGCGCAGAACGCCTGTTTCGAGTTCCAGCACCGTAATTGCTGAAATGAACAGGCTGGACGCCATGTGGTCCCTCGACCAGCGGACCACGTTGGTGTCGGCGTTGCGCTTGCGCAGTTCGGAGACCACGTTGGTGTCGAGCAGAAACATCAGGACAGATCCACAGGCCGGGGGGTGATAACCGCCCGTTGCGTCTCGAACTCGATATCGACGTCAGTCGGCATGATCAGCAGGTCGGCGATACTGACGGCGCCACCGGTCAGCTTCAGGTAATCCTCGATCGACAGCAGCACATGCGCGGGCCGGCCTCTGTCGGTGATGAACACCGGGCCTTCATTCGCGGCCTTCTTGGCCCCGCTGGTGTCCTGGTTGAATTCACGGCTGGAAAGGGTAGTCGTCATGCAAGCGACCTCCTGAGCGGATAGAGAAATTGGCGTGGCAATGAGCGAGTCTAGACTTGTAGAGATGTAACTACAATATACACAGTCTTTCAAATTGCAACAGCGCTTGCATCAGTCTGTGGGTTGCCGGCAGAGCGCGAACACGCGAAGCGTCGCTCGGCTTTGCCTGCGGGCTTACCGGGGCTCGGCCGGCTTGTCCTGTCGGGACAAACTGTAGACATACGCTGCCAGAATATGGACCCGGTCGTTGCCGAGCAGTGCCTGTTGCGCCGGCATCTGGCCCTGGCGACCGTCACGGATGGTTTGTTGCAATTGCGCATAACTCGATCCGTAAATAAAGGCGCGCGGATGCGTCAGATCAGGTGCACCCAGCAACGGCATGCCTTTGCCCTCTGGCCCGTGGCAGGCGGCGCACAGGGTGGTGAAGGTCTTCTGACCGGCAACCGGGTCGGCATCGGTGCCTTCCGGAAGCGGCCTCGCGTCCAGTCGGGTCAGCACGTAAGCCGACACATCACGCACGCCTTGTTCGCCCAGCGCGCCACCCAGCGCGGGCATCACGCCCATGCGCCCAGCCATGATCGACGTCTTGATCGCCTGAGCGTCGCCGCCCCAGCGCCAGTCCGCATCGGTCAGGTTCGGGAAGCCATAGGCACCTTTGGCGTCGGAGCCGTGGCAGACCGAGCAGTTGGAGGCGAACAGGCGCGCGCCGATTTTCAGCGCCTGCGGGTCTTTGGCGACTTCCTCGACGGGCATCGCCGCGTACTTGGCGAACAGCGGACCATAACGTGCTTCGGCAGTCGCGACCTCTCTTTCCCATTCATGGACACTGGTCCAGCCTTGCTGACCGTCGGAGAATGAAATTTTGCTGTCCTTGTCCCGGTACTCATAACCGGGCAGCAGGCCTCGCCAGTTGCCGAGCCCCGGGTACAGCAGCAAGTAGCCCAACGCAAAAACGAGGGTGGCAATGAACAGCTTGAACCACCAGCCGGGCAGCGGGTTGTCGTACTCCTCGATGCCGTCGAACGAATGGCCGACCTTTTCTTCGGTCGATTCCTTGCGCTGGCCTTTGCGTGTGCTCAGCAGCAGCCAGAGCATGGCGATCAGCGTACCCAGCGTCAGTACCGTGACATACAGGCTCCAGAACGTGCTCATGGCCTGTCTTCCCGTTCGGCACTGGCAGGCTCGACGTTGCTGGTTGCTTCAGGATCGTCGGCGAAAGGCAGCAGGGTCGCATCGTCGAACTGTGCTTTGCGCGCCGGGCTGAATACCCACAGCGTCAGACCGATGAACGCCAGCATCACCAACAGCGTGCCGAGGCCTCGAATCATTCCGATGTCCATCATGATCACCGCTTGCTCTTTATGAGAGTGCCGAGGCCTTGCAGATAGGCCACCAGCGCGTCCATTTCAGTCTTGCCCTGCACCGCGGCCGCGGCCCCGGCGATGTCGGCGTCGGTGTACGGCGTGCCGAGGGTGCGCAACACCTGCAGCTTCTTCGCGGTCTGCGTGCTGTCGATTTTGTTGACGGCCAGGAACGGATAGGCCGGCATGATCGAGGTGGGCACGAGGTCACGCGGGTTGTACAAATGCGCCCGATGCCACTCATCCGAGTAGCGCCCGCCGATTCTTGCGAGGTCTGGCCCGGTGCGTTTCGAACCCCACAGGAATGGGTGATCCCAGGCGCTTTCGCCCGCCACCGAATAGTGCCCGTAGCGCTCGGTTTCGGCGCGGAACGGACGAATCATCTGCGAGTGGCAACCCACGCAGCCGTTGGCAATGAACACGTCGCGGCCTTCCACTTCCAGCGCAGTGCGTGGCTTCATGCCTTCAATCGGCTGATTGGTCACGTCCTGAAAGAACAGCGGAACGATCTGGGTCAGGCCACCGATGCTGACGGCGATGACCATGAAGAACGCCAGCAGCCCGACATTTTTTTCGAGCGCATCATGCTTCATGAATGCGCTCCCGACACCGTGATCCGCGCGGCAGCTTGCGAAGCCTGCGGGTCGGCTGCGCGCACGGTACGCAGCACGTTGTAGGCCATCAACAGCATCCCGCTGGTGAAAATGGCGCCGCCGACTGCGCGCACGACGTAGCCCATATGGCTGGCCTGCATGGCTTCGACGAAAGAGTAAGTCAGCGTGCCGTCCTCACTGACTGCACGCCACATCAGGCCCTGGGTGATGCCGTTGACCCACATCGACGAGATGTACAACACGGTGCCGATGGTCGCCAGCCAGAAGTGTGCGTTGATCAGGCCGACGCTGTGCATGTGCGGGCGAGCGTAAAGTTTCGGGATCATGTGATACAGCGAACCGATGGTGATCATTGCCACCCAGCCCAAGGCCCCGGCGTGTACGTGGCCGATGGTCCAGTCGGTGTAGTGCGACAGCGAGTTGACGGTCTTGATCGCCATCATCGGGCCTTCGAACGTCGACATGCCATAGAAGGCCAGCGACACCACCAGAAAACGCAGAATCGAATCGGTCCGCAACTTATGCCAGGCGCCCGACAGGGTCATCATGCCGTTGATCATGCCGCCCCAACTGGGCACCAGCAGGATGATCGACATCACCATGCCCAGCGACTGCGCCCAGTCCGGCAGTGCGGTGTAGTGCAAGTGGTGCGGGCCGGCCCAGATGTACAGGGTGATCAACGCCCAGAAATGCACGATGGACAGGCGATAGGAATAGACCGGCCGCTCGGCCTGCTTGGGCACGAAGTAATACATCATCCCGAGAAAGCCGGTGGTCAGGAAAAAACCCACCGCATTGTGCCCGTACCACCACTGGATCATGGCGTCGGTCGCCCCGGCGTAGGCCGAATAGGATTTGAACAGGCTGACCGGCAACGAGATGTGGTTGACGATGTGCAGCATACCGGTCACGACAATGAACGCGCCATAGAACCAGTTGGCGACATAAATGTGCCGGGTCTTGCGGATGACGATAGTGCCGAAGAACACCGCGGCGTAGGCCGCCCAGACGATGGCCAGCAGGATTGCGATGGGCCATTCGAGCTCGGCATATTCCTTGGTGGTGGTGTACCCCATGGGCAGGCTGACGATTGCACCGATGATCACGGCCTGCCAGCCCCAGAAGGTGAAAGCTGCCAGAGCGTCGGAAATCAGGCGTGTCTGACAAGTGCGTTGCACCACGTAATACGAGGTGGCGAACAGCGCGCAACCACCGAAGGCAAAGATCACCAGGTTGGTGTGCAGCGGGCGCAGGCGTCCGAAGGTGGTCCACTCCAGCTCCAGATTCAGCCCCGGCCAGACCAGTTGCGACGCGATGAAAACGCCCAGCCCCATGCCGATCACGCCCCACACTACCGCCATGATGGCGAACTGGCGCACCACTTTGTAGTTATAGGCAGTCGGAGTGATTGCTGTGCTCATTGCAGACTTCCACAATTCAGAGGGTGACCAGAGACGTATTCGGATGCGGGCGATGCAGGCTCGGCGATCGCCCAACGGCAGACCGAAAGGGCAGGGGCAGGACCGGACGCCTGAGTGTTCAGACGCCGGGTGTTTGCAGCAGACCGTGCGCGACAAGCTTAACTTTGAAAGCGGGGTCTGGGAAGTCGTAGCCATCAGCTGCCCAGACTGGAATCCGCACTCCCGTGGCAGGCTGCGAAATACGCTTTCACCACCGTTTGCAGCCTCACGGAGCTGTTCGCGGTTTGGTTTATAGTGACGGGCTACTGACAGACTCCTCTGGATGAGACACGTATGAGCAAAGATTTACCGCCCGCCAGCAGCGATCAATGGTCACAGCAGGTTCGCGAGCGCGGCTGGCTATGGACAGCGGGGCAGCCGGTCGATGCGATGGAATCGCTGACCTTGGTCCTGGCGCACGGGGCGGGCGCGCCGATGGACAGTGCTTTCATGAATGACATGGCAGCGCACCTCGCGACACACGGCGTCAGCGTCCTGCGCTTCGAGTTTCCCTACATGGCCCAACGACGTCAGGGTGGCAGCAAGCGTCCGCCCAACCCGCAAACGCAGTTGCTCGACGGCTGGCGCGAGGTGTATGCAAGCGTGCGAAGTTCGATGACGGGACGGCTGGCGATCGGCGGCAAATCGATGGGTGGGCGCATGGCCAGTCTGATTGCCGATGAGTTGCAGGTCGCTGCGCTGGTTTGCCTGGGCTACCCGTTCTACGCCGTGGGTAAGCCGGACAAGCCACGTGTCGCGCACCTGGCAGCGCTCGAAACGCCGACGCTTATCGTGCAGGGCGAGCGCGATGCGTTGGGCGACCGGGAATCCGTCGAGGGCTACGTGCTGTCGGACGCGATCCGCGTGCACTGGTTGCCGACTGCCAATCATGATTTGAAGCCGCTGAAAATCGCCGGCGTCAGTCATGATCAGTGCCTGGCTGAATCCGCGCGGGAGATTGCCCGGTTCCTGCGCGCTTGAGTTCCGACGTTGTTCTCTACGCCAGGGTCTGTTCCCGTTTCATCGCGAGCTGCGTTACTCGACACTCATTTGGAACAACCAGACTTCGTNTCGTGTCTCCTGCCTTGCCTCGCGGCAAAACAGACTCCGACGCGGCCGCGATGAAACGGGAACAGACCCTAGAGCGGTGGCGGGAGGCGGTTTTGGCCGTTTGACGGCCTATCAATAATAAAAAGCAGGGCGTTGTCCTTGCGGATAACGCCCTGCCTGATGATCACCAGAGTTTCAGCAATCGTTTATTTGACACCGACGCCAAGCGCGCCATTGTGGCTCTTCAATTTGAAGTTTCCGCCGCTGACCATGTTCTTCACGTAGTACCAGTTCCATCCCCCGATCCCGGCGCTCGAGACGGTGGACGACCAGTAATTACCATTGCCCATCGGCCAGCGATTGCCGTAGGCAGAGTAAATCTCCACGAGCTCATGAATCGATGGAATCCTCGCACCGTTGTTACTCGCATTCTTGGCGATCTGACTGTAGCTGCCGCTGCCCACACCAAGGCAATGGATGACGCCGGTTACGCTGACCGGATAGCTTTTGCTGGCACCCAGGGCATCGGTCACTGTGATAGTCGTTGCACCTTTGCCTCGAACAGACACGAGCCCCTTGTTATCCACTTGCGCCACCAACGTATTGGCTGACTTATAAGTGTAGGGCGCCTTCCCGCCGCTGGCCTGGCGCTGGACGGTGGTGTTGGCCGGAAATTGTGGCAACAGATCCGGGTAACTCACCAGCAGGTAAACCTTGCCCGCCAGCTCGACAGGCGAGGTGTCGAACAGCAATTCCTGGCTGACGTTCAATTTCAAAGGCGCCGATACCTTGGGCGCCCCTGCGCGGGTAACGGCGTAGGTCACTGTGGCTGAGCCACCCGCAGTGGCACTGATCAGCGCTTTGGGCAGGTTGAACTGCAACTCGCTGCCCGTCGCAATTTGCGCCGCCGTGTCCTGACTGGACGCACCGCGCCAACTGACCACCACACTGTCCTGCGCGCCCATGCCCGGATAACTGACCCGCACCGTTGCGCCGCTGGCTGGAATCAGCGAAGGCGTGACCACGCCGTCTGCACCGACACTGTCCATGCGCGGCGCAGGCAACTCGGTCAGCCCGTCAAGAACTTGCAGGGCCAGCGTATCGGATACTTGCACCAGGCCGCTGGTACGATTGACGACGTAAGACACCGAAACCGTCTGCCCGGCGTTGGCTGATACCAGCACCGCGGCAAACAACACCTCCAGCGCTTTGCCGGCGTCAGCGCCGGTCAGCGTCCTCTCCTTGGTATCGCTGCCCTTCGGGCCCTGCCACTGCACGATGACCTGATCACCGGCCTTGAGGTTGGCGGCCGCGTCGATGACCACTGTGGCACCGGAAGAGGCGTTGCCAGGGTCAAGGGTATCGCCTGTGGCTTCTTTTATGGATGGAGTGGGGAGGGGAGTGATGGTCGCGAGCTGAAGCTGCACACTCAACGGCTCGGATTCCATGGAAAGATTTCCCGCAAGATCCGTGACCGTGTAATGGACCGGTGCCTCAATGTCGCCAATCCGTTCGAGAAACGGTCTGGCAAAATCGACCATCGTCCGTTTCAGCCCCATATCGTCCTTGCTCACCACCGCCGTCGGGCCTGGGATGTTATTCCAGTAAGTGCGGATGACGTCGCCTTCCTCCATGCCGTTATAGCTGGCGATGGTGCCGGAGAGGACGTTGCCCAGACTGTCGAGTTCTTCGGAGGTGAGGCCGTTCTGGATTTGTTTTGGAAAGATGATAGGGCCTATCAGAGGATTGCCGGGGGGGGTTTGGTCGACAATTACGTAAGAAAACCGAGAGTCATTTGTTGTTCCGTTTTCTAGCGTTTTCAGCCGATACGCAAGCCTGTGTTTACCTTCGGTCAGCGCGTCGATCGGAATGTAGGCAGTCAGGACTGTGCCTGGCAGTGTTCCCTTTTCAATCAGCTTCGCATCTCCGATAAGATTGTCGTCCCAAAGAAGTTGGTAGCTGATACCTTCCATTACGTTTGGCCAAGCCGGAAACGACACTTCAATTGGCGCACTTAACGCACTGACAGGCAATAGTCCATCGTCATTTACGCTGATCGCGACATTGGGTGCGATCAAGCTGTCCTCTTTTTCGCGAGGCGAGATCGGGGTGTTTTCTGATGTATTCATCATAAATAGTTTCCTTCAGTGGATGACAACGTCATCATGCTTCCGTGATGACGTTGTTAAGGTTTTTTTGTGTGATTAAGCGATCCAGGCACAGCCCGTTTGAGGCCAGCTCATATTGATTCTGACGCGCGTTATACGTGAGGTGGCTGGGCTTTGATTGCTGTCGCTACCGGGGATGACTTTAAAAGATGCCTCGCCATAGCCTTTGCATATACGCTTCAGGTTTTGTGCGGGTACCTTGAATGTATAGCCATTAATAACATCAGGACTGTCCAGTTCGCGCGCGTCCTGAAAGCTGGCTTCTTCAATTGGCATGTTGTTGTCGTCGAATGCCGTAAAGGTGAACTGCACGAGCTGATCTTTCTGGATATTCAAATAAGGGGCTACAAAAACGTCAGCCCCATCAGGGTTTTCAATCGGCCCGACAACACCTTGTCCGGTGGTGTTGAACGAGGGCCCTTGCAAACCTTCCACACCACCCGGTGTTTCATCTTTGGAACGTACAACTACATATTGGCTTTCAGAGCTGGACGCATTGGGATTTCCAAAGCGCGTGACTGCAAAACGTACAGGTATTTGTGCTCCAGTACCTTGCGCTTTCAAAATTGAATTGGGAATGGCAATGACCAGATCACGCTGATCCACAACATCGCTCGCTTTTATCTGATACCACTGAGAAAAGTTTTCTTGTCCCCAAGAAAGCGCCAGGCCGTCGCTGATCTCGAAACCTTTTTTCCAGGCAACAATGGCGCGGCCATTGAGCTCGTAATCGTCTTCATCGATGAAGTTGTCTTCGATGTTGGGGCTGGTCAGACTTGTGCCTTGAATGATCGGCGCTTCGATCACTTCCGGAACGGGCAAAGTGACGTTCACTTCCACCGCTCTAGCCAATGAGGACCCTACTTGCTCGCCTGCTCGATATACACTGTAAGTCACCTGAACAGCACCCTGCGGCATTGTTGCGATTGCTTCGTAAGGTACAAGAATTGAAAGGACGATTTCTGCCGCTTCGCTACCTTCCGGCAGCGGAAATGCCGCAGAGTTTTCATTGCCCCAGTGCAAAGTGATCAAGTCCAGAGGTGCCGCATCCGGATAGAGAGGTATACCGACTTCCACACCGGCTTTAGCTTCGGTGTAATCAATCAGGTTGCCCAGTGCGGGGTTGACCACAGGGGCAGGGTAGTCATTCGGCAGGCTTTCAAGCAGCAGGGTCAAAAACATGCCTAGAGAGCGGTCTGATTGATTGCCAGCGCGGTCAATGATGTCATAACTGACCGCTCCGTTGAATTTACCAAGGCTCTCCAGAAATGCTCTTGAATAGGTAATGATGACACGGTTAAACCCCATGTCGTCGGTCGTTACCACGGCGCCAGGACCCTCAGTATTACCCCAGTACGTGCGGATTACGTCGTGTTTGGCCATGCCGGTGTAGCCGCCGATTTCAACGCTCAGCTCATCGCCCAACAGTGTCAGTTCGTCCGAGGTCAGTCCGCCCTCTACCTCGGGTGGAAATTTGATAGGGCCAAGTTGAGGTCTGCCAGGCGGCGTCAGGTCCACCTCGACGCGGATAGAAAATGAATAGTTACCAGCGCCATTTTCGTGGTTGATCGCCAGGTACGCCAGGCTGTGTACGCCCTCAACAAGAAGCGCTGGGGGAATTATCAGAAAAAGAGGGTCACCCGGCTGATCGGTATCGAGAATGGTTTTAGCATCACCTACCAGTTTGTTATTCCAGTAGAGTTGATAGGTATCGTCTTCTACAGCCTCGCTCCAAACCTTAAGTTCCACAATAACCGGTTGCGTCAGTGCCGTCAGGGGGAGCAAACCTTCGTTGTCCTCATCATGGAAGGCCGCTCCAACAACAGGTAATGGCAGGTCGGGAGAAACTCCATGAATTACACGATAGTTGTGCTTGGATGAATGTTTTTTTGTTGCGTTCATTTATCATTCCTTTTTTATAGGCGCGAATTTCTACAGGCTCCCAAATAAATGGAAGTTTAATTCGCTTGCGATGTATTTCGCATTTAATAGCTAGATGAGTTAGGTAGGTTTTTGTCTAGCTGTATTTCAAGTAATCGTTTTTTCAAGCTCCTGTCAAGGGTGAGTTTGCTGCTTTCACGGCTTTTTTTTCTCCCGAGATATGTCTGAAAGTTGTAACGGTCAGCATTTTTAGCTTCTGTAGGATTTCTTTGAAGGTTGTAGTATTTTTCCTACTAGATTTTGAGATTTTCCTTCCTTTTCAAAAAGGCGTTGGCGTTATTATTGTCAGAATAATTTTGAAAGTATGGGGGCTCTTTTAATTGGGTGATGCTATGCGGCGGGAGAAAGTTGTGAGGCGATATGGTGCTAAAAGTAATCGAGTGATTTTAAGCGGTTTAACTTTTGTGGTTGGTTTAAGCAGCGCGGGTCGAGCGGAGTGGGTTCAGGCACAGCTGATGACGCCTGCCCCTACACCTGCAAATCTGTACGAAGCAAGCGATGAGCGTGCAGTTGTCGAAGACGAAATATTATATATAGATGGCACCTATGAGCCTGAAGATTATTTGGTCAATGATCGAGGGCTTCTTCAGCTTTCGGCAGGGGCAATCGTCGACAAGGTAAGAGTCCATTCAGCGCTCGCCACTGCCAGAATTGACGATTCTACTGTACGTGAAGGGCTAAATGTTTTAAGTGGTCGTGCCTATGTAAAAAACAGCAGAATTGACAATCTTGCAGATGAGGGGGTTGTTTCGTCGCTAATAATTACGCCTGCTTCCCTGTATGGCGCGTCCGTCGAGCTTCAAGACAGTATCGTGTCAGGGCAGGGGGCTGGCGGTCTAGTTGGCCCTTTGAGTGAGCTTTATGTGAGAGGGACCACCCTCTTTGGAAGTGCTGCAGGGACCCACGGTGAAGGAGTCCGGGTGTCAGGTGGAGCACTTTATGTAAGTGCTGGGAGTAGATTGGAAGGTGTTTACCGAGGTCTGTATCTAATCGACAACACTTATCGTCTTCCGGATGATATTAAGTTTTCAAATAGGGTGGTGATAGACGGATCAACGCTTGTAGGGTTGCAGGGGCCGGCCATTTTAGTAAAAACCGAAGAGTTCGGTACTGATATCAAAATAATCAACGGATCTTCGTTGGTCTCTGGCAACGGCAATCTCCTTGAAACCACAGGTGAAATGCAGACAGACTTTGAGGTCGACAACAGCACCCTCATCGGCAACCTGGTGGCTGATGACACCAGCACTTTGAACGTCACCCTGCAAAACGGCGCGCAGCTGACCGGCGACATTGTCAACGGTAACTCGTTGGCCATCACATCCGGCGGCCAGTGGCAGATGCAGGGTGACAACGCTGTCAAGTCGCTCGCCATGCAAGGTGGCAGTGTCGGGTTTGGCGGGCAGGGGTTTCACACGCTGTCGTTGAACGCGTTGTCCGGAACCGGCACGTTCGGCATGCGGGTTGATCTGAGCAATGGTGTGGGCGACCTCATCGACGTCAACGGTCAGGCCAGTGGCGAGTTCGGGTTGCGGGTACGCAACACCGGCGCAGAGGTGGTGGCGGCCGATATGGCGCCGCTTAAGGTGGTGCATACCGAGGGTGGCGATGCGCGGTTCAGCCTTTTGGGCGGGCGTGTTGATCTGGGGGCCTATTCGTATCTGCTGGAACAGCAGGGCAATGACTGGTTCATCGTGGGTAGAGACAAGGTCATAAGCCCTTCGACCCAGAGCGCTCTGGCGCTGTACAGCGCGGCACCGGCGATCTGGATGAGCGAGCTGTCAACCCTGCGCTCACGCATGGGCGAGGTTCGTGCCAGTGGCAGGGCGGGTGGCTGGATGCGCGCCTATGGCAACCGGCTCAATGCGACGACCAGTGACGGCGTCGACTATCGACAGAAGCAAAGTGGTCTGTCGCTGGGCGCCGATGCGCCGATTGAGGTCAGCAACGGACAATTGCTGGTCGGTGTGTTGGGGGGTTACAGCACGTCCGCTCTGGACTTGAGCCGTGGCACGACAGGGAAAGTCGACAGCTACTATGCGGGCGCTTACGGCACCTGGCTATCTGACGATGGTTACTACGTGGACGGCGTGCTCAAGCTCAACCGTTTTCGCAACAAGGCAGACGTTGCCATGAGCGATGCGAGCAAGGCCAAGGGTGACTACAGCAACACGGGTGTCGGTGGCTGGCTGGAGGTCGGTCGCCATATCGAGCTGGCGGATGACTACTTTCTTGAGCCGTTTGCCCAACTGTCCACTGTGGTGGTTCAGGGCCAGGAGCTACGCCTGGATAACGGTATGAAAGCGAAGAACGATCGTACTCAGTCGGTGCTGGGTAAAGTCGGCACGTCGCTGGGGCGAACGGTCTCGCTCAAGGACGGCGGGATGTTGCGCCCTTACGTTCGGGGCGCTGTTGCTCAGGAGTTTTCACGTCGTAATGAAGTGAAGGCCAATGACGTGACGTTCGATAACAGCCTGTTCGGCTCGCGTGCCGAACTGGGTGCCGGGGTGTCGGTTTCCCTGACGGAGCGTTTGCAGGTGCACGCCGACTTCGACTACATGAAGGGCAAGCACATCGAGCAACCGTGGGGTGCCAATGTCGGGCTGCGCCTGGAGTTCTGATCCAGACACGCCGACACCTGCGTAACAAAGGCCCCCGGTGAGCGATCACCGGGGGCTTTCGGCTATTTGTCGGCAAGCCCGTTATCGATAAAGCGTTGACGTTGGCGCGCCTTGGAATTGGCGGGCATCGCGTGTTCGATATTAACCTTCAACACAGGTGATGTGCCGATCAGTCGCTGATCGCGATAGAGCTCGTAGTAGACGTCTACCTGACCATACAGAATGTAGGAGACCAGGTCGTAGGAAATGCACAGCACACGGATGATGCTGTCTTCGCCCACTCGATGGAAAAGCGTTGTCGTCGACAGGTTTTTCCCCCAGTAAAAGCGGATTTCATCTCCGCAGCACATCTTGATCGAGCCGGGAATGTGCACGACCACGCCCAGGTGCGCGTCTTCGTAACTGATTGTATTCCCGTCGTTGTCGGGCAACAGGGGCGGCTTCAAGGTGTCTGAAATATCCGATGGAATATGTAGGGAAGTCATTTTTCGATAGGTGCTCTCTTGCATGGGGGCTTCTCGCACAGCGTCTGACTCTGTGGGTTTGCTCTTTTCGGAGGTGCGTGCAACTACATCCTTGGAATAATTTTTTTCCATCGTTAACTCATTTATTTACATTAAGTGATTTGTTTTTCGTCGGGCCGTCTTCTGTCGGCGCCAGAAACATTACAAGGCACATTAGTGTTCAGGTCAAGTCGTGGAAATGTGCGATGGTAGTGCAAGGTTTGCACAGGTTTTTCCGTCACATTTGGTTTCAAGTTAAGACTAAATTAATGCTTGATGGTGCTGAAAGTGCTGTAAACAGGGGGTCAAAATTATTTCAAGAGCTGTTTCGGGAATTTTTTAATGGATGATATCTGTAGGATATGTACTACAGGCTACTCCTGCATTTTAAAAAATAAGCCGTTTTGTGAAAGGTCCCACTCAAGTGTAGGACTATTCACTCAAGTTTATCATTAAGGTCTCGCACGTGTCGGCGTACGAAACCTTCAACCTTTGGAGCAATCGTGTACTTTCAGGCGTTAACTCTGCATCGACAAGGTCACCGGGCGGGCCATGATCGAGCGATTACCGGCACGGTCAGTGACCTGGTAACGGACGGTCACGCTATCGCTGTCCAGGTCAAGCAGGAACGTTTTGTCGAAAAGGATCTGTACTGGACGATCTGTCAGATTCTCGGCGGTGACCATGTGGGCAGGGCCTTCCCGGTCGTTGCAGAAGGTCTGGATGCGGTCTCCGGGCTGCATGTCGGCATAGCCGGGGATGATGCCTGTCAGGGTTTCGCCGAAGTTGATCTGATGGAAGAGGATGGGGGCGAGCAGCGGCCTGCCGGGGGCGGTGCGGTCGATTCGAATATTAGTGGTCGCTGAGTTTGTTCGAATGCCACCTGGAAACGTCAGCCACTGGTAACCAATCGCGTAATTGCCATCTTTAGCGAAGTGTTCAGGTTGAAGACTCATCACGAACAGCACCTCTTCAGGTGCGTCAGGATCAGAAATAGTCTGAACAGGCCCAGTGCCGACGCCATTGACCATAAGCTCGAAGCTGTCTTTTTCTTTGATCAGACCACGCGCGGTGAAATGGACCCAGATGCCTGATTCAAGATCACAGACTTTGATGAGGCCATCGCTTTCCGCTACGGGAACTGAAGGTGCCTCCAGTGATGGGTTAGAAAGGATATTCATACGTATCTCCAATTTTCTAGTCAAACGCCACATGGCGAAATCCAGGGTTTTGATTTGGGAAGTAAGCAATAGCCATCCGTGGTAATAAATAACTACCGCATGCCGCCTGAATTTCAACTAATAGGAGTGCCTGCCGAGTGTCAATAACCGGCAGGCAAGTTTTGCTACTGTTGTTAATATTACGGAATGATCCTACGTCTTGCTCGGCTAATACCTTGAAAGTTGTAAGGCGTGATAAGCGGCGCAATAAAAAGCCCCGAGCAACCTGAGTTGGCCGGGGCCCTGTGCAATACTTTAATTTTCAGCGATTAAAACGCTCGACCAGTGAGTATTGCGAGTTGGCAGTATTCGTCAGTTCCCCGCTCAATACTGCCGAGCGCCGGGCTTCGTCGGCGGTCTTGTCAGCCAGTTCGGCGATGGTGGAAATGTTGCGGTTGATCTCCTCGGCCACAGAGCTTTGTTCTTCGGTGGCCGTGGCGATCTGGGTTGTCATGTCGGTGATGTTGGCCACTGCTTCGCTAATGCCGACCAGTGCCTGATCCGCTTCCAGTACCCGGGCCACGCCTTCTTCGGCCTGACGACGTCCGGCGTCCATGGTCTGCACGGCGTCGGTTGCGGTCTGCTGCAATTTGGCGATCAGGCCGTGAATCTGCCCGGTGGACTCGGCGGTGCGCTTCGCCAGTTGGCGTACTTCATCGGCCACGACCGCAAAGCCACGGCCCATCTCACCCGCGCGTGCCGCTTCGATGGCGGCGTTGAGGGCCAGCAGGTTGGTCTGGTCAGCGATGCCTTTGATCACATCGACTACGCCGCCGATTTCGTCGCTGTCCTTGGCCAGTCGCGTCACGGTCAGGCCGGTTTCGCCCACCGACGTGGAGAGGCGTTGAATGGCTTCGCGGGTTTCGCCCGCAATATCGCGGCCGCGACGGGTCAGCTCATTGGCCTGCTGAGTGGCGTCAGCAGCGCGATTCACGTGGCTGGCCACTTCCTGGGTAGTGGCGGCCATCTGGTTGATGGCTGCAGCGACCTGCTCGGTCTCCACTCGCTGACGTTCCAGCCCGGTCGAGCTGTCCCTGGCCAGCGAGTTGGACTGGCGGGCCTGATGGTTCAGATGCTCGGCGGTGTCCTGCAAGCGCGTCAGGCAGGTCTTCATGCGCGCTTCCTGGCTGAGAATCGACATCTCCAGACGTGCCTGCGGGCCGCGGCTGTCGGTGTACATCTGGGCAATCAGCGGGTCGGAGGTGGTCTGTTCCGCCAGACGCAGCAAGCGTTTGGTGCCGCGCTGTTGCCACGACAGGCCGAGCAGGCCGAGCGGCACTGACAATACGGCGGCAAGTGCGAAGCCCCACTGTGAGTTCAGCCACACACCTATCAGAAAACTCAACTGGCTGACCAGAATGAACGGCAGCCAGTCCTGCAATACTGGTAGCCACTGGTCACGACCCGGCACCGCGCTTTTGCCCTGATTAAGGCGTTTATACAGCGCTTCGGCGCGGCGAATCTGTTCGGCGGTCGGTTTGATTCGCACTGACTCGAAACCGACGACGTTGCGGTTTTCCAGCACCGGCGTCACATAGGCGTTGACCCAATAGTGGTCACCATTCTTGCAACGGTTCTTGACAATGCCCATCCACGGCTGGCCGGTCTTGAGCGTAGTCCACATGTGTTCGAAAACGGCAGGCGGGACATCCGGGTGGCGGACGGTGTTGTGCGCGGCACCGAGCAACTCGACTTCGCTGTAACCGCTGATGTCGACGAAGGCATCGTTACAGTAAGTGATCGTGCCCCGTGTATCAGTGGTGGAAATCAGTCGTTGTTCGGCAGGAAATGTCCGCTCACGTTGAGTGACGGGCTGGTTATTGCGCATGGGTGTCGATCCTTCGATCCAGAAGACGATGGCGTGTTATCGGCAGGTGAGCCGATAAATTGAGTATCGCCCGTCAAATGACTGGTGGGTCAGATTACCGGGCAAGCATGGGGTAAGTGAACAGGCCGAAATGCACGGCATTGAGACCGAAGTGGCAAATAACCGCAGACGGTAAGCCGCCGATACGAAATGCGATGCCGTAGCCCAAACCTGCAAGTCCCGCCAGCAGCATCCATTCCCAGCCTGCGCCGATGTGAGACAACCCAAACAGGCTTGCGGTAATAGCAATTGCCATAGGCGTCGCGAATTTCCATCCTGCGAAGAGCCGTTGCAGGCTGCCCTGAAGATAAGCGCGAAAAAACAGCTCTTCGGTCAATGTCACCAGCAGCAGGTTGTTCACCCACCACAGGGTGCTTTGCGCGGGCCATTTGGGTGCCCAGTCTACGGTGCCAAGTGATGCCGCCACTGTCATGCAGAGAGCAGACGTCGCAATCAGCGCCAGCAGGCCCACTTTGAGTGACTGATTGACGTCGATTCTTGGCAGAATCCACGGGCAGGCAAGCAATAGCCAAAAGCCGATCAGGGGCTTGTCAAGATTCAGGTACATGGAAAAAGCGGCAGCGTCAGCTGTGAATCTGGCGTTATCAATGACTTTGGCATTATTGAACCCCGGCAAAAGGTGAGTCGCCAGCGCCAGGCCCGTCACGATAAATAGCAAATGACCGAAAAGACGGACATGTCGAGAAGCGGATCGCGCCACACAAAGCCAGGCAACAAGCAGCAAGCCAAAACTTACTGCTGCGATGGGGGCCAGGTTGCCATATACCAGCGCTAGCCCGTATCCCGTTGCGAGAAGAGCAAGAAAAAGCCCGTGTCTTGACGTCATTGAAACGCTCCTGATTCGAGAGGAGCGATACTGTATAACATTCGCGCCAGTCAGGTCACAGCTTCACCTTTCAGCCAGCGGTAGCCCTGCCCGTGATGGGCAGGGCTACCGTCATTCTGAATCAGGAAGCGATCAGCTGTCGCAACACATAATGCAGAATGCCGCCAGACTTGAAGTATTCCACCTCGTTGAGCGTGTCGATGCGGCATAACACGTCGACGGTCTCCTTGCTGCCGTCCTCGCGCTCGATGTGCAGGGTCAGGCTCATGCCCGGCTGCACGTCGGCGTTGGTCAGCCCGGTGATTTTCAGGGTTTCCTTGCCGGTCAGGCCCAGGGTCTTGCGCGTCTGGCCGTTCTTGAACTGCAACGGCAGAACGCCCATGCCCACCAGATTGGAACGGTGGATCCGCTCGAAGCTTTCGGCAATGACCGCTTTGACGCCCAGCAGGTTGGTGCCTTTGGCAGCCCAGTCGCGACTGGAACCCGTGCCGTACTCCAGACCCGCGACAATCACCAGCGGTGTGCCCTCGGTCTGATAGCGCATCGCGGCGTCGTAGATAGCCAGCTTCTCGCCGGAGGGCACATGCACGGTGTTGCCGCCTTCTTCGCCGCCGAGCATTTCGTTGCGGATCCGAATGTTGGCAAAGGTGCCGCGCATCATCACTTCATGGTTGCCGCGACGCGAGCCGTAGGAGTTGAAGTCCTGCGACTTGACGCCTTTCTCTTGCAGGTAACGGCCGGCCGGGCTGTCCGCCTTGATGTTGCCGGCCGGCGAGATATGGTCGGTGGTAACCGAGTCTCCCAGCAGGGCGAGGACGCGCGCATTTTCCACGTCCTGAATGACTGGCAACGGGCCGTCGATGCCGTCGAAGAACGGCGGATGCTGAATGTACGTCGAGTCGTCCTGCCACACATAAGTGGCGGCCTGCGGCACTTCGATGGCTTGCCATTGCTCGTCACCGGCGAACACCTCGGCGTATTCCTTGTGGAACATGCCGGTGTTGACGCTGGCGACCGCGTCGGCGATCTCTTTCTGGCTGGGCCAGATGTCACGCAGATAGACAGGATTGCCGTCCGAGCCTAAGCCTAGTGGCTCACTGCTGATGTCGATGCGCACCGAGCCTGCCAGGGCATAGGCCACCACCAGCGGCGGCGAGGCCAGCCAGTTGGTCTTGACCAGCGGATGAACCCGGCCCTCGAAATTGCGGTTGCCCGACAGCACCGACGCCACGGTCAGGTCTGACGATTGAATAGCTTTTTCGATAGGCTCCAGCAGCGGGCCGGAGTTGCCGATGCAGGTGGTGCAGCCATAACCCACCAGGTTGAAGCCCAAGGCATCAAGGTACTGGGTCAGACCTGCCGCCTCGTAGTAATCGGTCACAACTTTGGAGCCGGGGGCCAGCGAGCTTTTTACCCAGGGCTTGCGTTGCAGGCCTTTTTCGACCGCTTTTTTCGCCACCAGCCCGGCCGCCATCATCACGCTGGGGTTTGACGTGTTGGTGCAGGAGGTGATGGCTGCGATCACCACCGCGCCGTCTTTCAGGTGATAAGTCTGCCCGTTGTACTCATATTGGCTTTCGCCGCTGACCTGCGCCTCGTTGCCGACCGCTACGCCACCGCCGCCTTCACTTTCCAGACGGCCCTCTTCGACCTTGGCAGGCTTGACCTGCAACCCCAGGAAGTCGTTGAACGCCTGGGCGACATTCGGCAACGCCACGCGGTCTTGCGGGCGTTTCGGCCCGGCGAGGCTGGCCTCTACCGTGCCCATGTCCAGTTCCAGGCTGTCGGTGAACACTGGCTCCTGGCCGGGCAGACGCCATAGGCCTTGCGCTTTGCAATAGGCTTCGACCAGTTTAACGGTCTCATCGGGACGCCCGGACAGGCGCAGGTAATCCAGCGTCACTTCGTCGACCGGGAAGAAGCCGCAGGTCGCGCCATATTCCGGTGCCATGTTGGCGATGGTCGCCCGGTCGGCAAGCGGCAGATCGGCCAGACCGTCACCGTAGAACTCGACGAACTTGCCGACCACGCCTTTCTTGCGCAGCATCTGGGTCACGGTCAGCACCAGATCGGTGGCGGTGATGCCTTCTTTCAGTTTGCCGGTCAGCCGGAAACCGATCACTTCCGGGATCAGCATCGAGACCGGTTGGCCGAGCATGGCCGCTTCGGCCTCGATCCCGCCCACGCCCCAGCCCAACACGCCGAGGCCGTTGATCATCGTGGTGTGCGAGTCGGTGCCGACCAGCGTGTCGGGAAACGCGTAGGTGCGGCCGTCTTCTTCTTTGGTCCAGACCGTGCGGCCCAGGTACTCGAGGTTGACCTGATGGCAGATGCCGGTGCCAGGCGGCACTACGCTGAAGTTATCGAAGGCGCTTTGGCCCCAGCGCAGAAACGCGTAGCGCTCGCCGTTGCGCTGCATCTCGATGTCGACGTTCTGCTCGAAGGCCGCCGGGTCGCCGAACTTGTCGACCATGACCGAGTGGTCGATCACCAGGTCCACTGGCGACAGCGGGTTGATGCGCTGCGGGTCGCCGCCAGCCTTGGCCACGGCAGCACGCATGGCGGCCAGATCGACCACCGCAGGCACACCGGTGAAGTCCTGCATCAGCACCCGGGCAGGGCGGTATTGAATCTCCCGGTCTGAACGGCGCTCGGTCAACCAGTCGGCGATGGCCTTGAGGTCGTTGCCGGTCACGGTCTTGTTGTCTTCCCAGCGCAGCAGGTTTTCCAGCAGCACTTTGAGCGACATGGGCAACTTGTCGATATTGCCGAGTGAGCGGGCCGCATCGGGCAGGCTGAAGTAGTGGTAAGTCTTGTTGTCGATTTCGAGCGTTTTCAGGCTCTTCAGGCTATCGAGGGAGGGCATGAACGTCTCCTTTTGGAATGATCTCCGGACATCGGATTACGGGGCTTCATATGCATCAGGTCGGGAGCCCCGTAACAGGCTTCAGCTTCTGTGGACTGTCTGGCCGCGCCAGTGGTTCCTGGATTGGGCTATCATGCGCGGCTTTCAAGTCTGCGGGGTTACGCCCGAGTGCCCATTGCCCAGGAGTAACCCATGAATACGCTGTTTATGCATTGCCGACCCGGTTTTGAAGGGGAGGTCTGTTCGGAAATCGCCGACCATGCTGCGCGTCTGGACGTTGCCGGTTACGCCAAGGCACGACCCGACACCGCCTGCGCCGAATTTATCTGCACGGACGCTGACGGGCCTGAGCGGCTGATGAGCGGCCAGCGCTTCGACAAGCTGATTTTCCCTCGGCAGTGGGCGCGAGGCTTTTTCCTCGACCTGCCGGAAACCGACCGCATCAGCGTGATCCTCGCCCAGCTGTCGGCGTTTCCGACCTGCGGTAGCGTGTGGCTTGAGGTAGTGGACACCAACGATGGCAAAGAGCTGTCGAATTTCTGCAAGAAGTTCGAAGCGCCCTTACGCAAGGCGCTGAGCCAGGCGGGCAAGCTGGTCGATGATCCGCGCAAGCCGCGTTTGCTGTTGACCTTCAAGAGTGGTCGCGAAGTGTTTCTCGGCATGGCTGACGCCGGCAACTCGGCAATGTGGCCGATGGGCATTCCGCGCCTGAAGTTTCCCCGCGAGGCACCGAGCCGCTCGACCCTCAAGCTGGAAGAAGCGTGGCACCATTTCATTCCTCGAGATCAATGGGACGAGCGTCTTTCCGGTGACATGACCGGCGTAGACCTGGGCGCCGCGCCCGGTGGCTGGACCTACCAGTTGGTGCGCCGTGGCATGCTGGTGACAGCCATCGACAACGGCCCCATGGCCGAAAGTCTGATGGACACCGGGCTGGTGCAGCATCTGATGGCCGATGGCTTCACCTACAAGCCTCGTCAGCCGGTGGACTGGATGGTGTGCGACATCGTCGAAAAGCCTGCCCGCAATGCGGCACTGCTGGAAACCTGGCTGGGCGAAGGCCTGTGCCGCGAAGCAGTGGTCAACCTGAAACTGCCGATGAAACAGCGCTACGCTGAAGTGCGTCGCTTACTCGACCGCATCGAAGAAGGCTTTCAGGCGCGCGGCGTGCGAGTCTCGATCGGCTGCAAACAGCTCTACCACGACCGCGAAGAAGTCACCTGCCACCTGCGCCGGCTGGATGTGGCCAAAGCCGCGAAGCGCTGAGGTGAGTCGAGCCTGAGCTGCTCTCCAAGTGAGTCGCCGAGGGGCGAGAAGGTGCCTTGAGTCGTAAACAAACACGACTGACATCGCAGAACCGCTGTATGACGCAGAGCGTCACGAACTGCGTGCCAACACGGAGACGTGCACGATAGTCAATGCGGTCTTGGCACGAGGGTCATTAGCATGATGAGCAACCTGCATTTGGCCTGCTCACCGATTTGAGCGACAATCGCTACCCGCTTCTGGAGTGCCCCATGTCTGAATCCGTTGAAAACCTCACCGTTGATGCCGTGCTGGATGCCACCGGGCTGAACTGCCCGGAACCGGTGATGATGCTGCACCAGAAAGTTCGCGACCTGCCCGCAGGCGGATTGCTCAAGGTCATCGCGACCGATCCTTCCACGCGCCGTGACATCCCCAAGTTCTGCGTCTTCCTCGGCCACGAGCTGGTCGAAGAGCGGGCAGAGGCAGAAACCTTTCTGTACTGGATTCGCAAGAAGTCCGACTGATTACCGCATCACCGCACCCCGCGCCTGTTCACGATATGGACCGGTCCCAGCCTGCCCGACCCCGAGAATCTTCCATGCGCATTGTTGCTGACGAAAACATCCCCCTGCTCGACGCCTTTTTTGCTGATTTCGGCGACATACGTCGCTTGCCCGGCCGCGCCATCGACCGTGCAGCGGTGGCGGACGCCGACATCCTGCTGGTGCGCTCGGTAACGCCGGTAACCCGCGAAATGCTTGAAGGCAGCCCGGTACGATTCGTCGGTACTTGCACCATCGGCACCGATCACCTGGACCTCGCCTGGCTTCAGCAAGCCGGCATTCAGTGGTCCAGCGCGCCGGGCTGTAATGCGCGTGGCGTGGTCGATTATGTGCTCGGCAGCCTGCTGACCCTGGCCGAGATCGAAGGTGTCGATCTCCGGCAGCGTACCTACGGCGTCGTCGGGGCAGGGCAGGTTGGGGGGCGTTTGGTGACCGTGCTCAAGGCGCTGGGCTGGAATGTGCTGGTGTGCGATCCACCCCGTGCGTCGGCCGAAGGAGAAGGGTTTGTCAGCCTCGACGAAATCATCCGGCGCTGCGACGTCATCAGCCTGCACACGCCGCTGACCAACACCGGGGAGCTGCCCACCTGGCACCTGTTTGACGAGGCGCGTCTGCGTCAGCTCAGACGCGGCGCCTGGCTGATCAATGCCAGCCGTGGTGCAGTGGTGGATAACGCCGCGCTGCATGACGTGCTGCTCGCTCGTGAAGACCTGCAGGCCGTGCTGGATGTCTGGGAGGGTGAGCCGCAGGTCAACGTCGCGCTGGCCGATCTGTGTGTGATCGGCACGCCGCACATCGCCGGTTACAGCCTTGATGGCCGGCAGCGTGGCACCGCCCGGATCTATCAGGCGTTGTGCGCCTTTCTCGGCCAGCCGCCGCTGATCAGCCTCGACGAGCTACTGCCCCGGCCCTGGCTGGCGCAGGTCAGTCTCGATGCCGACACCGATGCGATGTGGGCTATGACCATGTTGTGTCGTGGCGTGTACGACCCGCGCCGCGATGATGCGGATTTTCGTCGCAGCCTGACCGGTGACACGGCCAGTCAGCGCCTGGCCTTCGATGCCTTGCGCAAACACTACCCGCCACGCCGGGAAATCGACGGGCTGAAGGTTCGGCTTGAGGGTGAGTCCGAAGCACTGGCGCAGATCGTCACGGCCCTGGGTGCGGTGCGGGTCTGATCGATCAAGGTGTGCGGCGCATAAAAAACCCGACAACGAGGTCGGGTTTCAATGGATTCGACAGGTCTTATTTTTCCGGTGTTACCCAGTTGTTGTCGCATTCCTGACAGGCTGCCTGAACCATTTCTTCGGTGATCAGTACTTCTTGCCCGTCCTCGTCGAGAATGGCACCGCCAACCGGAAGACCGGGTGTGGCTCGTACGACTTGAACTTCGGTGCTGCGCTCGTGCAGGCTCATGGTGTCTCTCCTTTCATCAGGTAACGGCGTTAAATTAACCGCGCTTGATGACCGGTCCGTGACAGATACTGTCAGCCGCTCAAACGCGATACAAGTGCAACAGAAATGATGCAAATCTGCCAGCATGCGCTTAGATCGTTGTCGTCTAGCACCGCTGTAAAGCAGTCATAACCTGACCTTTGGTGCAGGCCGCAAGTTCACTCAGAATCACGTCCAGCACCGTTTTCCTGACAGGTGCAGGCTGGCGATTCGCTCATATCGGCAGACAGGCGGGTTTATTTTCAATGATTTCACGGGTTTCCGGGCGTCAGCGCCAGGCCATACGTCTGGCCGCAAGCTTCATTGCTCCGTATCGCTGGCAGGCACTGGGTGCCTTGTTGGCGCTGGTCATCACCGCCGGCATCACCCTGTCGATCGGGCAGGGCATCAAGCTGATGATCGACCAAGGCTTCATGACCCGTTCTGCGCAACTGCTCGAGCGTTCGATCGGGCTGTTCATGCTGTTGACGGTCGGCCTGGCCATCGGGACATTTGCGCGCTTCTACCTTGTGTCGTGGATCGGCGAGCGTGTGGTGGCGGACTTGCGCAAGAAAGTCTTCGACCACCTGATCGAGTTGCATCCGGGCTTCTATGAAAATAACCGCAGCTCGGAAATTCAGTCGCGATTGACCGCCGATACCACCTTGTTGCAATCGGTCATCGGTTCATCTCTGTCGATGTTTCTGCGCAATGCGTTGATGGTGATTGGCGGCATTGTGTTGCTGTTCATCACCAACCCCAAGCTGACCAGTATCGTGGTAGTGGCCCTGCCGCTGATCATCGCGCCCATCCTCATGTTTGGTCGCCGGGTGCGCACCCTGTCGCGCGAAAGTCAGGACCGGGTCGCCAACGTTGGCAGCTATGTGGCCGAGGCGCTGGGGCAGATCAAGACGGTTCAGGCCTACAACCATCAGCAGCAGGACAAACAGCGCTTTTCGCAGACCGTCGAACAGGCCTTTGAAACGGCACGCAAACGGATTTTGCAACGTTCCTGGCTGATTACGCTGGTCATCGTTCTGGTGCTGGGGGCGGTGGCCGTGATGTTGTGGGTGGGCGGCATGGACGTGATCAACGGCCGCATCTCCAGTGGTGAACTGGCGGCGTTCGTGTTTTATGCGCTGGTGGTAGGCATGGCGTTTGGCACCTTGAGCGAAGTGATCGGCGAGTTGCAGCGCGCCGCAGGTGCCGCCGAGCGTATCGGCGAATTGCTCCAGGCACGCAGCGACATCCGCGCGCCGACGACCGATCTGCTGACCCTGCCGCAGCGCATCAGTGGGCGTCTGGCGCTGGAGAACGTCAGCTTTGCTTATCCTTCGCGACCGGAGCGCAACGCCGTCGACAACCTGACCCTGAGCGTGGAGCCCGGCGAGACGCTGGCGCTGGTCGGGCCGTCCGGGGCGGGCAAGTCAACGATCTTCGATCTGCTGCTGCGTTTTTATGATCCAGTGCAAGGGCGGATTCTGATCGAAGGCATGGCCTCCGCACAGCTTGATCCTCATGACCTGCGTCGCTGTTTCGCACTCGTCTCGCAATCGCCGGCCCTGTTTTTTGGCAGCGTCGAGGACAACATCCGCTACGGCAATGCGAACGCCAGTTTCGAGCAGGTAGAAGCAGCCGCCAGAATCGCCCATGCTCACGAGTTCATCCTGGAAATGGCCGATGGCTATCGCACCCATCTGGGCGAAGGCGGGCTGGGGCTGTCGGGCGGGCAGCGGCAACGTCTGGCGATTGCCCGGGCATTGCTGGTCGACGCGCCGGTGTTGTTACTGGATGAAGCGACCAGCGCGCTGGATGCACAGAGTGAGCACTTGATTCAGCAAGCGTTGCCGAGCCTGATGCAGGGCCGTACCACGCTGGTGATCGCGCATCGTCTGGCCACGGTACAGAATGCCGACCGCATTGCCGTTATGGATCGGGGGCGGTTGGTGGCGGTCGGTACGCATCGGCAATTGATCGACAGCAACCCGCTGTACGCGCGCCTGGCGGCGTTGCAGTTCAATGCTGACAAGGCATGATGGGGCGCCAAAGGGGGGAGGCGATGACCTCCCTCTGATCGGTCTCAGCGATATTCACACAGGTAAGCAGTATCGACGCTGACCTTGAGCTGGAACTTGCTGTTTGCCGGTACGTTGAACTGACTGCCGGTGGAGAAAGTCTCCCAGTCGCTGCTGTCAGGCAGTTTCACATTCAGCTCACCGGAAATGACGTGCATGATTTCCCGCTGTGCAGTGCCGAACTCATATTCGCCCGCGGCCATGACGCCGATGGTTGCCTGACCTTCGGCCTGGCTGAAGGCGATGGATTTGACGGTGCCGTCGAAGTACTCGTTGACCTTGAACATGAGCGGTTCCTTATGAAAGGGCTGGAAATGGCACGCCAGTATGCCCAACCCGCCAAACCCCGTCACGCCTGATTAAAGTGTCGCCCGCAAGCATGAATATTCAGTTGGTCAGAATCAGTGGCAGCAGTCTCGCGGTGTTGCGCGCATCGACCAGTGCTCTGTGTTGCTGACCGGAAAACTGCATGCCGGCCAGTTGCAGGGCGCTGTTCAGGCCCATCGGTTTTTGCAGGTGACGAGCCTGGGCAAAGCGCTGTTTGAGATTGACGTGTGGCATGCTTGAGAGGGCGCTGTCGAGTTTATGGTTGCGCCATTCCTCTTCCAGTTGCTGTCGATCGTAATCCCCCCAGCTCGCCCATCCCACCACGCGAGCGCGATGATGGGCAAGCCAGCGTTCGAACTGCGGCCATACAGCGGTGAGCGGTGCGGCGCTGTCTATGTTGCTTTGAGTTATATGGGTCAGTTCGCGACAGAAGTGGGTCAGCAGCGGCCTGCGGACGGGGCGTACGAAGCGCTCGAAGTGATCCAGTTCGCGCCCGTCCTGATTGACCAGCGTCGCGCCTATCTCGATGACTTCCATTTCTGCGACCGGCCAGCCACCCTCTTCGGTGGTAGCCTCCAGATCAATCACCAGCCAATGTGGCATTATCAAGCTCCCTTACCCTGTTGAATGACTACAGCGTAGCCACATTGACCCGCCGTGCCGGACTCTCTCGCACCGCTGGTCCTGTCTGCCTCGATACTGATCAAGCGATACCGTGTTGCTGCAGCTTGCCAGTTTATTGCACGTATAAGGCAGACAGTACTTCAAACTGGCTGACGCCGGTGATTTGACAGTTGTTTAAATCAGGGAAACCGCATAGCGTGGTGGGCTTTGATTAATGTTGTTTTTATGAAAAGACTTACAGTGACAATCGATGGGCAACTGCGCAGCACGGTAGTGGGCGTATGTCTGCTGCTCTCGCTGTTGACGGGGTCGCAGTGCTTCGCAGCGCAAGTGGTGCGTGTGGCTGCGGTGCATTTCCCGCCGTATATGGTGCGTCCTGAAAAAGGTGAAGACACCGGTCTGTTGCCGCGTCTGATCGCCGCCTTGAACGCTGCGCAGGATGATTACCAGTTCGTGATGATCCCGACCTCCGTGGCACGGCGCTTTCGCGATTTCACCGAAGGCCGTTTCGACATCGCGATCTTTGAAAACCCTGACTGGGGCTGGAAAGATATTCCCCATGAAACGGTCGACATGGGCCTTGAAGATGCTGAGGTGTACGTGGCCCGGCGGGCTGAAGGTCGTGAGCAGGACTATTTCGACACGCTCTCCGGAAAGCGCCTGGCCGTGTTTTCCGGGTATCACTACGGTTTTGCCAACTTCAATACCGATCAGAAGTTTCTGAACGAGCACTTCAATATTACCTCGACCTACTCTCACGACAGCAATCTGCTGATGGTCGTGCGCGGGCGAGTGGACATTGCGCCGGTGACCCGTTCCTATCTGATTGACTTCATGGCCCATAACAAGGACGAAGCCGGACAATTGATGGTGTCCGACCGTGTTGACCAGATTTATCGGCAATATGCGTTATTGCGCCCCGATGGCAATATCGACGTAGCGCACTTCACCGTATTGCTGGAGCAGCTGCGCAGTGCGGGAACACTGGCGGATATCTTTCAGCCGTTGCACATCAAGGTACTGCCGATGAGTACGAGCGCTGCTGTGCAATAAGGCATGAGCAAGAAAGATACTAGGGTCTGTTCCCGTTTCATCGCGAGCCGCGTTGCTGGGCCAAATCTCGCCAAGCCAGGCCAGGCGCAGGACGCAGAGAATGGCTGTTCCCTTTTCNCGCGATGAAACGGGAACAGACACTAGGGCAAAGAGGGAAGGGGGACAGCGTTAACGATCTGCCACCTTTGCTGACTCAGCGGTCTCTGGCGTCCTTGGCGTCCATTTCCGCATTGCGCTCATGAACACGCTTGAGCTGTTCTTCGGTCAGGGGCAGTTTCTTGGCTGTGTCACGCAGCATCATCAGGCCGCCGACAATCGAGCCGATGGCTACGAGCAGAATTAACCAGGCATACCAGGGCATAGCGCTCTCCTTGTTGTGATACCGGTTTGAGCAGCCAGGCTGCTCAATAGTTCAAGTGTACGCGCCACAAGCGCGTTGCGTGCAAGGCTGTTTGCACGCAACACGGGGTAGAGTCTGTTTGCGATTATCGGCCAGTCAGCATCGCATCGGCCGGTGCCTCGGCGCGCGAGCTGGCGGTCAGGCTGAAGTAGATGAACCCGATCGCCATCAGGCCCAGGAAAATCAGGCCGATCAGCAGGTTGAACCAGGCCATTGCCACCAGGCACACCACTGCCAGAACCAGAGCAATTCCAGGCACCACCGGGTAGCCCGGAGCGCGGAACGTGCGCTCCAGCTGCGGCTCGGTCTTGCGCAGCTTGAACAGGCTGAGCATGCTCATGATGTACATGACGATTGCGCCGAACACGGCCATGGTTATCATGGCAGCCGTCAAGGTCATGCCGCTCAGGTTGATCAGCCCATCGCTGTAGATCGCGGCGATACCGATCAGGCCGCCGGCGATGATCGCCCGGTGAGGTGTCTGAAAGCGCGACAGTCTGGCCAGCGAGGCAGGCAGGTAACCGGCGCGGGCGAGGGCGAAGAACTGGCGCGAGTAGCCCATGATGATGCCGTGGAAGCTGGCGACCAGACCAAACAGGCCGATCCACACCAGCATGTGCAGCCAGCCGGAACTGTCACCGACCACTGCCTTCATGGCTTGCGGCAGCGGGTCGTTGATATTGGCCAGGGTACGCCAGTCACCCACGCCACCGGCAAACAGCATGACGCCGATGGCCAGAAACACCAAAGTCAGAATGCCGCTGATGTAGGCTTTGGGGATGGTACGTTTCGGGTCCTTGGCTTCTTCGGCAGCCATGGCGGCACCTTCAATGGCCAAAAAGAACCAGATCGCGAACGGAATCGCCGCGAACATGCCGGCAATCGCTTCAGGCCCGAACGTCTGCGAACCCGCCCAGCCATTGAGGGCGAAATTGCTGAAGCTGAAGGCCGGTGCGACCACGCCCATGAACACCAGTAGCTCGGCAACCGCCAGAATGCACACCACCAGTTCAAAGGTTGCAGCCAGTTTCACGCCTACGATATTGAGCGCCATGAATACGATATAGGCCCCGACGGCCGCGTGTTTGGGGTCAAGGCCCGGGTACTGAACGTTGAGATAGGCACCAATGGCCATGGCGATGGCCGGTGGCGCAAAGACGAATTCGATCAGGGTCGCCATGCCGGCGATCAGCCCGCCTTTCTCGCCAAAGGCACGGCGGCTATAGGCAAACGGCCCGCCCGCGTGAGGAATGGCGGTGGTCAGTTCGGTAAAACTGAAAATGAAACAGGTGTACATGGTCGCAACCATCAGGGCCGTTACCAAAAAGCCCAGGGTCCCGGCTGCGCCCCAGCCGTAACTCCAGCCGAAGTATTCGCCGGAGATCACCAGCCCGACCGCAATCCCCCATAGATGAAGCGTGCCAAGCGTAGGCTTGAGTTTCGTGCTCATTGTTATCTCCCTGAGATTCGATAATCGATGAAACATCCTGTTGCAGACGCCGTGCCAGTGCATTAATGACCGTCGTGTTGCCTCAAAACAGGTCGTTTACAGAACGCTGCAGTTAACCAGGTCATCGTGTTGTGCAGGTCTGGTGCAGGCTAGCTCAGCGGTGTACTGCGCGGGTGCAGCGATTCGTGACTTTTTGCGACGGCCATCAGCCAAATACCGATCTACGGGTCCCGCCCGTTCGCCGGTTCGGCTACAATGCGCGCCGATTTCGACTTACCTGAGACCACGCTCATGTCCGCCTGCCAGACTCCTGTCATCGTCGCCCTGGATTTTCCGACCCGCGAAGCCGCTCTGCGACTGGCGGATCAACTTGATCCCACGTTGTGCCGGGTCAAGGTGGGTAAGGAGCTGTTCACCAGTTGCGCATCGGACATCGTCGAAACCCTGCGCCACAGGGGCTTCGAAGTGTTTCTGGATCTCAAATTCCATGACATTCCCAACACCACCGCCATGGCCGTCAAGGCGGCGGCAGAGATGGGCGTGTGGATGGTCAATGTGCACTGCTCCGGCGGGCTGCGCATGATGGCTGCATGCCGTGAAGTGCTTGAACAGCGAACCGGCCCACAGCCTTTGCTGATTGGTGTGACAGTGCTGACCAGCATGGAGCGCGAAGACCTCGCCGGTATCGGTCTGGACATCGATCCGCAGGTGCAGGTGTTGCGCCTGGCGGCGCTGGCTGAAAAAGCCGGCATGGACGGGCTGGTCTGTTCCGCACTGGAGGCGCAGGCGTTGAAAGCGGCTCACCCGTCACTGCAACTGGTCACCCCCGGCATCCGCCCGGCAGGCAGCGCGCAAGACGATCAGCGCCGCATCCTGACTCCGCGTCAGGCACTGGACGCAGGCTCCGACTACCTGGTAATCGGCCGCCCGATCAGCCAGGCCGCCAACCCGGCCGATGCACTGGCCGCAGTGGTCGCCGAACTGGCCTGATCAGAAGGGCGCTGAGCGCAGGAACGATTATCGTGCGACGCTTTGCGTCAGCACGCCGTTCTGGAAGCTCTGCGTCCTCTTTTGCGACGCAGAGCGTCTCGAACTGCATTTCCACGCTGGAGCGTGTGGAACGATAACCTCAACTATCGTGCCGCCGCATTGGCACGAGAGTCTGAACGGCTGCTTTCATTCCACCTTCAATATCAGCTTGCCGTAGTTGTCACCGGTAAACAGCTTCAGGAAGGTCTCCGGGAATGTCTCCAGATCCTCTTCGATATGCTCTTTGCTCTTCAGCTTGCCTTCCTCGATCCAGCCCGCCATGACCTGGCCAGCCTCTGCAAAGCGGTCCGCGTGATCGAGCACGATGAAGCCTTCCATGCGTGCGCGGTTGACCAGCAGCGACATGTAGTTGGCCGGGCCTTTGACAGCGGTGGTGTTGTTGTACTGGCTGATGGCACCGCAGATCACCACACGTGCGCCGACCGCCAATTGGCTGAGTGCAGCGTCCAGAATGTCGCCGCCAACGTTATCGAAGTACACATTCACACCGTCCGGGCAGTGGCGCTTCACGGCGTCCAGCACGTCCTCGGATTTGTAGTCGATCGCCGCATCGAATCCCAGCTCTTCAGTCAGCAAGCGGCATTTCTCCTTGCCCCCGGCGATGCCGACGACCCGGCAGCCTTTGATTTTGGCAATCTGCCCGGCCACGCTGCCAACGGCACCTGCCGCGCCGGAAATCAGCACCGTGTCGCCGCTTTTTGGCTGGCCGACGTCCAGCAGCGCCAGGTAAGCAGTCATGCCGGTCATGCCCAGCGCCGACAGATACAGCGGCAGGGGAGCCAGGCGGGTATCTACCTTGTAGAAACCCTTGGGCTCACCGATAAAATAATCCTGAACACCGACGGCCCCTTGCACGTGATCGCCGACGGTAAATCTGGGGTTTTTCGATTCAAGCACTTCGCCCACACCCAGTGCGCGCATGACCTCGCCCAGTTGCACGGCCGGAATGTAGGACTTGCCCTCGTTCATCCAGCCACGCATGGCCGGGTCCAGGGACAGGTATTTGTTTTTGACCAGAATCTGGCCGTCGACGAGGGCGGTCACCGGGACAGTCTGATAGGTGAAGTCATCACGACGCACAGTGCCCGAAGGGCGTTTGGCGAGCAGGAACTGGCGGTTGAAAAGATCAGTCATGGCAGGGCCTCTTAAAAATGGTTCAAGAATGGATTCAAACGCTCGCAACACTGGTCCGGCAAGCAGCTTCAGGCAACAAGCGATCATCGAGCGAATGCCGTTTGATCCATATGGTTGATAGGAGTCCGATCAGGCTATGGCGTTCAAGTCGATTCACAGAGCGGACGCACGCCGGGCGCCTGCGCGGCTTGAGTCGCCTGCCTCGGTGCTCTACATTGTCCGCTCAATGAATACCCGGATGATTGCGATGCCCGTGACGAGTCTGCACACCCTTCAACCTCAAGTTCTGCGTGCAGGTGACGCCGTGGCGCTGGTCTCGCCTGCCGGGCCGGTTGCCGCTGCCAGGGTCGAAGCAGCCGTCGAGGTTCTGAAGAGCTGGGGGCTGCGGCCGCGTGTCTACCCTCATGCGCTGGGTGCTTATTCGTTCTATTCGGGGACCGACGAAGAGCGGCTCGCCGACCTCAATGCGGCACTGGCTGATCCGGAAGTTCGCGCAGTGCTTTGCACGCGCGGTGGCTATGGCGTGCAACGGATCGTGCAACAGGTTGACATGGATGCCGTGCGCCGCGATCCGAAGCTGGTGACAGGTTTTTCCGATATCACCGCCCTGCACGGCGCACTATGGAACCATACGCGCCTGGCGACCATTCACGGGCCCGTCGCTGCGCAACTGGAACGCGGCGGTCTGTTCGTCAGCGGCATGCGTCAGGTGCTGATGAGTGCCGAACCCGTGTTGCTCAAGGCCGATCCCGGTTCGCCGACCGCCAGTGTGCGGACCTCGGGCAGCGCGCAAGGCCTGCTGCTCGGCGGCAACCTGTGCATACTCGATACCTCGGTCGGCACACCGTTCATGCCAGACCTCACCGGTGCCATTCTGCTCATCGAGGAAGTCAACGAGCCCGCTTATCGGGTTGACCGCATGCTCACCCATCTGGGTAACTGCGGCATTCTCGGGCGACTGGCGGGCATTGCTGTCGGTGAGTTCACCCCGGCCGCGAACACCGGCGGCACCATCAGCCCTGCGCACGTCTTGCTGGAGCGGCTGGGCGGCCTGGGCATCCCGGTACTCGGCGGCTTGCCGGTCGGCCACGGCGACCTCAATCAGGCGGTGCCGCTGGGGATGCCAGCAATCCTCGATGCAGATGCCGGCACCCTGCTGGTGTCCGCAGCCGGCCGCTGAAGTTCGAGGCGCGGGCTCAATCGGCCTTGCGCGCGTTCAGAATCAGCAGCGTCACCACGCCTGCGATGATGCCCCATAATGCCGAGCCAATGGAAAACAGCGTCATGCCCGATGCAGTCACCAAGGTGATCAATGCGGATTCGCGTTGTTTCGGTTCGGCCATGGCGACCGTCAGGCCACTGATGATCGAGCCGAACAGCGCCAGTGCTGCAATCGACAGCACCAGTTCCTTGGGGAACGCGCTGAACAGAGCAGCGAGGGGCCAGCCAAAGAGGCCGACGATGCAATAGAACATGCCGCACCAGGTCGCTGCGCTGATGGCTGCCAGATTGATCCCGTGGCAGCCGAACGGTGCGGTCAGCAGCGAGGCAACTCCGGTCGTCGAAATCAGCGGCGAGGTGGGCGGGTAATAACCGTCCGCCAGGGTCTGGTTCATGGAGGGCGATTCTTGCAGCAGGCAGGTAACAAAGGACGCCAAGCCTAAGCGGATGCGTGCGCGGTTCTACGATACAGCGATACGAGCAAACGCAGGCACCGTTGCAAAAGACTCGCTCACTCAGCGTCGGCACCTGGCGGGCACGCCCCGGATTGCAGCGTCTGGCCCAGCGCGCGGTTGACCGTCAGCCAGCCATCCACCGCGTCCTGACCCGCTTCGCAAAATTCTCGCCGCCGCCCAGCGTCCGGAGGTGATGTCGTTCGCCGGTGGCCTGCCTGCCGAGTCGATGCTACCCAAGGTCGAATGGGCCGATATGCCGGTCGCGCTGGGCCAATACGGCATGAGTGAAGGCGAGCTTGCCCTGCGCGAAGCATTGGCGGCCGAAGCGCGTGCATTGGGAATAATTGCCTGTGAAGCCAGTCAGGTGATGGTGGTCAGCGGTTCACAGCAGACGTTTGATCTGGCCGCCAAACTCTACATCGACAAAGGCACCGAGGTGTTGCTGGAAGCGCCGACCTACTTGGCTGCGTTGCAGATATTCCAGCTGTTCGGTGCCGACTGCATCACGGTGCCTCTGCTCGCAGAAGGTCCGGATCTTCAGGCCATGCGCCAGCGTCTGGAGCAGCACACGCCAGCTTTTGGCTACCTCATTCCGACCTTCCAGAACCCTTCGGCGGTGCGCTGCAGCCAGGCCAGCCGCGACGCGGTTGCGGACCTGCTGGACGAGTTCGGCGTGACGCTCATCCGAGGATGAACCTTCGCGAACTGACCTATGACGGTGGCAGTGCCAGGCCGATTGTGAGCAGTCTGAAAAAGGCCAGCTGGATCTACACCGGCACGGTGTCGAAGACGCTGCTTCCCGGTCTGCGAGTGGGTTATCTGATCGCCAGCCCCGATCTGTTTCCGCACCTGCTGCGGTTGAAACAGTCTGCCGATCTGCACACCAATCGTCTGGGACAATGGCAGGCCTTGCAGTGGATCGGTACCGAGCACTATCGTGAGCATCTGGTGATGCTGCGCGAGTTCTATCGCGGTCGACGCGACGCCTTTGAGAGCGCCTTGCAACAGCATTTTACAGATCTGGCGGTGTGGAACAGCCCGCAAGGTGGCCTGTTTTTCTGGTTGACCCTCAAGCAGGCGCTGGACACCCGCACCTTATTGGATTCGGCGCTGGCGCAGGATGTCGCCTTCATGCCGGGCGAGCCGTTTTTTGCCGACCCGGACGCCAACCCCGGTCATCTGCGGCTCAATTTCAGTCATATCAACCCGGCGCGTCTGGATGAAGGCATAAAACGACTGGCATCTGTTGTGCGTGCAGCACAGAATCTGCAAGCGGCTTGATCCGATCCAACCCGAACACACCAAGGGAGCAGGGCGATGTACAAGGTTTACGGTGATTACAATTCGGGCAATTGCTACAAGGTAAAGCTGATGCTCAGCCTGCTGGGCAGCGCGTACGAGTGGGTGCCGGTGGATATTCTCGGCGGCGAAACCCAGACCCCGGCGTTTCTCGAAAAGAACCCCAATGGCAAGATTCCGGTGCTGGAACTGGAAGATGGCACGTGCCTGTGGGAGTCCAATGCGATTCTCAATTTTCTGGCCGATGGCTCCCGCTTCCTGCCAAGTGAGCCGCGTTTGCGGACACAAGTGTTGCAGTGGCAGTTTTTCGAGCAGTACAGCCACGAGCCGTCGGTAGCCGTCGCGCGGTTTATCCAGTTTTACCTGGGGTTGCCCGCCGAGCGCATGGTCGAATATCGGGCCATGCAAAAGTCTGGCTATCGCGCGCTGGCGGTCATGGAGCAACAGCTCGACCGCACACCTTTCCTGGTAGGCGACAACTTCTCGATCGCCGACATCGCCTTGTATGCCTACACTCACGTGGCGCATCAAGGCGGCTTCGACCTGGCGCCCTACACCGGCATCCGCCGCTGGCTGGAGCGGGTTCAGGCTCAGCCCGGCTACGTTGGCATGCTGGACTGATCCGATCCTCTTGAGAGCAACGAATTTATGCGTACTTCACTGACCCTTCTCGCCGCCTTCATCGCGCTCGGCGTCGGCTGCTCCGCTCAGGCCGAGGACTGCAACACCAATCAGGCGAGCATGAACAAGTGTGCCGCCAATGAGCTGGCGACACTCGACGCGGACCTGAACAAGCAATACAAAGCGCAGATGGCCTGGCTCCAGACCCCGGAAAAAAAACAGGCACTCAAAGACGCGCAGCAAAAGTGGATAGCCCTGCGTGATGCCGATTGCCAGTATCAGGCGGGCAAACCCGAGGATTCAGGTTCGATCTGGCCGCTGGTGCATTCGCGATGCCTGGCCGAGCAGACCAGGGTGCGAGTCAAACAGCTGAAAGCCTATGTGGCTTGTCGCGAGGAAGGTTGCCCGCGCTGACAGACGGCGGGCAGTCGGGCGGGCAGTCGGAACTCAGATGGCCCCGAAGCGCTGGTCAAGGTAGTCGATGATCACCTTTGACTCGTAAATCCAGACCGTCTTGCCATCTTCTTCGATACGCAGGCAAGGCACCTTGATCCTGCCGCCTTCGTTGAGCAGCGTCTGGCGATCGAGTTCGTTGTTCTTCGCGTCGCGCAGCGCAACCGGAACATTGAGGCGGCGCAGGGCGCGACGGGTCTTCACGCAGAACGGACAGGCATGAAACTGATACAGCGTCAGGCCCCGAGCGGCTTCGTCGACGGCTGCCTGAGCCTGAGGATCACGCTTTTTCCGGCCGGGGCGGGTCAGGAAGTCGATGCCGATGACGAGCTGGCCAAGGCCGACTCTTAACGCTTTCATGAACACGGTCATACCTCGTGCGGGCAGTGGCAAAAATCGGCCTACCGTGCAACGTGCATCAAAGCACATGAACGCAGGCTGAGCGGGTCACTTGATCAGGCTGAGAAACTCGCTGCGTGTGGCGGCGTTTTCACGGAATTCGCCGAGCATCACCGACGTGATCATGGCCGAGTTCTGTTTCTCGACACCGCGCATCATCATGCACATGTGCTTGGCTTCGATCACCACTGCAACGCCCATTGCGCCGGTCACTTGCTGGATGGCTTCGGCGATCTGACGGCTGAGGTTTTCCTGAATCTGCAAACGGCGGGCGTACATGTCGACGATCCGTGCCACCTTGGACAGGCCCAGCACCTTGCCCTTCGGAATGTAGGCCACATGGGCTTTGCCAATGAATGGCAGCAGATGGTGTTCGCACAGAGAGTACAGCTCAATGTCCTTGACCATCACCATTTCACTGGCGTCAGAGCTGAACAGCGCACCGTTGGTGACTTCTTCCAGCGTCTGCGTATAACCGCGACACAGGTATTGCATGGCCTTGGCGGCGCGCTTGGGGGTGTCCAGCAAACCTTCGCGCGAGACGTCCTCGCCCAGTTGCCCGAGTATGGCGGTGTAATTCTGTTCCAGTGTCACAGGACTGTGTTTCCGTGTGGGTTTCAGAGCGGTACGTTTATTGGGGGTGTACCGATTTTGTGCCAACGAGGAGCGTTTCCAGATTATCGATCACCCCGGTTGATGCTGAGCCGAGTGAACTGGTGTACGTGATGACAGCAGCTACATGCTGTGCTTTATCCTGTTGGCGATGAATAAGGGGTTGAGCCCGGCCGTGGCGTGCATGGTAGCGTAGGTCTGCTTGCAGTTGTACTGCCGTCGCTTGGTAATGCCTGGGGTATTTGGCTTTACCTTGAGTTTTTTGCTCGGACCGACCTGCTCTACCGTATCAGGAATACTGAAGAGACATACGCCGTAGCGTCTAAAGCCACCTGGCAGGTTGATAGGCCTTGCGATTCGGACCCTCAGGATTCATATTTTTTGAGGGCGGCACACGACGTGCACTCCGTGACCCGAAAGGCCGAGTCAGAAGGATGAGCTGGAGTTTGAGAAGCTACAGGCCGAGGTTCACAAATGGGTGGCCGAGACGCGCAAGATGATCGCAGAGACCGGCAAACTGAAGCGAGAGACCAGCTTTTACCCATTTGTAGCGCCTGAGGGCCTCATTACAGTAATCGTTACTGCGGCTGCTTTCATTCACAAGTTTTAGGTGGCCAGTGCGCAGGCGGGGCCAGTCGACAGGCTTGACCTGACACCCCGAGAGAGGATGAACATGAGCCACGATCAAGTCATAAAGCCAATGCGCGAAGACCTTGAGCAACTGGGCAATGAGGTTCGTAACAAGCCCGCCCATGAAACCCGAAATATTCTGGTGTCTGCTGCATCCGGTGCGGTGTTCGCACTGGCTGTCTCATGGCTTGCGTTCAGAATCTGGTTCTGACTGCCTGGTCAGATAGCGCCTGCAGAACGGATCTTCGCATGTCAGTATCAGAAGTGGCGATCCGGAAGATGGTTGTATCGCTTCGCTTACGCACTCGCAACCCGATCGCTACCCACTTCCGGCAGGCCGCGTTGTCTGACTCAGGTCATCAGTCAATAGCCTGTCGAGAGCGTGAATCCTGATGTTGAGTCGAGTAGCAAAAATAGCGATGTTCGCCATCGTACTGTCGTCGGTTTCCGGTTGCTGGCCATTCTGGCCGGGGCCGGGTGGGCACGGTGGTGGCGGCGGACCTGGCCCTGGCGGTCCTGGCCCGCGCTGAGTGCCGAATCAGGCAGCGTGCTGCTGCCCGGTGAGCATTGAAGGGCGCGAACGGGATTACTCGTCGCGTCCTTCCATCATGGTGCGTTTCAGCACGACGTACACCGCGCCAGCGCCGCCGTGCCTGGCCTGGCATGAGCAAAAACCCAGCACCTGCGAATGCTGACGCAGCCACGTATTGACGTGACTCTTGATCATCGGACGCTTGCCGTCCAGACGCACTGCCTTGCCATGGGTGACACGCACACAGCGTATTTCCAGTTTTGTGGCTTCTGCCAGAAACTCCCACAACGTCTCGCGCGCTACCTCTACGGTCATGCCGTGCAGGTCGAGGCTGCCTTCGAAGCTGATCTGGCCGAGCTTCAGCTTACGCATCTGACCTTCTTGCACGCCGTCACGTGACCAGCTCAGCACATCTTCCGGCCCGACATCGATGACAAACTGGTCCGAGAGCCCGTCGACCGTCACCGAGTCGGTGCGCACGGTCGCGGACTGACGCAGGCGGGCGAGCATTTTTCGATCAGCTTTGGGTTTGCCGACATCGGCATGTTCATGCCTGAGCGGCTTGACGCCGCGCGTTTCGCTTCTGAACAGGGAAAAATCGTCGTCTTGCATGAGGCCTCCGCGAAGGAGGCTAGTCTAACCGTTCGGGCGAGCGGGTCAGTTGTGTTTTTTCAGCAAATGGGCAGAGATACTCAAACCGCTTGCGCCGGGTTGACGACGGCAGCGGCGCCACAGCCAGACACCCAGATAAAACACCAGCAATCCACCCACTGCAACAAACGCGGCACCGCCCGGGCTGGCATTCAGTTCACCCAGCATCTGCGGATGGCCGATCAGGCTGGAGACACCGGCGACGGTCAGCAATATGCCCAGCGCAGCCAGCAGCAGCAGCGCGATCAGCGTGCCAATCCGTTTGCGCCAGTTGCCCTGGCCTTTGTTGCGCAGGCGACGTGCATTGAAACCACCTGACGTCTTCATGCTTTTTCCTCAGCAGGTATCGGCTCGATAAATGTCGGCGCTGTGGCCTGGGCAAGAGCGTTTTTTCGCCCTCTCGAAACAGTCAGATCAGGTCTTTGGTCAGGGCCAGGGTCGCGAAGTTGTCGGCCATGATTGCCATCTCGGTTCTGTGTACCACGTGAGCACTGACCACGCCATGCTGGCTCGGCAGGTCGCGGGTTGCGCAGGCGTCGTCGACCAGTGTGCAGCGATAGCCATAATCCTTGGTCGCGCGAACGGTGGTGCTGATACTGGAATGGCTCATGAACCCGCAGACGATCAGGTCCAGATGACCCAGACTTTGCAGCAGTTCGTGCAAACCGGTGCCGTTGAAGGCATTGGGCAGGCGTTTTTCGATCAGATGCTCATCGCCCTGCGGCAGCAGTTCCGGAACCAGTTGCCCGCGCTCGCCCTGCGGGTCGAACAGGCCGCCCACGGTGCCCAGATGACGGACATGAACGATCGGGCATTTGACCGCACGCGCCTTGGCCACCAGCAGACCGATATTGGCCAGGGCTTCGTCGACACCGGTCAGGGCCAGCGGGCCGCTGAGGTATTCTTTCTGTGCGTCGATGATGATCAGCGTCGCGTTGCTCAGGTTGGCATGCGCATGCACACGGCCGCTGAGTTGGAACATGGTCTTTAAATCGGACATTCGCGGGCTCCGTTGAGTGGGGCTTTTGCGACATTGTCCTCTGGCTGAGCCGTTCTGGGAATGGCAACCATCGAAAGCCCCGGTTTTTATGGCCTGCAGGGCAGGTGAAGGGCATGCTGGATGGCTGTTTGCCTTGATGGCGGTAGCCGAATCGTGGAAACTTCCACGCCTGTCGGGTACGAAGAGTGCGACGTTGTTCGGAACCAGGCCTTTCATAATGGCTCGTCGTTTTTTCCAAGGAGTTTGTTCATGATCACTTCCCGTTTGCGTACCGTGCGCGACCATATCCGTTGGGCCGTCAGCCGCTTTCACCAGGAAGACGTGTTTTTCGGTCATGGCACAGACAACGCCTGGGACGAAGCGCGGCAACTGGTGCTGGGCGCTCTGCACTTGCCGTGGGAAGTTGCTGACAGCTATCTGGACTGCCGCCTGGAGATCGACGAAATTTCCGAATTGCAGCGCCTGATCAGGCGCCGCATCGATGAGCGCGTGCCGACGCCTTACCTGCTCGGCGAGGCGTGGTTCTGCGGTATGTCGTTCATTGTCGATGACCGCGTGCTGATCCCGCGTTCACCGATTGCCGAGCTGATCGAAGAGCGTTTCGCGCCCTGGCTGGCCAGCGAACCTGAGCGAATTCTGGACCTGTGCACCGGCTCGGGCTGCATAGGTATTGCCTGTGCCGACGAATTTCCTGAAGCCGAAGTGGCCCTGGCCGATCTCTCCTACGACGCGCTGGAAGTGGCCAACCAGAACATCGAGCGCCACGGTATGGAAGATCGGGTCTACACCGTTCAGGGCGATGGTTTCGACGGCCTGCCGGGGCAGCGCTTCGACCTGATCGTCTCCAACCCGCCTTACGTGGATGCCGAAGATTTTGCCGACATGCCGGACGAGTATCAGCACGAACCCGAGCTGGCGCTGGCCTGCGGCAGCGATGGCCTGAATCTGGTACGTCGCATGCTGGCGCAGGCTGCCGATCATCTGACCGAGAAGGGTCTGCTGATCGTCGAAGTGGGCAATAGTCAGGTTCACGTGCAGGCGCTTTACCCCGAGGTCGATTTTGCCTGGCTGGACTTCAAGCGCGGCGGCCACGGCGTGTTCATGCTCTCGGCCGAGCAGTGCCGTGCCCATCAGGCTGTGTTTCAGGCGCGAGTCTGAGGCGAGGTTGTAACGGGGCTGGCATCAGCCCTCGTTATTTTGCTGGCAAACGGCCTAGGGTCTGTTCCCGTTTCATCGCGGCTCGTGATGAAACGGGAACAGACTCTAGCGGTGGGTGGCGATCCAGATCAGTAGCCCCGCCTGAAACACCGCGAAGGTCACCAGGCAGGCAATCGTGAAGCGCAGACTGGCGTCCTCGCGCTTGTATTTGCCAACCCGCTCTTCGTGCTGGCGAATGGTCACTTCCTGTTCGATCATGCTTTTCTCAGCCTTCTCCAGCATCTGCGATGCTTCGAGAATCTCGACGATCTGCACTTTGTCGTTGTTCCAGGTGCTGTGCAAGTTGCCGACGTGCACGTCTTTGATACTGCCTTTCATGTGCTGAGCGTCGGCGTAGACGACCTCAAAGCCCAAGGTGCGCAGAAAGTGATCACGGCGCAGGCGGGTGTCTTCATTCAGGCCGTCCTTGCTGGCGAGGGCCACTCCCTCGATTTTGTAGGACGACCAGCGCTTTTGCGCCCAATGCACCGCGTGAGCGATCAGGAAACGGCCGATACCCCGATTCCAGGGCTCGATCTGCAAGCCCGGCTGCGGACCGAAGCGTACCGTGTGCGTCACGTGGTCGGCCCAGACATCCAGATTGTTCTGTTCCTTGCGCACTCGCTGGCCAGGCAGTTGAACGTTGATGCGCAGCAGACTCAGCTCCTTGCTGTGTCGCTCGGCACGCCCGAATTGTACAAAGCGCAACGGTCGGCCACCCGTGCTCCGGTCAGTCGGCTGTGGCGCCAGACGCAACATTTGAAAGCTTTCGGGCAGGACGTCATCCCACGGCTGCGGTGCTGGCGGAACTTCAGCTTCGGCGCTGGCGGGGTCTGCAATGGATTCGGTCATGATATTCGCGCCAGTCATTAACAATGGTCCTTGGCCATGTGTAGCAAACATAAAGCCGTCAAACAGCTATCGGCCGGATTGCCCGCGACTGAAGGGCGGATGACCGTCAGTTTTTCTTGCCAGCCTCCGACAGCGCCTTGATGAAGCGCAGGATGCGTGATGTCACTTCTTTGGCCAGCGGCTGGGTCGGATTGCGGTAGGACAGCAGCTGTTGCTGCAGGTCGTCGGGCACGATGCGCAGCACATGGTTCATGCCGTCGATCAGTGCCAGCTCCGCATCAGGCTTGGCTTTTTGCAACAGCAGCGCGTCGCCCACGCCGACCTGGATGTCATTGCGCCCCTGAACGATCAGTGCCGGAATTTTAACTGCGCCGAAGGCAGCGGCCGGGTCCTGGCGGAACAGCGAGATCAGGTACGGCTGGACACTGGGGCGGAACACCACCTCCAACTCGGGCGGCACGTTGTCGTCGGTCTTGCCGGCTTTGAGTTCGTCGAGCAATTGATTACTGCGCTGCAACAATTCCGGGGGCAAACGCTCCTGGAACTGTTCACGCAGCACCTGATCCACCGGCCGTCCGGTGCCGGCCACGGAAATCAGTGCCGCTGCGCCGACTTTTTCAGCCGCCAGTGTGGCGACCAGTGCGCCCTCGCTGTGCCCCAGCAGGATCAACTGGCCCAGGCGCGGGTTGGCTTTCAGGGCTCTGGCCCAGAGCTGCACGTCGGCGACGTAGCGCTCGACACTCAGGTTGCGCTCATCCGGCGTGACCGCCTTGCTGGCCGCCACACCACGTTTGTCATAACGCACGCTGGCAATATTGTGAGTGGCCAGAATCACCGCCAGGCGCTTCATGCTGTCATTGCGGCCACCTTCGGGATTGTTACCATCGCGGTCGGTGGGGCCGGAGCCGGCGATGATCAGGACCACCGGCACCGGTTTATCCGAGCGCGGCATCATCAGCGTGCCGTAGAGCTTGCCGTTTTCAGTGTCGACGCTGACCTGGCGTTGCACCGCACTCGGCGCAGCAGCGCTGGCGGTGGCAGCGAAAAGGATCAGCGGCAGGGCCAGCAGGCGCAGCAGGTGTGCAGCTCGAAACAGGGAAATACCGGATAACATCGCAAGGCCATCATGGGAGGGGTCTCGCTTGGACGCACGCGGTCACAGAAGGTTCGAGGATGAACTGAACCGCGAGCCTGCGTATACTGGCGCGCTTGATTCAATGATCTGGTTTTTTGGCTGATTTCTCGGAGCGCCCGCATGTCCGGCAACACTTTCGGCAAGCTGTTCACTGTCACCACCGCCGGCGAGAGCCACGGCCCGGCGCTGGTCGCTATCGTCGACGGCTGCCCGCCGGGGCTGGAGCTTGACCTGCACGACCTGCAGCGTGACCTTGACCGGCGCAAGCCCGGCACCAGCCGTCACACTACGCAGCGTCAGGAGGCCGACGAGGTCGAAATCCTTTCAGGCGTCTTCGAGGGCAAGACCACTGGCGCTTCCATTGGCCTGCTGATCCGCAATACCGATCAGAAGTCCAAGGACTACTCTGCCATCAAGGACCTGTTCCGGCCGGCCCATGCCGATTACACCTACCACCACAAGTACGGCATTCGTGATTACCGTGGCGGCGGCCGCAGTTCTGCGCGCGAAACCGCCATGCGCGTCGCTGCCGGTGCCATCGCCAAGAAGTATCTGGCCACCCAGGGCATTGTGATTCGCGGTTACATGAGTCAGCTCGGCCCGATCCAGATCCCGTTCAAGACCTGGGATTCGGTTGAAGACAACGCCTTTTTCTGCCCTGATCCCGACAAGGTGCCTGAGCTGGAAGCCTACATGGACCAACTGCGTCGCGATCAGGACTCGGTCGGTGCGAAAATCACCGTGGTCGCTGAAGGCGTGATGCCAGGCTTGGGTGAGCCGATCTTTGATCGCCTGGACGCCGAACTCGCCCATGCACTGATGAGCATCAACGCGGTGAAGGGCGTAGAGATCGGTGCGGGTTTCGACTGTGTCGCCCAGCGCGGCACCGAGCACCGCGACGAGATGACGCCGCAGGGCTTTGTGTCGAATCAGGCGGGCGGCATTCTCGGTGGTATTTCCTCCGGCCAGCCGATCATTGCGCATCTGGCCCTCAAGCCAACGTCCAGTATTACAACGCCGGGGCGCTCCATCGACGTCAATGGCAATGCCGCCGACGTGATCACCAAGGGTCGACATGACCCCTGCGTCGGCATCCGCGCCACGCCGATTGCCGAGGCGATGATGGCTATCGTCTTGCTCGATCACCTGCTGCGTCATCGCGGGCAGAATGCCGATGTCAGTGTCAACACGCCCGTGCTGGCGCAGTTGTAATGAGCGCTGTCACGGTTGCGGTTCGCTAGCGTGACGGCACTTCCCGACAGGCAGCTTCCGTGTTGGCGGCTGTCCGGCTTCTACGTGTGTTATTTCGCATTGCTTGGCGCGGTCGCGCCCTTCATGGCGCTGTACCTCCACCACCTGGGCTTTTCCAGTGCACGCATTGGCGAACTGATCGCGATCCCGATGCTGATGCGCTGCATTGCGCCGAATATCTGGGGCTGGCTGGGTGATTACAGCGGACGACGGCTGACCATCGTGCGCTTCGGCTCGATCTGCACGTTACTGGCGTTTTCGCTGGTGCTGATCGACAAAAGCTACGCCTGGCTGGCGATGGTCATGGCGCTGTATGCGTTTTTCTGGCACGCCATCCTGCCGCAATTCGAAGTCATCACCCTGGCGCATTTGCGCGGACAGACCTCGCGCTACAGCCAGATCCGGTTGTGGGGGTCGATCGGTTTCATTCTGGCAGTGGTGGTGCTGGGCCGCGTCTTCGAACGCTTCAGTCTCGACCTGTTTCCGTACATTCTGCTGGCCATCATGCTCGGTATCGCCGTCAGCAGCTGGTGGCTGCCCAATGCCCGGCCGCTGGTCTCGCCACACGAGGCAGAGGCGGGTGGCTTTCTCAGGCAACTGACCCGACCCGGCGTGCTGGCGTTTTATATAAGCGTAGCGCTGATGGTCCTCAGCCATGGTCCGTATTACACCTTTCTGACCTTGCACCTCGAAGCGCTGGGCTACAGCCGTGGTCTGATCGGCATGCTATGGGCTGTCGGGGTGGTGGCTGAAGTGCTGATGTTCATGTTGATGAGCCGCATTTTGCAGCGTTTCTCCGTGCGTCAGGTGCTGCTCACCAGTTTTCTGCTGGCGGCGCTGCGCTGGCTGCTGCTGGGCATGTTCGCCGATTATCTGGGTGTGCTGCTGATTGTCCAGTTGATGCATGCTGCAACATTCGGCAGTTTTCACGCGGCTGCCATCCATTTCGTGCAACGTCGCTTCGGCTCGCGACAGCAAGGTCAGGGGCAGGCGTTATATGCAGCGTTGTCTGGCGTGGGCGGTACGGTGGGTGCGCTGTACTCCGGTTATAGCTGGAGCGTGCTGGGGCCGACCTGGACGTTTGCCATCGCCAGCCTTGCCGCCCTCGCAGCAGCCGTCATGATTGTTACAGCCAAGAAAGAGGAAGGTGTATGAGCCGCGAACAATTGAGCCTGGAAATCATCGAAGCCGGGCGCTTCCTGTACGGCCGTGGCTGGTCGCCTGCCACCAGCAGCAACTACTCGGTGCGTCTGTCTGCCAGCGAAGCGCTGTTGACCGTGTCCGGCAAGCACAAAGGGCAATTGGGCGTCGACGACGTGCTGGCCACCGATCTGGCGGGAAACAGCCTGGAACCGGGCAAAAAGCCGTCCGCAGAAACCCTGCTGCACACCCAGTTGTATCGCTGCAGGCCACAGGTTGGCGCGGTGCTGCACACGCATTCGGTGAATGCGACAGTGCTGTCGCGGCTGACCGCCGTTGATCATCTGGTGTTCGAAGACTACGAGCTGCAAAAAGCCTTTCAGGGCGTGGTGACTCATGAGTCGCGCGTGGTCGTGCCGATTTTCGACAATGATCAGGACATTGCCCGTCTGGCCGCGAAGGTGCAGCCTTGGCTGGACGACCACCCCGACTGCGCCGGTTATCTGATTCGCGGCCACGGTCTCTACACCTGGGGGGCGAAGATGAGCGACGCATTACGGCAGATCGAAGCGTTCGAGTTCCTGTTCGAATGCGAATTGAAAATGCGCACGGTGATAAACCATCAATGACTCAGCACTAAACAGCGTGTATGCCTGACCGGCCTGTAAAAGCCGGAAGGCGTTGCCCCAAACCGAGGATTCATGCCATGAGCAGCCTGTCCGTCTATCACGTTTCAAGCCCTGATATTCCCAACAAGGTGCTGACCCACCTGGAAGACATCGCGTCGACGTTGGCCGAGCACGGCGTTGCGTTCGACCGCTGGGAGGCTGCCACGCCGATCACGCCGGGTGCCAGCCAGGAAGAGGTCATCAACGCCTATCGCACGCAAATCGACAGGCTGATGACCGAGCGCGGTTATGTCACCGTCGACGTCATCAGCCTCAACAGCGATCACCCGCAGAAAGCCGAATTGCGCGCGAAGTTCCTCGAAGAACATCGACACGCCGAGGATGAAGTGCGTTTTTTCGTCGCCGGCCGCGGGCTGTTCACGCTGCATATCGACGACTATGTGTATGCCGTGCTGTGCGAAAAGAACGACCTGATCTCTGTACCCGCCGGGACCCGGCACTGGTTCGACATGGGTGAACATCCGCATTTCGTCGCCATTCGCCTGTTCAACAACCCTGAGGGCTGGGTGGCCAATTTTACCGGTGAAGACATTGCTGGCCGTTTCCCTCGGCTGGAAGACTGACAGGAGCCCGATTCTGATGCCCATCAAAGCCATTCTCACGGATATCGAAGGCACGACCAGTGCAGTGAGCTTCGTTTTCGAGGTGCTGTTTCCGTTTGCCCGAAAGCATCTGCCGGACTTCGTTCGTCAGCATGCCGACCAGCCTGCAGTGGCCACGCAACTGCACGCCGTTCGCGAACAAAGCGGCGAGCCTGACGCCGATGTCGAGCGGGTCATTGCGATTCTGCTGGAGTGGATTGCCGAAGACCGCAAGGCGACGCCGCTCAAGGCCTTGCAGGGCATGGTCTGGGAGCAGGGCTACAACGCCGGGCTACTCAAGGGCCATGTTTATCCGGACGCCGTTGCGGCGCTCAAACGCTGGCATCAGGACGGTTATAAACTTTACGTTTATTCGTCAGGCTCGATTCAGGCCCAGCAACTGATCTTCGGTTGTTCCGAGGCGGGCGATCTTTCCGGCCTGTTCAGCGGCTACTTCGACACCACCTCGGGCTCCAAGCGTGAGGCGCAGTCCTACCTGGTGATTGCAGCTGCGACCGGTTTCGCCGCGCAGGACATTCTGTTTTTGTCGGATATCGTCGAAGAGCTGGATGCCGCTCAGGCTGCCGGGATGGCAACCTGCGGTCTGACGCGTGACGGTGGCACACTGGCAGGTCATGAAAACGTGGCCAGCTTTGCGTTTATCGATCCTGCTGCTTTTTAGGGTCTGTTCCCGTTTCATCGCGNTGAAACGGGAACAGACCCTAGGTCTGTTCCCTGGCTGGGCGCTCATTCTGAATCCAGCCGACTCTCGTGCCAGCGCTCGCGTTGGCTTGCATCTCGAGACGCTCTGCGTCACCGATCTACAGCCCTGCATGCCTCCTGGTTCACAGGCTGCACGCCATTTTCTGTAAGCAGCGTCCTGCTTTTCAGTGGGACGCTGCCCGTTTAAAAGTGCTCTGTTTCTGTTTGTTTTGGCTGCCGTTTTTCTACGCGATTAATCGTGTAAGTTCCTTGCCATTGTCCCCGGGGCCACACTTGCGCCTATTCCGGGGCGCACAGGAGCGGTGGTCATGGGCAGTGTAATTGCAGAGAGCGCAACGAAAGATCTATTGATACAACAGATGGTCAATACGATTACCGAGCTCGACGGGCAAACAGCAGTCGAAAATGCCCTTGAATGGTTGCGGCGTGAATGTGATTGCGAACGGGCGATGTTCTATCAATTCAAAGGGCCGTTGCTGCTGACGTTCATTACCTCGAATGTCGACGACATCTGGGGCAAGGCCTATCGGCATCATGAACTGATCACTCAGGACCCGGTCATTCGGTACTACCGCAACCACCTCGGGTTCATGAACTGGCAGGATGCATTTCGCTTGTACCCTTTGTCAGCCTGTTACGACGAAGCGGTCGAGGCCAGTGAGTTGTTGCCAGCCATTTCCTATGGGTACACCAGTCACTGCCGCGGCACGGAGAGCGTGACGTCGGTCTGTACCCTGGCAGAAGTGGAAAGGCCGATCAACGCTGAACAAAAGTATCTGGTCAGCAGTCTGATGCCGGTCATGCACAGTGTTGCGAGAGGGCTGAAGTTCTGTTCTCGAGGCTTGACCCATCGAGAGCTGGAAACGTTGCAGTGGGCCAGAGACGGAAAAACCGCCTGGGAAATCTCGGTGATCCGCGACGTTTCAGAAGCCACGGTCAAATATCACCTCAAGGCCATTTACGCCAAGTTGGGTGTTGCGAACAGGGCTCAGGCGGTCGGTGAAGCCTTGTGTCGCGGGCTGATCCGGTAGTTCCAGCGTCTCCGAACAAGCATAAAAAAGCCGCGAAAACAGTGAGTAATCGCGGCAAACAAGGGATGAGAGAGCGTACGACGGCTCGCCGCCCCGACGGGGGCGGCGAGTCAAGCGGATCAGCGCGTATGGTAAGTCGGCAGATCGAAGCGGTGCTGGCTTTGCAGCATCGAAATAGCTGGCAGCTCGCTGGCTTGTGCAGCGAGGTCACGGCGAATTGCGCTAATAACCCATTCCAGTTGGACCGGTGTGTGCAGTTGCGCATAAGACACGGAGCGACGGATCTGTTTGCCTTCGTCATTACGCAGCGACACCAGAACACCGCCATCCGGGCGAGGCTGAGTGGTCACGGTGTAGTCGGAAAATACGGAAGCGAATTTTTCTTGAATAAAAGTCATGTCTAGCGGCTCCATTGCTCATGGGATAACAAGCTTGCTAGTAGTAGTGCAGTGTCTGTGCCAGTATTTGCACTGAAATTAATTCTTTTAAAAACAATGACTTATAGTATTTTAATTTTTTGAGGCTCGTGCATTTTGCATGAACGCCTGTCGTGCACACTGCATTTTGCGGGTTCTGAGCTGATAACGATCGGGCATAACGGCGTACTGAAGCACTTTCAGTCGTTTTCACCGGGCTGACGTCGATCGAAGAGGTTGATCGAACAGCAGGCGAGACTTGTGGTCATTGTGTTACCTCTACCGGGAGCATTGGATTCCCGGATGACCGTGTGCCAAGGAGTGATCAATGACCGATTCAGATACCCGCCCAGCGAAGACAATGACCGAGGAAGAGGCCGCAGAGTTTGCCGAGCAGGTCTTCGATGTGGCTCGCCAAGGCAATGCCACCATGCTGGAGCGCCTTCTTGAGAAAGGCCTGCCTGCGGATTTGCGCAATCACAAGGGCGACACCTTGCTGATGCTGGCCAGCTATCACAGCCATCAGGATGCGGTCCGGGTATTGCTCAGTCACGGCGCCGATCCGGAAATTCGCAACGACAATGGCCAAAGCCCGATTGCCGGTGCGGCGTTCAAGGGCGATCTGGCGGTTGTCAAATTGCTGGTCGAAGCGGGTGCCGATGTAGAAGCCGCTGCTGCCGACGGCCGCACGGCATTGATGATGGCGGCCATGTTCAACCGTAGCGAGATCGTCGACTATCTGATCAGCAAGGGCGCTGACCCGCATGTCAGTGATGCCAAGGGCATCACCGCGCTGGGCGCCGCGCAGGCGATGGGGGCGACCATTACCGCCGAGCAATTGACCAAGCTGGGCGTGCAGGCGGCAAGGGCCTGAGATCAGCGTCACCGCAGGACATCCGGCCCAGACATAGCCAGACGACATAGGTCCAGACATAGATAGAGGCGCGGAGGATTTACCGTTATCCTTCGCGCCTCTTTTTTTGCCCGTCAGCAGGATCGTCCCCCATGAAAGACTCACTGGTCGAATTAATCAGCAAAGTCAGTTCCGGTTGTATGGCGGATGACGAGATCGCACGTATCGCCGATGAGGCCGCTCAGGCTTATGCCGACCCGCAGGCTTTTCTGGCGGCGAACCCTGATATCAATTACGACGACAGCTTTCCGATCTCGCTGGGCGAGTGGGTCGTGGTCGGCAGTCTTCCGGAAACCGTGCTGTTTCAGGCGGACAGCTACATGGATCTGTTCGAACAGATCGTTCAGTCATTCGGCAAGGACGTGACGTTCAACATCAAATCCAGGCAACTGGCCAAGGTGGAACCGCTGGTTGCGCTCAATCGCATTCAGATTCAGCTGAGCAGCATGAGCAAGGACCTGGGCGGTTACGTCTTGATGGATTTCAGCCAGCCACTGGATGACGAACTGCAAGCTGTGTTGGTCTATGGCCGTGACGAGGCGCGTGTGCTTGAACTCGCTGCGTCGGCGGGCATTCACGCCGCACCGTCGCTGCAAGCGTTGCGCGGCTAGCCCAGCGCAGTGTCCAGAAACATCATCACCGCGAAGCCGCCCATCAGCCCTAATGTCGCCGAGGTCTGATGGCCGTTGCGATGGGTTTCCGGGATGACTTCATGGGACACAACAAAAATCATCGCGCCAGCGGCCAGGCCCATACTCACCGGGTAGGCAATTGCAAACCCGCTGGAAATGCCCAGCCCTATGAGTGCCCCCAGCGGTTCCATGAGGCCGGAACCAATCGCGACCAGCATCGCCTTGAAGGCCGACAGTCCCGTGGCGCGCAGGGCCAGCGCAATGGCCAGGCCTTCCGGAATGTCCTGGATCGCAATGGCTGTGGTCAACGGCAAGCCGACATTCAGGTCGCCGCTGGCGAAGCTGACACCGATGGCCATGCCTTCGGGCAGGTTATGCAGCGTGATTGCCAGCACGAACAGCCATACCCGGTTGATGCGTTCCGAATGCGGCCCCTGACGGCCGACACTCTCATGCTCATGCGGGGTAAACCTGTCCAGCCCCAGCATCAGCAGCACGCCCAGCCCCAGGCCGGTCACTACCGTTGCCGCTGCGAACGGGCCGCTGCCGGTGATCTCCCTGGCAGCTTCCAGCCCTGGCAGAATCAGCGAGAACGAGCTGGCAGCCAGCATCATCCCGGCGGCAAAACCGAGCATGATGTCCTGAGCGCGTTGCGACACATCGCGCAAGGCCACTGCAAGGACCGCCCCGAGCGCAGTAGCCATAAAGCCCGCGATCCCGCCCAGCAGGGCATGATTGAAGTTGACCTGGTTGGTGCTGTAGAACGCGTTATACAGGCTGACGCCACCCAGACCCACGACCGACAGAATAGCGATCGCGAACCCTAGGCTGACCAGCGGGCTGGTCTGGAAGTGGGAGAGCCAGGTCCCCCGTGACGTTCCGGGCTGTGCAGGTGATGACATACGGCGACGTACCTTTCTTTTCAATGACTGGACTGATGGCTGAGCGGGGCTGACGACACAAAAAATCGCCTCCCGCTTCGGAGCCCGAGAATATACGGTTGGTTCAATGGAACCCCCGAACGGTGCGACTATCCTAGGAAGGTAAGCATCCACTAAGGGGCAACACCATGGGTTCGTCATTCAATGGCCTGGTCGGTCTGATTATTCTGGCGCTCGATATCTGGGCCATTATCAATGTCTTGAAAAGCAACGCCGAGACCGGGAAGAAAATTCTCTGGGTGTTGTTGATTGTGCTGTTGCCGGTGCTGGGTCTGATCATCTGGGCGATTCTGGGGCCGCGCGGCAACGTGCGTATCTGAGACCTCTGAAGCTCGACAATAACGCCTGATTACCCGTGTAGTCAGGCGTTTTTCGTTTCCGAACCCAGGCTTTTTCAAGGCGTGCGAACGGCTCAGGCTGCAGAGAGGTTCGACCTGTCATCTTCCTCGACGTAGAATGCGCGCCTTTGTTGTGGGCGGTCGGCCGTCCTGTCATCAGTACCCAGCGGGAGCTTACCCATGAGCGATTATCAGGAAACGTTGTACGAAGGCTACGGCCAGCGCTTTCGTATCGAAAAAATGCTGCACGAAGTTCGCACCGACCACCAGCATCTGGTGATTTTCCAGAACCCGCGCATGGGGCGCGTCATGGCGCTGGACGGCGTTATCCAGACCACCGAAGCGGATGAATTCATCTACCACGAGATGCTCACTCACGTGCCGATCCTGGCGCACGGGGCAGCCAAGCGCGTGCTGATCATCGGCGGTGGCGACGGCGGCATGCTGCGCGAGGTCGCCAAGCACCTGACCGTCGAACACATCACCATGGTCGAGATCGACGCGACAGTGGTCGAAATGTGCAAAGAGTTTCTGCCCAATCACTCCAGCGGGGCTTTCGAGGATTCGCGTCTGAATCTGGTCATCGACGATGGCATGCGCTTCGTGGCAACCACCGAAGAGAAGTTCGACGTGATCATCTCTGACTCCACCGATCCCATCGGACCGGGTGAAGTCCTGTTTTCGGAAAACTTCTATCAGGCCTGCCATCGCTGCCTGAACGAAGGCGGCATTCTGGTCACCCAGAACGGTACGCCTTTCATGCAATTGAGCGGTGTACAGACCACCGCCGGGCGCATGCACGGTCTGTTTGCCGACTGGCATTTCTATCAGGCGGCCATCCCGACCTATATTGGTGGTGCGATGACCTTTGCTTGGGGCGCGACCGACAAAACCTATCGCAAGCTGCCACTGGAAACCCTGCGCCAGCGGTTTTCGGGCAGCGGTATTGTTACGCGCTATTACAATCCTGAAGTCCATATCGGTTCGTTCGCATTGCCACAATACGTGCTCAAGGCTGTGAGCAAAGCCAGCAACGACTGACAGCACCGGCGTGACGTCGCAGGCCCGCGTGTCTGCGCATCATCGCACGGGTGCTGAAGCGGGGCGCTCGCGACAGAAATTTCACACGTTTTGCCGCACAATTGCGCGCGAAACTGAACAGGCACGCGCCTTCATGGGCTGACCTGGCCCCAGGTCACCCGCAATCAAGTAATATCTGCGCCCTGCCGCACGCCGCTGCTCCCCAGAGGAGGGCGGTGCTGCACACTGAACCTACCCCTGAATCCACCGGATCCTGACAACCATGGCCAAAACGGACGCCCAGATTCATCGGCAAGCCCGCCTGCACAACCCGACTGTCAAATCGCACCTCGCCTACATACTGCTCAGCGGTTTCGCCTTGATGGTGATGTACACCCTGTTGCGTATCGGTCTGCTGGTCTATAACCGCGAGATGATTGGCGATACGCCAGCCTCGACGTTCATTGAAGCGCTGTTCAATGGCATGCGTTTCGACCTGCGCCTGACGATGTACCTGCTGATTCCACTGGTGCTGTCGCTGTTCAGCGCGCGAGCCATGGCGGCACGTGGCTTCTTCCGCTTCTGGCTGACCCTGGTCGGCAGCATCACGCTGTTCCTCGGCCTGATGGAGATGGACTTCTATCGTGAATTCCACCAGCGCTTGAACGGTCTGGTGTTCCAGTACGTGAAAGAAGACCCGAAAACCGTGCTGAGCATGTTGTGGTACGGTTTTCCGGTGGTGCGTTACCTGTTGGCATGGGCTGCGGTGACCTGGTTGCTGAGTCTGGTGTTCAAGGGCATTGACCGGCTGACGCGTCCACGTCATGCCGCCGCTGCGGGCACTGAAACACTCAGCCCGGTTGCGCCGTGGTACATGCGTGCGGGTGTTTTCGTCGTTGTCTTGCTGGTCATGGTGGTGTGCATTCGCGGCACCTTGCGTCAGGGCCCGCCGCTGCGTTGGGGGGACGCGTACACAACTGACTCGAACTTCGCCAATCAGTTGGGCCTCAACGGTACGCTGACCCTGATCACTGCGGCAAAAAGCCGTATGTCCGAGCAGCGTGACAATATCTGGAAAGCCACGCTGCCGCAGGCTGAAGCGCAGCAGACCGTGCGCGACATGCTGTTGACCCCGCATGACAAGCTGGTCGAGCCTGACATTGCTGCGGTGCGTCGTGACTTCACGCCGCCCGCCGAAAACACGCTGCCGATCCGTAACGTCGTCGTGATTCTGATGGAAAGCTTTGCCGGACATTCGGTCGGGGCGCTGGGCAGCGATGCCAACATCACACCGTACTTCGACAAGCTGTCCAAAGAAGGGCTGTTGTTCGATCACTTTTTCTCCAACGGTACTCACACTCACCAAGGCATGTTCGCCACCATGGCGTGCTTCCCGAACCTGCCGGGCTTCGAGTACCTGATGCAGACGCCAGAGGGTGCGCACAAGCTTTCCGGCCTGCCGCAGTTGCTGAGCACCGGGCGCAATTACGACGACGTTTATGTCTACAACGGCAACTTTGCCTGGGACAACCAGTCGGGCTTCTTCAGCAACCAGGGCATGACCAACTTCGTCGGCCGCGAGGACTTCGTCAATCCGGTGTTCTCCGATCCGACCTGGGGTGTTTCCGATCAGGACATGTTCGACCGTGGCGCGCAGGAACTCAAAGCCCGTCAGGACGGCAAGCCGTTCTATGCGCTGTTACAGACCCTGTCGAACCACACGCCTTACGCGCTGCCGGACCCGTTGCCGGTCGAGCGTGTCACCGGGCACGGTTCGCTGGACGAGCATTTGACCGCCATGCGTTACGCCGACTGGGCGCTGGGCCAGTTCTTCGAGAAGGCCAAAAAAGAGCCGTACTTCAAGAACACCCTGTTCGTGGTATTGGGTGACCACGGCTTCGGCAATAACAAACAGCTGACCGAAATGGACCTGGGGCGCTTCAACGTGCCGCTGTTGCTGATCGGTCCTGGCGTGCAGGAGAAGTTTGGTCAGCGCAGCAGCACCGTTGGTACTCAGGTAGACGTGGTGCCGACCATCATGGGGCGTCTTGGTGGCTTGAACCGCAACCAGTGCTGGGGCCGTGATCTGCTGAACCTGCCGGAAGGCGACAAGGGCTTCGGTGTCATCAAGCCATCGGGCAGCGAGCAGATCGTGGCGATTGTCAGCGGCAACCGCATTCTGATCGAACCGACGGAAATGCCGGCCAAGCTGATGACTTATACCCTTGGCGCCAACCCGCATGCCGAAGAAGTGTCTGATGCGCCGGACATGCAGGCGCTCAAGCTGCGTCTGGAAAGCTTCCTGCAGACGGCGACCAAGAGCCTTCTGGACAACACGGCCGGAGTGGAGGCCAGCAAGAACCGCAACTGACGATGACTGACTTGCCGAACCGGCCAGTCATGCAATGAAAAAGGTCCTTGGCATTCACTGCAAGGGCCTTTTGTTCTGGCCGTTATCAGCTATTGTGCAGCGCTGATCCGGCGGAACGAATGCGCTGGTAAAAAGGTCCTTATCCCATAAGCCAGAGTGCCTGGCTTCGTTCTGGAGGCATTGATGAAACAGTGGGCCATTTTGTATCTGGACAAGGATGGAGTGCAGCAGCGCCACGTGGCCGCTTTTGAACAGCGTCCCAGCGAGGAAGAAGTTGCGCAGCTCCTGCGCAAGGACCTCTATCCGATGACCGATGAGCTGGATCTCAATGATCTTGAAGGGCGCACCGAAGAGCCTACCGTGAAGACGCTCAAGGACCATAACAGTGTGGAGATCATTTCCATCACAGAAACGAGCTGATCCTCACCGATCAAAAACCTTTTCGTGCCAACCACTTGGCATACGGTCCGTGATAGGGCTAATCTGCAGATGAGGCCATTTCAAATGGCCTCTGACATCTCGATACCGGGCCTGCGCGCAAGCCCTGTCTTGTCAGCTACATGCTTGATTCCCCACGCCGGATTATCTGTCGTGCGGCGACTGCCCCTCTGGTGGTCGCGCTGGAAGAGTTGAAACTCTATCTATCGTTGCATAGGAGGACGTTTCATGAGCACAGCCTATCAAGAGGACATCAGCAGCAATGTGCTGCGCCGCATGAAAGAAGGCGGTTTTGATTTTGCGCGAATCTATCCCATCGAGTTCTATGCCATTTTCCCGGACGAGGAACGGGCACGGCAGGCCGCAGAGCAGTTTCGCGGTGAATCCCTCAACACCCAGATAAACGTACGTGATGACGGTGCCTGGCACTTGCAACTGAGCAAGGTGATGTATGCGACCTACGATGGCATCGGTGACTTCGAGCAGGACTTTCAGATGGTGATTTCGCCCATGGATGGAGAAGTCGAAGGTTGGGGTGTCACTCAGGAGATCAGAAGGCTGCACGCGTGATACGCGCTTTTTGAACAGATTCAATGCTTAGCACTGATCGGCCTGACCAGGATGACGTCCTGATCGGGCCGGTTTTGTTTCAGAGGCTGTCGAATGCGCGAATCGGGGCTTTTTCGTCACTGTACAGCGCGTCAAATCGAGCGTACGGGCAAAAAAAGCCACTCAAACGAGTGGCGCAAAGGGAAGTCTGTTTGCGGAGGCACCCGTGGGCATCACTGCAGGGCGCAAATAAAAAGGCGGGGCAAATGTGGCGTTGGGTGCCGTGTTTGCTCGGTTGCTGGCGATTGTGGCGAACTAATATCGCGTGGGGAAATCAACTCTCGCTATGCTGATCATAGATTTCAAGGTTGAATGACGCATCTGAATGAGGCGTAAGCGAATTGGCTTGGGCGTTTAATGCACAGGAATGGTGCAGAGAACGTCGGTTTTTTATGCAAGCCCTTGATATCAATGCGTTTATGTCGGTGGCACGGGCCTTGCGATGGTCTTGGTGTCCACGGTGACAAGGAGTACGGCATGATCCGCACCTTTTATGACGAGATGTACGATGCTGGCGGTGTTGTTCGCCCGCATTATCGGGAGTTCGCCCGCTGGCTGGGCGATACGCCACCTGAGCTGCTGGCTCAACGCAGGCGTGAAGCCGATTTGCTGTTTCATCGCGCCGGGATTACGTTCACGCTCTATGGTGACGAACAGGGGACCGAACGGCTTATCCCGTTCGATACCATCCCGCGCAGCATTCCCGCGAGTGAGTGGCGGGTTGTAGAGCGCGGCTGCATTCAGCGCGTCAAGGCGCTGAATATGTTTCTGGCCGATCTGTACCACGATCAGCGCATCATCAAGGCCGGGATCATTCCCGCTGAACAGGTGCTGGCCAACGAGCAATATCAGATCGCTATGCAAGGCCTGAACCTGCATCGCGACCTGTACTCGCACATTTCCGGCGTCGATCTGGTACGCGACGGCGACGGCACGTATTACGTGCTCGAGGACAACCTGCGCACGCCGAGCGGAGTGAGCTATATGCTCGAAGACCGCAAGATGATGATGCGCCTGTTTCCCGAGCTGTTCGCCGCGCAGCGTATCGCGCCGATCGATCATTACCCGAACCTGCTGCTCGATACGCTCAAGAGCTCCAGCCATCTGGATAACCCCAGCGTTGTGGTGCTGACACCGGGGCGTTTCAACAGCGCCTTTTTCGAGCATGCGTTTCTGGCTCGCGAGATGGGTGTCGAACTGGTGGAAGGTGCCGATCTGTTTGTCCGGGATGATCGCGTGTTCATGCGCACCACTGACGGCCCGAAAGCGGTCGATGTGATCTACCGTCGTCTGGACGATGCGTTTCTCGATCCGCTGGCGTTCAACCCCGATTCGATGCTGGGTGTGCCCGGTCTGCTTTCCGCGTACCGTTCCGGCAATGTGGTGCTGGCCAATGCCATCGGCACCGGCGTAGCAGACGATAAGTCGGTCTACCCGTACGTCACCGACATGATTCGTTTCTATCTGGACGAAGAGCCGATTCTCAAGAACGTGCCGACCTGGCAGTGCCGCAAGCCGGAAGAGCTGTCCCATGTGCTGGCCAACCTGGGCGATCTCGTCGTCAAGGAAACCCAGGGCTCTGGCGGTTACGGCATGCTGGTCGGCCCCGCAGCGACGGCTGCCGAGATCGAAGCCTTCCGCGCGCGTCTCAAGGCCAAGCCGCATGCCTACATCGCCCAGCCCACGTTATGCCTGTCGACCTGCCCGACCTTTGTCGAGAACGGCATCGCCCCGCGACACATCGATCTGCGCCCCTTTGTTCTGGCCGGTCGCGAAACCCGCGTCGTGCCTGGCGGCCTGACGCGCGTTGCGTTGCGCGAAGGCTCGCTGGTCGTAAATTCATCTCAGGGTGGCGGTACCAAAGACACCTGGGTGGTCGAGGATTAAGGATGCCTGCCAATGTTAAGTAGAACTGCCTCGGATCTTTTCTGGATGTCGCGTTACCTGGAGCGAGCGGAGAACCTCGCCCGAATGCTGGACGTGAGCTATTCGCTGTCGTTGATGCCTCAGGACGGGCGTGGCGACGGGCTGGATGAAATAGCCATGCCGCTGTTGATCACCGGAACCCTGGAAACCTACGTCGAGCGCCATGGTGACTTGCATGCCGAGCGCATGCTGCATTTCTTCGCTCTGGATGCCAGCAACCCGGCGAGCATCTACAGTTGCCTGGGTGCGGCCAGGGCCAGTGCGCACGCGGTGCGTGGCCGGATCACTGCGGACATGTGGGAGAACATTAACTCCACGTGGCTGGAAATTCGCGGCATTGCCCAGCAAGGTCTGACGCGTTACGGCATGAGCCGGTTCTGCGAGTGGGTCAAGGAGCGGTCGCACCTGTTCCGCGGTGCCACTTACGGCACCATCATGCGCAACGATGCCTTCCGCTTCATCCGTCTGGGGACCTTCATCGAACGCGCCGACAACACCATGCGCATGCTCGATGCTCGTTATGAAATGCTCGAGTTGCGCGGGCCGCAGGCGAATGCTGCAGCGGACAGCTCCGCCGCCGGTTACTACCAGTGGAGCGCGTTGTTGCGCGCACTGTCGTCGTTCGAGGCTTACACCGAAGTCTATCGGGACGCCCCCGGTGCCCGTCAGGTTGCCGAGCTTTTGCTGCTGCGTGCCGACATACCGCGCTCGTTGCGCGCCTGCCTGGAAGAGATGGATGTCATTCTCGCCAGCCTGCCCGGCATCAACGGTCGCCCGGCGCAGCGCATGGCAGCGGAAATGGACGCGCGACTGCGCTACACCAGTATCGACGAAATCCTCGATGAAGGCCTGCATGAGTGGTTGAACGAATTCATCCCGATGCTGGCCCAATTGGGCGATGCCATCCACATTTCGTACCTGGAGGCTGCATGAGGCTCTCTATAAGCCACGAGACCACCTATCACTATGATGATCAGGTGCGTTCGAGTATCCAGTACCTGCGCCTGACTCCCCATGACAGTGAGCGCCAGAAAGTGCTCAGCTGGCAGTTGACGCTGCCGCGCCCGGTGCGGGCGCAGGTCGATCCGTTCGGCAATATCCTGCATGTGCTGAGTCTGGAAGAGCCGCACGAAGAAATCATTATCGGCGCACGCGGGCAGGTCGAGATCGACGAAACCTGCGAAGCCGAGCATGAAAGCCAGTCGGCACTGCCTTTCCTGCGCGTGACGCGTCTGACCGAGCCGGACGAAGCGATTCGCAGCTTTGCGGCCAAAGAGTGTCGCAAGCGCAATGACCGCACAGCACTGATCGATCTGATGCAAGCGCTGAATCAGCACATGACGTACACCCAGGGTGCGACGGAAGTCGATACCTGTGCGGCGCAGGCATTTGCCGGGCGTTCAGGCGTCTGTCAGGACCACACGCACGCGTTTCTGGCCTGCGCCCGCAGCCTTGGGGTGCCGGCGCGTTATGTGTCCGGTTATCTGTGCAGTGAAGACAGCGAGCATCTGTCCAGTCACGCCTGGGCCGAGGCGTGGGTCGATAACGCCTGGTACAGCTTTGACGTGACCAACCAGTTGGCGATTCCCGAGCGGCATCTGAAACTGGCTGTCGGGCTGGATTATCTGGATGCCTGTCCGGTGCGCGGCATGCGCCGTGGCGGTGGCTCGGAACAGATGCATGCCAAGGTCGTGGTGTCGCCCATGACCGGCACGCCAAAAGTGAAGACCAGACTTCAAGTGCAGAGTCAGCACCAGTAAGGCGGACGATGCGCGGATTGAGATGAAGCAATCTGCGCATCGCTACAGGCAATCGCTACGGGCCTGGCTTATTCCGCAGGGTCATCGGAGGTGTCGTACAGCGCGTTGTGCAACTCTTCGTAGTTGCCGCCATTGATAACGCTGAAATAACCCGCCGCCATCAGTTTGTCCTGAGCCCTGTTGGCCTTGTTGTTATCGCTGCTGAAGATGACGAATACCGCATTGCGGTCGTTCAGCACTTGTTTCATCTGATTGACCAGCCGCACTTCATCCACCCGTACTGCGTTCAGCACGGTACCGGCTTCGTAGTCGCTTTGGCTGCGCACGTCCATCGCCAGCTTGCCTTCCTTCAAGGCGGCCACCGCCGCCGCCTGATCAACAACGCCTGCCTGCGTAGTGAAGCTGCTGGCGAGTGCACATAACGCTATCCATCGGCGCATAAGCCCGTCTCCCTTCGTTCGAGTGGAAAGAGTGGCACAGATGTGCACGCGACGAAAGCGTGTCGGATCAGCCAAACAACCGGTTAAGGTTTGGCACGATCAATAACAGCGCGGTGGTAAACAGGATGAGTCCTGCCTGACGTACTTTCGAATGTTTGAACTTGAGCATGGCTGTCTGCCTCTTGTTGTTATGCCTGTACGACTTTAACCCGCCAAATGTTGCAAATAGATGGCGAGCGAGCAACTGATGACACGCGTGAGACTTGAACAGGCGGGCCCGGTCATCTGACCGCTGCCCCGAGCGCTGAATGGTTTCTGCAGTGCTCTCTGTTACAGATCTAAACATAGAACTGGCGTGCCCAAGTCCATAGAACCGTTAGGAATTTAAATTTGGTTTTTCCAGGCGCCTGGTTATTAATCTGTCCAGGCTTTGTGTAACAGGCCCTTGCTAGACGCTTCTCGCAAAATGAACTGTTCTATACCGTTCGTCCGAGTCAGGTTCGTCTTACATGGCTCGCGCAACCTGTCTGTACACCCGGCCCCGCTTGATTTGGCCGGGCCTTCAGGGCAGGCTTCGCGGTGTCTTTACCTCATCACTGTTTCGGGTCCCCATTTATGTCTTTACGCATCTGTATTCTGGAAACCGATAACCTGCGTCCGGAATTGGTCGAGCAGTATCAGGGTTACGGGCGGATGTTCGAGTTGCTCTTCGCGCGCCAGCCGATCGCTGCCGAATTGTCGGTTTACAACGTTGTGCAGGGCAGCTACCCGCCTGAGGGCGAGCGGTTTGACGCGTACCTGGTGACCGGCAGCAAGGCTGACTCGTTCGGCACCGATCCGTGGATTCAAACCTTGAAGGGCTACTTGCTCGAACTCTATCAGCGTGGCGAAAAGCTGTTGGGTATCTGCTTTGGCCATCAGTTGCTGGCATTGCTGCTGGGCGGCAAGACCGAGCGTGCCACGCAGGGGTGGGGCGTGGGCATTCATCATTATCAACTGGCGACCGCCACGCCGTGGATGACCCCAAGGATGGACACGCTGACGCTATTGATCAGCCATCAGGATCAAGTCACTGCGTTGCCCGAGAATGCCACGGTCATTGCCTCCAGCGAGTTTTGCCCGTTCGCCGCTTATCACATTAACCATCAAGTGCTGTGCTTTCAGGGACATCCGGAATTCATTCACGAATTTTCCCGCAGCTTGCTGGACTTGCGTCAGGAAGCGCTGGGCGAGCAGATTTACCGCCAGGGCGTTGCCAGCCTCGATCATGATCACCACGGGGCCACGGTCGCCGAGTGGATGATGCGTTTCGTGGCGCATCGATCGGAGGAACAGGCTGTCTGACCGGCCCGTCCTCCTTGTTCGTCAGGACGTGTGTGCGGTTATCCGCGCGTCGCGTTACAGCCAGCCCGAGCGTTTGAAGCTGGCGAACAGTGCGCCGCAGCCACCGAAGATCACGCCGAGCACGATGAAGTAACCGTAGTGCCAGGTGAGTTCGGGCATGTTTTCGAAGTTCATGCCGTAGATCCCGGCGATTGCCGTCGGGAAGGCCAGAATCGCTGCCCAGCCGGCGAACTTGCGCTGTACGATGCTCTGGCGTGACGACTCCAGCAGCAGGCCGATCTCGATGGTCTGGCTGGCGATGTCACAGAGGTTGCCGAGGTCTTCCATCTGCCGTTTGACGTGGATCTCGACGTCACGAAAGTACGGCCGCATGTTCTTGTCGATGAACGGAAAGTTCAGTCGCTGCAGTTCCTCACCGACTTCCACCATGGGCGCCACGTAGCGACGCATACGCAACAGATCGCGACGCAGGGCGTGGATGTGCTGAATGTCGGATTCGCGCAAGGAACCGCCGATAACGCTCTGCTCCAGTAGCTCCAGCTCGGTGTGAATGGCTTCGGTGACAGGCTGATAGTTTTCGGTGACGAAATCCAGCAGGGCGTACAGCACGAAGTCTTCGCCATGTTCGAGCAGCAACGGCCTGGCTTCGCAGCGCTGGCGTACCAGCCCGTAGGATTTGGAATGCCCGTTGCGCGAAGTGATGACGTAGCCCTTGCCCGCAAAGATGTGGGTTTCGATGAACAGCAACTTGCCGTTGTCGCGTACCGGCGCGTACGTCACGATAAACAGTGCATCACCGAAAGTTTCCAGCTTCGGGCGGCTGTGCACTTCCATGGCATCTTCAAGTGCCAGCTCATGCAGATTGAACTGCTCTTTCAGGCTGGTCAGCTCCTCGACGCTGGGCTGCTCCAGCCCGATCCAGACGAAGTGCTCAGGTTTTGCGGCCCAGGCAGCGCCTTCATCAAGGGTGATGTCCCGGACTTTTTTGCCTTTACTGTAAACGGCTGCTGCAACAACTCGACCCATGGCGCTATCGCTTCTTCAATATGTCAGTGGCGCAAATGATCATGCGCGGTAGCTGATCAGATTGATCAAATGCGGATGAGTTCGCTGATGAACGAAAGCCCGCATCGGCGGGCTTCGGTTGAGCGTCAAAGCATGTGCTGTCGATCTTCTTCGATCGCCGCATCCAGCGTGTCGAGCAGCGCCTTTCTGGCCTTGAGCTTGGTTCTCTTATGGGCGTTCATGTTGATCTTCTTCAGCTGCGCAGCGACTGCCAACGCGGCGCTCTGCAGCTCTTCGACGCTGACCACCTTATCCAGAAAGCCTGCCGCCATGGCTGCTTCGGGATCGAGCATCTCGGCGTTGATGACCGAGCGGTTGAATGCCGATTTGCGCAACCGGTCACGGGCCAGCTCGATACCGGCGTGGTGCATGGTCATACCGATCTGCACTTCGTTCAGGCCGATGCTGAACGGGCCGGCGACACCGATCCGGTAATCCGCCGACAGCAGCAGAAACGCACCTTTGGCAACAGCGTGGCCGGGGCAGGCGACAATGATCGGGAAGGGGTGCGACAGCATGCGTCGCGCCAGCGTCGAGCCCTGTGCCACCAGGTTGATCGCGGCGTCGGCGCTCGACGTCATGACCTTGAGGTCGTAGCCGCCCGAGAGGATGCCCGGCTGACCGGTCAGAATAACGATGGCCCGATCTTTTTCAGCCTGGTCCAGTGCGGCGTTGAACGCGACAATCACGTCCGGGGAAATGGCATTGACCTTGCCGTTGTTCAGGGTCAGCGTGGCAACGCCGTCGTCCAGATGGTATGAGACCAGATCACTCATGACGTGATTCCTTTATTGAAGTAGGCAAACGTTACTCACCTGCAAGGATCAGGTAAAGCGCTGACTGAGCGGTCATTTGCAAATGGCCGATTCGCTTTGGGCAAGCGTCTGGTTCACGGCTGGATATCGTTGAACCCGCAATATTCTTCCCACTCCATTCCCAAGGCTTCGGCCACCTGGCGATGCGCTTCCAGACGCATGCTCTTGAGTTGCTCGGGTGACTCGGCGATCAGTTCCAGCGCCAGCTCCCACGGCTCGATGCCTTGACCTTCTGCCTCGTCCTCAAAAGCCCATTGCAACTGCTGCTTCTGTTCTTTCGGGCTCAGGCTGCTGATTTCATCTTTCAGGGTCGGATGCGTCGCGAGGTACTTCGCCAGTGCGGCTTCATTCCACTCCAGTGCGTTCATAGCGGGTTCCTCAAACTTGATGGATGGCCGTGCGTCGCAGCGCGGCCTAGAGCGAGCGCGTGATTGTGAGGGAGCAGGGGATTGATGTCAGCACCTGAACAGGATAATCGCCAGGGTCTGTTCCCGTTTCNCTGCGTTACTCGACACTCATTTGGAACAACCAGACTTCGTGTCTCCTGCCTTGCCTCGCGGCAAAACAGACTCCGACGCGGCCGCGATGAAACGGGAACAGACCCTGGAGTGTCAGAAAATTTAACATTAGCCATTCGAGAGGACATTCACATGATTAAAGTCAGCGTGCTGTATGGGTATGAAGAGGGCGCTCGTTTCGATCACGACTATTACTGTGACAAGCATTTGCCACTGGTGCAGACACTTATGGGTGAGCATTGCAAAGGCTACAGCGTCGACCGTGGCATTGGCGGTGCTACGCCCGGCTCTGATCCGCGCTATATCGCGATGTGCCACATCTATTGCGACTCTATCGAAGCCTTCGAGGCTGGCATGGGGCCGCACGCCAAAGAGATCAATGGCGACATCATCAATTACACCGATCTGATCCCGGAGATACTGATCAGCGAAGTACGCAAAGAGGTAAGAACGGCGTAACGGATTACCGGTCCGCGTTACGGCGAGTCGCGTCCTTTCCTGAGGACCTCCCGCCCGATGGGTCAAAACATTGGCTGTTGTAATCAGGGCTTCGGCACTGAGAGGCAACGCTGGGCGGTGGCGGGCGGTTGCGCTGATAAGCCTTGTAGCGTTCCGTCTCTACCACCGTCACGTGGGCGCGACTGCTGACCTTCAGGTACTCGGTGGCTTTGAGGTTGGTTTTGTGGACATAGTCCAGCGGCTCTCCCTCACGCAGAATCGGCGGCGGGCCTTGCCGCTGCGGGGCGCTCTGAAAATTGCTGTCGCACGGAATGGAAGCAAAGCTCACGTTGCCGTCTGGCGAAGTGCATTTGAATATTTCACTGTGCGCCGCACTGGCGACGAGCATGGTTGCCAGCGCCGCCGCAATTGAAAGCCTTTTCATGAATCTCTCCCTGGATGGCGCAAGGCTACCAGTTAGCATCGAATGCTGCCAGATGATCCCGCTGCGCCTGAAAAGCCCGTTCGTCAGTCGCATGGCACGGCGGCGGAGGTCAGTGCTCTGATTATCAGGTTTTGAATGTTTAAAAACGGAGGCGCATATGACCGGCACAACGCCAGACAGCAAAAACGAGACCAAGGACAATCTGGGGTTCCACGAAGAGTCACCGGAAAAAGAAGATCCTCAAGTCGATCCAACCGAGCCTGCAGAGACTGAGGCCACTGAAAAAGGCACTACGGACGATTACCCGCCGTACATGCCTAAAAAGTAACGGATCGATTGCCCTCGGTAAGCGCCGGGGGCAATTAAATCGCCTCGCTAAACCTTGCTACTTGTTCGCATCCAGATATTCCAACAGATCGTCCATTCGCTCATCGTTACCCATCCACCACAGTTTCATGCGGGTGCCGGGTACGACGTCGCCTGGATCCTTGATGTAGGTGCGCAACTCTTCGCGGTTCCAGATCAGTCCCGAGTTTTTCATGGCGTCGGTATAGACATAGCCTTCCTGTTGCCCGGCTTGCTGACCGAAGATACCGTTGAGCTGCGGACCGAATGCATGGCGTGCGGAAGGACCGATCTTATGGCAGCCTGAACAAAGGCGGGTGAAAACCGCTTTTCCGGCTTCTGCATCGCCAGCGCCATAAGCAGAAGCGTGCAGCGCCATGACCAGTGCGAATAAAGCGGTCTTCTTCATTGATACCCCAAAGTGCCCAGCCTGCTCAGCCAAAATGGGCAGATTCTAACGCAATCGTCAGGTGCTTACTTGCGTGCGGGTAGCTGCTTCGCCAGTTCGTCAAAGTCGCGCTTGTAACTGGCCATCTCGGCTGCGCTGACAAAGCTTTGTTCAAGCGCCAGCTTTTTCGAGCCGTTTTCAATGCTGTCCAGTTGGTGAAGGAAGCGTTTTTTTCTCTTTGCTTCCAGTTTTGGCCCGGCGTCATCAATCGCCTTGCGAAGCTCTGCCGCTCGTGCGTGGACAAAATCCTGACCTCTGCGGTCCACTGTCAGCCCGTCGTTTTCGACGTAGCCTTCCAGCCCGGTTTTTTTCAAGACCAGCGCCAGCGCTTTATCCGGCGTGAAGGTGCCCTTGAATTTTTTCACCTTCTTGCTGCTGTCAGCGCCCAGATCGACCTTGATCGGGCAGCCGGAGCGATGCGCCAGTTGTTGCAGCGCCTCGTCCAGGCGTTGCGTCGGCATGTCGTAGTCAATAGGCGTCATCTGGCAGGCGGCATAGGCGTTAGCCCCGGTGAGGCAGGTGACAGCGAGGGCCAGGCTTCTCAGGATTTTTTTCATGTCGGGAAGTTTGTCATCCGGGTGGTACGGCTTGGGAAGCGTTTTCTGCAGCGTGGTTTGACCTGCAGATTGCCCGATATTTCGGTGTTGTCGCAAGAAGGTGCACCCAAATCGCAGGCAAAGAAAAGCCCGCGATGGGGGGTAGCGGGCTTAAGGTCTTGCTGGGAATTGAGTTAACAATAAACCCGTGAACGTGAAAAAAGCGTGAACGGCTCAATACAATATCGAAACAATTTCGATCAAGGCTCACCATCCCAGTAATCGAGGTTTTCAGTCGTCCGTTGATTGGCGGTAAATGCCCGTGCGCCTTTTATGGACGCCATTGCCTGGTACTTGCCCGAGTCCGGATATTCGCAGATTTCCGGCGACTCCCGGGTGCTGATCGACAGGTATTTAAGCGGCTGCTGTGACGTATTGATGATCTGATGCGGGTATTGTGGCCCGGCCGGGATGAACATCACATCACCCGCCCTGATGGGTAACATTTCGCCGGCAACCCGCAGGCTGCCTTCACCCTCGACAATCACGAACATTTCTTCCTGAGCATGATGGAAGTGATACGGGCATGAGCGCTTGCCCGGCGCCACAACGTCAATCGATGCCCCCAGCTTCTGCGCGGCCGTTCCGGTGCTCAGGCGTGCGACTGCGCTTTCATACAGCGGCTCACGGACCTCATGCGCCAGAGGCGCTTCATTGAAGTTGCGGATCAGGCGAGAAGCCAGTTCACGTGCTCGGTCATTCATGATGATTGAGGCTCGGGTGAATTCAGGAGGGTTGCTTGTTCGGGAAGGTACCCTTATTCAGGGCGGTACTCTCATTAGGAGGGTACTTTAGACCATCGACAGGCCAGCAACGGAAAGAGGCGGGCGCGCGCCTGCAAATTAATGGCGAGTCTTCAACTTGTACGATGAGTGCGGCCCGTGGGGCGTGCCAGCCATATTGGAGATAGTTCTGCAAGCTAATTAATGCGTAAAGCTGCAATTAAACGACAGCCGGACAAGCAATGAGTGTATGGTCGTTAGGTCTACACAGGAGCATCCGTATGCAGAATTTTGGTGAAAGACTGATCGAAGAGCGCCGCAAAAGCGCTCTGAGTCAGAGCGACTTCGCAGCCATGGGTGGCGTCAGGGCTAATGCCCAGGCCAACTATGAAATGGGCAAGCGTAAACCCAAGCTTGACTACCTGGCCGCGATCGCCAAAGGCGGTGTGGATGTTCTTTACGTGGTGACTGGGCAGCACGTGCCCATGAGCTCGACTGGCCTGAACGTTCGTGAAGTCGAAGTGATTCAGGACTTCAGGAAGCTCAACGACGGCGATCAGCGCGCAGTGGAGCGCATATCCTCTTCGTTGCCCAAGCATGGCCCTGTTCAGGCGAGGCCAGCGCTGAACCATCATGTGTCCGAGAGTGTTCTTTGATCTGATGCCGCGGGCGTCAAGCGGTGTATCTGAAAGCCCTTCTGTAGCATCCTGACTCAGTTAGCAGGACGCTTTTTTTCCAGACCCCGGAAACCAAAAAACCCCTGAGATTCTTAACGAACTCAGGGGTTTTGTGTGTTTGCAATATGGCGGTGAAGGAGGGATTCGAACCCTCGATACAATTTCTTGTATACACACTTTCCAGGCGTGCTCCTTAAGCCACTCGGACACCTCACCGTATCTCGGTAACAACGTTGTGTCTGCCGAGGCGCGCTAATGTAGTCGAAAGCCTTGCCTAACGCAAAACTTTTTTTCAGATTTTTCATGTGGTTAAGCTGACAAACGTCTGTTCGCCAGCAAAAGGCCCGGGTGGGTGATGCGGCCCGGATGGGCGAGGCCGCTTGCCGTGGGCGGATCAGGCGCTGAAGCCGCCGTCGATGGTCAGGCTGGCACCGGTGATGTAGCCCGCTTCCGGGCCTGCGAGGTAGGCGACGAAGCTGGCGATTTCTTCGCTTTTGCCGTAGCGGGGGATTGCCATCAGCGCCTTCAGGCTTTCGGCGAACTCGCCCTCTGCCGGGTTCATGTCGGTGTCGACCGGGCCGGGCTGGACGTTGTTGACGGTGATGCCTTGTGGGCCGAGGTCGCGGGCCATGCCTTTGGTGAGGCCGATCAGTGCTGACTTGCTCATGGCGTAAGTCGCGCCACCCGCAAACGGCATGCGGTCTGCATTGGTGCTGCCGATGTTGATGATGCGACCGCCTTCTTCCATATGTCGCGCGGCTTCCTGGCTGGCGATGAACACGCTGCGCACGTTGATGGCCAGGGTTCTGTCGAAGTCCTGCATGCTGAATTCGTTGAGCGGAGCAATAGCCAGCACGCCAGCGTTGTTGACCAGAATGTCCAGCCTGCCGAGTGTTTCGGCGGTGGTCTGCACGGCTTGGCGGATGGCTTTTTCATCGGCGCTGTCTGCACGAATGGCCAATGCCCGGCCACCGTTGGCATTGATGCTGTCCTGAATTTCCAGCGCGCTGACTTCAGAACTGGCGTAGGTAAAGGCTACTGCCGCGCCTTCCTTGGCCAGGCGGTTGACGATGGCGGCACCAATGCCACGTGAGCCGCCTTGCACCAGAGCGACTTTGCCAGCAAGTTTGAGGTGTTCGATCATGATGTTCTCCGTTGGGCAGGTTTCGGACAGGCCGGAAGCCGTCGACGATTGCGACCAGAATAGACCCTGATTGCGATAGTCTTGCTGAACCAAAAGTTCGGACTGATTCGTCATGGGTATGCAAAACAACAGCGCGTTGATCCTGATTGACATGCAACAGGGCATCAATCATCCCAAACTGGGGCGGCGTAACAATCTGCAGGCCGAGACCAACATAGGAGCGCTGCTGGCCGCCTGGCGGCAGTCCGGGCGTCCGGTGATTCACGTGCGGCATTTTTCGACATCGCCTGAATCGGTGTTCTGGCCTGAGCAGTCGGGTGTGGAGTATCAGCCGGCGTTCGTGCCGCACGCCGATGAGCGGGAGCTGAGCAAGCAGGTGCCTGACGCGTTTTGCGGGTCGTTTCTGGAAATGTGGCTACGGTCCGACGGGATCAGGCAGGTGGTGATTGTCGGGGTAGTGACCAATAACTCAATCGAGTCCACCGCGCGCAGTGGTGGCAATCTCGGCTTTGAGGTTGTGGTGGCGCATGACGCCTGCTTTACCTTCGATCAAACGGATTTCTTTGGCACGCCGCGCAGCGCTGAAGACGTGCATGCCATGTCACTGGCCAATCTGCACGGTGAATACGCCACGGTGTTGTCCACGGCGCAGGTTCTCCAGCACGCTGCCATTCAATAAGCTCAGATCACTTGCGGGTCTTCTTTGGCGCGGCAGGCAACGGCGCGAAGAGCGCCTGCAGGTCTTCGTCGCGCAGCTTCCAGTCGCCAGTTGTCCGGCCGTCGAGCACGCCTGCAGCCAGTGCCGATTTTTCCCGTTGCAGCCGCTGGATTTTCTCTTCCACGGTGCCGCGCGCGATCATCTTGTAGACGAATACCGGCTTGTCCTGACCGATGCGATAAGCGCGGTCGGTCGCCTGATTTTCCGCTGCCGGGTTCCACCACGGGTCGTAGTGAATCACGGTATCGGCCGCGGTCAGGTTGAGGCCGGTGCCGCCGGCTTTCAGGCTGATCAGGAAGATCGGCAGCTTGCCGCTCTGGAAATCGTGAATCGGCGTACGCCGGTCGCGGGTCGAGCCGGTCAGCAGGGCGTAGGCAATGCCGCGCTGCTTCAGTTCTTCTTCGATCAGGCTGAGCATCGAGGTGAATTGCGAAAACAGCAGGATCTTGCGACCTTCGGCCAGCAGTTCTTCGAACATCTCCATCAGGCTATTGAGCTTGCCTGACGTGCCTTGTTTGCTGTTGACCGGCATGTTGTGATTGACCAGCCGCAGGTCGCAGCACACCTGGCGCAGCTTGAGCAGCGCTTCAAGAATGATGATCTGACTGCGTGCCACGCCTTTGCGGGTGATCTCGTCCCTGACCTTCTTGTCCATTGCCAGGCGCACGGTTTCGTAGACATCACGCTGCGCGTCGTTGAGGTCGACCCAGTGGATGATCTCGGTCTTCGGCGGCAGTTCGGTGGCGACCTGTTCCTTGGTGCGGCGCAGCAGGAACGGCTTGATGCGCGCATTCAGGTGATGCAGACGATCCTGATTGCCGTGCTTTTCGATCGCCGTGCGGTAATTGCTGTTGAATTCCTTGCTGTTGCCCAGCCAGCCGGGCATCAGGAAGTGGAACAGCGACCACAATTCGCCTAGGTGGTTTTCCAGCGGCGTGCCGCTCAGGCACAGGCGCTGACGCGCGTTAAGGTTGCGCGCGGCCTGCGCCGCCTTGCTGTTGGGGTTCTTGATGTACTGTGCTTCATCAAGAATCAATACGTGGAAAGGCTGTTTTTCGAGCAGTTCCAGGTCTCTGGGCAGCAGCGCGTAAGTGGTCAGGATCAGGTCGTAATCCTGAAGGTTGCCAGCGTCCTGATGGCGATTGGCACCATACAGCGCCAGCACCTTGAGGTCCGGAGTGAAATGCTCGGCTTCGTCCAGCCAGTTGGGGATCAGGCTGGTCGGCATGACCGCCAGCGCAGGGCGGTCGAGGCGTCCGGCCTGTTTCTCCATCAACAGGTGGGCGAGGGTCTGCAGGGTCTTGCCCAGGCCCATGTCATCGGCCAGCACGCCGCCGACTTCCAGCTCGCGCAGCGACTGCATCCAGCTCAGGCCTTCGAGCTGATAAGGGCGTAGTGTGGCGTTCAGGCCATCGGGCAGGCTGACTGGCGCGTCCTTGATGTTGATCAGGCGCTCGGCGAAATGGCGCAGACGGTCGCCGCCTTGCCAGGTCAACGGCAGGTCTTCGAGCTGGGTCAGGCGCGCGGCATCGGCCTTGCTCATGCGCAGCGCGTTGTTGCCGTCCTGACGCCAGTAGAAATCTCCCAGGGTCGCCAGTACCGGCTTGAGCCGACCGTAGGGCAGCGCGATCTGCACCGGGCTGCCGCCGCTCTGGGTGAAATGGTTGAGTTGCACCAGCAATTGTTCTTCATCGCCGCGTTTGGCCACGGCGGTCGGGCTCATCAGTTCAGGATGGCTGCGGATCAGGTTGATCAGGATCGGCAGCAGGCTCAGGCGTTCGCCATTGACGATGATGCCCAGTTCCAGGTCGAACCAGTCGCGCTCGGTCTCTTCGTCGATGACCGCGTACCAGTCATCCACTGGCGTGACATCGAAGCCAAACTCTTCCTGAATCTCGATTTCCCAGCCTTGCTCGCGCAGACGCGGCAGGTCGTCGAGCACGAAATGCAGCCAGGCCTTGTCGTTGGGCAGTTCGTACATGTCGCCGGCGCTGTCGGGCAATGCCTTGCTCTGCCGGGTGGCGACCTTGAAGCCCAGGTCGGCCAGTTCCTGGCGCAGTTGCCGCTCTTTCTCGCCCTGACGCCGTATACGCAGGGTTTCGGTGTCGGTGTGCTCGATGATGTCGCTTTTCTGATTCACCAGGTCGCTGCCCAGCGAACTGACCAGAATGCTCACATTGGTGGTGCCCACCGCGTAGTGCTTGCCGTAGGCGAAGGCCAGCGCGGCGCGATGCTGCACATGGCGCTGCATGCGGCCGTTGCGCGGTTCGTAGGCGCTGAACTCGACGCTGGCCAGAATCAGCCTGGGCCGCGGTTGCAGGTCATCGATCAGGCGTTCCGGGAGCTTCGGCTTTTGCGCGATTTGCTGCTGCTCGGCGTGCTGCTCCACTTCTCGCTGGTGCGAACTCAGGGCAGCCTGCAACAGCGGCCGGTTTTGCGGGTCCTGCAAAAACAGGAGGGCGGCCACGCAATGTTTGCAATCGTTGCGGACCGGGCAGGTGCATTTGCAGGTCAGGTAATTCTTGTAGCGATCAGGGTCCTTGAACAGCAGGGTCTGGGTATAGATTTCCAGGCCCGAGCCACGGCACGCGGTGCGGATGATCTGCGGGCTGGAGTCTTCCAGCACGATGCGTTTTTGCCGGGCGTAGTCACGCCCTCGCTCAAGCGTTCGATCATGGAATAAGTCTGTCCAGGCCGAAGCCAGGACTTTTTCAAGAATGGACGACAAGTTTTAAAAAGCCCTACGCCGCAGCGATACTCAAAAGAAAGGGAGCGCCGCAGCGCCCCTTGTGTACGTAAAAAATCAAAGAGGAGAAACCTTGATCAGCAACGCCAGGTTGCCGTTGTCCAGATAGGTCAGCTCGCCGTTTTTCACCCTGGCGGTCTGTTTCAGCCGTTCACTGCTGATGACCACGCCGTGCGGGTCCAGCTGATTGACCCAGAATTGTGCATCAATATCGGTAAAACGTGCCATGGCCAGACTGACGGTGCCCTCGATGGGAAAGTGCCCAAGCTTTTCTTCACCGCGGGTGACTGCCATTTTCCCTGGCTCGCTGCCGATGTTCTGCTGCCAGGCACGCTGCATCAGCACCTGATAGTTGCCGCTGTCTTGCAGTTTACTCGCCAGATCAGTGAGGGCAGGGCTTCGTTCATTGCCTGAGTCGATCTTTTGCGCGTCGTTGTCCCAGTTTTCCGGGACAAGCTGGCGGGTCGCAGCCGGCTCGCCGTTCTGGCGAAAAAGCAGGATCTCGACCTGATACAGGCCGTCTGCGAACGCGGTCGAAGCAACCAGCGCCAGCAGCAGGATCAATGAACGAAACAGAAGCATGCGTGAATCCTTCAGGCAGTTTTCGGGGTCAGGCGCTCGAACAGCGCTTCAATGGTGTTGAAACGCTCTTCCGGACGCTCCATGGGCACCATGAATTTGAACAGCGTGGCACCTTCGAATTTGTAGCGGTTGGGCTGGCTCTGGATCAGCTTGATCAGAGTCAGCGGATCAACCGGGGTATCGGCCGCGAATTCGATGCGTCCACCCTGCGGCCCCGCGTCGACTTTCTTGATGCCCAACTGTTCGGCCTGCAACTTCAGCAGCGTGATGCGCACCAGATGCTTGGTCGGCTCGGGCAGCAAACCGAAGCGGTCGATCATTTCGACTTGCAGGTCCTTCAGCGCATCTTCATCTGCCGCGTTGGCGATACGTTTGTAGAGAATCAGGCGCGTGTGCACATCCGGCAGATAGGCTTCCGGGATCAGTGCCGGCACGCGCAGGTTGATTTCCGGCCCGCCGCCCAGTGGCTGATCGAGGTTCGGCTGTTCACCCTTGCGGATCGCCTTGACGGCACGTTCGAGCATTTCCATGTACAGCGTGAAACCGACGGCCTGAATCTGGCCGCTCTGGCCGTCGCCAAGCAGTTCGCCCGCGCCACGGATTTCCAGGTCGTTGGTGGCAAGCACGAAGCCCGCGCCGAGGTCCTGGGTGTTGGCAATCGCTTCCAGACGCTTTTCCGCGTCGGGGGTGATCTGCTTGCGCGGCGGCGTCAGCAGGTAGGCGTAGGCCTGGTGGTGGCTGCGCCCGACACGACCACGCAACTGGTGCAGTTGCGCCAGGCCGAACTTGTCGGCGCGCTCGATAATAATGGTGTTGGCGCTCGGCACGTCGATGCCGGTCTCGATGATGGTCGAGGCGATCAGCACGTTGAAGCGCTTGTGGTAGAAGTCGCTCATTACCTGTTCGAGGTCACGCTCGCGCATCTGGCCGTGGCCGATGCCGATACGTGCTTCGGGCACCAGTTCGGCCAGATCCGCCGCGCATTTCTCGATGGTCTTGACGTCGTTGTGCAGGTAGTAGACCTGCCCGCCGCGCAGCAACTCGCGCAGCAGGGCTTCCTTGATCGTCGGTTTGTTTTGCTCCATGACGAAGGTGCGCACCGACAGCCTGCGCGCCGGAGGCGTGGCGATGATCGACAGATCACGCATGCCCGACACGGCCATGTTCAGGGTGCGCGGGATCGGCGTGGCGGTCAGGGTCAGGATGTCGACCTCGCTGCGCAGCGCCTTGAGCTGTTCTTTCTGGCGCACGCCGAAACGGTGTTCTTCGTCGATGATCACCAAGCCGAGGTTCTTGATTTTCACGTCATCCTGCAACAGCTTGTGCGTGCCGATGACGATATCGATCTTGCCTTCGGCCAGATCGGCGACGGCGGCGCTGACTTCCTTGGCTGACTTGAAGCGGCTCATCACTTCCACGGTCACCGGCCAGTCGGCAAAGCGATCGCGGAAGCTGTTGTAGTGCTGCTGGGCGAGCAGGGTGGTCGGCACCAGAATCGCGACCTGGCGCCCGCCGTGCACGGCGATGAACGCTGCGCGCATGGCCACTTCGGTCTTGCCGAAACCCACATCGCCGCAGACCAGGCGGTCCATCGGCTTGGGCGCCAGCATGTCGGCGCGCACGGCTTCGATGGTGGTCTGCTGATCCGGGGTCTCTTCGAACGGGAAGCCAGCGCTGAAGGTGGCGTAATCGGCTTTCGGGTCGGCAAACGCATAGCCTTCCCGGGCTGCCCGGCGCGCATAAATGTCGAGCAATTCGGCCGCCACGTCGCGGACCTGTTCGGCCGCCTTGCGCTTGGCTTTCTGCCAGGTTTCCGAACCCAGGCGATGCAGCGGCGCCATTTCGTCGTCGCTGCCTGTATAGCGGGCGATCAGGTGCAGGTTGGCGACCGGGACGTACAGCTTGGCGTCTTCGGCATAGGCCAGCATCAGGAATTCCGCAACCTGATTTTCGACTTCCAGCGTCGCTAACCCCAGGTAGCGTCCGACACCGTGGTCGATGTGCACCACCGGCGCGCCTTCACGCAGCTCGGTCAGGTTCTTGATGACCGCGTCGTTGTTGCCACCGTCGGTGCGTTTTTCGCGGCGCCGGCGCTGCATGACGCGCTGGCCGAACAGCGGGCTTTCCGCAACCAGCGCCAGGGCCGGTTGCTCCAGCAGCAGGCCATCGTCCAGCGGCGCGATGGTGATTGCCAGGCGATCCTTGCCGTCGACGAAGTCGAGCCAGCTGTCCACTGTTTTCGGTCGCAGCTTCAGGCGTTCAAGCAGCTCCAACAGCACTTCCCGGCGTCCGGCAGATTCGGCGGTGAATAGCACGCGGCCAGGGAATTCATCGAGAAACTTCGACAGGGCCGCCAATGGCTGGCTGGCCTTGGCCTCGATGGACAGGTCTGGCAAGGTCTGCGCCGGAAAACGCTCGCGTCCGGCCCCGGCGTCGACGTCCTGCTGGCTGGCAACCACGCGCGGCCAGTTTTTCAGGCGCGCGAAGCAGTCCTCTACTGGCAAAAACAACTCGGCCGGCGGCAATAGTGGCCGCGCCGGATCGACACGACGCTCTTCGTAACGATTGCGCACGTCGTTCCAGAAGTTTTCGGCGGCTTGCTCGATGCCGGGCAGCGAGAACACTTGGGTGTCCTGCGGCAGGTAGTCGAACAGCGTCGAGGTTTCTTCGAAGAACAGCGGGATGTAGTACTCGATACCGGCGGGCGTGATGCCGCTGCTCAAGTCCTGGAAAATCGGGCTGCGGCGGAAGTCCACGTCGAAGCGTTCGCGGAAGCGTGCTTTGAAACGCGTGACTTCTTCTTTCTGTAGCGGAAACTCGCGGGCCGGCAGCAGGCGCACCGATTCGACCTTGTCGATGGAACGCTGGGTGTCCGGGTCGAACGTGCGCAAGGTTTCGATCTCGTCATCGAACAGGTCGATGCGGAACGGCAGCTTGCTGCCCATCGGGAACAGGTCGATCAGCGCACCGCGCACCGTGAACTCGCCGTGCTCGTAAACCGTATCCACATAGCGATAGCCGCTGGCTTCCAGACGAGTGCGCATGGCCTCCACGTCGAGCTTCTGACCGACATCCAGCACCAGGCTGCTGCCGAGCAGGAATTTGGTCGGTGCGAGTCTGTGTAGGGCAGTGGTGATCGGTACTACCAAAACGCCATGCACCAGCTCCGGCAGGCGATAAAGGCTGGCGATGCGCTGGGAAATGATGTCCTGATGCGGCGAAAACAGGTCGTAGGGCAGGGTTTCCCAGTCCGGGAAGTGCAGAACCGGCAGCGTGGGTGCGAAAAATTTCAGCTCTTGCTCCAGCCGCTCGGCGCTTTGGCTGTCGGCGGTCAGAAGCAGAGTGAAGCGTTTGGCTGCGCTGGCGGCCTCGGCAATGGCCAGGCTCAGTGCGGCACCGGGCAGATTGCCCCAGTGTTGTTTGCCTGCAGCGGCAGAAAGGTGCGGTAGACGCAGAACTGGCACGGAAGGTCAGGCTCCAGGCGTTGCGACAGGGGCGGCGATTGTAACGGGGGAAGGTGGTGGCTGTCAGTTTTCCGGAGTATTACCACGTATTTATGGGCAAAAATTATGTAGTGCCGGATGATCTGACAGCCGCGCATTGCTCATAAACACTGGCACGGTCATAATGTAGCCCCTTTTTTCAGCCCCTACATGTGGAAGGTTCCCGTGACTCAGAAGCCCGACCAGTGTCTTGGTGAATGGATCGATCGTGAAGCCCTTGCGGAAGCGATGATCCCGCTCATCGGTCAGCTCTACCGCAATAACAATGTGGTGAGTTCGATCTATGGCCGTAGCCTGATCAACCGTTCAGTGATTGCGATTCTCAAGGCGCACCGCTTTGCGCGTCATCGTCAGTCCGATGCCGTTGAGTTGTCCGTCCATGAGACGTTCCCGCTTATCAAGGCGATGAGCGAACTCAAACTGGGTGCCGCTTCGGTGGACCTCGGCAAGCTGGCGGTCAAGTTCAAGACTGAAGGCAATGGCCGCACGGCCGAGCAGTTCGTGCGTGAGGAACTGGCCAGTGTAGTGGGTCAGCAGGGCACCAGCCCGCGTAAAGGCACCGACGTCGTGCTCTACGGTTTCGGACGTATCGGCCGCCTTCTGGCGCGGATCCTGATCGAAAAGACCGGTGGCGGCGACGGCCTGCGTCTGCGCGCCATCGTCGTTCGCAAAGGTGCGGAGAACGATCTGGTCAAGCGTGCCAGCCTGCTGCGTCGTGACTCGGTGCATGGCCCGTTCGACGGCACCATTACCATCGACGAAGCCAACAGCACCATCACCGCCAACGGCAACCTGATTCAGGTGATCTACGCCAAGAACCCGACCGAGGTGGATTACACCCAGTACGGCATCAAAGACGCGCTGCTGGTGGACAACACCGGTGTGTGGCGTGATGCCGAAGGTCTGGGCCAGCATCTGGCCTGCCCTGGTATCGACCGCGTGGTATTGACCGCGCCGGGCAAAGGCAAGCTGAAGAACATCGTGCACGGCATCAACCACGGTGAAATCACCGCAGACGACAAGATCGTTTCGGCGGCATCCTGCACCACCAACGCCATCGTGCCGGTGCTCAAGGCGGTCAACGACAAGTTCGGCATCGCCAACGGTCACGTTGAAACGGTTCACTCGTACACCAACGACCAGAACCTGATCGACAACTTCCACAAGGGCGATCGCCGTGGCCGCAGCGCCGCGCTGAACATGGTCATCACCGAAACCGGTGCGGCCACGGCTGCCGCCAAGGCTCTGCCTGAGCTGGCCGGCAAGCTGACCGGCAACGCGATCCGCGTTCCGACGCCGAACGTGTCCATGGCCATTCTCAACCTCAACCTCGAGACGCCGACCTCCCGCGAAGAAATGAACGAGTACCTGCGCTACATGGCGCTGCACTCGGACCTGCACAAGCAGATCGACTTCGTGAACTCGCAGGAAGTGGTGTCTACCGACTTCGTTGGCTCGCGTCACGCCGGTGTGGTGGATGCCGAAGCCACCATCGTCAACGACAACCGCGTTGTGCTGTACGTCTGGTACGACAACGAATTCGGTTACAGCCACCAGGTGGTGCGCGTGATGGAAGACATGGCAGACGTCAATCCGCCAGCGTTTCCGCAGTAAGCGTCAAGCGTATGAGTTGCCCGGTCTGATCGGGCAGCGATAAAAACGGGCTGAATCCTGTGCAAACAGTGTTCGGCCCGTTTTGTTTTGTGGCGTGTCATGAGAATCTGTAAGGCGATGTTTCTTGTGGCCCCTATGGATGACGGAGTATCAAAGGATGAGTAGTTCGGCCATGGACGGTTCGCAGCAGCAACTCAAAAGCAGTTTCTTTCTTCTCTTTCTGACGATCTTCATTCCCTTCGGTCTGGGGCATTTCGTTTCCTACCTGTTTCGCACCGTCAATGCGGTGATCTACGTTGACCTGCAAACCGACCTGAGCTTGCCTGCCAGCAGTCTTGGCTTGTTGACCGGCGTGTACTTTCTGACCTTCGCCGCCGCGCAGATTCCGCTTGGTGTGATGCTTGATCGTTACGGTCCACGCAGCGTGCAGGCGCCGATGCTTTTATTTGCGGTCGCCGGTTCGGTCATTTTCAGTGTCTCCAGCAGCGAGGCAGGGCTGTTGATCGGGCGTGGCCTGATCGGTCTGGGTGTGGCGGGTTCGCTGATGAGTGCGATCAAAGCGTGCGCTTGCCGGTCGAACGTTTGCCGCTGAGCACCGCGTGCCTGCTGTCGATTGGCGGGCTGGGCGCGATGGCATCGACCACGCCATTGCATGCGCTGCTGAGCTGGTTGACCTGGCGCGAAGCGTTTCTGGTCCTGGCGCTGCTGACCTTTTGCGTGGCCGTGGTCATACATTTCAGCGTGCCCAAAACCTACCAGAGCAAAAACACTCGCTACGGCGATATGTTCGCCGCAGTCGGCAAACTGTACTCGTCCTGGACGTTCTGGCGTCTGGCGCTGTACTCGGTGTTCGCACACGCCATCTACATGTCGGTGCTGTCATTGTGGATGGGGCCGTGGTTGCGCGACATGGCAGGTTTGAGTGATTCCGCTATGGCCAGTGTGCTGTTGTTCGGGGCCATCGCGATGGTGGCGGGGTCTCTGACGTTCGGCGGGATCACCGATTACCTGCGCAGGTTCGGCGTACAGCCGATCATGATCTGTGGCACCGGGATGCTGATCTTTATCGGCTTCCAGGTGCTGATGGTCAGCGACTTGCCGGTATCGCCTTATCTGATTGCCATGGGCTTTAGCTTCTTCGGCACCTCGACCACCATGAATTACGCCATCGTCGCGCAGTCGGTGTCGCCAGAGCTGGCGGGAAGGGTGAGTTCATCCTTCAATCTGGTGGTGTTCGTGCTCGCGTTTTGCCTGCAATGGCTGATGGGCGTGGTGCTCAATCTATGGCCGGTCGCGCAGGGGGCGGGACATCCGCCTGAGGCCTATCAATGGTCGCTGGGGCTGATGATTGCCCTGCAAGTGCCGGGTTTGCTGCTTTGGCTCAGTTTTCGGCCGTGGCGGCGCAAGGTCTGAAACGCAAAACCCCGGCCCGAGATAACCCGGGCCGGGGTTTGTTTGCTTTACCGGTGCGGCGATGAATCAGCTGGCCGAAGCCGCGACAGGCGCCTCAAGCTTTTGCCCACCCTTACGGAACAGCACCAGCGTCGCAACCAGACCGAGCACCGCTGCGCCCGTCAGCCAGATGCCTGGCGCTGCCTTGTTGCTCAGCGCGTGGATCAGGTAGGTGCAGGCCGCCGGAGTGAAACCGCCGAAGGTTGCGGTCGCCAGACTGTAGGCCAGCGAGAAGCCGGTGGTGCGCACGTCGACCGGCATGATCTCGGTCAACGCCACGACCATCGCGCCGTTGTAGGAGCCGTACAGGAACGACAACCAGAGTTCGACCATCAGCAGGTTACTGAAACTCGGGTTCGCGACCAGCCACGACAGGGCAGGGTACGCAGTGGCGATCGCCAGCACGGTGGCCGCAATCAGCAGCGGCTTGCGGCCGATACGGTCCGAGAACGAACCCATGATCGGCAGCCAGATGAAGTTCGACACGCCGACACAGACCGTAACCAACAGGCTTTCCAGGTCGGTCAGGTTTAGCTCGTTCTTGCCGAAGGTCGGGGTGTAGGCCGTGATCAGGTAGAACGTCACGGTGGTCATGACCACCAGCGCCATGCCGCCGATCACCAGGCCGAAGTTCTGGCCGATCGAGCGCACCACTTCACGCAGGGTCGGACGATGGGTGCGGGCTTCAAATTCTGGCGACTCTTCCAGCGAACGGCGGATGATGAAGATGGCCGGCACAATCAGACAGCCGATCAGGAACGGCACGCGCCAGCCCCATTCGCCCATTTGCTCCGGGCTCAGCCAATGATTCAGGCCAACACCCAGCAAACCGGCGAAGACCACGGCAGCCTGTTGGCTGGCGGACTGCCAGCTGACGAAGAAGCCCTTGCGGCCCGGTGTCGAGATTTCAGCCAGATAGACTGAAACGCCGCCCAGTTCCACGCCGGCCGAGAAGCCTTGCAGCAAACGGCCCAGCAGCACCAACAACGGTGCTATCACGCCCAGCGTGGCGTAACCCGGCACGCAGGCAATCAGCAACGTGCCCATGGCCATCATGGCGAGGGTAATGATCAGCCCCTTGCGGCGGCCGTGACGGTCAATGTAGGCACCCAGAAAAATCGCGCCCAGTGGACGCATCAGGAAGCCTGCGCCGAAGGTCGCCAGCGACAGCATCAACGAAGCGAATGCGCTGTCGGAAGGGAAGAAAGTCTTGGCAATGGCCGTGGCGTAAAAGCCGTAGACCATGAAATCGAACATCTCGAGGAAGTTACCGCTGACAACGCGAAAAATCGCTTTGCCTTTACTGGTGGTGGAGGCCATTTAGTTACTCGCTCAGGCTCGTCGGCTTGGAATCCGTTGTCGTTGTTATCCCGTTTACATCGCCGTTACGTGTGTGCGAATGGCGATGCGCACTTGTAACAGTATGTGTAACAGTGCTCAAAAACAACCGTTTCAGCGATTTACCATGTGTTAGCTGATGCTTGACATGTAGTCGCAGTTGCGCAGTGTCTCTGTTGAGCTGGCTATGCGCTCCGGGAAAAAACGTCCAGCTCGCGAGGAGCGGGGAACCATCTGCACGTTGGTGACCACTTAATGACTTGCTGGTCTTGATCGAGCGCAGTGTCTTGCTGGTTCATGCCGGGTTTTCTGCCTTGCCGGCTATCGCAGGCAAGTCGCTTTGAATGGTTTTCGAGAGTGCGGGGCACGGATTTGCAAGGGTTTGGCAGGGTTGCAGGGTGCCTGATGTTAATGGCGGGTGGTGGCTGTACTCAGGAGCGCACGCTGGAAAGCTTCGGCGGGCCGACCATGGGCAGCCATTACTCGGTGGTGTACGTACGGGGCGCGGCGCAACCTGATGCGGCAGCGCTGCGTCCGGAAGTCGAAGCGATTCTGGCCGAGGTCGACCACCAGATGTCGCTGTGGCGCAGCGATTCGGACCTCGAACGTTTCAACGCCTTGCCGGCCAATAGCTGCCAGACCATGCCCGACGCGGTCCTCAAACTGATCGGTGTCGGCGAACAGCTTTCCCGGGACAGTGACGGCGCCTTCGATCTGACGGTCAAGCCGTTGATCGATCTCTGGGGGCTTGGGGCTCACGCGCTGTTTGAGCAACTGCCGTCCACCCGGCAACTGGCCAAGGCGCGCAGTACGGTGGGCTATCGCAACTTGCGCATCGTCGGTCAGCAGTTGTGCAAAAGCGCCGCTGTGCAAGTGGACCTCAACAGTATCGCCGCCGGTTATGCGGTCGACCGCATCAGCCAGCGGATGGATGCGCTCGGGCTGCATGACTACCTGGTACAGGCCACTGGCGAAGTGAAGGTTAACGGTTTCAAACCCGATGGCTCGCCATGGCGGGTGACCCTCGACGCGCCAGGTGAAGAGGGTTATGGCACGCAGAAAGTCTTTCCCCTGAACGGCTATGCTGTTTCTACTGCGGGTGATTACCGGCGGTACGCCGAGCGTCATCCTCGGCGCCTGTCCGACACGCTCGACGCCCTGACCGGTAAACCCGTCGATCATGCGCTAGCGTCGGTGACGGTGATACATCCCTCAGCGTTGATGGCCGACGGCCTGTCCTCGCTATTGCTGATTCTGGGCCCGGAGCGCGGCTGGAATTATGCCCAAGAACGCAAAATCCCTGCTTTTTTTGTGATTCGTGCCGATAAGCGCTTTATCATCCGCAGCAACGCGTCGTTTGATCGTCTGGCCGTAGAACAGCCGCGCTGATTCAGGGGGTGAATCACACCTTGCCGAGAAACATGTGCAGACAAAAATTGGCCTTCGACGCGACCAAGGGTTAATGTTCGCCGCCTCAGTGCAGCGCTAGACTGCGCCGCGTGATTTAGCCAGAGATGCCAGAGTGGCGCCTCGGTCTGTTTAAGGAGTACGCATGGCTGTCTACAACTACGACGTAGTGGTACTGGGTTCCGGCCCTGCCGGAGAAGGCGCGGCAATGAATGCCGCCAAGGCGGGGCGCAAGGTCGCCATGGTCGACAGCCGTCGGCAAGTGGGCGGCAACTGCACCCATTTGGGCACCATCCCGTCCAAGGCTCTGCGTCACTCGGTCAAACAGATCATCCAGTTCAACACCAATCCCATGTTCCGGGCCATCGGCGAGCCACGCTGGTTTTCGTTTCCGGATGTGTTGAAAAACGCCGAAATGGTCATCTCCAAGCAAGTGGCATCGCGCACCGCCTATTACGCCCGCAATCGTGTCGACGTGTTCTTCGGCACCGGCAGCTTTGCCGACGAGACCAGCATCAACGTGGTCTGCTCCAACGGTGTGGTCGAAAAGCTGGTCGCCAATCAGATCATCATCGCCACCGGCTCGCGTCCATACCGCCCGGCCGACATCGATTTCAGCCACAAGCGTATCTACGACAGCGACACCATCCTCAGCCTGGGCCACACCCCGCGCAAACTGATCATCTATGGTGCGGGCGTGATCGGCTGTGAATACGCGTCGATCTTCAGTGGCCTGGGCGTGCTGGTCGAACTGGTGGACAACCGCGACCAGCTGTTGAGCTTCCTCGATTCGGAAATCTCTCAGGCGCTGAGCTATCACTTCAGCAACAACAACGTGATGGTCCGCCACAACGAAGAATACGAACGGGTCGAAGGGCTGGAAAACGGTGTGGTTCTGCACCTCAAGTCCGGCAAGAAAATCAAGGCCGACGCTTTGCTGTGGTGTAACGGCCGCACCGGCAACACCGACAAACTGGGGCTTGAGAACATCGGTCTGAAGGCCAATGGTCGTGGCCAGATCGAAGTCGACGAGACCTACCGCACCAGTGTTTCCAACGTCTACGGCGCCGGCGACGTGATCGGCTGGCCGAGTCTGGCGAGCGCTGCGTATGACCAGGGTCGCTCAGCGGCGGGCAGCATGGTCGATAACGGCAGCTGGCGTTACGTCAACGACGTGCCGACCGGGATCTACACCATTCCGGAGATCAGTTCGATCGGCAAGAACGAGCACGAGCTGACCCAGGCCAAGGTGCCTTACGAAGTCGGCAAGGCGTTTTTCAAGGGCATGGCGCGTGCGCAGATTTCCGGCGAGCGGGTCGGCATGCTGAAGATTCTCTTCCACCGCGAAACGCTTGAGGTGCTGGGCGTGCATTGCTTCGGTGACCAGGCGTCCGAGATCGTGCACATCGGTCAGGCCATCATGAGCCAACCGGGCGAGGCGAACACGATCAAGTACTTCGTCAACACCACGTTCAACTACCCGACCATGGCCGAAGCCTATCGGGTCGCGGCTTACGACGGCCTCAACCGGCTTTTTTAAGCGACTCCGGCCGGTGGCCTGAGCCGGCCGGGGAGACCGATTTCAGTGATTCCCGAGCGTGGCGTTGGCCAAACCGGGAAAGTCTGTAATCAGGCTGTCGACGCCGAAATCAGCGAGCCTGCGCATCAACGCAGGTTCGTTGACTGTCCAGACCGACACATGCAGGCCCTGACGCTGTGCTTTCTGCAGGCGCTCCGGGGTACACAGTGTCCAGTTCAACGCCAGAATCTCACAGCCATAGCTCTGCGCGACTTTCAGCGGGTCGAGCCACGCGTATTCAGCCACCAGTCCGCGCGAGATGTCCGGGGTCAAGTCAAGGGCGGCGCGCAGTACCTCGCGGGAGCTGGAGGTGATGGTGACCTTGTCCAGCAGACCATGACGCTGAACCATTTCCCGGATCGCCAGCACGGTGTTGGCGGCGCGAGTGCGTGAGGCGCTTTTGACTTCCAGCTGCCAGTGCTCGAAATCACACTGCTCGAACAGCTCCTCAAGGCGCGGAATGGGGCAGGGCGAAACCCAGCCGGGGCCACCCTCGCGCGCATCATAGGTCATCAGATCGGCAGCCAGGTGCTCGTTGACTTTACCGCGCCGGTCGGTGGTGCGCTTGAGGGTCGGGTCGTGGATGACCATCAACTCGCCATCCAGTGACAGATGCAAGTCCAGTTCACAACGGCGCACGCCGTGCTTGAGACATTCCTGGAAACTGACCAGGGTGTTTTCCGGTGCTTCGCCCTTGGCGCCGCGGTGGCCGTAGATAAGCGTCACGTGTACTCCTGGCCTGAAAGGCGCGGACTGCTGATGTGAAATTAACGTATTCGGAACTCAATTTCCGGATGGCTGGCCTTGCTCCAGCGCCTGACGCCGATGTTGGGCCTGACGCTGCAACACGTGGCGCGCGAGCAGTTGACGCTGGGCATCCGGCAAATTGACGAACTCGGTGTTGATCTCGAAACTGCCGTCCGCCAGCGCCTCGCACTGGCTCACTCTGGCGCGCAGCATCAAGCCGGCTGCCTGAGGCATCAGCACCATCTTGATCGACAGTTGTTCGCCCGTTGCAAAACCTTGTTGCGAATTGAATTGAATCCCGCCTTCGGACAGTTTTACCGGCTGAGGAGCGCCCAGTTTGCCCAGCGCAGTGTGCGCGACGACCTCGCCCAGCAGGTCGATGCGTTTGCTCAGCGACTTGAGAAAACTGTTCAGCACCCGGTCGCGCTCGTCGAGTTGCCGCATCAAATGCTGCGATTCGAACTCGCTGACGTGCAGTTCGCTAAGCAGGTCGAACAGCGTCGAGGTGTCCTGCATGGCGTCCTGACTTGCCTGGTCAGCGGATGACAAGGGGTTAATTTCCAGTGCGACGCTGTCGTCGATACGGTAGTATTCGCGGCGTCCTGCTTCATCTAATGTCGACATGGCGAACCCAAGCTAGCGGCGGTGGTCAGAGAGTTTCGAGTGTAAAGCTGCACGTCAAGGCCCGCCACACGGACGTCCTCATTCCTGCGAACAAAATCCTACATGTTCAGACCTCTTTTTGTATTTATCGGCACGCGCTACACCCGTGCGAAGCGACGCAATCACTTTGTATCCTTCATCTCCCTGACGTCCATGATCGGCCTGGCCCTTGGCGTGGTGGTGATGATAGTCGTGTTATCGGTCATGAACGGCTTCGATCATGAGATGCGTACCCGCGTCCTCGGCATGGTACCCCACGCCACCATCGAATCCGCCGACCCGATCACCGACTGGCGTGGCCTGGGTGCGAAAGTCCAGGAAAACCCGCAAGTGCTGGCGGTTGCGCCATTCACCCAGATGCAGGGTTTGCTGACCCACGACGGCAAGGTCCAGAAAGTGCTGCTCAACGGTATCGACCCGGTTGAAGAGCGCAAGGTCTCGATCATCGACCACTTCATCAAGCAGGGCCAGCTCGACAGCCTGTCGCCCGGCAGCTTCGGCATCATGATCGGCGACAAGGCCGCAGCCAAGCTGGGCGTGGGTATCGGCGACAAGCTGACCTTCGTCGCCCCTGAGGTGACGGTAACGCCCGCCGGAATGTTCCCGCGCATGAAGCGTTTCGAAGTGACGGGCATCTTTCATGTCGGCGCTGGCGAGATCGATGGCTTTCTCGGGTTGACCAACCTTGACGACCTGGGCCGTCTGCACCGCTGGAAGCCGAATCAGGTGCAGGGTCTGCGCCTGAAGTTCGATGACCTGTTCGCTGCGCCACGCACGTCGTGGGAAATCGCCCAGAAGCTTGGCGAAAACAATTTCTATTCCCGCGACTGGACGCGTACCCACGGCAACCTCTATCAGGCCATCCGCATGGAAAAAGCCATGATCGGTCTGTTGTTGCTGCTGATTGTGGCGGTTGCTGCGTTCAACATCATTTCCACGCTGGTCATGGTGGTCAACGACAAGAAGGGCGACATCGCGATCCTGCGCACGCTGGGCGCCACGCCACGGCAGATCATGGCGATCTTCATGGTGCAGGGCACGGTGATCGGCGTGGTCGGCACGCTGATCGGCGCGGCGCTGGGCATTCTCGCAGCGCTCAATGTCAGTGCCGCCATTTCGATGCTCGAAGGGCTGATCGGCCACAAATTTCTCAACGCCGACGTCTATTTCATTGATTACCTGCCTTCGCAACTGATGGCCCAGGACGTGTTCCAGGTCTGCGGTGCGGCGTTGGTCCTGAGTTTCCTCGCCACCCTGTATCCCGCCTGGCGTGCTGCGCGCACCCAGCCGGCGGAGGCGTTACGTTATGAGTGAGTCGGGCATGTCTGATAAAGCTGTATTGAGTTGCCGCAACCTGGGTAAATCCTACGAGGAAGGCCCGGAGTCGGTCGTGGTGTTGTCCGGCCTGCAACTGGAGCTGCATCCGGGTGAGCGGGTCGCAATCGTCGGTACTTCCGGTTCGGGTAAAAGCACCTTGCTGAACCTGCTGGGCGGGCTGGACACGCCCTCCGAAGGCAGTGTCTGGCTGGCCGGCGAAGAATTGTCGGCGCTCGGCGAAAAGGCCCGTGGCCTGCTGCGCAACCGGGCACTGGGTTTCGTCTACCAGTTCCACCACCTGCTGCCTGAGTTCACGGCGCTGGAAAATGTCTGCATGCCGCTGCTGATCGGCCGCACCGCCATCCCCGAAGCGCGTCAGCGTGCTACCGCGTTGCTCGAGCGTGTCGGTCTTGGTCATCGTCTGGCGCACAAGCCTTCGGAGTTGTCGGGCGGCGAGCGTCAGCGCGTTGCCATCGCCCGTGCGTTGGTCAATCAGCCGGGCCTGGTGATGCTCGACGAGCCTACCGGCAACCTCGACCACCACACCGCGCAGGGTATTCAGGACCTGATGCGCGAGCTGAGCACCTCGTCGCGCACGGCGTTTCTGGTGGTGACTCATGACATGGGGCTTGCCCGGCAGATGGACCGCGTCCTGCGTCTGGAAGGCGGGCGCCTCGTCGAGGCCTGATTGACCCTGCCCGGCGCAGCTCATCGCGTCGGGTTCGACGTTTTTCATAGGTGTTTTTTTCTACGGTGCTTCGCGAATGTTCAGACCGTTACCCATCTTCATCGGCATGCGCTATACCCGCGCCAAACGCCGCAAAAGCTTCATCTCGTTCATTTCGATGACCTCGATGATCGGGCTGGCACTCGGCGTGCTGGCCATGATCGTGGTGCTGTCGGTCATGAACGGCTTCCAGCGCGAAATGAGTTCGCGGATTCTGGGCATGGTGCCACATGCAGTGATCGCAGGCGCTAAGCCGGTGGACGACTGGAAACCGCTGGCCGCCGCTGCACTGAAAAACCCGGAAGTCACCGCTGCCGTACCGTTTACCGACATGGAAGGCATGCTGTCCTACAAGGGCTCGATGCAGCCGATCCAGATCAGCGGCGTTGAACCGGCGCTGGAGCATGAGGTGTCGATCGTCACGCAGCATATTACCCGCGGCAGTCTTGCAGACCTCAAACCAGGCGAGTTCGGTGTGGTGCTGGGCGATCTCACAGCGCGGCGTTTTCGCCTGACGATCGGCGACAAACTGACCCTGATCGTGCCGGAAGTCAGCAGCGCACCCGGCGGTATCACTCCGCGCCTGCAACGCCTGGCCGTGGTCGGCATCTTCAAGGTGGGTGCCGAGCTGGATGGTTCGATGGGGCTGATCAATATCGCCGATGCCGCGCAAATGCAGCGCTGGCAGCCTGATCAGGTGCAGGGTGTGCGTCTGGCGCTCAAAGATCTGTACAAGGCGCCGCAGGTTTCCACCGCCATTGCCGCCGAGCTGGGCACTGGCTATCACGCCGATGACTGGACCCATACGCAAGGCAGCCTGTTCAGCGCGATGAAAATGGAAAAGACCATGATCGGTCTGTTGCTGCTGATGATCGTCGCTGTGGCAGCGTTCAACATCATTGCCACGCTGATCATGGTGGTCAATGACAAGGGCGCCGACATTGCGATCCTGCGCACCATCGGCGCCACGCCGCGGCAGATCATGGCCATATTTATGGTGCAGGGCACGGTGATCGGCATTGTCGGCACATTGATCGGCGGCGTTCTCGGCATCATAGCTGCCTTGAACGTCAGCAGTCTGGTGGGCTGGATCGAACGGGTCAGCGGCCAGCACATTTTCAGCTCCGACGTGTACTTCATCAGCAACCTGCCTTCCGAATTGCAGGGCGGCGATGTACTGCTGATCTGCAGCGCGGGTTTCATTCTGAGCTTTCTGGCCACCGTTTACCCAGCCTGGCGTGCGGCGCAGATCGAGCCGGCGCATGCGCTGCGTTATGAGTAATCAGGCTTATTGCGCATAGCGATGGCGTGCGGGCTGAGGCGGATTTTTCGCTGAAAGCCCGCCGCAAACCCTATAGACTCGCCGCGTTAATTCTCGATCCAGGTATCGCCATGCATCCCGCAGCCGAACACTCGCCGCTGGGCAAATCCAGTGAATACATCGCCACCTATACGCCGTCCCTGCTGTTCCCGATCCCGCGTGCCACAAAATGGGCCGAGCTCGGGCTGACCGCGCAGACGCTGCCGTACAAAGGGGTCGATTTCTGGAACTGCTACGAGCTGTCCTGGCTGTTGCCGTCGGGCAAGCCGGTGGTGGCGATTGCCGAGTTCAGCATTCCGGCCGATTCGCCGAACATCATCGAATCTAAGTCTTTCAAGCTGTACCTCAACTCCCTGAACCAGACCGCTTTCGATGGCGTGGCGCTGGTGCAGGCGACGCTCGAAAAGGACTTGTCAGCGGCTGCCGGCAAACCGGTGGGCGTGCGTATTCGCAGCCTGGCGGACATCGAAGGGGAGGGTGTCGCGGCTTTGCCGGGTATTTGCATCGACGACCTGAACATCACCGTCAGCAGCTACGACCGGCCGCAGCCTGAATTGCTGCGCTGCGACGAGTCGCGCGTGGTCGAAGAAAGCGTGCACACCCATTTACTCAAATCCAACTGTCCGGTCACCAGCCAGCCTGACTGGGGCAGCGTGGTGGTCGACTATCGCGGCGCAGCGCTGGATCACGCCAGCCTGCTGGCGTATATCGTCAGCTTCCGCCAACATTCGGATTTCCACGAGCAGTGCGTGGAAAGAATCTTCCTCGACCTGCAGCGTCTGCTCAAACCGGAAAAACTGACCGTTTACGCCCGCTATGTCCGCCGCGGCGGTCTGGACATCAACCCGTACCGCAGCACTGAAGTGCTTAGCGTGGATAATCGCAGGTTGGCTCGGCAGTAGCTTCGTCTGTGCCTTGAACCGTAAACAAACAACACTGACATCGCAAAAACGCTGTATGACGCAGAGCTGGACGCTCCCCTTGTGGGATCGGAGCGGGCGACGCTTCGCTTGTTCGCGAAAGGACCGGTACATCCGCCGAAAATGCGTCGCCTGAAACACCGTCTTCGTGGACAAGTCCACTCCTACGCCCTCCGGGCAGAAACTCGTTTTCCGCGCTCATCAGGACTCTTTAATGCGCGGAACGAGCCAAAGTACTAACCCAACTCGATCAAATCCCGATATTGCCCAGTGTCTGCACGATGCTGCGCAACGTACCGGCAATACCCGGATGCTCCAGCTCAAAACGCTCTACGGCCAGATTCACACCATCGGCAAGGCTGCTGTCCTGCTCGTGAGTCGCTTGTTCCAGCTGAATTTTAGTTTCAATTTGTTGCATCAGTTCGTGCAGGTTGTCCCGCTCGGATTCTGACATCGGCGGTTTGTGCTCAAGTTGCTCGCGCAGGGTATCGAGTTGTTCTTGAAGTTCGCGGGCGGGCATGATGTGCTCCTTGATTGATAAGTCTGTGTCATGGACTTCGCCGCTTGGCGAAAGGTCCGTCATGACCCAAGACTAATCCAGTAATCATCCCGCTGCATATGTATCAAGGCTTTTCGCCTTTGCTGCGCCGCAGGGCGATGTCGGCCAGGCAGGACTCCAGCTCGCCCAGATGATCAATGACCGAGTGCACGCCCAGCGCATAGAGCTTGAGCGTTGCCTGCGCACGTCGCTGCTCGCGTTTCGCGTCGCTGAGCGCTTGCCATTGTGCCGGAGACAGTCCGCATAGCGGCCCGCAGGAGGCCAGGCCGATGGTCCATAGCCCGGCGTTCAAGCCGGACTGCAACAGGCGCGGGTCGCCGCTGATCAGCACGCAGCCGTCCAGTTGCGGGACGTTTAGCGCCATCAGCGCCAACCAGCAGGCATCAGGTGCAGGCCATTTCGCGGCTGGACGAGGGGCGCAGACTATCCAGTCATCCAGTGGCGCAGCGAGGGGAGTGCTCACGGTTTCAGGCAGCTCTTCAAGCCAGGCGCAAGGTTGCCCCTGGGCACGCAGGGTTTTCAGTATTTCCAGCGCGCCCGGTGTCGGCTGAAGGTGTTCAGGCCCCGGGCGCCCAACCGTTCCGGCCTGTGCGCCAAAATCCACTAGGCAGCCGCTGAGGCCGAAAAGCAGGGCTGGGAAAGTCGGCAAAGGCGTGAGGACCGGCGCGAGCATGAGCAAATCTCTGAAATACCCAACACGCTACTGCGCTTGTATGACAGTTGGATGACGACGTGATGACCAGGTTTATCCGCGTTGCTTTGCTGACAGACCTGCCTTATTCACGACAGAAGGCTTTATACTCCAGGACTTAGCGTGTGGGGCGTTGCACCCGCGTCATTATTTCGATATCTCGATCAGGAGTGTCAGCTATGCCCGTGACCGGTGCAGGCTTTATCAAACGTTTGGCGCAACTTTCTCTGTGCGCAGGCATTGCGCTGGTCCCGGTGGCCGTTCAGGCTGCTGAAGACGATCCGTGGGAAGGCATCAACCGTTCCATCTTCAGCTTCAACGACACCCTCGACACTTACACGCTCAAGCCGCTGGCCAAGGGTTATCAGTACATCGCCCCGCAATTCGTTGAGGACGGTATTCACAACTTCTTCAACAACATCGGCGACGTCGGCAACCTGGCCAACAACGTGCTGCAAGCCAAGCCTGCAGCCGCCGGCGTCGACACCGCACGCATGATCTTCAACACCACTTTCGGGCTGCTGGGTTTCATCGACGTAGGCACCCGCATGGGCCTGCAACGCAACGATGAAGACTTCGGTCAGACACTTGGCTACTGGGGCGTGCCAAGCGGCCCGTTCGTGGTTCTTCCGTTGCTGGGGCCGAGCACCGTGCGTGATGCCTTCGCCAAGTACCCGGACACCTACACCTCGCCCTACCGCTACATCGATCATGTTCCGACCCGTAACACCGCGCTGGGTGTCAATCTGGTCGATACGCGTGCCAGCCTGCTGTCCGCAGAGCGCATGGTCAGCGGTGATCGTTACACCTTCATCCGTAATGCCTATTTGCAGAACCGGGAGTTCAAGGTCAAGGATGGCAAGGTTGAAGACGACTTTTAATCGACACGTAGAATGTGTGTGATAAAACCAATAAAGGCGACCTCGGGTCGCCTTTATTATTTTGTGTATTTGTGAACCCGTTCCGCTTCAAATCAGCTCATCGAGACGATGGACAGCCCAAGTTTTTGACCGCCGCCTTCTTCATCACTGACCCAGACAACCTCGGTTTCTGCCTCAAGACCCTTGAGCGCCTGATGATCGGAGTCGATCCGCACGCTGAGTTTGTCGCCCACCTGAAAAGAGCGGGGTGTCTGAACCTGCATGCCCGAGCTGGACAGATCAATGCATACGGCAGGAATGACCTGACCGGCGTGGATCAGATTGACGTCTGCGTCGACGCGCATGCGGATGTAATCCCGTTTTTCCTCGTAGTCGCGATCAGTTCGACTCATGTTCAGTCCCTTCGTTTTAGTTGCTGATTAATCAGTTCTTATAACTCCCGGTGATTTGAGATGTAAAGAGCACGAAGTGAGGGGCGGAGCATGCTTGAAACACCCGTCGGATGGGAGTACCGTCTGCGCCTTGAAGGGCACCTCTGAACATGACGCACACACGGTGTTGCGGACGTGAAATTGCAGAGAGGCTAGAAGCGAATCCAGTAAGCGGGTTCCGGTGATTCCGGGCCGCCTACGCCAACCTTATCTGGCGCCGTTTGCCCACATGCCAAAAACCAGTGCCACGCTGCTGATTATCGATGACGACGAAGTAGTGCGCGCGAGTCTCGCCGCCTATTTGGAAGACAGTGGCTTCAGCGTCCTCCAGGCCAGCAATGGCTTGCAGGGAATACAGATATTCGAGCAGGAAAAGCCCGATCTGGTGGTGTGCGACTTGCGCATGCCGCAGATGGGTGGACTTGAACTGATTCGTCAGGTGACCGCCAGTGCTCCGCAGACCCCGGTAATCGTTGTTTCCGGGGCCGGCGTGATGAGCGATGCGGTGGAAGCGTTGCGTCTGGGCGCCGCCGATTACCTGATCAAACCCCTTGAAGATCTGGCGGTACTCGAACATTCAGTGCATCGCGCCCTGGACAGGGCACGCCTGCTCAACGAAAACCAGGTCTACCGCGAGAAGCTTGAAAAAGCCAATCGCGAGCTTGAAGCCAGCCTGCACCTCTTGCAGGAAGATCAGGACGCAGGTCGGCAAGTGCAGATGAATATGCTGCCGATCACCCCTTGGTCTATCGCCGAGTTCCAGTTCGCTCACCAGATCATTCCCTCGTTGTACCTGTCCGGCGACTTCGTCGATTATTTTCGGGTCGACGAACGGCGCGTTGCCTTCTATCTTGCCGATGTCTCAGGGCATGGAGCGTCTTCGGCGTTCATCACCGTGCTGCTGAAGTTCATGACCACCCGCCTGCTGTTCGAATCGAAGCGCGGTGGAACACTGCCCGAATTCAAACCGTCGGACGTACTTGGACATATCAACCGTGGCCTGATCAGTTGCAAACTGGGCAAGCATGTCACTATGGTGGGCGGGGTGATCGACGAAGAATCGGGCACGCTGACCTACGCCGTTGGCGGCCATCTGCCGCTGCCGGTGCTGTACACCGAGGGGCAGGCACATTATCTGGAAGGCCGTGGTCTGCCGGTCGGCTTGTTCAACGAGGCGACCTATCAGGATCACGAAGTGGAACTGCCGGCGTCCTTCAGTCTGACCATGCTGTCTGATGGCATACTGGATTTGCTACCCGGTGATACACTCAAAGAAAAAGAAGCTGTGCTTCCCGAGTTGGTGAAGACGGCTGGCGGCAGCCTGGAAGGCTTGCAGCGGGTTTTTGAATTGGCAACGCTAGGGGAGATGCCGGATGATATCGCCTTGTTAGTGTTAAGCAGGAATCTTGAATGAGTACCGGTAGAATCCAGTTCGCCGAGCAGGAAGGCACCTTCGTTCTGAAGTTCGTGGGTGAAGTGCGGTTGACGCTGTGTTCGGCCCTGGACGCGACTATCGAGCGAATCTTCACGGCGTTGAATTTTTCCGCGGTGGTGATCGATCTGACCGAGACGCGCAGCATCGACAGTACGACATTGGGTCTGCTGGCCAAATTATCGATCCTGTCACGTCAGAAAGTGGGCTTGCTGCCGACCCTGGTGACCACTCACGAAGACATCACGCGGCTGCTGCAGTCCATGGGCTTCGATCAGGTGTTCAACATCGTTGACCGGCCTTTGCCGCGCCCTGAGTCCCTGACCGACCTGCCGTCGCAGGATCAGTGTGAAGAAGTGGTGAAGGCGAAGGTGCTTGAAGCGCATAAGATCCTCATGGGCCTGAACGACTCCAACCGTGAAGCATTTCATGACCTGGTCAATGCGCTCGAAGGGCAACGCTAGGCGAGCCATTCCTGTGTCTTACTGAGTCACAGGCAGCAAAAAGGGCGGCACCCGCGAGGGTGCCGCCCTTTAGTGTTTTCAGAGTTTGTCGGAGAGCAATGCTTCCAGCTTTTCCTGATCGCGAGCGAACTGACGAATGCCTTCGGCCAGTTTTTCGGTGGCCATGGCGTCTTCGTTGGAGTCCCAGCGGAACTGGCTTTCGGTCAGGTTCTTGACCGTAGCCGGGCGTTTCTCACCTGCGTTATCCGGGGTAAGTTTACGCTCCAGCGTGCCAGTGTCTTCGGCCAGCTGTTTGAGTAGCTCGGTGCTGATGGTCAGGCGGTCACAACCGGCCAGTTGTTCGATCTGGTTCAGGTTGCGGAAGCTGGCACCCATTACGACGGTTTTGAAGTCGTTGGCCTTGTAGTAATTGTAAATGCGCGTTACCGACTGCACGCCCGGATCTTCAGCACCGGTGTAATCGGTGCCCGCCGACTTTTTGTACCAGTCGTAGATGCGGCCCACGAATGGCGAGATCAGGAATACGCCCGCTTCGGCACACGCGACAGCCTGAGCGAAGGAAAACAGCAATGTCAGGTTGGTCTGGATGCCTTGCTTCTCAAGGTGCTCGGCGGCGCGGATGCCTTCCCAGGTCGAGGCAAGTTTGATAAGTACCCGGTCGCGGCTGACGCCCGCTTTGTCGTACAGACCGATCAAACGCTCGCTGCGTTGAATCAGCGCATCTTTGTCAAAAGACAGCCGGGCGTCCACTTCAGTGGATACACGACCTGGTACAACCTTGAGAATCTCCTGACCGATGGCAACCGCAAAGCGGTCACATGCCAGTCCGATGTCGCCGTTGCTGCCGCTGAAGGCTTCTTTGAGCATCGGCTTGTTGCCTTCGCTCGATGCCGCTTTGAGCAGCAGGGAAGGGTTGGTCGTGGCGTCCTGCGGCTTGAGGCTTTCGATGGCGCCAAAATCGCCGGTGTCGGCAACGACGGTGGTGAATTTCTTGAGTTGATCCAGCTTGGAAGTCATGAGCGTGCTCTGTCCTGTGCGGTTGGATGACATTACCCGAGCGCTGCCGCCCACTCAAGGCCGCAGAACACAATGCCTGCGGATGGAGGGCGTCGAGGGTCGGCATAGTCGTGAAAACCCTGTCTAGACTGTTTTGGAGCCCATGGCAGACTGCTTGTTCCCTCGATCTTTATTTTGCTCCTCCAGGTGTTACAAACAGGCGCGGCAATCTCGAACGCACACGCAGCGAATCTGGTGTTGAGTGGATCATTGCGGTAAAGATGCAGCTTCAATAAGCGATGACTGAAGGAACCAGCATGCATCCACAACGCGCATCCCTTACCGCTGCAATCGGCTTTTCCCTGTTTTCTCTGAGTGCAGTAGCGGCGAGTACAATGGCCGCCGATTTGCCGGCCAATCAGTTGCTGAAGCAGGCGCAGGCTGAACAACCGTCCTATCTCGCAACGGTCAGGCAGTTAGTGGATGTCGACACCGGCACCGGTCAGGCGCCCGGTCTGAAAGTCATCAGCGCGCTACTGGTCGAACGTCTCAAAGCACTGGGTGCCGACGTCACGACCACGCCTGCCGAGCCGTCTGCTGGCGATAACATTGTCGGCACGTTCAAAGGCAGTGGTACGAAATCCTTCTTGCTGATGGTCCACTACGACACCGTCTTCGGCCCCGGTACCGCCGCAAAGCGTCCGTTCAGGCTCGACAGCGAACGCGCCTATGGCCCCGGTGTCGCCGACGCCAAAGGCGGGGTAGCGATGATTCTGCATTCGCTGAAACTGCTGCAGGATCAGAAATTCAAAGCGTTCGGCACGCTTACGGTGTTGTTCAATCCGGACGAGGAAACCGGCTCCAGCGGCTCGAAAAAAGTCATTGCCGAACTGGCTCGCCAGCACGATTACGTCTTTTCCTACGAGCCGCCTGACAAGGACGCCGTCACCGTCGCCACCAACGGCATCAACGGCCTGATCCTCGACGTCAAAGGCAAATCATCCCACGCAGGCTCGGCACCCGAAGCAGGGCGCAACGCCGCCATCGAGCTGGCGCACCAGATGCTGCAACTCAAGGACCTCGGCGATGCGGGCAAAGGCACGACAGTCAACTGGACACTCATCAAAGGCGGCGAGAAGCGCAATATCATCCCGTCCAGCGCCTCGGCTGAAGCGGACATGCGCTATTCCGACCTGAGTGAAAGTGATCGCGTGCTGGCAGATGGGCAGCGAATCGTGAAGAACACGTTCATCGACGGCACTGAAGTGACGTTGCGCATGGAGAAGGGCCGTCCACCGTTGGCAAAAAACCCGGGTTCGGAACAGCTGGCAAAAACCGCGCAGGCACTCTACGGAAAAATCGACCGCAGCATCGAATCCATCGCCATGCGCTTCGGCACTGACGCAGGCTATGCCTATGTGCCCGGCAGCGCCAAACCCGCAGTACTGGAAACAATGGGTGTCGTGGGTGCCGGTTTGCACGCCGATGACGAGTACATCGAGCTGTCGAGCATCGCGCCCAGGCTCTATCTGACCATTGCGCTGATCATGCAGTTATCACGAGCTGATCTGGCGCCTTAGATAAATCCTGCTCAGACTGAAGCCCGCCATTGGTCGAGAGGCGGGCTTCAGGATTGACTGCGAGTCTGAGAAACGATTAACTGTATATGCATACAGTTAATCATAAAAGGCTCACCGCATGAGTGTCACATTCCTTGGCCCGTTGTCGGCAGAGGGCATAAAGCTCCCGTTCATTTCCATGTCCTCCACCGGCTCGCAGTCGCCTGTCGTGGAAAAACACGTCTCGATCGCCGAGCTTTGTGAGGTCCGTGAGCCGCACGCTTACCTGGCCAGGATCGACGACGAGGGCATGCGCGGGGTTGGCATGTGTCTGGGTGACATGCTGGTGGTCGACCGCAGCCAGTACGCCGAGCATGGCGACATCGTGGTCGCGTCACTCAACGCCCGGCAGATCTGTCGGCGCCTGTACATGCGTGGCGAATTCGTGGTTCTGCAGTCCGAAAACAGCGATTACCCCTCGCTTCAGGTGACCGATAACGATGACCTGATCATCCTCGGCGTGGTGACCTACAGCATGAAAAACCTGCTGGACGGTCGAAACGCCCGGAGCGAATAATAGTTGACCGGCTATGACCCGGCCTTGCATTACACCCCCTTGCATGGTCTGCTGCTGGCCATCTTGGTTTCACTGGAGAAATTGACCCCATGCAGGAACGAATCGACCAATTGCGGCTTGCCAAAGCGCTTCAGGGAGACGTCAGTGATCTGGTCAGAGCGCTCGACGCGGCCAGCACGCGGGCAGACGTAGAAGCAGAGGCCGCGCTGCAAATCGAATACATCCACGGACTTGAAACCACCAGAAAGCTGCGTGCTGCCGACGCCGAAGCGCTTTACATCATATTTGACGATGCGGTTCAGGCGCGTTTGCAGGCGCTGGCCGAATAGCTCAGGCACCGTCCTTCTGCTTCGTTTCGCTCCGTTGATGCCTGTATCGCCTGCAAGGTGACAGTCATCATCTGCCTGAGCGCATTTAGTCAGCACTTCCTGCCAACAATGTGATCCAAAAATACCCAACCGTTCTCTCCGCCTGGATAAGTGCTTGACTTGCACTCGGGAGATGCCATTTGCTGACTATTCAAAGGATCAGGTTGCTATGCGGTTATCGGGTTTCATCCTCGAAAATATCGAACCCATCGTGCAGGAGTGGACCGATTTCGCCCGCACGATGGCCACGCCTGGCGAGCCTCTTGATACCCGAGAACTCAGGGATCATGCCGAACAGATGCTTCGAGCCATTGCTATGGACCTGCAAACGGATCAGTCGTCCCAGGAACAGGTCGACAAATCGCAAGGCCAGGTGGTGTCGGAAGACCAGACCGCTGCCAAGACCCATGCCATTACCCGGTTGATGTCGGGCTTTACCATCGATCAGGTGGTGTCGGAGTTTCGGGCATTGCGGGCCAGTGTGATCAAGCAGTGGATGCTAAACGAGACCGCAGACACGCAATTACGCATGGAAGACATGATCAGGTTCAACGAAGCCATCGACCAGGCGCTCGCGGAATCCATCTCCAGCTACACCGGCGCGGTCCAGGCTTCGCGCAATATCTTCCTCGGCATCCTCGGGCACGATCTGCGCACGCCGTTGAGCGCGATCCTGTTGGGCGCCGACGTTCTGTTGCGCACCAGCGACCTGGGCGCGCGACCGACCAAAGTGGCTTCAAGAATTTACTCAAGTGTAAAGCGCGCCAGTCAGATCGTGGGCGACCTGCTGGACTTCACGCGCTCACAGATCGGCCCCGGCATTCCGATGAAAAGGACCGAGATTGATATCCAGCCCATCTGCGCGCGCATTGTCGACGAGTCGCGCACGGTCAACCCCGAGGCAGACATCCGCCTGACGTCCAGCGAACAGGTCATCGGCCACTTTGACGGTGATCGGCTGGAACAAGTGTTTTCCAACCTCATCGGCAACGCGATCCAGCACGGCAACAGCCGCGATCCCGTGGAAGTCACGCTCGCAGCGTCCGGCGGCACCCTTCAGTTCACCGTTCACAACACCGGCAGCCCGATCCCTGAAGACGTCCTCCCGTTCATCTTCAACCCGATGGGACGCTACTCCCCCGAGCAGATCACCGACAACGGCCCTTACTCAAGCCTGGGACTCGGCCTGTTCATCGTCTCCAAGATAGTCGACGCCCATGGCGGACGGATTGAAGTGACATCGAACGCGGAGCAGGGGACGACGTTTGCGGTGTTTATTCCTCTGGACGCGGGTTGATGTTTAGCAGCAGCCTCTTGCGCGCAATGTCGACTCATGAACGAGTCAGCTCAGGATGATTACTCCTTGGCGTGCGACCCGGATGAGATGTTTGTAGGTAGCCGATGCACTGCCGTCAGCGGGGAGATGAATAATCAATACATCGAAAAAGTCGTCGCCCCACTGGTTCATATCCGCAGCCTCATCAAACAACTGCAAAGCCGAGTTTATTGCATTGGTCAGAGATGCCCCTGAGGAGGGCAAGACGCTGCGGGTTGCCAGTTGTGCAACGTTAGAAGGGCGAAGCGTTCGCCAGGCCAGACGACAGGCTGCACCGTTGATCGCCACGCCGTTCCCGATGCCGATGACGGGCCTCCGGTTTCTATCGAATATCACGCGTACGCTCCATGCAGACAGTCGAGTCTGGGTTTAGTCGTCCTCTGGCCGCGTTAATACGTTTGGCTCGGTCGTTGGGTACTCTTGCCTGGAATGACCAGGTTAACGCATCACTTCATCAAGCTGACTCAGACTCAAACCTGATGTCAGATAATCCAGCCCGTCGGGTTGATCCAACGACAGTAGAACCGTTGAAATCTGCCGGTAGGCGGCACGAAACAGTGAACTGCCAAGGCTGATCCGGCGAATTCCGATTGTTTTGAGCCTGTCAATCGTCATACCGGAAACAGGAAGGACGTTGATGGGTTTGGTAAGCGAGCGCTTTATCACTTCAAGGTCTTCAATCGATCTCACACCGGGCGCGAACAAGCAATCGGCTCCTGCCTCTTCGAAGGCAACCAGCCGCACAATGACCTCATTCAAAGAATATTCATGCGCCCCAAGCAAATAGTCCGTCCTTGCGGTGACTATAAAGTCTGGGTCGAGCGTGTGGGCTGCGTTACTGGCCGCGCGCACACGATCACTCGCTTCTTCTACAGAGAAAAACAGCGGACTGCCTGGATCAGCGTAGTCAGATATATCTTCAATGGACGCGCCTGCGCAGCCCAAGGTCAAGACTCGCCTGAAGTGTTCCTCGACCTTTTGCATCGTCTTTGCCAGACCATTCTCCAGATCTGCAGTGACAGGTATGCCTACCGCCCGCACGATGCGATCTATAGCCGCAAAGCGATCTTCGTTGTCCATTTCTGGTGATGAATCGCGAAAGCCCTGTGCGTAGGCAATCCCGGCGCTGGTTGTACCGATGCTGGCGTAACCCATTTGTTGAATGAGTCGCGCGCTTCCCTCACACCAGGCATTGGGCATGACGAACAACCCATTGCTGTCATGTAGCTTTCTGAACACCTGACGTGTATGCATAACAACTCCCTGAAAACCCAATATTAGTAGCCTTCACAGAAAACAGGATTAAAAAAAAGTGAAGGGTATTAAAAAAGATTGAACAGACAATGATCAGGGCATGTGGAATGCTTTCACTCACTTTATCGCAAGGATGTCGAGTCATGAAATGGATAACTTCTGCTGCCTTATTGTTTGCGTCTTGTGCCACCGCCTTAATGGTGGCGGCCTCTCCAGCGTCCACCACCTCAGTGACAAGTGTAGGGGGTGTGGAAGTCCATACCGTCAAGCTGACAACAGAAGCAATAAAGATGGCCATCTGGCGTGATCCGCCGAAAGGCACCCATACCCAGACCATGAAAGAGTCACAGGTTGTCCTGTTTATTCATGGCGCAACGATTTCGGGCAATCTCTCGGCAGGGTACTCCATCGACGGCTATTCGTGGGCGCAGGATGTGGCCAATTCGGGACGCGATGCCTGGGTTGTCGACCTGCCGGGGTATGGTCGTTCTGATGATTATCCGGAAATGCGTGAGGCCAGCCCGGATGCTAAAAGTGAACCGGTGGGCAATGCCAAAAGTCTGGTGCCCGTCATTGATGCGGCTGTCGACTATGTATTGAAGTTCACGGGCGCTAAAAAACTGACGATTATCGCCACGTCCAGAGGCGCCATACCGGTGGGATATTACTTGAACGCGCACGGCGAAAAAGTAGACAAGGTCGTGTTTAATTCTCCCATTGTACGGCGTGATACGACGGACCCCGACATTGTCAGAGGTTTGTTCGGAAGTGTCGAAAGACCCGATAAGAACTTTTATGAGATTCCGGTGGACAAGCGATTGTCCATGATAGAAGAAGATCGTCCAGCAGGCACCGAAACACAGTTGGAGGGCGCGTTCATAAAAAACTGGCCCGGCGACGCGGTGTTGGAAAGAGCCCATCAAAAAAACATGATTAAGGTGCCCGGTGGCTTTGCCCAGGATATCTATGACGCCTGGCATGGTGTTTATTGGGACCCTGCAAAAATCAACGTGCCCGTTTTGATTACACGTGGTGACTATGACCATGTGCTGACCACCGCGGCGGATGCAGACTGGCTGTACACGAGCCTGAGCAATGCCCCCAGTAAACGGTATGTGCTGATTGATAAAGGTACTCATGCCATGTTGTTTGAAAAAAAGCGTTTCGAACTCTATCGCGAAGTTCAGGTTTTTCTGGAAGGTTCATACAACCGATTGTCACTGACGTGTAATTTTTGTGGCGGCCGCAACTAATCAAGGAGCAGACCATGTTGAAGAAAGCACGCATTGTTAAATTCCCCGGTGTTTTCGTCGAGCACGTGTACAACGAGCGTGTTTCACGCAGCGGTTGTTTTCTCGGGAACACGAAACTGGAGCAACTGGCCAATCAAGGCAAGCTCTCCGATGCCGTTGTCGGTGTCGCAGGCGCTGGCGGTATTGGCGGTGCGGTGGCATTGGGGTTGGCGAGGTTAGGTGTCAGGCACATCAAAATTGCCGATCCTGACTCTTTCGATATCAGCAACATCAATCGACAGTTTGGTGCGTCACTGGAAACCGTCGGTCGTAACAAAGCGTTGGTGGTTGCCGAACTTGTCCACCGGTTGGCGGGTGACGTGAGCGTCGATGTGTTTCCTGAGGGCATACAGAAGCACACCGCTGAAGCGTTTGTGGAGGACTGTGACCTGGTGCTGGACCAGATGGACTTCTATAGCATCGCCGAACGGTATGCGCTGCACCGAGCGTATCGAAACTCAACCAGGTGCAAGGGTCTATTGGCCTCTTCGGTGGTGGGTTGGGGCGCAAACATCTACAAGTTCGACAAGGCCGGTCTGACGCTGGAAGATTTTTATAACATTCCGGAAGAGGCGGAGATGACACCTGAGCTGGTTGAAAAACTGGTCATGCTTCAAGCTTCTTATCAACCACGGTTTCCAAGTATTCCTGATATTTTCAACTGGATGAAAGACACAGGAAACGTGCCCATTCTTTCAGTGGCACCGACGGCCTCGCACTACCTGATTCTCTGTCGTTCAGCATTGATGCTGTGCGATCTCGAGGGCGCACCGTATAGCACCGAACTTCCTCCCATGCCTAAATATTATTGGTTCGATGGCTCCACGTTTGATAACGGCATTTATGAGTTCGACGGTGCATGGGCCAATCCCGATGAACACCGCAAGCATTTCAATATCGATTGATCCCCCTTGGCCCCGCTCGGGGCAAGGCCTTTGAGGTGTGCGCGGTGAACGAAATGCTCGATACTCAGGAACGGCACAATATTTCCAGATTTCTCGTGGCCTCCAGTCTGTGGTTCATTTGTGTGGGGATACAAAGCGTATTTTTGCCTTGGGTGCTGATCAGCGTCGTCCATGCATCGGCTTTTCAATTTGGCATTGCCCAGATGTGCCTGATGTTGCCGGTGCTGATACTGGTGATTTATGGCGGTTACATTGCCGATCGTAAGCCGTTGCGCAAGTTGCTGGTCTGCGTGTACCTGGCCGGTGCGCTGACGGCGCTTGTTTTTGCCGTGTGGAGCTACCAGTCAGCAATGACCTACACCAAGGTTTTGATGTACGCGTTGTCATTCGGGGTGCTGTCGGCTTTCTGCGCGCCTGCCAGAGAGGTGTACCTCAATGTACTGGGCAAAAAACAACTGCAGAAGATAGTGACTGTCAATATCGGGATTGAGTTCGGGATCCAGGTAGTGGGATTTGCAATCGGCGGCATGGCGCAGAAGTTGGGCATCAGCCTGATGTTTCTGCTGTTGTCATTACTGTTTGTGATGTCATCTCTGATCGCCTCTCGTATTTCAGTGACCACACCGGGCAAGTCTCATTCAGGCCTGATCGCCGAAACGAGTGCCGCGCTACGGTTTTCCATTCAGCACCCCGTCATTTTTCCGGTGTTGTTGCTAAACGGGTTGATCGGTGTTTTTTTCCTGGGCTCTTTTTTCGTCATGATTCCAATACATGTTTCCGGATTACCGGGATATGACGCGTCTCTATTGGCAACGTTTAATATCGTGTTTATGGTCGGGCTGATCGCCTCCGTTGTTACTCTGGTCGTCAAGGGGGGGATTCATAACAAACTGCGGGCACTGATCAGTTCCTGCCTGCTCGCATCAGTGCTGCTGGCTGTCATCCCGTCCGTACTGACAGAGCGGCTTCTGTTTTTACTGGTGTTCAGTTGGGGGTTTCTAGGCGGCATTGCACTCAGCATGGGGCAGACACTGATTCAGGAAAATGCCCCTTCAGGTAATAAAGCTCAGGTTTTAGCGTTACTGATGTTGTTTTTTATGGGCGGCAGTCCGATAGGGTCCTTCCTGATGGGAGTGCTTCTTGAATTCGTCGAACCGCCCGTCGTGGGCTTCATCAGTGCGGTCGCAATGATTGTTTCAATAACGGCAGTATCCTATATATACACGCTATGGAATACACAACATGGACGGATCGACACTGCCTTGTAATGATGCTACGTCAACAGATTTGAAAGGTCGCGTGCAACTCGCACGCTCTGATCTCGAACTCGCCAGTGTCAGGGCTATCTGGCAAGAAGTTTACAGTGAGGAGCTGGGCTGGCTGGACGGTGATAACACGGATCCTCGCAATGATCGCTACCACGCCAACTCGGTATATCTACTGGCCACTGACGACAGTGGGGCACCGATTGGAGTGATGCGCATGATTATCGACGGAGACCAGGGACTGCCTATCGATAAATTTGCCGATATTTCTACACTTCGAGAAAACGCTCAAGGCACGTTGATCGAATGCGCACGGCTCATGGTCCCGGCCAGATACCGTGATCAGGTATTTGCGGCTTACCCTTATGGTATTTTTGCCGCCTTGGTAAAAGCTGCATTGCAGTATTGCCTGAAAGAAAAAAACTATAACGTCCTTGCCAATTGTTTTCTTGATACGCAAAACACACCGATAAAAGCCCTGACGCATTTGGGCTTCAAGGACCTGAATATTCACTTTAGCGATGAGCTGCATGAAACATCCGTGTGCACACTTCTGCATTTGGATATCAAGGACATGTTATCCCTGTTTTACGGCCCCGAAAAAAGCATCGGTCATTACATCATGGCGCGAGCGCAGTTTGATTCTCCAGCGCAGGGACTGCACGCATGAATCCTTCACTCTCTATTTATGAACGTGAGTCCAACGTCCGTTCTTATTGCCGTGACTGCAACGTGGTGTTTTCAACGGCGGAAGGGGCAACGATCAAAGATGTCGACGGACGTTTGTTCGTTGATTTTTTTGCAGGCGCCGGCTCGTTGAATTATGGCCACAATAACCCTCGTTTAAAAAAAGAGTTGCTGGACTACGTTCGCCAGGACGGTATCACTACGACGCTCGATTTTCACAGCGCTGCAAAATCACGGTTTATCGAACAGTTCGACCGGATCATCCTCAAGCCGCGTGGCATGGATTACAAACTGCAGTTCTCCGGTCCGACCGGGACCAATGCAGTGGAAGCTGCCTTGAAGCTGGCTAGAAAAATTACCGGACGCACCGCGGTAGCTGCTTTTACCCATGCCTTTCACGGGGTGACGCTGGGGTCGCTGGCAGTGACCGCCAACGTTGACAAAAGAGCCGCTGCTGGCGTCGAACTGTCAAACGTCATCCGGCTCCCCTACGACGGATTTCTGGGACCTGATATCGACAGTGCAGAGATTATTGAAATGATCTTTGCCACCGCCGGAGCGGGTTTTGAACCACCAGCAGCCGTTATTCTGGAGGTTGTGCAGGGCGAGGGCGGCTTGAATTGTGCTCGGCCGCACTGGTTACAAGCCATCCAGCGGTTGTGCAAAGCTTCAGGTGCGCTGCTGATCATTGATGATATTCAGGCGGGTTGCGGTCGTACGGGAACATTTTTCAGTTTTGAATCCGCTGATATCTCCCCGGATATCATTTGCTTGTCAAAGTCCATCAGCGGTTATGGCTTGCCGATGTCACTGGTACTGATAAAACCGGAGTACGACCAGTGGGCACCCGGTGAGCACAATGGCACTTTCCGTGGGAACAATACCGCATTTGTGACCGCCACGGCTGCCTTGAGCTACTGGCAAGATAACGCGTTCGAGCGTTCGATATCTGATCGGGCCGGCCTTCTCCGCGCTGCATTGGAAAAGCTGATTGCCCACACGCCACGCGAAGCGGTCAGCATTGTGGGGCGTGGCCTGTTCATGGGGTTGAAATTCGGCGATTCACGGCGCGCAAGCATGCTGTCGGCCGAGTGCCTGTCGCAAGGTCTGCTTGTGGAAACCTGTGGCCCGTTCAGCGAAGTCCTCAAACTGATGCCACCACTGACCATTGATCTACCCACACTTGAGCGTGGGCTGGATATATTGAAATTCGCCTATCTTTCTACCTTGGACAATGAATCATCGCGAGGGATTGCCTGATGGATTTTGTTGCTGAAAACACCCGTGCCTTATCTGCCTGCTCGTCGGGTAATGACTTCATACTGGAAGAACTCGCACAACTAAGAGATGACATGATCCAGCAGGTGTCCGACCATTCCTTTTTGGTTCAGTGCCGTGCGGGGACCATGCCAATAGAGCGATTGAAAGACTTTCTCGTGCAGCAGGGAAAATACAGTCGTCATTTCACCCGGTATATCTGCCAATTGATGACTCATCTTGAGGGGGACGACGATATTCTGGCGGTGTTCGAAAATTTGTTCGAAGAGCTGGGGTTTGGTGAGGTCGTCGAGCCGACGCACTCGGCTATGTATCGGGACATGTTGCGTTCCTTCGGCCTGACCCTTGAAACACAGACCACACTCCCTTCCACGCAACACCTCATCGACACCATGATGAACTTTTGCAAGCAACCCAATGGCGTTTATGGTCTCTCGGCGCTTTGCCTGGGGGCTGAGGCCATTGTTCCTCATCTGTACAGTGACATTGTCAGCGGTTTCGCAGGTCAAGGCGTCGCTGCAGAAAAGCTGAGGTTCTTCACCGTGCATATTGAATGTGACGACGGTCACGCGGACACCCTGTTGGCGATTCTTTCGCGTCTGGTGATAGAAAAACCGTCTCGCTTTGAAATCGTCCGGCACGCCGCCTTCATGATGATCAAGGCGCGACTTGAATTCCTGGATAAACTTTGAGGTGACCATGAATAACCACACTTTTTCATCGCGTGATTTTGTACATGTTCCTGCCAGCCTCGCGGTTGAAGACATCATGGGCTCACTGTTGCATGAGGGGGTCAGGAAACCCACGCTGGACGGTTTCAGCGAATCAAGAAAGCACGAAGTGCATGTCGTCGACTTGCCGTCCAGATCGATAAGCATGACGTTCGGAGCGCTTCAACCGTTACAGGGTTCCGGACTGCATCGGCACAACTATGAAACCATGATCTACATCATTTCAGGCACAGGTTTTTCGATGGTAGGAGACGCACAAGTCGCCTGGACCGCTGGGGATGCCATTTATATTCCTGTCTGGCGCTGGCACAAGCACTTCAATACTTCAGAGGATGCAGAGGTCACGTATATCGCGTGTGAAAATACTCCGTTGCTTCAGGCACTGGGTGTGGCGTTGAGGGAAGAGGCTTCCTGAACGAACTACGGCGTTCCGGGAGCGGATGGGAGCCTTGGCGTATCGAGATTTTCATCCGTAAATGGCCTTTCCGAAAACGATCTGAATGCGAGAAAATCGATTCAGCCTGCTTTTTTTGCTGCTATGCCCCCTGCTTGTCAGGAATGATTTGCGAATAGCCACTGAATGGCCTAACTATAAGGGGCGACATGGAAAGTCGGGATGCAGTCGAAAAATCCCGGAGCAGGAAACCACCCGGTTGCCAAAGTCGGCCACCCGCTTTGCACCGGGTAACCAGGGAAAGCGGATGTCTCGAATTTTTGATATTGATACAAACCTTTGGCGCACGTTCAAATCGGTGAGCGAAACTCGAAGTATCACGCGGTCTGCTGTCATTCTGTGCAAAACTCCACCTGCCATCAGCATGCAGATAAAAAAGCTGGAAGCGCTTCTGGAGCTGAAATTGTTCGTCAGAGGCGACGAGGGTTTTCGACTGACGCTGATAGGTGAAGAAGTGCTAACCGCCGCCGAAAAGATTCTCGCGATGCATGACAATCTGTTCCGGTTGAAGAACAAGAACCCTGACAGCGAATTGCGCTTGGGCATGCCGGATGATTACGCACTGTTTTTCTTGCATGGCATTGTAAAAACCCTGGCACGATCAGACCCTGCGCTTAAAATAAAACTGGTCTGCAAGACGTCATCGTTATTGATAGAAGACGTAAGGCACGGTCGACTGGACCTGGCTGTTGTCGCTGTGCCTGAGTATCAGGTTATCGAGCAGTCTGAACACATAAGGCATGAAACGCTTCACTGGATTGGCGATGCCGAGTTGGTCATGGCAGGTTATCCGATACCTTTGGTGCATTTTCCGGAAGGGTGCGTATGCCGAGCAGTCTCCGTTAAGTCCTTGGAAGTTGCTCAAATGGCGTCTGAGATACGATTCTCCTCCGAGTCCAATTTTGCTGTGTTCAATGCCATTGGCGCCGGTGTCGGCATCGGTGTCGGCGAGTGGTCACTCATCCCGGCCGATACGCCTATTATCAGAAGTTCGTTGCTCCCTCCGCTACCCACGATACGGATGTGCGTGCTCTCCAGCAGCGACCGCATTTCGAGGTCTGTCCTTGCCAGAATAAGCACAAGCGTTGTGATGAGTGTCAATAACGTCTGCGATAGAAACTTGCTTGGAAAGGTACAGCCCGAAAATACCTGTTTTGTCGGTGCTTTCTAACACATTCATTTCCTGCACCTGACCGTGTCTGGCTACCCGAAAGGGCAATCAGACCGCTCGCCATCGGATGAAAGCAACCTTCAACGAAGAAATCGAAACACGGCTACACGATAATTTGATGATGTGAAAAATATGAGAGCAGGAAAGATCTTTTTTCGGTAGTTGACGGTGTGAAATGCCCCATCATTACCCGGCGCTGAGACTGCCGTTGCCAACGCTCAGAACCTTTTAACCAGCGGTGGACGGCGACAGGTACTCAAATCGTGCGCAGGTCTTGAACGCAGCGGCCGGAACGGACAAACACCACGCCGCACCTGGCGCAGATCTGCAACAAATGTGCGTGAAACTTGTCTACACTGGGTCAGACAATTCGCCAGCAGAGGACGCACCATGTATTCAAAGCCTGATCTTCAGCGAGTTCTCGAGACAGCTTTTTTGCCCTCCAGGTGCGAATGCGTCATGGCAGCCAATGAAAGCTTCTCCGTGAAGCTTTTCGCCCCCGTATCTGGCGATATCCAGCTGTATGTGGCGGGTATGCCTCTGTCTGAGCTATCCACCAGCCGATCCATTGCGCGGCTGGTGCTCTCCCTGAAAGAGCAGAGAGATCTGATGGGGCAGATGGATTTGTCCATGAGGCGACTGGCGTAGGGCTTGATGAACTCCCCGGTATTTGTCTAGGGTCTGTTCCCGTTTCATCGCGAGCCGCGTTGCTGGGCCAAATCTCGCCAGGCCAGGCCAGGCCANGTCCTGCAACGACGCATGGCGAGATTTGGCACGCAACCCGAAGGGTCGGGAACAGACCCTAGACACTTGTATTTTTTTCAGGCCATGCCGACATTGCCATATCAACGAAATGCTCAAGCGTATGGCGAGTGGCGCCGATCGAGGGGAGGCTCACAATAGCTTGCAATACACCAAAGTAATACCAGGCCAACACATCAATATCGACGTGTGGCTCAATCTCTCCGCTCGACTGCCCTTCAGTGAGAATCTCAAGAATAATCTGTCGCTGTTGGCACGCGGCGGCGCTGGCGATAACTCGCCCTGCGACAGTGAGGTCTTCTTGTTCCGCATTACTGCGAGATATCAAGCACCCTGAGGGACTCTTCACTCCACCTTCATTCGGAAGAAACTCACGTAACAGCGCTTCCACGCGCGCTACAGAAGTCTGAGCCGGGATCGATTTCATTCGCGTTAATACGCGGTCCTTATAGAGCTCAAGAGACTCAATGAAAAGCCCGTCTTTATCACCAAATCGCTGATAAAGGCTGGATCGAGACAAACCCGTCGCCTCCGTCAGGTTGCTGATTGAAGCATTTGCATACCCGTGACGCCAGAAAACACCTATCGCGGCATTCAGCACAGCACTCTCGTCGTACTGCGGCTTACCACTCATAAAAACCTCCATTGACAAGCTGGAACGATCGGACCAAGATACATGGACCGATCGTTCCATGATACAGGCGAACTTCACGATGCTCGACCAACCCAATACGCGCTCACAACCACTGAGCATCGCTATCGCTGGTGCTACGGGCCGCGTTGGCCTGCGGCTAGTCAATAACTTAGCGGCAGACCCGGTATCGGTCATCGCGCTCACACGCCAGAAATCACCCGCATATTTTCCAGAAGGTGTCGCTTCCATAGCTGTTGATTTTGATCAGCCCGCAACGCTTGAAAAAGCGCTCGCAGGTGTCGACAAGCTGTTCATTGCGCACGGCACCTCCCCCCAGCAAGTCGCCAACGAGATTGCGCTCATTGACGCAGCCGTAGAAACGGGTGTGCGTCACATCGTGAAACTTTCAGTGATGGGGCCTGCGACCCCTATTAATCCGTTTGCATGGCATTCACTGATAGAGGCCCATTTAGGTCAACAACCCATAGCGTCCACCGTACTGAGGCCGACCACATTCATGGACGTACTCAAGCGTGCAGGCAAGTCTGTTGCTGCGGGCACTTGGGCCGGCGCAGCAGGCAATGGGTGTGTAAATCTGATAGACACACGAGATGTTGCCGATGTTGCTCGCGTAGCGTTATTAGATGTAGTGGCTTGCAATCGAAAACGACCGTGCTCGCAATCAACACACTTTTCGGCTCAGATTAACTGCGACTGACGCAGCCCTCTGGCTCACATTAGTTGCGAGCGAGCTTGCATTCAACTGCGTCTGCTTGCATTACATCGCTGGCAACTCACATTAGCTGCGAGTGAAAATGAGCGGGGCAGATCGGCAAATCCGCCGCGAGCATTTCGTCGCGCAGTGTGTCCATGTCAGTGGTGTGCTTCCCACTCGACGCATTCGCCGGTTTTGAGTCTGTTTTTGGAACCCAAGAGCCCTTGCGACCACACATTGGATCCGATTAATTCATCCGGGACAGCTAATAGAGCTATGAATCCTCTACGATCTATTCAACACAACATTACAACTCCCCCAATCAGTGGCGGTCAGCCATTAGACGCCGTGGGCCCTCAGGCCCAGCAATCCCATCCTAAAAGGATTTCACCTTCTCAATTGAGCCAAAGCGCTCACCAGGCTCTAGAACGCCTTTCAGCTAATGCCGAACACCAACGCCTTGCATCACTTGTACGCAACGCTCTGCAGGATGGCACATTTCAATTTCAATCCAGTAACCACACGCAAGTAACCTATAAAGCGTCAATCTGTCTGCCAGCTGACACCGATACCGTGAGAACCGACCACTTGATTAATAACGAGCTGACGGTTCAGGCCCAATTAAATGATCAATCGGAGTACGACATCGTCAGCGCACATTTGCATGGCTCTTCGAAAGCCATATCCTTCGACGTACCCAGCCCCCCGCCCGCACATGGTTCAGCATCTTCTGTCTTGAGTGAACGGACCCATCTAGGTATGAGTCGCGTTCTCTCACAAGATGCAGTAGACAGCAGTAGCCTGGAAACTCCGTTACTGAGCTCGCCAGACCATTCTCGTCCGCCATCACAGCCAAAGCCCGTGCATATCGGGTCGGTCCGCAGGGACTCTGGTAACCTTGTTTCCGATAACCCGGTAGTGCAGGCCCTGCTATCGTTTGCGCAGGCCGACCAGGCATTTCCACCACAGGCCGCGAGCATTGCCGGGGTCCAGCTGGAAATGCGGCCACGTCGGGATATTGAGAAAGCACTTGAGGAATTCAAAGGCGCCTTCACGGTGGAGAAGGCGCAACTGATGTCCGGTGCCAACTCGTCGGAGCGTGTAGATGAGGATGTCAACGCAGACATCCATATCCCCTTATTGCTCAAGGCCATCGAGCGGGGGGCTGCGGCATTTGGTCCAAACGCATCAATCGGTCAGAATAGCGCGAAAGCGTTTCTCGCCTCATGTGCTCCCAAGATCACGTCCAATGACGATGTCCTCTCCGAGTTCATCAACCAGAAACTCAAGGGGGATGACGATCTTCAGGTTCGCCTGGGCGCACAGGAATTGTTGCATGTAGCCACCAAGAAGGAATTCCAGCTCGGCGGTCTAGCCGGCAGCATCGGGGTCAGCAGCATACTCGGCTCGGCATGGGAGCTTGGCGCTTCTGAGCTGTTGAAAAATGCCATCTTCGGCAAAAATTTCTCACCGAGCCAATATGCCCTGCAATTGGCTGGAATCGATTCAGTGCCTCCTTTGATTATCGAGTCCATGGACACCATGTGCGTACTTGCCATCATCAAGGGCATGAAAGGTGAGGAGTGGTCCATGAGCGATCTACTTCCCAAGGCGTTGAAGGCCGGTGCCATTTCCTCGGTGGTGTCATTCCCCAATAATGTTTTGCAGTATGCAGGTTTCAAATCCAGAGTCGGCGATCTTGCGGCAAACTCAGTGACAACTGAAGCGGCCATCTTTGGCGCCGCCTCCGGTATTCCACCCGAGGTCAAGGAAAGTGAAGAGCTGATGCGTGCTGGCTTATTCCAGAGCATGAAGGACGGCGTGATGGCTCATCCAGGCGAGGGGGTGGACACCAAAAAGACGATTGAGCGGATGACGCGCCATGCGCTGGATATCGCTCCGGGCGAAAGCACCGCTGTCAAGTCCATGGGGCTGGCATCGATTGTCGGGATGATTCCACTGATTGCCAGCAACAAGGCAACCGGGCTGCTGTCGGAACAGGTACTGCGTATTTTCCGGAGCGCCGTCTTCAATCCAATCGAAGCCATCGCTCTGAACGCGTTGGCGCTTGGCGGGCGTGTCAACGTTCCCGGGCTATTTGATTCCGACAATGCCAAGCATGCACGCGTGGCACAAACCATCCTTGCGCGGGCCAGCCAGCACATGGAAGCTGGAGACCGTGACATTTCCGCAGAGGAGCTACATCAAATGCTGGCTCCCCGGAGCGAGTTCCTGCGCCATGTGGGATCTGCGATTGTCAACGGCATGAATGCCAGCTTTGAGGCAATTCCCGCCCTGGTTCGGAAGCTTGGATATGGTGAGGCTCCATTGGCCGAACGTATTCCGTATCAAGACCTGGCTGTGCCCGACACGTCGCGGCAGCCCGCACCCTGAATCATAGACGACGCGATCTACTGGACTTCACGAGCAGCAGTCAGGCGGGTAGCATGGTTTTTCACCGTGCTACCCTCGCCATCGCGGATGGCCCCACATTTGTAGGCTACGGGTCAATCTGGGGCTACCGTCGACTGGACAAGCGCAGATTTGGCTAAAGCGGACATCAATAACTTTGCTTTCTCTGGATGCATCACATCATCTGGACCTACTTGCTCTACAACACCAAATCCTTCTGTGTGTATAGCTTTTGGTTTAAATAGCAGTTTTGCCGCCCCTGGCACTGAGGCCAGTAATGTCAGAGGATCATACAGGTTTAGCTTCGTCACCTTAGGCCAGATATCTTCAAACGAACTCTCTTTATTTTTATCCAGTTGTGCTGCTTCAATCTGTGCATTCGGCATGAACGTCCGAAAGAACCATGAGTCATCCAACCCGGGAAGCAATCCAGCTTGAATACCTTCCCAGAGGCCTTTCAACGCACTCTTCTGAACGTCTCTCAGGTAGTGGCCTACTGGATGTCCGCTCCCCGCTATCCCTTCGTAAAATGAAGGCGAAACCGCCGTTTTATAGGCCGCCTCCTTTGTCACTATACGAAGTGGAATGCCAAGCTCCTGCGCTTTCCGATAAAGACTGCGCGCAGCGTCCATGTCGGTCGCATTGTTGTAAGCGCGTGCATCAGGCTGTACAAAACCATCTGCGTCCTTTAAAGGCTCGACGCCGCCCATGATGGTGATGTCATCAACCCGTTCGCGCACCATATCTGGGCAGGTAGTGATGAGCGCATTGATATCACTCATGCCTGCAATTACGACAATACCGACTCCATGTGGCGCACGGGCCAGGCGCCTACTCATGTCCTGCAAGCTGTCGCGGTGTATTTCACCAAGTCCAGCCCTTAAAGCATGACCTTCCAGTAAAAATTTGGCATGTTCCTTCGACTGAAGCGAATTCATTGCGTAATCCCGACCACGCGACACATGCACGTCATGCAACTCAAGCTTGTTGAACACGCCTTTGGCCATCTCGGCACGTTGAGAGCGAACTTCAGCATCACCCAGTGTTGCCACTACGTCCGTGATGTGCACAAAGCCCTCAGCCTGCAATTGCTTGCCCAAGGTGTAGGTCACGACATCATCTGGGTCCTTGTTAGGATCAGTGAAAAACCACGTATCCTTAGGTAAAAGGGGCTTGTGTGATCTCAGTTCGTTGATGGCCATATTTTCATCTGAGGTCAGATGAGCGTTACAGGCTCCCACTTGTGCAAGCATCGTGCGCTGTGCCGCAGTCAATAAAGCTGGCGCACTTTTCGACCGCTCCAAAACTGGGCTGCTCATGCTTGCTTGCTGAGAAAGTGCTGATTGCGCGCTACTTTCCGATGGGGTACGTGATATTTGTTTTGACTGATCTAGGATGAGACGTGAGGTGGTATGGCCTGCGGTGATAGGACGATGCATTGAGTCGACCTCCTGGATAGATGAACCTGCTGTGTGGCAAGCAACGCCGTTTCGGTTTCATCACCAGGGTCAAGTGCAGCTCGCTCCGGGTTAGAACATCTGCGGATTTGATCCGCCGGATATGCGAACCACATCTTGCTCGAGTCAAAATGTCTATCAAACGTAGGTTTGTTGGACATCAGGTCGAGATGAGATCGTCCGCTCGGGACGCTGCATTATCTGCATCCAGTAACAGCTTCCAATTTTCAATATCCGGCTACACTGAATTTTCATTGAGTATCTGGACGAAACCATGCTGATTGGATATGCCCGCGTCTCAACCGACGACCAACTACTCGATCTGCAGCGCGATGCGTTGGAGAAAGCAGGCTGTGAGCGCGTGTTCGAAGACACGGCTAGCGGTGCCAAAGCCGAGCGAGTAGGTTTGACTGCCTTGCTGACCACGCTACGCCGAGGCGATACTGTAGTGATTTGGCGCTTGGATCGTCTTGGTCGCTCGCTGAAGGATTTGATCCGGTTGGTCGAGCAGCTAGACGCCGCTAGCGTCGGTTTGCGCAGCTTGCAAGAAAGCATCGACACCGCTTCGAGTGGTGGACGTTTGATATTTCACCTGTTCGGTGCCCTGGCCGAGTTCGAACGCAACTTGATTCGTGAGCGCACACAAGCGGGATTGTCAGCAGCACGAGCACGCGGGCGCAAGGGCGGCCGTAAGAAACGGCTCGACCCCGCCAAGCAAGAGCTGGCATTGAGCCTCTACCACGAGCGAAAACACACCGTGGCAGATATTTGCCGCCTGATGGGCATCGGTCGTTCGACCCTCTACAACTATCTGACCGAGGCCGAGCGCAGTGCGCAGCGGGCGGCATAGCGCCATCCCTGACGATTCGCTGACGCAGTTGCGGCAGCGGCTTGACCGTTTGCCGAAGAAAAGCCCGGAGCGAGCTGCCCAGGTGGCCACGATAGCAGAGTTATACGGAGTGTCTCCCAGCACCGTGTACCGGGCGTTGAACCTTATCCATAAACCCCATGCGGCCCACCGTGCCGATCACGGTAAGCCGCGCGTATTGCAGCAAGCCGAGCTGGAACGCTACTGCGAGCTGATTGCGGCGTTGAAGCTGCGCACGACGAATAAGCAAGGTCGGCATCTTTCCACCGGTCGCGCCATTGAGCTGCTGGAAGACTACGGAGTGGAAACCGCCCAGGGGCTGGTCAAAGCCCCGAAGGGGGTGCTGAGTCGCCCTACGATCAACCGCTACTTGTCTCTGTGGCGACTGGATCAGTCGCGATTATTGCGGCAACCGCCTGCCGTTCGGTTTCAGGCTGAGCACAGCAATGACTGCTGGCAATTCGACCTGTCGCCTTCCGAGCTCAAGCACATCGACAAGCCTGAATGGATTGACCTGAGCAAGGGTGAACCGACGCTGATGCTGTTCAGCGTGGTAGATGACCGCAGCGGTGTGGCTTACCAGGAATACCACTGCGTTTACGGTGAAGACGCGGAAACGGCGCTGCGCTTTCTGTTCAACGCCATGGTACCGAAGGCTGACCCGACCTTTCCGTTCCAAGGCCGTCCCAAGATGATCTACCTGGACAACGGCCCCGTGGCCAAACGTCGCGTTTTCCAGAACGTCATGCAGGCGCTCGGCATCGAGTGGCAAACGCACATCCCGGCCGGCAAGGATGGCACCCGCACCACGGCTCGCTCAAAGGGCAAGGTTGAGCGGCCCTTTCGTACTGTGAAGGAAGCCCACGAGACGCTGTATCACTTCCACAAGCCGGAAACCGAGGTGCAGGCCAACGAATGGCTGATGCGTTACCTGGTGCGCACCTACAACGTGCAAGGCCATCGCAGTGAGCCGCATTCGCGGATCGAGGACTGGCTGGCCAATCTGCCCGCCGAGGGACTGCGCGAGATGTGTACTTGGGAGCAGTTCTGTCGCTTTGCCCGTGAGCCCGAGCGCCGCAAAGTTGGCGTCGATGCGCGCGTCACCATCGAGGGCACAACCTTTGAGGTCGAGCCTGACATGGCGGGAGAATCCGTGGTGTTGCTCTGGGGACTGTTTGATAACGAGCTGTATGCCGAGTTCAATGGCGAGCGCTTCGGCCCTTTCTACCCGGTGTCCGGCCCCATTCCGTTGCATCGATACAGAACGTTCAGGCGTGGCAAGGCCGATGAACGATCCGAACGCATCCGTTCACTGGCCGATCAGTTAGGCCTGCCCATCGCCGCGCTGGCCGGGAACGACGTGAGGCTGACACCGTCCGCCGTTCCCGTGGAGTTGCCACGTCTGCCTTTCGATGCTGAAGCGCATGAGTACCACTTTCCCAATGTTATCGCCGCCAAGCTGGCCGTCTCCAACGAACTGGCGCTGCCATTGGCCAAGATTTCGGAAGAGGATCAAGCGTTTATCCAGCAGGTGGTGAGCGAGACCTTGATTCGACGGGTTGTCCTAGATCGCGTCAGGGGCTACTTCCGTCACAAGAAAACAGGAGAGGACTATGCGGGTTGAAGTGATGCAGCACTACGGACTGACTCTGCCGCTAAACCAAGCCGGTTATTTTGAGACTGCCCATCATCAGCAACTGATCAAAGACATCAAGGGCGCGATCTTCGAAGGCCGCTTGATTGCACTCTGTGGCGTCATCGGCAGTGGCAAAACCGTGATGCTGCGACGGCTTCAGCAGGTGATGGAGGCAGAGAAGAAAATCACCGTGTCCAAGTCCCTCGCCATTGAAAAGCACAGCATCAAACTGGCCACCTTCATCGCCGCGCTCTACTACGACTTGTCCACTGAAAAGCAAGTTCGCATCCCGACCCAAGGGGAAAAGCGTGAGCGCGATTTGCGCGAGCTGGTGAAAAAGAACAAACGCCCAGTGGCACTGTTCGTGGATGAGGCCCATGACCTCAACGGCCATACGCTGACCGGGCTTAAGCGCTTGATGGAGCTGGTCGAGGACGGTGACGGTCGGTTGTCAGTGGTGCTGGCCGGGCATCCCAAACTGCGCAACGATCTGCGCCGGCCGACGATGGAGGAAATTGGCTACCGCACCGACATCTTCTCACTCGACGGCATCGCTGGCAGTCAGCGTGAGTACATCCACTGGCTGCTGGAGACTGCACGGAGGGCAGGGTTGACGCTGAATCGATTCTGACCGAAGACGCCATCGACCTGCTCGCCACCAAGTTGCGCACACCGCTGCAAATCCAACTGCACATCAGCCTGGCACTGGAGGCCGGTTACCTGAC
>NZ_LGLN01000081.1:0-76493 GCF_001293775.1 Pseudomonas syringae pv. cilantro
ACAACTATCCTGACACCGGGGGTTGGTCAGCAGTGTGATGTCCCCCACCGACACGACATGAGCACCGCAATTACCGGCCATCATGGTGGTTATGTTATTCAGCGCAGAAAACAGGTTGATGGTGAACAGATTGGCACAGCGATCACCGGGTTGAATGAAGCCGTTGCTGCGAAAGACGTTGGAGCGTGAGCTGTCTTCATCGACTTCGCAGTCGTAGTAGTAATAACAGCGCTTGAGATTGCCGCTGGTGCCACTGGTAAAACCGATCAGGCAGTTTCGCTCGTTGCGCTCCAGACAGCGTTCGGTCTGCGCTGCGAAGCCTTCCTTGTCCATGATCGGGACATGTGTTCTGAAATCCTGGTAGGTGAATCCTTCAAAATCGTTGTTCTGGTGGGTTTTAGCGGCTGTGTTGGAAATTCTGCTCCATTCTTTTTCTACATCGTAGGCAGTCATGCGTGTCCTCTATAGTCCATTTTTTTGATTATCTGTACGAATTACCCCCCCTCAGCCGTGACTGACGGGCGGAACGCGGGCTATGAGTTGCACCAATGGTGAGATCAGTTCCTTATTCCAATAACCTCACTGCTCAACACTTTTTTCATGACCCGATACGCCAGCCAGCAGGCACAAAACGCCACTATGGTATTGCCCAACAATTGTCCGAGCATTACCCCGACACTGCCGAAGGCTTGCGCGCCGTACCACACGAACGGCACCGTGCCCAAGCTGGCACGCAGCCAGCCGAACAGCGTGACATAAACCGGTCGACCGACGCTGATGAAGATGGATGTGGCAATGAATTGGAGCCCGATCAAGGTCCAGAAAAGGCCGCCCCACCGGCAGAACGCGGAGAAAACTGCAAGTCCTTCGCCGGAAACATGGAAAAGTCTGGCCAAAGGCTCAGCCAACAGAATCAGCAGCAGCGACGTGGCTGCTCCGTAGCAGATCAACAGCACGTAGGTCGTTTTTACGGCTTGCGAAACACGGGCGGTATTCATGGCGCCGAGGTTTTGCCCCAGTATCGGGATCAGCGCACCAGGCAGGGCGAACACCACGCAAAACGCGACTTGAATGACCCGATCGATCACTCCGATAGCCGCCAGCGCCTGGGACCCGAACGGCGCCATTGCGGCCATTACATAGGCCATGCCCACTGGCGTCGCCAAATTTCCGACGACCGCAGGTATGGCTGTTCGGCCGATGTCAATGATGTCCCCTGACAGGTACGTCAGGCTGACTCGACAGGTCAGACGGGCCACTCGATGGACGTAATAAAACCCCAGAAATGCCGATACGATACTCGACATCAGATAGGCAATCCCGGCGCCAGTCAGGCCCAGATCAAACACAATAATAAGTAATGGATCAGCGATGGCTACAGCGGCAGTCGCAATCAGCAGGGTCCACATCGCCTGTTTGCCGAAGCCTGCGCTGCGCAGAATCTGCACACACAGTTGTTCTACAGCTACCAGTACCGAGGCAGGCAGGCTTATCCACAGATAGTCACGTGCCGTCGCAAAAATGCTGCCCTCGCCGCCCAGCATTCGAACGGCTGGTTCGAGCACTATCAGCTCAAGCGCAGCAGCGCCCAGTGTGGCCATGACGCCAAGCAGCAAACCACTGCTGGCGAGGCGTCTGGCCTTGTCCGGCATGCCGCTGCCCAGGCCTCTCGACACGGCCGTCGAGACAGCCACAGCGATACCAAGGATCATCGCGATGAGGAAAAACATCAGGGTTTTGGCCACCGCGAAGGCAGCCAGCAAACTGTCGTCACGCAGCATCGCGATGTAGACCACCGTCAGCACTTCGATCAGAAAGATCGACAACAGGCTGGTCGCACTGGTGCTCGTCATAAACATAACGTGCCGCAACATCGAGCCTTCGGTGAAGACCGCTCTGGTAACCGTCATTAAGCCTTCTCTTCCAACTGAGCGCCGTTACTGATTTTCAAATGAGCATCGACAGCGCATCAACGCCACTCTTGGGCGCTCACTGAGTGACCAAAACGACGTTGCAGTTCCAGGGAGCTTGAGGGGCAACGGCCCAAATAAAAAGAAACAAGCATTGACTGACGCAACCCGACCTTCAAGATTGCACGCAAAGCATCCACAATGACTTTTTTCAGGGAATAAAAAAAGCGTCCCGAAGGACGCTTAAAGATTCGCCCCGACCAAAGGAGCTGGGAGCTGCCAAAGGGCGAATGGGGTGCCGCGAGTGGCGCATCAAAGGCATCAGCCTTCAGACTTGGTTGTCTGCTCGGCCTTCTTGTCGGCTGAGTTGACGTACCGCTCGGCCGTCTGGCTGTTCTGCTCCTTGAAGCGCAGCTCTTGTGCCAGGCGCATCTTGTCAGCGGCGGTGCTTGCGTACTCGTTACCGTCGTCGGCGAAGGCTGCAGTGGCGGACAAGGCAGCTACGGCGAAGACCATCGACTTGATCAGTTTCATCATCATTACCTCTTGGTTGAAAAGGAGTGCCTGAAAAGCTCGTTGCTCGTCAGGGATGAAACAAGCTTACGCCCGGGCAACTAACAGGAAGGTGAGCAGACAATGACAATACTGTTAGAAAGCTGACATCTTGAAGATTGCTGATTTGTAATGTTTCAGTCACTTTCTGGTTAGCGCGCACTTGGTAGATTCAAGTCACCTTCAAACGGAGACAAAAGAAATGCGCACTGCCAAATCGATGTTGCTTGCCCTGGTTATCCTTTCGCCCTTGAGTGCTTTCGCTTACACGACTGATGAAGTCAAGGCGACAACGGTCATCAAGGATCACCAGGCAAGCGTGCAGAAATACGCCGCCATCCATAACAAGCCGATGCCTGAGATCAAGGAGTACAAATACGGAATGAAGCTCGACGTCGCCAAAGTCATTCGCAAGTCCCCGGACCTGCAGTCGTGTGCGGTGATGCCCAAGCTGATGACCTACGAGGACTCTAAAGGCAAGCTGAACACCGTGCAGTATCAGGTCCTCGGCGGGTGCAGAAACAGCCAATGATTCTGAACCTGCCAGGGAGGCCACCCAGTGTTAAATCCCCCATCAGCCCGGACCATCCTCCGGGCTGATTTTTTGCGTTCTCGCCCGCTGAAAACACCCTCTGAAACCCGCCTCACGGCTTATTCCCGCCTTATTTGCAACATCACCGGCTCTGCGTGGTCAACGCAGACCCTGCTGTGTCGTATCGCCATGTGTCTGCATGCCCCTGCGGTCCATCAAACACAGGCTCGGTTACGGTGATCGAGAAACTGCAATTACGGATTTGGAATGACCGATGCTTGAACTCGCTGCTGGTTTTATCTGCCTCACTGCACTGCTGACCTACGTGAATTATCGTTTTATCGGTCTGCCTCCCACCATCGGTGTGATGGTGACCGCGCTGATGTTCTCGTTGCTGCTGCAAGGCCTGAGCTTCCTGGGCTATCCCGGCCTGGAAGATCGCGTCCAGCAACTGATCGGCCAGATCGATTTCGGCGACCTGCTGATGAACTGGATGCTGTCCTTCCTGCTGTTCGCAGGCGCGTTGCATGTCAACCTTGGCGACCTGAGGAACTACCGCTGGCCCATCGGCCTGCTGGCAACGTTTGGTGTGCTGATTGCAACCACCGTCATTGGCGCGCTGGCCTACTGGATTTTTGCCTTGTTCGGCTGGCACGTCAGCCCGCTCTACTGCCTGCTGTTCGGCGCACTGATCTCGCCCACCGACCCGATTGCGGTGCTCGGCGTGCTGCGGACCGCCAATGCGTCCAAGCCGCTGAAGACCACCATCGTCGGTGAGTCGCTGTTCAACGACGGCACGGCTGTCGTGGTGTTCACCGTTTTGCTGGGCATTGCGCAACTGGGCGAGACGCCCACGGTCGGCGAAACCGCGCTGCTGTTTGTCCATGAAGCGGTCGGCGGCGTGCTGTTCGGCGGCCTGATCGGCTACGCCGTGTACTTGATGATCAAGAGCATCGAGCAGTATCAGATCGAAGTCATGCTGACTCTGGCACTGGTGATCGGCGGTTCGGCGATGGCTTCTGAACTGCACGTTTCCGGCCCTATCGCGATGGTCGTGGCCGGGCTGATCATCGGTAACCTGGGGCGTAATCTGGCCATGAACGACATGACCCGTCGCTACATGGACGGCTTCTGGGAGTTGCTGGATGACATGCTCAATGCGTTGCTGTTCGCGCTGATCGGCATGGAGCTATTGCTGCTGCCGTTCTCGTGGCAGCACTTGATTGCCGCCAGTCTGCTGGCCATGGCGATCCTGCTGTCGCGCTTCGTCACCGTAGCCCCGGCCATCCTGCTGCTGCGTCGCTGGCGCAAGGTGCCGCACGGCACGATCCGCATTTTGACCTGGGGCGGCTTGCGCGGCGGCGTCTCGGTGGCACTGGCGCTTGCACTGCCCACCGGCCCGGAACGCGATCTGCTGCTGAGCATCACCTACATCGTGGTGTTGCTGTCGATCCTCTTGCAGGGCCTGACCATTGGCAAGCTGGTGAATGCCGTCACCCGTGCGCCACAGGCCAAGGACGATCCGCACTGATTCAGATGGTTGCAGCAGCGCGCCGGTACTCACTGGGCGTCTGCTGCATTTCCACACGAAAGTGCCGATTGAAGTTGGACAGGTTGGCGTAACCGACTTCAAAGCAGATGTCCGACACTGACATCTCACTGTGCAGCAGCAACCGGCACGCGCGCTGAATCCGCAGCTTGCGCATCAGGTCGATAAAGCAATGACCGGTGGTGCGTTTGAAGAAGCGTGAAAACCCCGGATCGCTCATGTCCAGCTGCCGGGCAATCACCGACAGGCGAATATCGCTGGTCAATTCCGTGAGCAGATAATCGAACGCCTTGTTGATCCGCTCAGCGCTGCGTGCATCGAGGGTCGGTGCATACCAGGCGCTGGCCAGCAGCCGAGCTTCCTGCGCAGGCGCTTTCGTCAGCGTATTGACCAGTTGCAGGAACAGAATCAGCCGCTCCAGCCCTTGCGCCGGGCCGATTGCTTCCAGCAGGCGCGCGGCCTGCACCGCTGTCTCGCCCGTGAACTCCAGCCCGCGACGTGCCTGCTCGAACAGCCGCTGCAAGTCGCCCATTTCCGGCAATGTATTGCGTAACGCCAGCAGCGCTGCACCATCGAACTGCAACACCACATCCCGCCCGGCCAAGTGCTCGCCAGGGGCCAGATCGCCGATCCAGTCATGTGGCAGATCCGGACCGATCAACGCCACATGACCGGCCGCGAATTCACCGATGTAATCGCCAGCCACCAGCTTGCCACTGCCCTGGCGAATCAGATGAATTTCGAATTCCGGATGATGGTTCCAGCGCGCCAATGCGTAGGGATAGTCGTGCTCATACCAGCGAAAGCAGTGGTCGGGCTGTGGGAGGATGACCTCGAGCTCGGCGGGACGCTGCTCGAACAAGGCCGCTCGGCTGTCAGGCACTGGATGCCCCTTTTATCGTTATGAATGCGCTATGGACGCTTCAACATACGCCCTTGCGCTCGGCCAGGGCTAGCTCGGGCGCAAATCGACACTGATACTTTTTTGCTTTCAGACCACCGGGTGCTGCGTGGTTAAAAAAGTATCAGCGCAGTGTTTCTGCTGCGTTTGTTCGGCGCTGCACAGGCTGCTGTAATCGGGACGTCCACCAAGGCCGCTCAGCCATGGTCAACAACAAAAACAATAGCTCCCGCCAGCATGGCGCGGAGTGGAGAGCACTACGATGAACATTCGGAAAACGCTTTTCCTGTCCGCAGGCGTGTCCGCCGCCCTTTTCAACCTGACCGCTCAGGCCGTCGAAACCGTGACCATCGCCACGGTGAATAACGGCGACATGATCCGCATGCAGCGCCTGTCGAAAATCTTTGAACAGCAATACCCCGACATCAAGCTCAACTGGGTGGTACTGGAAGAAAACGTTTTGCGCCAGCGCCTGACCACCGACATTGCCACCCAAGGCGGCCAGTTCGACGTGTTGACCATCGGCACGTATGAAACGCCATTGTGGGGCGCGAAAAAATGGCTGGAGCCGATCACCGGACTTGCACCTGAATACGACCTGGAAGACATCTTTCCCTCCGTGCGTCAGGGCCTGTCGGTTAAAGACACCCTCTACGCCCTGCCCTTTTACGGCGAAAGCACGATCACTTACTACCGCACCGATCTGTTCAAGCAGGCCGGCTTGAGCATGCCGGAGCGCCCGACCTGGACACAATTGGGCCAGTTCGCGGCAAAGCTGCATCAGCCCGACAAAGGCATTTACGGCATGTGCCTGCGCGGCAAGGCCGGTTGGGGCGAGAACATCGCCCTGCTCAGCACCATGGCCAACGCGTTCGGCGCGCGCTGGTTCGATGAGCAGTGGAAACCCGAGCTGACCAGCCCGGAATGGACCAACGCCGCGAATTTCTACGTCAATACGCTCAAAAACTACGGCCCGCCGGGTGTGTCGAGCAACGGTTTCAACGAAACCCTCGCGCTGTTCAACAGCGGCAAATGCGCGTTGTGGGTGGACGCCAGCGTGGCCGGTTCTTTCACCACCGACAAGGAACAAAGCAAGGTCGTCGACAGCGTCGGCTTCGCGCCTGCGCCGGTTGAAGTGACCGACAAGGGCTCGTCATGGCTCTATGCCTGGTCGCTGGCGATACCGACCACCTCGAAGCACAAGGACGCCGCCAAAGCATTCATCACTTGGGCAACGTCCAAGGACTATATCGATCTGGTCGCCAAGACTGATGGCACCACTCACGTACCGCCCGGCACTCGCACGTCTACCTACAGCGAGGCTTACCTCAAGGCCGCGCCGTTCGCCAAAGTCACCTTGCAGATGATGCAACACGCCGACCCCGCGCAGCCTTCGGCCAAACCGGTGCCTTACGTCGGCATCCAGTACGTGACCATTCCCGAGTTTCAGGCCATCGGCACCTCGGTCGGCAAGCTGTTCTCCGCCGCCGTGACCGGGCAGACCAGCACTGAACAGGCGCTCATCGCCGCACAGGCCGTCACCGAACGCGAGATGAAACGTGCCGGTTATCCGAAGTGAACCCGGCAGCCCTCAACTGTATTGAACGGACGACAATCCTATGAAACGACTTGAAGGTAAAAGTGCGCTGATCACCGGATCGGCGCGGGGCATCGGGCGGTCTTTCGCCAAGGCCTATATTCGCGAAGGGGCCCGCGTGGCGATTGCCGACATCAATCTGCAGCGCGCGCAGGCCACGGCCACTGAACTGGGCCCGAACGCCTATGCCGTAAAAATGGACGTCACGGATCAAGCGTCCATCGATCAGGCCGTCGCCGCAGTGGTCGCGCAGACCGGCAAGCTGGATATCCTGATCAACAACGCCGCGTTGTTCGACCTGGCACCGATTGCCGATATCACCCGCGACAGCTACGAGCGGCTGTTTTCGATCAATGTCGCGGGCACGCTGTTTACGTTGCAGGCGGCGGCCAAGCAGATGATTGCCCAAGGCCACGGCGGCAAGATCATCAACATGGCCAGCCAGGCGGGGCGCCGGGGCGAAGCGCTGGTGGCGGTGTATTGCGCGACCAAGGCTGCGGTGATCAGCCTGACGCAATCGGCCGGCCTGGACCTCATCCGGCACGGCATCCATGTGAATGCCATCGCCCCTGGCGTGGTCGATGGCGAGCATTGGGATGGGGTCGACGCGATGTTCGCCCGCTATGAAAACCGGCCGCTGGGCGAGAAGAAAAAGCTGGTGGGCGAGCAGGTGCCATACGGGCGCATGGGCACGGCGGATGACCTGACCGGCATGGCGATTTTCCTGGCCTCCAGCGACAGCGAATACGTGGTGGCGCAGACCTATAACGTCGATGGTGGCAACTGGATGAGCTGAACACTGACTGCTGCAAGATGAGCCGCACCACGCAAAAAACACCCGTCGTCGCTTACATTGCCGAGGCGATTGGCTAAGATGCGCGAACCGCTTGTTGTCTTGGCGGCTCATCAAGGAGCACGAATGTCCACTGAAGAGGAGATCGCCATTTCCGGCGGTACACCTATGATTCCCGATCAGCGCCGGGAGCTGATGCTGCGTCAGTTACGCAAGCATCAAGTGCTCAGCGTTCATCAGTTGATGGAGATGTTCGACTGCTCGCACATGACCATCCGCCGCGACATCGCCGTACTGGAGCAGGAAGGCCGGGCCTACTCGGTGACCGGTGGTGTGCGCATCGCCAGCCAGGTGCACAGCGAACCCAGCCATCAATCGAAAGCGGTGGTCGAGCTGCCGCACAAGCAAGGCATGGCGCGTCTGGCAGCCGGTTTACTGCACCCGGACATGACGATTTATCTGGACGCAGGCACCAGCACGCTGGAGATCGTGCCGCACATCGTCGCGTTGTCAGGCATGACCGTGGTGACCAATGATTTCGGCGTGGTCAACGCGCTGGCCGATGCTGCGCATGTGGATGTGATTCACACCGGTGGGCTGCTCGATCACCCTAACCGCTCCAGCGTAGGCGGCCTGGCTGCGGCCACCCTGCGCCAACTGGCAACCGACGTGGCGTTCATGTCGACCAGCTCGTGGGACCTGCAACGCGGCACCACCACACCGTCGGCACTGAAGGTCGAGGTCAAGCAGGCCGCCATGCAGTCCGCTTCACAAACCGTATTGATCGCTACCAGCTCCAAATACGGCACCTTCGGCATGTACAAGGTGGCCGGGCTGGATCAATTCGACACCATCATCACCGACGCAGCGCTGGCCGAAGCGGCTGCCGACGGGATTCGCAAGCAGCGCATCGAGTTGCTGCTGGCGCCTGTGGGCGGCCGTTCGAAGTAGCTTGCCACCCAGCTGGCCAGTGCCAGCGGCCACAAAACGCACGCGTAAAAAAACCCGGTCTCGCGACCGGGTTTTTTGTGTCTAGCCGATTAACTGATGACTCAGTTGCCCGACTTCTTGGCAGCACGAGTACGCTCGCTTTCGCCAAGGATTTTCTTACGCAGGCGGATCGACTTTGGCGTCACTTCGCAGAGTTCGTCTTCTTGTACGAATTCCAGCGCTTGCTCCAGAGTGAAACGGATAGGCGGAACCAGAGCGATGGTTTCGTCTTTACCGGAAGCACGCATGTTGTCGAGCTTCTTGCCTTTGGTTGGGTTTACACCCAGGTCGTTGTCGCGGCTGTTGATGCCGACGATCTGACCTTCGTACACGTCTTCGCCATGACCCAGGAACAGCTTGCCACGGGCTTGCAGTGTTTCCAGGGAGTAGGTCAGCGCCTTGCCGGTAGCAACCGAAACCAGAACGCCGTTCTGACGGCCGGACATATCGCCAGACTTCATCACGTCGTAACGGTCGAAGATGCTGGTCAGAATGCCTGCGCCGGAAGTCAGGGTCAGGAACTCGTTACGGAAACCGATCAGGCCACGTGCCGGGATGTTGTACTCAAGGCGCACACGGCCCTTGCCATCCGGAACCATGTTGGTCAGGTCGCCTTTACGGTTACCCATTTGCTCCATGATCGCGCCCTGCGCTTCTTCAGGCAGGTCGATGGTGACGTTTTCGTACGGTTCGTGCTTGACGCCATCAACCATGCGGATGATCACTTCAGGACGACCGACACCCATTTCGAAGCCTTCGCGACGCATGGTTTCGATCAGTACCGAGAGGTGCAGCTCACCACGGCCGGAGACTTTGAACTTGTCGGCGGTGTCGCCTTCTTCAACGCGCAGTGCAACGTTGTACAGCAGTTCCTTGTCCAGACGTTCCTTGATGTTACGGCTGGTAACGAACTTGCCTTCCTTGCCGCAGAACGGCGAATCGTTAACCTGGAAGGTCATCGAAACGGTCGGCTCGTCGACGGTCAGGGGCTTCATCGCTTCAACGTTCAGCGGGTCGCACAGGGTGTCGGAGATGAACAGCTGGTCGAAGCCGCTGATGCAGACGATGTCGCCGGCAGCTGCTTCTTCAACGTCGATGCGGTGCAGACCGTGGTGACCCATCAGTTTCAGGATACGGCCGTTACGCTTCTTGCCGTTGACGTCGATGGCAACCACCGGCGTGTTCGGCTTGACGCGACCACGCGCGATACGGCCAACACCGATGACGCCCAGGAAGCTGTTGTAGTCCAGTGCCGAGATCTGCATCTGGAACGGACCGTCACGGTCAACCTGCGGAGCAGGGACGTGATCGACAATCGCCTGGTACAGCGGGGTCATGTCTTCAGCCATGTCGGTATGAGCCAGACCGGCAATACCGTTCAGCGCAGAAGCGTAAACGACCTGGAAGTCGAGCTGTTCTTCGGTAGCGCCCAGGTTGTCGAACAAGTCGAAGATCTGGTCCAGAACCCAGTCAGGACGCGCGCCTGGACGGTCAACCTTGTTGATGACCACGATCGGACGCAGGCCGGCTTCGAACGCCTTCTTGGTCACGAAACGGGTTTGCGGCATAGGGCCGTCCTGGGCATCGACCAGCAGCAGCACGGAGTCGACCATCGACATCACGCGCTCTACTTCACCACCGAAGTCGGCGTGGCCCGGGGTGTCCACGATGTTGATGTGGTAGCCATTCCAGTTGATCGCGGTGTTCTTCGCGAGAATGGTAATACCGCGCTCTTTCTCCTGGTCGTTGGAGTCCATCACGCGCTCGTCGTTGAGCTCGCCGCGCTCCAGAGTGCCGGATTGACGCAGGAGTTTGTCTACCAGAGTGGTCTTACCATGGTCAACGTGAGCAATGATGGCGATGTTACGTAGATTTTCGATCACTTGTGTATCTCGATCAGAGGATTCGGTCTGCTGACTGTTTAAGGACAGCGATTACTATTTCGAGTCGGCAAAAGCCGTTACGGCATGACGACTGGTGTCGGGGGGCCGGTGACGCAAGCCACAGGCAAACAGCCCCGGGCACTTAGCTCGGTCGATAAACGCGCACATTGGCATGCCCCTCACTGAGCAAATGGTGAGCATGCAGGCGACTCATGACGCCTTTGTCGCAATACAGCAGGTACTGGCGCGTGTCATCCAGTGCCTTGAAGCGGCTATTCAATGCGTAGAACGGCAACGTCTGTATCTCCACGCCGGGCACTTGCAACGGCTGGTCTTCCTGGGCATCCGGGTGACGGATGTCGATGATGACCTGGCCGGCCAGCGCCTGGCTCACTTCTTCAATGTCGACATTGCGGCTCAGATCGTCGATCACCCGATCGATCGAAACCAGCCTGGCGCGTTCGAGCGCTTGCTCGAGAATCGCCATGTCGAACTGCTTTTCTTCGTACTCAACGCGATTACGCTTGGCGTTGGTCTTGGGGTTGACCGAAATCACCCCGCAATACTCAGGCATGTGCCGGGCAAAATCGGCGGTGCCGATTTCAGTCGCCAGGTCCACGATGTCCTGCTTGTGGGTTGCAACCAGCGGTCGCAACACCAGCTTGTCAGTCGCCGCGTCGATCAGCGACAGGTTCGGCAGCGTCTGGCTGGCAACCTGTGAAATCGCTTCGCCAGTGACCAGCACGTCGATTTCGAGACGATCAGCCACCGCAGATGCAGCGCGTAACATCATACGCTTCAAAACTACACCCATATGACTGTTATCGACTTTCTGCAGAATTTCTCCGAGAACTTCCTCGAACGGTACGCTGACGAACAGCACCCGCTGCGAACTGCCGTACTTCTTCCAGATGAAATGCGCGACTTCCATTACGCCCAGCTCATGGGCGCGTCCGCCCAGGTTGAAGAAGCAGAAGTGCGCCATCAGGCCGCGGCGCATGATCTGGTAGGCCGCAACGGTCGAATCGAAACCGCCGGACATCAATACCAGAGTCTGCTCCAGCGCGCCGAGCGGGTAGCCGCCCATGCCTTTGTGCTGGTCGTGAACGACAAACAACCGTTGGTCGCGAATTTCCATCCGGACCACCAGATCGGGCTTTTTCAGCTCGATTCCGGCCGCGCCGCATTGCATGCGCAGCTTGCTGCCGACGTACTTCTCGACGTCCATCGAACTGAAATCGTGTCGCCCGGCACGCTTGCAACGCACCGAAAACATCTTGCCAGGCAACAGGTCGGCGTAGTGCAGTTTGCACTTGGCAACGACGTCATCCAGGTCACCCAGCGGGTACTCGGCGACCTGCAGAAAATTGGCAATGCCCGGCATGCAGCTCAGCCGATCCCTGATGCCCTGCAGCACTTTGGGGTCGGTCTGGCGGGTCTCGACCTCAAGATTGTCCCATACACCACCCACGACAATGTCCGCGTCCAGTTCCCGGAGCACGGTACGAATGTTCTTGCCCAGCTGCCGGATGAACTTCTTGCGAACCGGCGGGCTCTTGATGGTGATTTCTGGGAAAACTTTAACGATTAGTTTCATGGAAACAGAGCGTGAGGTGCCGACCAAAAAAGGGGGGCGCGGATTATAGCGGAAATTGCTCAAGGTTTAACCAGTTATCGTACGCGCGTTAAGTCGAGCACCAAAAAGAGTCATCGCACCAAAATGCAGCGCCATAACGGTGCGTGTTTTTCCCGACTAACGCGTTTTCGCTCCGTGAAAGCCTGCATTTGAAGCAAAAAACCCAACACGGGGCACTGGCATGCAAATTGCTCCCTTGTGAGGCAGGTTGCCTTGGCAGAATATTCGCGCCGGCATCACCCAAATTCAAGGGACCACACCTATATTAAGGCGGTCTCTAGCCACCCGGAGGACACCATGTCGAAGTCGGTTCAACTCATCAAAGATCATGACGTTAAATGGATTGATCTGCGCTTCACGGACACCAAGGGCAAGCAGCAGCATGTCACCATGCCAGCGCGTGATGCACTTGAAGATGACTTCTTCGAAGTCGGCAAAATGTTCGACGGCTCCTCCATTGCTGGCTGGAAAGGCATCGAAGCGTCCGACATGATTCTCCTGCCGGATGACGAAACCGCCCTGCTCGACCCGTTCACCGAAGAGCCGACTCTGGTTCTGGTGTGCGACGTCATCGAACCTTCGACCATGCAAGGCTACGACCGCGACCCGCGCGCCATTGCCCACCGTGCCGAGGAATACCTGAAGTCGACCGGTATCGGCGACACCGTATTCGTTGGCCCTGAGCCAGAATTCTTCATCTTCGACGAAGTGAAGTTCAAGTCCGACATCTCCGGCTCGATGTTCAAGATCTTCTCCGAACAGGCTTCGTGGATGACCGACGGCGACGTCGATGGCGGCAACAAGGGCCACCGTCCGGGCGTCAAAGGTGGCTACTTCCCGCTGCCACCGGTCGACCACGACCACGAAATCCGTACCGCAATGTGCAACGCCCTGGAAGAAATGGGCCAGATCGTGGAAGTTCACCACCACGAAGTTGCCACTGCCGGCCAGAACGAAATCGGCGTGAAATTCAACACGCTGGTTAAAAAGGCTGACGAAGTTCAGACCCTGAAGTACTGCGTACACAACGTTGCCGACGCCTACGGCCGTACCGCGACCTTCATGCCGAAGCCTCTGTACGGTGACAACGGTTCGGGCATGCACGTGCACATGTCCATCTCCAAAGATGGCAAGAACACTTTCGCCGGTGAAGGCTATGCCGGTCTGTCCGATACTGCCCTGTTCTTCATCGGCGGCATCATCAAGCACGGCAAGGCGCTGAACGGCTTCACCAACCCGTCGACCAACTCCTACAAGCGTCTGGTGCCGGGCTTCGAAGCACCTGTCATGCTGGCCTACTCGGCGCGTAACCGCTCCGCATCGATCCGTATTCCTTACGTCAACAGCCCGCGCGGCCGTCGTATCGAAGCACGCTTCCCGGATCCGGCAGCCAACCCGTACCTGGCATTCGCTGCTCTGTTGATGGCTGGCCTGGACGGCATCCAGAACAAGATCCACCCTGGCGACGCAGCTGACAAAAACCTGTATGACCTACCGCCTGAAGAGGCCAAAGAGATCCCACAAGTTTGCGGCAGCCTGAAAGAAGCCCTGGAAGAACTGGACAAGGGCCGTGCGTTCCTGACCAAAGGCGGCGTGTTCAGCGACGACTTCATCGATGCCTACATCGAGTTGAAAAGCGAAGAAGAAATCAAGGTTCGCACCTTCGTACACCCATTGGAATACGAGCTGTACTACAGCTGCTGATCCAGTCGCGCCAGCGTTGACGGCGTCACAAGAGACCTCCTTCGGGAGGTCTCTTCGTTTCTGAAAACAGATTTTTTATTTTTGTGCGATAACGGGATACCGCATCAGAAAAAAAATACCGGGCAAAATTCTGGCTTGAATCTCAGCCAGCAAGGCCATCCCGACATGCCCTACAAACTTCTGATCACCGCCGCCCTGATCGCCCTGACAGGCAGCGCCGTCGCCCAACAGTCTGCCCCCACCGTCGAATCCCGCGTTCTGCTGAAAAGCAAAACATCCTGGGACGGTACGCCTTACATGGCCTACCCCAAAGGCCAGCCCGAGCTGACCGTTCTGAAGATCAACATTCCTGCAAATACCGCGCTGAAATGGCATAGCCACCCGATCCCCAACGCCGCCTACGTAGCGTCCGGCGAAATCACCGTCGAGAAACGGGACAGCAACAAGGAAATCCGCCTGAAACAAGGCGACGCACTCGCAGAGATGGTTGATATCGTGCACCGTGGCAAGACGGGTGACATGCCAGTCGAACTGATCGTCTTCTACGCCGCGACAGAGGCAACGCCGTTGTCGCAATAAGTTCGTGGCAGCACGCACGCGGGATGCAGCCTTTGCAACGTGAAATTCTTTTCACCACCGGGCACTGGCTGCATACCCATGAACTGGGCTTAACTTTGCACCCGCCCCGATCAAGATGGAGTTGAATATGCGCCTGCTTCTGGCCACTTCCCTGCTGACTCTGACATTCATGTCCACCGGTTTTGCGTTCGCCGCCGGGCAAAAAACGTCCGTTATCGATCCGCTGCTGCAAGCGATCAGCGAGCGTCTGAGCATTGCCGATCAAGTCGCCCTGAGCAAATGGGACAGCGGCAAGGCTGTCGAGGACCCGCCGCGCGAACAGCAGGTCATCAGTGCCGCGCAGGCCCGTGCGGCCGAGTTCAAGCTGAACCCCGACGATGTTCAACGGCTGTTCCGTGCGCAGATCGAAGCCAACAAGCAAGTGCAGAATGCCCTGCTCGCCCAGTGGCACGCGGCGGGCAAGGCACCTGATACGGTCAGGCTGAGCCTGACGGACGATATCCGCCCGAAACTCGACCGTCTGCAGACCCAACTGTTGCAGGCCTACGCTGACTTCCAGCCGCTGCGTGCGAGCGAAGACTGCAAGATTCAGCTCGACACCGCGCTGAAGCGTTATCAAAGCGATCCGATTCATGATCAGGCGCTGGTGCTGGCCACCGCTGACCTGTGCGCTGCAAAACGCTGACATGGCAGGCAGGTAGCGCAGCATAGGGCGATGTGTTCTATGCTGACGGCCACCCATGCCCCTTGCTGTCGAGAGCCTCATGCGTCAAAGCCTGATTTGCCTGTTGCTGTTGATCAGCCTGCCTGCCATGGCGCAGATCTATAAGTACACCGATGCGAACGGCAACACCGCGTTCAGCAATCAGCCACCCAATGGCACCAAAACCGAAGTGGTCGAGTTGCCACCGCTGAACAGCATCGAAACCCAGACGCCATCGGGACCGGCGGTAAACAGCGCTCCGCCATCGGCCCCGGCCCAAGCGCCAGCGCCAGCGCAATCTCAGCCACAAACGGCCTACGACGTACTGGAGCTCACAGACCTGCCAACCGATGAGGCCTTACGCGCCAACAATGGCACGTTCATCATTGGCGTGAAGGTTCAGCCGCGCCTGCAGCAAAATCATCGCCTGCAACTGCTGCTGGACGGTAATCTTTACGGACAGCCGTCCAACCTGCCACGTTTTCAGGTGGTCAATGTCGACCGTGGCGAACACAGCTTCGCTGTGGTGGTGAAGGATGGAGAACGGATCATTCAGCAGAGCGAAACGATCACGCTAACCGTACAACGCGTCCATCTCGGCAAACCATGAACATGCGCGGCCTGCTGATCTGTCTGCTGTTACTGGCGACGCTGCCTGCCGTGGCCGACGTCTACACCTACATCGATGCGCAGGGTAATCGGGTTTTTACCGATCAACCGCGCAAGAACGCCAAACGCGTCGACATCCCGCCCAGCAACAACATGACCGGCACGCCGCCCACCAGAACCTTGAAAGCCGGTCCTGCCAGACCAGCGCCGCCGACACCGATGTTTCACTATCAGTTGCTGAGAATTCTGGTCCCGGAGCCGGATGCGACGCTGAACAACCCGAGCGGTGATTTCATCGTCACGGTGACCAGCGAGCCGGCATTACAGCCAGGGCACAGCTATCGACTGCTGCTGGATGGTGTCGCCGTCGGCCAGCCCGGACGCAGCCCGGTATTTCCGGTCAGCAATATCGATCGCGGCACCCATCAACTGTCGGTGGAGGTTTTCGATGAGCTCGGGCGGGTTCTGGAAAAGACCCCGAATCAGCCGCTGCATGTGCAGCGTGTTTCCCTCGCGCAAAAGCGCATGACCCGTCCCTGCACGGACGATCAATACGGTGTCCGCCCGGAATGCCCGCTCAAGGACAAGCCAGAGCCGAAAAGCAGCATTCTGCCGTTCTTCTGATGACCGGCCTTCGCAAGCACCTTTTTGGTGCGCACTTACGCTACCTGCGCAACAATACAGCCCAAACTGGTTCAGAAATGCTCACCGGATAGCGCCGTATGCGGGCACACTTTCAAAAAACGCCCAGATTTTGCAGATAAAACGCTTCTTTTCGGAGCCTTGGTTTGGTTTTTGCAACTTCACCGATACAGCACCTATCAAGCACCTGACCGGTGATTTTGCTCATGCTGGCGAAGACCACCCAGCACCCGCATTGCGCGACTGCAATGTGCCAAAAGAGGTCAACACGATTCATGACTATCAGCGACGCGCTGCACAGACTGTTACTGGATAACCTGACCACTGCCACCATTCTGCTCAATTCCGACCTGCGGCTTGAGTACATGAACCCGGCGGCGGAAATGCTGCTGGCGATTAGCGGGCAGCGCAGCCATGGGCAATTCATCAGCGAGCTGTTCACCGAGTCGGCTGAAGCACTGAGTTCACTGCGCCAAGCAGTGGAACAGGCCCACCCGTTTACCAAACGCGAAGCGATGCTCACCGCCCTCGCCGGCCAGACCCTGACCGTCGACTACGCTGTGACGCCAATCCTCAGCAAAGGCGAAACCCTGCTGCTGCTCGAAGTGCACCCGCGTGACCGCCTGTTGCGCATCACCAAGGAAGAGGCGCAGTTGTCCAAGCAGGAAACCACCAAAATGCTGGTGCGCGGCCTGGCCCACGAAATAAAGAATCCATTGGGCGGGATTCGTGGCGCCGCACAACTGCTGGCCCGCGAACTGCCCGAAGAAAGCCTCAAGGATTACACCAACGTCATCATCGAAGAGGCCGACCGCCTGCGCAATCTGGTTGACCGCATGCTGGGCTCCAACAAGTTGCCATCGCTGGCGATGACCAACGTGCATGAAGTGCTCGAACGGGTGTGCAGCCTGGTCGAGGCCGAAAGCCAGGGCTGCATCACGCTGGTGCGCGACTATGACCCGAGCATTCCCGATGTACTGATCGACCGCGAGCAGATGATTCAGGCCGTGCTCAATATCGTGCGCAACGCGATGCAGGCCATCAGCGGCCAGAACGAACTGCGCCTGGGCCGGATCACCATGAGAACCCGCGCCATGCGCCAGTTCACCATCGGCCACGTTCGGCACCGACTGGTGAGCAAGATCGAAATCATCGACAACGGACCGGGCATCCCGACCGAGCTTCAGGAAACCATTTTCTACCCGATGGTCAGTGGCCGCCCGGATGGTACGGGGCTCGGTCTTGCCATTACCCAGAACATCATCAGCCAGCACCAGGGCCTGATCGAGTGTGACAGCCATCCCGGCCACACCACGTTCTCGATCTTCCTGCCGCTGGAACAAGGAGCAGCTTCGACATGAGCCGTAGTGAAACTGTCTGGATCGTAGACGACGATCGTTCTATCCGCTGGGTATTGGAAAAAGCCTTGCAACAGGAAGGCATGACCACGCAAAGCTTCGACAGCGCCGACGGGGTGATGAGCCGTCTGGCCCGTCAGCAACCGGACGTAATCATTTCCGACATTCGCATGCCCGGCGCCAGTGGTCTGGACCTGCTGGCGCGGATTCGCGAGCAGCATCCGCGATTGCCGGTGATCATCATGACCGCCCATTCGGACCTGGACAGCGCCGTGGCCTCGTATCAGGGCGGCGCTTTCGAGTACTTGCCCAAGCCGTTCGACGTCGACGAAGCGGTCTCGCTGGTCAAACGCGCCAATCAGCATGCTCAGGAACAACAAGGCCTGGACGTTGCGCCGACGCTGACCCGTACCCCTGAAATCATCGGCGAAGCGCCGGCGATGCAGGAAGTGTTTCGTGCCATCGGACGTCTGAGTCATTCCAACATCACCGTGCTGATCAACGGTGAATCGGGGACCGGTAAAGAACTGGTCGCCCACGCATTGCACCGCCACAGCCCGCGCTCGGCGTCGCCGTTCATTGCGCTGAACATGGCGGCGATTCCCAAGGATTTGATGGAATCAGAACTGTTCGGTCACGAGAAAGGCGCGTTTACCGGCGCGGCCAATTTGCGTCGCGGTCGCTTTGAACAGGCTGACGGCGGCACGCTGTTCCTCGATGAAATCGGCGACATGCCGGCTGACACACAGACCCGTCTGTTGCGGGTACTGGCGGATGGCGAGTTCTATCGGGTTGGCGGGCACACGCCGGTCAAGGTCGATGTGCGGATCATCGCCGCGACTCACCAGAACCTCGAAACCCTGGTGCAGGCCGGCAAGTTCCGTGAGGACTTGTTTCACCGCCTGAACGTTATCCGTATTCACATCCCGCGCATGTCGGACCGTCGTGAAGACATTCCAACACTGGCCAAGCACTTCCTGAGCCGCGCGGCGCAGGAGCTGTCCGTCGAGCCCAAACTGCTCAAGGCCGAGACCGAGGAATACCTCAAGCATCTGCCGTGGCCGGGCAATGTTCGTCAGCTGGAAAACACCTGCCGCTGGATCACCGTCATGGCGTCGGGTCGTGAGGTGCACATCAGCGATCTGCCGCCGGAATTGCTCAGCCTGCCGCAAGACGCCGCCCCGGTGACCAACTGGGAACAGGCACTGCGTCAATGGGCCGATCAGGCGTTGTCGCGTGGTCAGTCCAGCCTGCTGGACAGCGCGGTGCCGACCTTCGAGCGAATCATGATCGAAACCGCCCTCAAGCATACCGCTGGCCGCCGCCGCGACGCTGCTGTGCTTCTGGGCTGGGGCCGCAACACCTTGACCCGCAAGATCAAGGAACTGGGCATGAAGGTCGATGGCGGGGATGACGACGAGGCTGATGAGGGCTGAAAAGCACCCCACGGAGCGTGGATACAGGAGCGAACCGGGCGACGCTTCGCTTGTCCGCGAACTGCCGGGGACCGGCAGCAAAACCAGCCGCCTCGGTGTATCAGACACAACCGGGGCGACCTGTTTCAGGGCCGCTTCGCAGCCCATCGCAGCCGTCGTAACCTCCGGAAGCTCCCACGCCCTCCGGGCAGAAGCTCGTTGTGTGTTGTCTGCAACATACCGGTTTTGTGGGAGCTGACCGGACGACGCTTCGCTTGTCCGCGAACTGCCGGGGACCGGCAGCAAAACCAACCGCCTCGGTGTATCAGACACAACCGGGGCGACCTGTTTCAGTCACTCAGCCAGCGATGGCTTTTCCCACAGGTTGATCCCGCCTTCCACCGCAAAGCTGTCGATTTCGGCCAGCTCTTCGGGGCTGAACGCCAGGTTTTGCAGCGCGCCAACGTTTTCGATGATCTGCTCCGGACGGCTGGCGCCAATCAGCGCTGAAGTCACACGCGGATCGCGCAGGGTCCAGGCCAAGGCCATTTGCGCCAGACTCTGGCCACGACGCTGGGCGATTTCGTTGAGGGCGCGTACGTGCGCGATGTTCTGCTCGGACAAGTGCGAAGCCTGCAGCGAACCGCCGCCCGGACGATTGACCCGCGCATCCTTGGGCACGCCGTTCAGGTATTTGTCCGACAGCAACCCCTGCGCCAGCGCAGTGAAGGCGATCACCCCCGCACCCAGCTCCTCGGTCGCATCGAGCAGGTCTTTCTCGACCCAGCGGTTGAGCAGGTTGTAGGCCGGCTGATGAATCAGCAACGGCACTTTCCACTCTTTCAACAGCGCAGCGATTTCGCGGGTCTTGGCCCCGGAATACGACGAAATGCCGATGTACAGCGCCTTGCCCTGCTGCACGGCAGTAGCCAGCGCGCTGGCGGTTTCTTCCAGCGGGGTGTCCGGGTCGAAGCGGTGCGAGTAGAAAATATCGACGTAATCCAGACCCATGCGTTGCAGGCTTTGATCCAGGCTGGCCAGCACGTATTTACGCGAGCCACCGCCTTGCCCGTAAGGCCCCGGCCACATGTCCCAGCCTGCCTTGCTGGAGATGATCAGTTCATCACGGTAATGCTTGAAGTCTTCGCGCAACAAACGGCCGAAGTTGATCTCGGCGCTGCCGTAGGGCGGGCCATAGTTGTTGGCCAGGTCGAAATGGTTGATGCCCAGATCGAATGCAGTGCGCAGCATGGCGCGCTGGGTGTCGATCGGCGTGCTGTCACCGAAATTGTGCCACAGCCCCAAAGACAGCGCCGGAAGCACCAGCCCGCTGCGGCCGGTGCGGCGATAAGGCATGTCGTTGTAACGATTTTCGGCAGCGATGTAGGTCATTGAATCCTCTCTTGTCTGGGGATATTCGAGTCATCTTGACTGCGCTTGCGAACTTGAACCATCTGCTCGCCGCGCGGGAATCATGGCTTTTGCCAGACGACCTGCTGAATGTCGACCCGCTTGGGTATCAAGTGGTTGTCGTAAAACAGATCAGCGGTCGCCTGCTGCGCACGCACGATCTCAGGGGTGATCGGCAGGCTCGGCGATGCGGGCCGGTGGTCAAGATACTGAGTGATGACCGCTTCGGACAACCCCATGCTGCGCGCCAGAATCTGAATACTCTCGACGCGCTGGTTGCGGGACAGGCCATCAGCCACAGTCAGTTCGTCGAGGATCTGCTGCACGAACTGCCCGTTTTTCTCGGCAAACGCCCGGCGTGCGGTATAGAAAGGCCCCGACAGCCCAAGACCTTCGCCATTGGCCAGCAGGCGGCTATGGCCTTCAGTCATGGCGATTGAATAATACGGGTCCCAGATTGCCCAGGCGTCGACGCTGCCGTTTTCAAACGCGGCGCGGGCATCCGCCGGGGTCAGGTAGATCGGCTGGATATCCTTGAACGTCAAACCGGCCTTGTCAAGCGCACGCAGCACCACGTTATGGGAGCTTGAGCCCTTCTGCAGCGCGACCTTGCGGCCTTTCAGGTCAGCAACACTGTGCAGCGGACTTTCGTTGCGCACCAGCAGGGTTTCCGCCTGCGGCTTGGCGGGCTCCGCACCGATGTAGACCAGGTCTGCACCTGCGACCTGAGCAAAGATCGGCGGAATGTCGCCGGTCGAAGCGATGTCCAGGCTGCCGATGTTCAACGCCTCAAGCATCTGCGGCCCGGCCGGAAACTCGATCCATTTGATTTTTGTATCAGGAAAACGCGTCTCCAGCAGCGCGTGCTCCTTGGCCAGCACCAGGTTTATCGAGCCTTTCTGATAGCCGATGCGCAGCGTGTCGGGATCGTTGGCAGAGGCTGTATTGAGCAAGCCGCTGAAAGCCAGAATGGCGGCGATGAAGGTGAATGGTTTCATGGGTGATCCTTTAATTGAGTGGTCTATGCCCAATCTCTGTGCTGTAAAAAATCCGCTTTTGATTCTGGCCGAAGGCCGTGGGAGCGACCGGGGCGGCGATCCGCATTGTTCGCGAAGGGGCCGGNGCCCTGCGGGCAGAAGCCTGAGCGCGCCGTTTTCTGAGTCCTCCAGGGCTTGCATGCGGGGAATATCAAAACCTGTAAGCAGGCCGCTGCAGCCCCAGGTTCTCGCGCAACGTTGTGCCTTCGTACTCAGTACGAAACAGCCCCCGCCGCTGCAACTCCGGCACCAGCAATTGCGCGACGTCTTCCAGACCGCCCGGCAGATGCGGCACGAGCACGTTGAAGCCGTCCGCCGCGCCGTGTTCGAACCAGATTTGCAGCTCATCGGCGATCTGCGCAGGCGTGCCGATCAGACTGTAGTGCCCCCGCCCACCGGCAATCCGCCGCCCCAGTTGCGCAAGGGTCAGGTTTTCCTGATCGGCCAGTTCGGTGAGCAGCTTTTGCCGACTGCGCTGGCCGCTGTCGGTCAACGGCAGTTCCGGCAATGGCCCATCCAGCGGATAGCCGGAAAGGTCGAAATTGCCCAGCATGCGCCCCAACAAAGCGACGCCCACCTGCGGCTCGACCAGCGCCTGAAACGACTCGAACTTCTCTTTCGCCAGCACTTCGGTCTCCGCCACGACGATGAACACGCCGGGCATGACTTTCAGTGAATCCGCGTCACGCCCGTAAGCGCTCAAACGCCCCTTGATGTCGGCATAAAACGCCTGGGCACTGGCCAGCGAGGTCTGCGCGGTGAACACCACTTCCGCCGTCTGCGCCGCCAGATCACGTCCGACTTCCGAGGAACCGGCCTGCACCACCACCGGCTGACCCTGCGGCGAGCGCGCCACGTTCAGCGGGCCTTTGACGCTGAAATGCTCGCCCACATGATTCAGCACATGCACGTTGGCCGGGTCGTAATACTCGCCGCTGGCCTTGTCGCGGGTGAAAGCGTCGTCTGTCCAGCTGTCCCACAGGCCGGTCACCACCTGGTGAAACTCCCGCGCTCGGCTGTAACGCTCGGCATGGGCGACATGTTCGGCGCGACCGAAATTCTGCGCTTCGGCGGCGGCATCCGACGTCACCAGATTCCAGCCCGCCCTGCCGCCCGACAGATGATCCAGCGAGGCGAACTTGCGGGCGACGTGATAGGGCTCGTTGTAGGTGGTCGTCGCCGTTGCAATCAGGCCGATGTGATCGGTCACCGCGCTCAGCGCTGACAGCAACGTCAACGGCTCGAAATGATCCGAGCGCGCCATGCGACTGGCGATATCACCGGTCGCCGCAGCCACACTGTCGGCCACAAACAACGTATCGAATTTCGCTGCCTCGGCGACCTTGGCCAAATGCCGGTAGTGCTTGAAATTCAGCCCCGCATCCGCAGGCACATCCGGGTGACGCCAGGCCGCAACATGGTGCCCGGTGGCCATCAGGAAAGCGCCCAGTTTCATCTGTCGAGCAGTCGTGCTCATGCTTCACTCCTTACTGTGTTACTGCGGGCAGCGACTCAAAAATCCTTGCGCAGCTGCACGCCGAAATAACGTTCGTCATCACGCGGCACGGATCGGTAAACGTAGTTGCCGCCAGTCGCCAGCATCGGTGAATAAGACTTGTCCGCCAGATTCTTGCCGAGCAATGCCACGCGCCAGCCGCTGTTGTAGTCGGCCAGTGCTACGCTGGCGTTCAAGATGCCGTATGCACCCTGTTTGGTGTCCGGGTTCTGGCTGATGTCGTACTGCACTTCGCTCTGCCAGCTGTAATCGGTGCCCAGTTCGATATCCAGACCGTTGTCCAGCGGGATGGTGTAATCGGCGCGAACGTAGCTTTTCCAGTCCGGACTGTAGGGCAAGGTTTTACCATCGACATTGCACGACGCCGCCGCACCGGCCGGACAGGCAAACGTGTCGATGCGCGCACGGGTGTAGGACAGCGCGCCGGAAAGCTTAAGGTTATGGGTGGCCTGCAAGGCATAATCCAGCTCGACGCCTTCGGTGCTGACGCTGCCTGCGTTGATCAACCGTGTTACGACCTGCCCGGCCACGCTGTCGAAGAAGTTCGCCTGGTAGTTGTCGTAATCGCTGTGGAACACCGCCAGGTTGGTGGTCAAACGATTGTCCCACGTGGTGGCCTTGAGGCCGACTTCCCAAGTGTTGGAGGTTTCCGGCTTGAGGGCTTCGGTGTCACGCGGCTGCATGTTGAAGAACACGTTATAGGCCGGGCCTTTGTAGCCACGCGAGTAGGTGATGTAGGTCATCACGCTGTCGCTCAGGTCGTATTGCAAGCCGAGACGCCCGGACTTGCCGTCCTCGTCCACCGACCCGGAACTGCGGGTCGCAGGCTGAATGCCGCTGACCGTGGTGGCTGATGTCGAAACGCGACGGTGATCGTATTCCAGGTCGTCGTGGGTCCAGCGCGCACCGGCAATAGCGCGGAAGTCCGGCGTGAAGTTGAAGGTGGTTTCGCCAAACACCGAGTAGCTGTCGGTGGTGGTGCTGTAATCGGCGATGCCACGGTTTTGCGTGGTCGGCGTAATGAGCGTGCGCTGATAGGTTTCGTCACTCTTGCCGTGCATGTAGAACAGCCCGCCGACGTACTCGACAAACCGGCCTTTCGGCGACGCCAGACGCAGCTCCTGGGAATACTGGTTGAACTCAAGATCACCTTTGTCTTCTGTGCCAGGAAAGGCGGCGGTGATGGTGCCAAGACGGTCGCCGTCCTGATACTGGGTGTTGTCCCAACCACGCCAGGCGGTGATGGACGTCAGCGTGTAATCGCCCAGTTGCCAGTCGAGCTGGCCGGACAAACCTTTGTTGACGTCCTCGACGTGGCTGCGGTAATCGCTGAGCACGTTACGGTTGTCGCTGTCAGCACGTGCCGGTGCCAGCGCACTGGCAAACGCCGGGGTCAGCGCCTTGGTCACCACGCCATTGGGCGCGTCATCGTGGGATTGCATGTAGTCCGCAGCGAGGGTAAAGGTGATGTCATCGTTGGGCGTGAATTCCAGCTTGCCGCGCGCGCCCTTGCGGTTGTAACCGTTGACTTCCTGACCATTGCGCTCGTTGTCGACGTTGCCGTCGTAGCTGCCGAACAGCGTGGTGATCGAGCCCTTGAGGGTCTGCGGAATCAGACTGCCGCCAATGCCGAAACGGGTGCGGCTTTCGTTGCCGCTGTAATACGACTGATCGATATAACCGTGGGTCTCTTCGGTCGGCGCCTTGGTGGTAACGTTGAGCACACCGGCCGACGCATTCTTGCCGAACAGCGTGCCTTGCGGGCCGCGCAGCACTTCGATGCGCTCAAGATCGAGCAGGTCTAGCGTGGCCTGACCCGGACGCGCATACACCACACCATCGATCACCGTCGCCACCGTCGGCTCGACGCCCGGCGAAGTGGAAATGGTGCCAACACCGCGAATGAACAGCGAGGTGTCCTTGTTGGAAGCGCCAGTACGGAAGTTCAGCGACGGCACTTGTTGCACGATGCTGGCCACGCCATTGCGGTTGTCCCGCTCCAGCTGTTCGCCCTGAATCACCGAGACCGCGACCGGCACTTTTTGCAGCGACTCTTCACGGCGTGTGGCGGTCACGGTGACCGCTTCCAGCGCGACGATTTCCGTATTCTGCGCTGCATCGGTATCCGCCATGGCCGGCACCCACGGCAAGGCCGTCAGCCCCATCAACAGCCAGCCATAACGACGCCACCGCGCCGCATGAGCCTGATCGATGGATTGGGCCAGAAGTGTGTGTTCGACGACATCCCCACGTGTTGTGTGCATCTGCGTGCCTGCCTGAATATGCCCTGATCCGACAGTGCAATGCGCACTGACGTGTGTTCTTGCTGGCTAAACCGGGTCCGGGCATTCGCGGTGGCGAGTAGCAGAAAACCATCTTTGTTAGCGCTAACATCGCCAGTATCAGGAAGTGACTGATAGATCGTCCAATACTGAAAAATTAGTTTTATATTCTTTTTGCTTTTATACGAAGTGATCGATCATGGCCGACGAAGAAACTGCGACACGCAAACGCCGAGGCGCAGGCCGGGTGACGATCACCTCCGTGGCACGCCAGGCGGGGGTGTCGGCCATCACTGTGTCGCGCTATTTCAATCAGCCCGAGCAAGTATCACCAAAGTTGCGCGAACGCATTGCAGCGGCAGTCAGCGCGCTGGGCTACGTACCCAATCTGGTAGCGGGTGGTCTGGCGTCGGCGCGCAGCAAGGTGGTGGCGATGGTGATACCCAACATCTCCGGTCCCATCTTCGCCAACACCATTCAGGGCTTCAGCGACACGTTGAGCCGACATGGCTTTCAGTTGTTGCTGGCCTCCAGCTACTTTTCCGCCGAGCAGGAAGAAAGCGCCGTGCGGGCGTTTCTGGGCTGGTCCCCGGCGGCACTGGTATTGACCAGTCGCTTTCACAGCCCCGCGACCGAAAAGATGATCGAGCAGACCGATATCCCGGTGATCGAAACCTGGGACCACCAGCCCGAACGCAGCCCGATCCAGATTGGTTTCTCTCACTTCGACGTCGGCGTTACCGCAGCCCGCTATCTGCACGCCAAAGGCTATCGCCGCATCGCGTTCGTGCAGAACAGCATCGCGGGCGACTTCAGCGCGCTGGAGCGGCGCGACGGATACGCAGCCACTCTGGAAGGGCTGGGCCTTAAACCGTGGGTATTCGTCCCGGACGCCGGGCGAGCGCCATTCGAGGCGGGTAAACAGGCGATGGAAACACTGATGAGCCAGACACCACGCCCCGACGCCATCTTTTTCGCCAACGACAATCTGGCCGCCGGAGCCCTGCTCGCCAGCCAGCGTGCCGGCCTGCACATCCCGCAGGACTGCGCCGTCATGGGCTTTGGCGACTATGCCTTCGCAGAAATGATGCTGCCCAGCCTGACCACCATCAAACCGCCCGCGCTGGAGATCGGCGTCATGGCCGCGACGCGCGTGCTTGAAAGCCTTGGGGTGTTGCAGGTGGAGGAGGAAATACAGCGGCTGAATCTGCTGGATTGCAGATTGGTGGAGCGGGAGAGTACGTGAGCCCGACGCAATCTCGTGCCCATGCTCCGCGCTTATGGCCACACAATGACTATCGTGCGACGCTGCGCGTCGCATGCCATTCTGGACGCTCCGCGTCCGGCCTTGAGCAGGCAGCGCGGCGCAGATTTGTGACGCGGAGCGCCAAGAAGGGCATTCCCACCAGAGCGTGAGGAACGATAGGTGCTTCCAGCCCCGATCAACGCACCAGATGCAGAAACTGCATATGCCGCTCGTACTGGTCGAGCACGTCGTTGATCACCTGTTCCTTGGTGTAGCCCACCAGGTCGTAATCCTGGCTGCCTTCGCTCAGGTGAACTTCGGCGCGATAGTAGCGGCGGTTGTTCAGCTGTTTGGAGCCCATGCCACCGCGCGCGAACGATGGTGTGAAGAAGCCTTTCATCTGCACCTGGTAGATGAACGGGCGCTCTTCACCATGGCCGATCTCCAAAGTCACCGAGTCGTTGGACGGGTCAGGCACGTTGACGACGCTCAAGCCCTTCTCGACAAACACCGCCGTTACCTCTTCGATAGCCGGACGCACGGTCTGGTCGAGGAAGCGATACACCTCGTCGCGCGACGGGTAATGCACGGCCTGGCTCAGGCGCTGACGCCAGCCGCCACGTCGTGAACCGGACACTGGTGCCAGCGAATACAACTGCGCAATCTTGCGCTGGGACTCCATGACGAACGCCTTGTGCAGGCCCCACATCATCAACAGCAGGATCAGCGAGAACGGCAGAGAAGTCAGCACCACCGCCGATTTCAGCGCATCGATACTGCCCGAGAACAACAGGCCGCTGGTGATCAGCGCGGTGGCTACACCCCAGAACACGCGCAGCCATTTCGGGCCGTCTTCGTCGGGGTTGCCGCCTTTGGCCGAAAGCGTCGACAGCACCACGGTGCCGGAATCGGCAGAGGTGACGAAGAACACGAAGCTGATGAACACCGTGACCGCGATGACCGTCTTGCTCCACGGATAGGTTTCCAGCAGCAGGTACAGCGTCATCGACGGGTCATCGATCGCCGACTGGCCCAACGCGACCATGCCGTGGTTAAGCACTTGATCGATGGCGCTGTTGCCGAAGATCGACATCCACGCCAGGGTGAAGCCCAGCGGAATCAGCAGCACACCGAAAACGAATTCCCGGATGGTCCGGCCACGGGAAATACGCGCGATGAACAGGCCCACGAACGGTGCCCAGGCAATCCACCAGGCCCAATAGAACACGGTCCAGCCACCCAGCCAGTCACTCGGCTCGTTGTAGGCATAGACGTCGAAACTCTTGCTCGGCAGCGCGCCCAGGTAGTCACCGATGTTCTGCACCAGCGTGTTGAGCAAGTGCTGAGTGGGGCCTGCAAACAACACGAACAGCAGTAGCGCGCAGGCCAGCAGCATGTTGATGTCGGACATGACGCGCACGCCCTTGTCGACCCCGGCGATGGCCACCAGAATCGCCGCGCCCATCATCAGGGTGATCAGGCCGACCTGAATCCATTGCGTGTGCGGAACGCCAAACAGGTAATCGAGACCGGAGTTAAGGTGCAGCACCCCGAAACCCATGTCCGCACCCAGGCCGAAGATGGTCGCGATGATGCCGAAGCCATCGACGGCGTAGCCGATAGGGCCGTTGATACGCTTGCCGATCAGCGGATACAGCGCCGAACGCAAGGCCAGCGGCAGGTTGTGGCGATAGGCGAAGTAGGCCAGCGCCATGCCGACGAAGGCAAACACGCCCCAGCCATGCAGACCCCAGTGCAAAAACAGCAGTTGCATGCCCTGGCGCGCAGCCTCAGCCGTGCCGCCCTCGCCTTGTGGCGGTTGCAGCAAATGCGTCAGGGGTTCTGAAACGCAGAAGAAGAACAGCGTGATGCTGATCCCGGCAGCGAACAGCATGCCGGCCCACGACAGGTAACTGAACTCGGGTTCGTCGTGGTCGGCACCGAGCTTGATCTTGCCGAAGCCCGACAAGGCGGTGACCACCACGAAGACCAGATACAAGGTCATGACCATCATGTAATACCAGCCGACCGTGTTGGCCGCCCAGTTTTGTGCGGCCAGCAGCCATGCACCGCTGGCTTGCGGGAAGGCGATGACAACGATGCCGAAGATCAGGATGAAGCTCGCAGCGAAGTAGAACACTGGGGCATTCATGCGGACCATTCCGCTGGGAGGTGTACTCGTGGCACTCATCGAGAACGTACCTCCAGACTGATAAAACCAACTGCAAAAAACGGATACGGCAAGGGTAAGCCTCCAGTTGTGAGCGGGCAGCGAACCACCGGTTTAACTTGAATGAACGTTCAATTTAAACATGAAAGCGCCCGCGAAGACCAATCGCAGGCCGGTAAACGCTGGCTCAGGCCACGGTATGACGTGCGGCAGAGCGCGTTCGTTCCCATGCCAGAGCGAGGCAATCAAGCAGCCTGAAGCCGCTCCTGGCCGCTAACGTTTCCGGCCTTGCAACCCTGCGCACACTCTCTGCACCAATCTGTTACCAGCCGCCTCAAAACGGCGCAAAACACTCGCCGGGTAACGTCACCCATCGCGCGTCGGAAATTTTCGTCAGGCCGGAATATCTCTCCCGAGGCACTGATTACAGGGCTTTAACAGCACTGGACGATCAAAAAAGCAGCCCGGTGCAAAGTTGGTCTTTTGATTGCATATGCTTGTATGTACAAGTAGAGACAGGTCGGCCAACCTGTGCTCCACCGGACTGAACCAGCCTGCTTCGCCAGGCACTGCTCGCCCTTAACGGGGCTGATCTGGACTGATCGCCGAGGATTTTTTTGTGACCGAGAATAATCAAGACCTGAAGCAGGACTGGACCCGCCACCGCGAAGGCGTCGTACGGGCTGCCCGCGGCACTCAATTGACGGCCAAGAGCTGGATGACCGAAGCGCCGCTGCGCATGTTGATGAACAACCTCGACCCGGAAGTTGCCGAGAACCCCAGCGAACTGGTGGTTTACGGTGGTATCGGTCGCGCAGCGCGCAACTGGGAGTGCTACGACAAGATCGTCGAAAGCCTGACCCGGCTCAACGATGACGAAACCCTGCTGGTGCAATCCGGCAAGCCGGTCGGTGTGTTCAAGACCCACAGCAACGCCCCGCGCGTGCTGATCGCCAACTCCAACCTGGTGCCGCACTGGGCCAGCTGGGAGCATTTCAACGAGCTGGATGCCAAGGGCCTGGCGATGTATGGCCAAATGACTGCTGGCAGCTGGATCTACATCGGCAGCCAGGGCATCGTTCAGGGCACTTACGAAACCTTCGTCGAAGCCGGTCGTCAGCACTATGACGGCAACCTCAAAGGCCGCTGGGTGCTGACCGCCGGTCTGGGCGGCATGGGTGGCGCGCAGCCGCTGGCCGCGACACTGGCCGGGGCCTGCTCGCTGAACATCGAATGCCAGCAAAGCCGCATCGATTTCCGCATCAAGACCCGCTACGTTGACGAACAGGCCGCTGATCTCGATGACGCACTGGCACGCATCGCCAAGTACACCGCCGAAGGCAAGGCCATCTCCATCGCCCTGTGTGGTAACGCGGCAGATATTCTGCCGGAAATGGTCCGTCGCGGTGTGCGCCCGGACATGGTCACCGACCAGACCAGCGCCCACGACCCGCTCAACGGCTATCTGCCTAAAGGCTGGACCTGGGATGAGTACCGCGCCCGCTCGGTGAGCGAGCCGGCCAGTGTGGTCAAGGCGGCCAAGCAGTCGATGGCCGAACACGTCGAAGCCATGCTCGCCTTCCAGCAAGCCGGCATTCCGACCTTCGACTATGGCAACAACATTCGTCAGATGGCCAAGGAAGTCGGCGTGACCAATGCCTTCGATTTTCCGGGTTTTGTGCCCGCCTACATCCGCCCGCTGTTCTGCCGTGGCATCGGCCCGTTCCGCTGGGCCGCGCTGTCGGGTGACCCGCAGGACATCTACAAGACTGACGCCAAGGTCAAAGAGCTGATCCCGGACGACGAGCACCTGCACAACTGGCTGGACATGGCCCGCGAACGCATCAGCTTCCAGGGCCTGCCGGCGCGTATCTGCTGGGTCGGCCTGGGTCAACGCGCCAAGCTGGGCCTGGCGTTCAACGAAATGGTCCGCAGCGGCGAGCTGTCGGCACCGGTGGTGATCGGTCGTGATCATCTGGACTCCGGCTCGGTCGCCAGCCCCAACCGCGAAACCGAATCCATGCGTGACGGCTCGGACGCAGTCTCCGACTGGCCGCTGCTCAACGCCCTGCTCAACACCGCCAGCGGCGCGACCTGGGTGTCGCTGCACCACGGCGGCGGCGTTGGCATGGGCTTTTCACAGCACTCCGGCATGGTAATCGTCTGCGACGGTACGGATGAGGCCGCCGAGCGTATCGCCCGCGTACTGCATAACGACCCGGCCACTGGCGTGATGCGCCATGCCGATGCCGGTTACGACATTGCAATCGAATGTGCCAAAGAGCAGGGCTTGAACCTGCCGATGATTGGACGTTAGGCGTTTCGCGGTGATCAAACCGACAAACTCGGGAGCGGGCATAAGCATGCCCATGGGCCGGATGCCTGATTGAAGCTGCCGTCATCCATTTCAAGCTTGGGAGCATCGACAATGAACATGAAAAAGGCCCTGTACACCACATTGGTATCCGCAGGCTTGCTCGCCAGTGCAGGCGCAAGTCAGGCTGCCGGCTGGTGCGAATCAGGCAAACCGGTGAAGTTCGCCGGCCTGAACTGGGAAAGCGCGATGCTGTTGACCGACGTGCTGCAGGTCATTCTGGACAAGGGTTACGGCTGTGCTGTAGATGCTCTGCCCGGCAACTCCATCGCCATGGAAAACGCCCTGAGCACCAACGACATCCAGATTTTTGCCGAAGAATGGGTCGGCCGCAGTGAGGTCTGGAACAAGGCCGCCGCAGCCGGAAAAGTGGTCGGTGTCGGTGCGCCTATCGTCGGTGCCGTCGAAGGCTGGTACATGCCGCGTTACGTGATCGAGGGCGACGCCAAGCGCAAGCTGGAAGCCAAGGCACCCAACCTGAAATCCATCAGTGATCTGGCCCAGTATTCGGCGGTGTTCAAGGATCAGGAAGAGCCTGGCAAAGGCCGTTTCTACAATTGCCCGGCGGGCTGGACCTGCGAGCTGGAAAACAGCGAAATGCTCAAGAGCTACGGCCTGGAAAGCAAATACACCAACTTCCGCCCCGGCACCGGCCCTGCGCTGGATGCGGCTATTCTCTCCAGCTACAAACGTGGCGAGCCGATCCTGACTTATTACTGGTCGCCGACGCCGCTGATGGGCCAGGTGGATCTGGTGCGTCTGGAAGAGAAGGCCGGGGTCAACAAGACCATCGATATCAAGGTCGGTGTGTCCAAAGTGTTCCACGAGCAGGCGCCTGAGCTGGTTGCGGTGCTGGAAAAGGTCAACCTGCCAATCGACCTGCTCAACCAGAACCTGGGACGCATGGCCAAGGAACGTATTGAATCGCCGAAGCTGGCGAAGATTTTTCTGAAAGAGCACCCGGAAGTCTGGCACAAGTGGGTCAGTGAAGACGCCGCGAAAAAGGTGGACGCCTCGCTGTAAACGCCAGGGCGGCCAGCCTGACAAGCCGTCTGCCCTGACCGTTGACCCGACACACCTCATTTGAGAGCCGCTTATGTTTCCTGAAAGCTTCACTTTCTCGATCGCCAACTGGGTCAACGACGGGGTCGACTCGCTGGTGACCCAGTACGGCGATGTGTTCCGGCACATCTCCGACACCCTGCTGTGGGCCATCGTCAACCTCGAAAGCCTGCTGCGCATGGCCCCGTGGTGGCTGATGCTGATCATTGTCGGCGGTATCGCCTGGCACGCAACGCGCAAAATCATCACTACCGTGGTGATCGTCGGCCTGCTGTTTCTGGTCGGTGCGGTCGGGTTGTGGGACAAGCTGATGCAGACCCTGGCGCTGATGCTGGTCGCCACGATCATTGCGGTGCTGATCGGCATTCCGCTGGGCATTCTCTCGGCGCGCAGCAATCGCCTGCGCTCGGTACTGATGCCGCTGCTGGACATCATGCAGACCATGCCCAGTTTCGTTTACCTGATCCCGGTGCTGATGCTGTTCGGTCTGGGCAAGGTCCCGGCCATCTTCGCCACCGTGATCTATGCCGCGCCGCCGTTGATTCGCCTGACCGACCTGGGCATTCGTCAGGTCGATGGCGAAGTGATGGAAGCGATCAATGCGTTTGGTGCCAATCGCTGGCAGCAACTGTTCGGCGTGCAACTGCCGCTGGCCATGCCGAGCATTATGGCGGGTATCAACCAGACCACCATGATGGCGCTGTCGATGGTGGTCATCGCTTCGATGATCGGCGCACGCGGGCTGGGTGAAGACGTACTGGTGGGCATTCAGACCCTCAACGTCGGACGCGGGCTGGAAGCGGGACTTGCCATCGTCATTCTGGCGGTCGTCATCGACCGAATCACGCAGGCCTACGGCCGCCCACGGCATGAGGCGCACAAATGAGCAGCGTGGAACCGAACAAGATCGTCGTCAAAAACGTGTTCAAGATTTTCGGCAACCGCTCGAAGGAAGCGCTGGCGCTGATCAAACAGAACCAGAGCAAGGATCAGGTTCTGTCGCAGACCGGCTGCGTGGTCGGCGTCAACGACCTGTCGCTGTCGATCGGCAGCGGCGAGATTTTCGTCATCATGGGCCTGTCCGGCTCCGGAAAATCGACGCTGGTGCGGCACTTCAATCGGCTGATCGACCCGACCAGCGGCGAAATTCTGGTCGATGGCGAAGACATCCTGCGCTACGACATGGAAGCCCTGCGCCAATTCCGGCGGCACAAGATCAGCATGGTCTTTCAAAGCTTCGGCCTGCTGCCGCACAAGACCGTGCTGGCCAACGTCGCCTATGGTCTGAAAGTACGCGGCGAGAGCAAAGCGCTGTGTCAGGAGCGCGCGCAGCACTGGGTCACGACAGTGGGCCTGAAAGGCTACGAGAACAAATACCCGCACCAGCTTTCCGGTGGCATGCGCCAGCGCGTCGGCCTGGCGCGAGCACTGGCAGCGGACACCGACATCATCCTGATGGACGAAGCGTTCAGCGCCCTCGACCCGTTGATCCGCGCCGAGATGCAGGATCAGTTGCTGGAACTGCAAGCCAGCCTGCACAAGACCATCGTGTTCATCACCCACGATCTGGACGAAGCGGTGCGCATCGGCAATCGCATTGCGATTCTCAAGGACGGGCGATTGATTCAGGTCGGTACGCCAAAAGAAATCCTTCACTCGCCCGCCGACGATTACGTGGACCGTTTCGTTCAGCGCCGCGTGGCCACCCTTTAAGGACTGTTGCAGATGTCGCGAGCAGAACAGATCGTCATCGGTGAAGCCCCGTTGGGCTGGCAGGACGTCGTCACCGTGGCCCGACATGGCGCGCAATTGTTGCTGTCGGACGCCGCCTGGGCACGGATCGATAACGCTCAGGCCATCGTGCAGCAGATCGTGGTCAGCGGCGAGCGAGCGTATGGCGTGAACACCGGGCTCGGCGCGCTGTGCAACGTGTCGCTGGAAGGCGAACAGCTCAGCCGTCTGTCGCGCAATACCCTGCTCAGTCATGCCTGCGGCGTCGGTACACCGCTGACCGACGAACAGACCCGCGCAATCATCTGCGCGGCCATTCTCAACTACAGCCAGGGCAAATCCGGCATCCATCGCCAAGTAGTCGAAGCGCTGCTGGCCTTGCTCAACCGGGGCATTACGCCACAGGTGTCGTCGCAGGGGTCGGTGGGTTACTTGACGCACATGGCGCACGTCGGTGTCGCGTTGCTGGGCATCGGCCAAGTGAGTTATCGCGGGCAAATCGTTCCGGCTGTGCAGGCGTTGAGTGAAGAAGGTCTGGCACCGGTAACCCTCGGCGCCAAGGACGGATTGTGCCTGGTCAACGGCACGCCGTGCATGACCGGCCTGAGCTGCCTGGCCATCGCCGATGCGGAGCGTTTGAGCCAATGGGCCGACGTGATCGGCGCCATGACCTTCGAAGCCCTGCGCGGCCAGCTCGATGCGTTCGATGAAAGCATTCTCGCGCTCAAGCCGCATCCGGGTATGCAGCAGGTGGGCAAGAACCTGCGCAGCATGTTGGCGGGCAGCGAAGTGCTGGCCAGCAGCCAGGGCATTCGCACGCAGGATGCACTGAGCATTCGCTCGATTCCCCAGGTGCACGGCGCAACCCGCGACCAGTTGGCCCATGCCATTCGCCAGATCGAGACGGAGCTGAACTCGGTCACCGATAACCCGATGCTGCTCGGCACGCCCGATGCCTGGCGCGTGGTGTCCCAGGCCAACCCGCATGGCCAGTCAGTGGCGATGGCGGCGGATGTACTGTGCATGGCGATGGCCGAACTGGGATCTATCGCCGAGCGGCGGCTGGATCGCCTGATCAACCCGATGGTCAGCGGCCTGCCGGCGTTTCTGGTCAGTCAGCCGGGGGTCAACTCGGGAATGATGATCGTCCAGTACGTCGCCGCCTCGCTCTGCGCAGAAAACCGCCAGTTGGCGCAACCGGCAGTGGTCGACAACTACGTCACTTCCGGCCTGCAGGAAGATCACCTGAGCATGGGCACCAGCGCCGCGCTCAAACTGCACAAGGTGCTGGGCAATGCCACGCAGATTCTGGCCATCGAATATTTACTGGCAGCCCAGGCATTCGAATTTCTCAAGGCGCAGCGTTTCGGCGTCGGTACGGACATGGCCTGGCGGCTGCTGCGCGAGCGGGTTCCGGCCTACGACGAAGACCGCTGGCTGGCCCCCGACATCGCCAGCAGTGCTGCCCTGCTCACAGACGAAACATCGCTGGAAAAGGTTTTTCAGCACTGCCGCGATCATGCAGCAGACCAATAAAAAAGCAGCTGACGGCCAAAAACCGTCGCTGACATCAATCAAGGAGTAGCTGCATCGTGACCACTTTCTCTGCCAAGACGCTGAACCTGATCCCCGGCCAGTTGACCCTCGCGCAATTGCGCGCCATCCATCAGCAGCCGGTCAGCCTGACGCTGGACAGCAGCGCAGACCGACAGATCGACGACAGCGTTGCCTGCGTCGAGCGCATTCTGGCCGAGAACCGCACCGCCTACGGCATCAACACCGGTTTCGGCCTGCTGGCCTCGACGCGAATCGCCAGCGAGGACCTGGAAAACCTGCAGCGTTCGCTGGTGCTGTCGCATGCGGCCGGTGTCGGCAAACCGATCAGCGATGATCTGGTGCGCTTGATCATGGTGCTCAAGGTCAACAGCCTGAGCCGCGGCTTCTCGGGTATTCGGCGGGTGGTGATCGATGCGCTGATCGCGTTGATCAATGCCGAGGTCTACCCGCATATTCCGCTCAAGGGTTCGGTCGGCGCTTCTGGCGACCTGGCTCCGCTGGCGCACATGTCGCTGGTGCTGCTGGGCGAAGGCAAGGCGCGCCACAAGGGCGAATGGCTGAATGCTGTCGACGCACTTGCCGTTGCTGGCCTGCAACCGCTGACCCTCGCCGCCAAGGAAGGGCTGGCACTGCTCAACGGCACGCAAGTGTCCACCGCTTACGCGCTGCGCGGCTTGTTCGAGGGCGAAGACCTGTTTGCCGCCGCTTTGACCTGCGGTTCGTTGACGGTCGAAGCGGTGCTCGGCTCACGCTCACCGTTCGATGCTCGTATTCATGCCGCGCGCGGTCAGCGCGGGCAGATCGATGCCGCTGCCTGTTACCGCGATCTGCTGGGCGAAAGCAGTGGCGTGTCGGAGTCGCACCGCAACTGCGACAAGGTTCAGGACCCCTACTCGCTACGCTGCCAGCCACAGGTGATGGGCGCGTGCCTGACCCAGTTGCGTCAGGCCGCCGAGGTGCTGGAAATCGAATCGAATGCGGTGTCCGACAACCCGCTGGTATTCGCCGCCGAGAACGACGTCATATCTGGTGGCAATTTTCACGCCGAGCCGGTCGCCATGGCGGCGGACAATCTGGCGCTGGCCATCGCCGAGATCGGCTCGCTCAGCGAGCGCCGCATTTCACTGATGATGGACACGCACATGTCGCAACTGCCGCCCTTCCTGGTGGCCAACGGAGGCGTCAATTCCGGGTTCATGATCGCGCAGGTCACCGCCGCCGCGCTGGCCAGTGAAAACAAGGCATTGGCCCATCCGCACAGTGTCGACAGCCTGCCGACCTCCGCCAATCAGGAAGACCACGTGTCGATGGCTCCGGCTGCCGGCAAGCGGTTATGGGAAATGGCAGAAAACGTTCGCGGGATTCTTGCCGTAGAATGGTTGGCTGCCTGTCAGGGGCTGGACTTGCGCGAGGGGCTGAAAACCTCTCCGAAGCTGGAACAAGCCCGCAGCCTGTTGCGCAGCAAGGTCCCGTTCTATGAAAAGGACCGCTTTTTTGCACCGGACATCGAAGCTGCCAGTCAGCTGTTGTCTTCCACTTGCCTGAACCCGCTGGTTCCTGCACGTCTGCTACCGAGTCTGTGATGCACCGCGAGCCTGGCAGGGCTCGCTTTGGTCATAGCTGCGGGAAGCCGGATGCAGGCGTTCTCGCGGCTTTTGCCATACCTGTAATGAAATGGACCTGAAATGACGTCACAAGATGGTTTGAAACGCGGGTTATCCGCCCGCCACATCCGCTTCATGGCCCTGGGCTCTGCCATCGGCACAGGGTTGTTCTACGGCTCGGCCTCGGCGATCCAGCAGGCCGGTCCCGCCGTACTGCTGGCCTACCTGATCGGCGGCGCGGCGGTGTACATGGTGATGCGCGCACTCGGCGAAATGGCCGTTCACGACCCGGTGTCCGGTTCGTTCAGCCATTACGCCACGCGCTATATGGGCCCGCTGGCCGGCTTCGTGCTGGGCTGGACCTACGCGTTCGAGATGATCATCGTCTGTCTCGCTGATGTGACCGCCTTCGGCATCTACATGGGCTTCTGGTTTCCGGAAGTGCCACGCTGGATCTGGGTGCTGGGCATCGTGTTCCTGATCGGCGCGCTCAACCTGTGCAACGTGAAGGTCTTTGGCGAAACCGAGTTCTGGCTGTCGATCCTCAAGGTCAGCGCCATCGTGGCGATGATCGTCGCAGGCTTCGGCATCATGATCTTCGGCATCGGCAGCTCGACCAGCGGCACTGAAATCGGCATCAGCAACCTGTGGGCGCACGGTGGCTTCATGCCCAACGGAGTGGCCGGTCTGATCGCCTCGTTCGCCGTGGTGATGTTCGCTTTCGGCGGCATCGAGATCATCGGTATTACGGCCGGTGAGGCTAAGGACCCGCAGCGCAGCCTGCCACAGGCGATCAACGCCGTGCCATTACGCATTCTGCTGTTCTACGTGCTGACCCTGTTTGTGCTGATGTGCATCTACCCTTGGCCGCAGATCGGCACCCAAGGCAGCCCGTTCGTGCAGATTTTCGACAACCTGGGCATTGCCTCGGCGGCGACCATTCTCAATATCGTGGTGATCTCTGCGGCGGTGTCAGCCATCAACAGCGACATCTTCGGCGCCGGGCGCATGATGTACGGCCTGGCGCGTGACGGTCAGGCGCCAGCGAGCTTTGCGCGTCTGTCGCGTCAAGGCGTGCCGTGGATGACCGTGCTGGTGATGGGCGTGACGCTGCTCGGCGGCGTGCTGCTCAATTACCTGATCCCCAAAGACGTGTTCCTGCTGATTGCTTCGCTGGCAACCTTCGCCACAGTCTGGGTCTGGCTGATGATCCTGCTGACCCAGGTCGCCATGCGCCGTTCGATGAACCGCGAAGAAGCCGCACAGCTGAAATTCGCCGTGCCGTTCTGGCCTTACGGGCCCGCCGCCGCCATCGTCTTCATGTTGTTCATCTTCGGCGTGCTGGGCTATTTCCCGGACAACCGTGCAGCCTTGATCGTCGGCGCAATCTGGATTGTGCTGCTGCTCATCGCCTACGGGTTGTGGGTCAAGCCAAAGGCGCTCAACAAAACCTATTGAACCGAGAGGCCCGGAATGAAAACGCTCTGGAAAAACTGTCACATAGCAAGCATGGCACACGGCAAATACTCGATCATCGAGGACGCCGCCATCGTGACCTTCGGAGCGCTCATCGAGTGGATCGGGCCTCAGGCTGAGCTGGTCGAGCAGGAACATGACAACTGCATCGATCTGGACGGCGCGTGGGTCACGCCCGGCCTGATCGACTGCCACACGCACACGGTGTTTGGCGGCAACCGCAGCGGCGAGTTTGAACAGCGCCTGCAAGGTGTGAGTTATGCCGAGATCGCCGCAGCGGGCGGCGGTATTGCCAGCACCGTGCGCGCGACCCGTGCCGCCAGTGAGGATGAGCTGTACGCCAGCGCCGAGCGTCGTCTGCGGCACTTACTGAAAGACGGCGTGACCACGGTGGAGATGAAATCGGGCTACGGGCTGGACCTGGAAAACGAGCGCAAGATCCTGCGGGTGATTCGTCGTCTGGGCAACACCCAGCCGGTCACCGTGCGCGCCACCTGCCTGGCCGCCCACGCCCTTCCCCCGGAATACGCTGACCGTGCCGATGACTTCATCAGCCACATCTGCAACGACATGCTCCCGGCGCTGGCAGCCGAAGGGCTGGTGGACGCGGTGGATGCGTTTTGCGAGTACCTGGCGTTTTCGCCTGCGCAGGTCGAGCAGGTGTTCATCACGGCAGGGCAACTGGCGCTGCCGGTGAAACTGCATGCCGAGCAGCTTTCTTCGCTGGGCGGGTCGAGCCTGGCAGCGCGCTACAAGGCGCTGTCAGCGGACCATCTGGAATTCATGACCGAAGACGACGCCATTGCCATGGCCGCTGCCGGAACCGTCGCAGTGTTGCTGCCAGGAGCGTTCTACTTCCTGCGTGAAACTCAACTGCCGCCGATGGAAGCGCTGCGCAAGCACGGCGTGCCGATTGCGATTTCCACCGACCTCAACCCTGGCACTTCGCCCGGCCTGTCGTTGCGCCTGATGCTGAACATGGCCTGCACGCTGTTTCGCATGACGCCCGAAGAAGCACTGGCGGGGGTGACGTTCAATGCCGCCAAGGCGTTGGGCATGAGCGCGACCCACGGCTCGCTGGAGGTCGGCAAGGTGGCCGATTTCGTTGCCTGGAACATCGAACGACCGGCTGACCTGGCCTACTGGCTGGGCGGCGATCTGGACAAACGCATCGTGCGCCACGGCGTCGAATCATCGATCTGAAGGAGAGCCCTGTGGATAACGTTCTGACATTCAACCGTGGGCGCGTCCCGCTGCTGATCAGCATGCCGCACGCCGGCCTGAAGCTGACGCCGGTGGTCGAAGCGGCTTTGGTGGACGAGGCGCTGAGCCTGCCGGACACCGACTGGCACATCCCGCGCCTGTATGACTTTGCTGCCGAACTGGGCGCGAGCACCCTGGCCGCGGAGTATTCGCGGTTTGTCATCGACCTCAATCGGCCGTCAGACGACAAGCCGATGTACGTGGGTGCAACCACCGGCCTCTTCCCGTCGATCCTGTTTGACGGTGTGCCGCTGTTCAAGGAAGGCCAGACGCCGAGTGCCGAAGAGCGCGCGCGGTACCTGGAGCAGATCTGGACGCCCTATCATCAGACGCTGGAACAGGAACTGCAGCGGATGCGCGATGAATTTGGCTATGCACTGCTGTTCGACGCCCACTCGATTCGCGGGCACATTCCGCACTTGTTCGATGGCCGCCTGCCGGACTTCAATCTGGGCACCTTCAATGGCGTCAGCTGCGACCCGGAACTCGCCAACCGAATGGAGCAGGTCTGCGCAACGGCCAAGGATTACAGCCACGTGCTGAACGGACGCTTCAAGGGCGGCCACATCACCCGCCACTACGGCAACCCGGCCAACAACATCCACGCCGTGCAGCTGGAACTGGCGCAAAGCACCTACATGGATGAATTCGTCCCCTTCCACTACCGCCCGGATCTGGCCGAGCCGACCCGCGCCGTGCTCAAGCCACTGCTGGAAACCTTTATTGCCTGGGGGCAGGAGCGCTTTAGCTGATCGCCCGAGCGTTAGAAATAGGCCCTGAAGAGCCCGAAAGACAAGGCTCTCAGGCTCCTCCCCGCAGGGCGTGGGAGACAAGGCTTTCAGGCTCCTGCCCGCAGGGCGTGGGAGACAAGGCTTTCAGGCTCCNGAAGGCGTCAGTTCAGACGATGCATTTTCGGGGAATGTGCTGGCCTTATCGTGGACAAGTCCACTCCCACGACCTTAAGCAGACTTGCGTATAACGATGACGGCTCCGCGTGGGAATGCCGTTCTGGACGCTCCGCGTCCGCCCATCAACGTTCCTGACTGATCACTTCTTGAGCAAGCGCAAGCCGTTGAACACCACCAGCAGGCTCACGCCCATGTCCGCAAACACGGCCATCCACATGGTCGCCAGACCCGCGAAGGTGATGCCGATGAACAGCACTTTGGTCGCGATGGCTAAAATGATGTTCTGTTTGAGCACCGCAGAGGTCTGGCGCGACAGCCGAATGAACGTCGGAATCTTGCGCAGATCATCGTCCATCAAGGCGACATCGGCTGTTTCAATTGCCGTATCAGTTCCCGCAGCCGCCATCGCAAAGCCAATTTCAGCCCGAGCCAGTGCCGGTGCGTCATTGATGCCGTCGCCCACCATGCCCACGCGATGGTTGCGCGCGTAAAGCGCTTCGATGGCACTCAGTTTGTCGGCCGGCAGCAGGTTGCCCTGCGCCTCATCGATACCGACCTGATCGGCAATCGCCTTGGCGGTGTGCGGGTTATCACCCGTCAGCATGACGGTCTTGATGCCCAGTTCATGCAACTGAGCAATGGCTTCACGGCTGGTTTCCTTCACGGTGTCGGCTACCGCAAACAGCGCGATCGGACCGGACGCATCCAGCAACAGCACCACGGTCTTGCCCTGCATTTCCAGCGCATCCAGCCTGGCCTCCAGCTCTGGCGAGCACAAGCCCAGCTCTTCGACCAAGCGGTGGTTGCCCAGGTGATACATCTGGCCGTTCACTTCGCCCTTCACGCCGCGCCCGCCCAAAGCTTCAAACGCAGTCACCTCATGCAGCGTCAGACTGTCATCAGCGGCTTTGGCAATCGCCTGAGAAACCGGGTGATCGGAGCGACCGGCAAGGCTCGCGGCGATGGCCGGTGCACTGTCGGCGACCGTCGGGTCCAGCGGCACGTAGTCGGTCTGCACCGGCTTGCCATGTGTGAGGGTGCCGGTCTTGTCGAGGGCCAGGTAATCAAGCTTCTCGCCCATCTCCAGATAAACACCGCCCTTGATCAGAATGCCCTTGCGCGCTGCGGCTGCCAGCCCGCTGACAATGGTCACCGGCGTAGAAATCACCAGTGCACATGGGCACGCGACGACCAGCAACACCAGCGCCCGGTAAATCCAGTCAAACCATTCGCCGCCAAAAAACAGCGGCGCAATCAGCGCCACGCCCAAGGCCACAACGAACACCACCGGCGTATAGATGCGCGAAAAGCTGTCGACAAAACGCTGGGTCGGCGCGCGTGAACCCTGAGCCGCTTCCACCGCATGAATGATGCGCGCCAGCGTCGAATTGTTCGCCGCAGCGGTGACGCGATACTCCAGCGATCCCGCCTGGTTGATAGTGCCCGCGAAGACTTTATCGCCAACGGTTTTCTCGACCGGCAGGCTTTCACCCGTGATAGAGGCCTGATCAATGGTCGAGTTCCCGGACACCACCTCACCGTCCAGCCCGACGCGCTCACCCGGTTTGATGCGGACAATAGCGCCCAGTTCGACGTTTTTGGCTTCAATTTCCTGCCAACTGCCGTCCGCCTGCTTGACGGTCGCCAGTTCCGGCGTCAGTTGCATCAGGCCGCTGATCGCGTTGCGGGCGCGGTCCAGGGATTTGGCTTCGATCAACTCGGCCACGGTAAACAGAAACATCACCATCGCCGCTTCAGGCCACTGACCGATCAGAATCGCGCCAGTCACCGCAATGCTCATCAGGGCATTGATGTTCAGGTTGAAGTTCTTGAGTGCGATCCAGCCCTTCTTGTAAGTAGTAAGCCCACAACTGAAGATCGACACCAACGCCAGCAGTGCAACGACCCAAGTCGGCCCGAGCGAAGCCAGATGGACCACTTCGGCGCCCAGCGCTGTCACGCCGGACAATGCCAATGGCCACCAGTGTTTCGCCGGCGCAGGAACCGATGCAGCAGGCGCAGCACCCTCTTCTACAGGATCGGCCTGCATGCCCAGCGAGCTGATGGCTTCGCGAATCGGGTCGGTGGACGGCAGATCATGCCAGACGCCCAGCAGGCGGTTGATCAGATTGAACTCGAGCTTCTGCACACCGGCCAGCTTGCCGAGCTTGTTCTGGATCAGGGTCTGCTCGGTCGGGCAATCCATCGCTTCGATGCGGAAGTTGCTCAAGCGGCTGCCGGATGTTGGCGCGTCGGTGAACGTCACCAGGGCAGGCTGCGCATCGCTGGAGCAGCACGACTGCGCAGGCTCTGGGGATTTATGCTCGTGTTCGTGCGCCCCGTGATCATGGTCATGAGCGTGGTCATGTGCGGGTGGATTCTTGATGGTCGTGCCCATTTTTTTGCGCTCCAGGATTCTACTTGTTGCCAAGTGAACACCCTGTAGCCACTATAGGGTCAAGCACTCAATCGAGATGAGTCCATATGAAAATCGGCGAACTGGCAAAACTGACCGATACCCAGGTCGAAACCATCCGTTATTACGAACGCGAAGGCCTGCTGCCCGCCCCCGCCCGCAGTGACGGCAACTATCGGCTGTACACCCAGGCGCACATGGAACGCCTGTCGTTCATCCGCAACTGCCGCAGCCTGGACATGACCCTCGAAGAGATTCGAAACCTGCTCAACCTGCGCGACAGCCCGCAGGACCAGTGCGAAAGCGTCAATGCGCTGATCGACGAACACATCGAACACGTCAACGCTCGCGTCGCAAGCCTGCAAGCACTCCAGGAACAACTGCTCGACCTGCGCCGCCGCTGCAGCGATGGAGTGGCAGAGCACTGCGCGATACTGGAGAGGCTGGAAGTGACGGGGGCCGTTGCGGCGCCCGAGGGCGAGCCTTCACATGTGGGCAGGAGTCATGGGCATTGAGGTGGGTTTGAGATCTCTGATTCAGCGCTGCGCAGCTTGCACCGCCGCTACAAGCTCAGTGATCGCCTTTACGAGCTGATCTTTGGCAGCTTTCTCTTTCGCAACCTCTTCACCCGCCCGCTCAGAATCAACGCGCTTGAACGCTTCGCGTACTTCTTCGCTGAATACGCTGATCGACACGATATTTTCCTGCCGAAAACCAATAGGCCTGAGCGGTGTATCGCTTGGATAATCGGTCGTGTAAACGACTGTCATAGCGATGCAATCTGCAGTAAACGGTGGGATCCTTCAGGCACACCAAAAAGCCGCTGACGAGTAGCGGCAGAAGAAGTAAAAACGCCATTTATCAGGATTCTGCTTGCGCAGTGACCAGTTTTTTAGCCTTATCGCGGGAGGAGCGAACCAAGCCTTCGATTTCTTTGGCGTCCATGGACATGCGACCATCCCTTACCACAAGAGTATCGATGCTCTTGATTGCCTGCATGAGGGCCTCGTCTTCAGCCTTCTTCGTATCACTACGATGTCCAATCCGATTGAAAAACATAGTCGATTCCATTGAACAGGGTCAGGGGGTGTGCGCTGAAACTATAGCACAGCGCTAAATTTGCTCTCTTACGGGCTCAAACCGCCATCGGCGCAGTCATTGCCGGATGATGCTGATAGCCTTCCAGCGAAAAGTCCGAGGGCTCGATCAGCTCCAGCCATTCAGGCTGATAAACACCGGTCTTGGCAAATTCCGGCACGCGGTCGGAGATCACCAGTTTTGGCATCGGATACGGCTCGCGGGTCATTTGCTCGTTGAGCATGTCCAGGTGGTTCTCGTACACATGGGCATCGCCGATGAAATAGGTGAACCAGCGCGGCGTGTAGCCGGTCAGGCGGCCGATCAGGCTGAGCAGTGCCGCGCCTTCGGTCAGGTTGAACGGTGTGCCGAGGCCCAGGTCGTTGGAGCGGATGTACAGGGTCAGGGAGATTTCGCGGGTCTGCGGGTTGGGGTGCAGCTGGTACAGCAGGTGGCACGGCGGCAGGGCCATTTCATCGAGCTGTGCGCAGTTCCAGCCGTGGAACAGGATGCGGCGGCTGCCCGGGTCATTGATGATGGTGTCGATGCACTGGCGAATTTGGTCGATGGCCTTGTACAGCACCACGAACGACTGGCCGTCTTCTTCCGATTCGGCAATCTGACGATAACCCTGGCCGAGCGCCAGCTCGATGGCTGCCACGTTGCCCGCGTCGATGCGCTTGTAGGCAGGCCATTTACGCCATTGCACGCCGTAGATTTCACCCAGATCGTCTTCGCCCTTGCGGAACGGGTTGTTCAGCCACTGAGCGTTTTCGTTAGCGTTCTGGTCCCAGACCTTGCAGCCCAGTTCGCGGAATTCGGCGGCATTGCTCACGCCACGCAGAAAGCCGACCATCTCGCCGATGGCGGATTTGAAGGCCATACGCCGTGTGGTGATCGCCGGAAAACCTTCCTGCAAGTCGTAACGCAGCATGGCACCCGGAAAGCTGATGGTGTTCACGCCGGTACGGTTGGCTTGCAAGGTGCCGTGCTTGATCACATGAGCGACCAGTTCCAGATATTGCTTCATAAATCACCTGCGTTGTTGAACGCGCCGGGCATTGTGACCCGGCGTTTCGGTGTTAAACCGCTGCCTTGCTGGCAGCCGGGTCGCGCTTGTAGGCCAGCCAGATCAGGAACAGGCCTGCGATGATCATCGGCAGGCTGAGAATCTGACCCATAGTGACCCAGCCCCATGCCAGATAACCCAACTGGGCATCAGGAACGCGGACAAACTCGACCACAAAGCGGAAGATCCCGTAGAACAGCGCGAACATGCCGGATACGGCCATGGTCGGGCGTGGCTTGCGAGCGTACAGATTGAGAATGATGAACAGTGCCACGCCTTCCAGTGCGAACTGATACAACTGCGACGGGTGGCGCGCCAGTTGCGCAGGGTCGCTGTAAGGCGGGAAAATCATGGCCCACGGCACGTCGGTCGGCTTACCCCACAGTTCGGCGTTGATGAAGTTGCCAATGCGCCCGGCACCCAGGCCGATTGGCACCAATGGGGCGACAAAATCCATCAACTGGAAGAAGCTTTTGCCGTTGCGCTTGCCGAACCACCAGGCCGCGATCATGACCCCGACAAAGCCGCCGTGGAACGCCATGCCACCCTTCCAGACCTCGAATATCAACAGAGGATTGGCGATGTAGGCAGACAGGTCGTAGAACAGCACATAGCCCAGCCGCCCACCGACGATCACGCCCATGGCCAGCCAGAAAATCAGATCGGAGAGTTTTTCCTTGGTCCAGGTCGGGTCGAACTTGTTCAGACGACGCGACGCGAGCAGCCAGGCGCCACCGATGCCGACCAGGTACATCAAACCGTACCAGTGAATTTGCAGCGGGCCGATAGCGACGGCTACCGGGTCAATCTGCGGGTAAGGCAGCATTGCGAATCCTCAATTGGAACGCCCTAGCGAGCGACTGAATCAGGCGCGCATGTTACCGGAGCCCGGCCAGATGCTCTAGCGGCGACGGATGGAAGCTGGCTGAACGAAGTGAAAAAAGACGCACGTAATGTGTCTGACTTTCAACTATCGAGCGACGCTCTGCGTCGGCATGCCGTTCTGGACGCTCTGCGTCCGGTCTTGAAACGGGCGGCGCGTGGATGGGAGTGACCGGGGCGGCGATCCGCATTGTTCACAAACAGGTCGGTGCAGCCGCTGAATATTCACTGATCAGTCAGCCTGCTTTCGCGAACAAGTTCGCTCCCACAAGTGAACATCATCCTATGGGAGTGACCGGGGCGGCGATCCGCATTGCTCACGAAGGGGCCGGTATAGCCAATGAAGATTTGCTGAACAATTAATCCGCCTTCGCGAACAAGTTCGCTCCCACAGGACTTATAGGCAGATGCGAACTAGTGTCCTTTGACCGAGCTCGGGTTGATCATGCGCGACAGGCCGAGGTTTTTCAGTGCCAGTTGCAGGGAGCTGCTGATGACTTGCGGGTTGTCGTTGGTCATCAGTTGTGCCAGCAGTTCCTTGGCTTTGCTGAGGTTGATCTGGCGCAGCATCCATTTCACTTTCGGCAGGTTAGTGGCGTTCATCGACAGGCTGTCGAAGCCCATAGCCATCAGCAGCACTGCCGCAGCCGGGTCGCCGGCCATTTCGCCGCAGATGCTCACCGGCTTGCCCTCGGCATGTGCGTCACGCACCACGCTTTGCAGCGCCTGAAGCACCGCCGGGTGCAGGTAATCATAGAGATCGGCCACTCGCGGGTTGTTGCGGTCGACCGCCAGCAGGTATTGAGTCAAATCGTTGGAGCCCACCGAGAGGAAGTCCACCTGACGCGCCAGATCACGGGTCTGGTAGACCGCGGCGGGGACTTCGATCATCACGCCGACAGGCGGCATCGGCACGTCGGTGCCTTCGTCGCGCACTTCGCCCCACGCCCGGTGAATGAGGTGCAGTGCCTCTTCCACTTCGTGGGTGCTGGAAATCATCGGCAACAGAATGCGCAGGTTATTCAGGCCCTCGCTGGCCTTGAGCATGGCGCGGGTCTGGACCAGGAAGATTTCCGGGTGGTCGAGGGTGACGCGAATACCGCGCCAGCCGAGAAACGGGTTGTCTTCCTTGATCGGGAAGTAGGACAGCGACTTGTCACCGCCGATATCCAGGCTGCGCATGGTCACCGGCAGTGGATGAAAGGCTGCCAGTTGCTCGCGATAGATCGCCAGCTGTTCCTTTTCACTCGGGAAGCGCTGGTTGATCATGAACGGCACTTCGGTGCGGTACAGACCGACGCCTTCGGCACCTCGCTGCTGGGCGCGAGCCACGTCAGCCAGCAAACCGGTGTTGACCCACAGCGGCATGCGGTGCCCGTCGAGGGTGACGCACGGCAGTTCGCGCAGCGCATCCAGGCCTTGGGAAAGCTGACGCTCCTCCTCAACCACCTTGCCGAACTGCTTGCGCATGATTTCGCTGGGGTTGGTGAAGACTTCGCCGTGATAGCCATCAACGACCAGGCTGATGCCATCGACCTTGGAATACGGGAAATCCACCAGCCCCATGACCGTCGGTATGCCCATGGCGCGGGCCAGAATCGCGACATGGGAGTTACCGGAGCCCTGCACCGACACCAGACCGACCAGTTTGCCTTCCGGCACTTCGCCCAACATGGCCGGGGTCAATTCTTCACTGACCAGAATCGTGTTGTCGGGATAAACCAGCGTCTGTTCCCGCGCTTCCTGGAGATAGGCCAGCAGACGGCGGCCCAGGTCCTTGACGTCCGAAGCCCGCTCGCGCAGGTAGGCATCGTCCATCAGTTCGAATCGTTTTACGTGCTCGCTGACCACCGAGCGCAATGCACCCTGCGCCCACTGGCCGGTCTTGATGACATCGGTCACTTCGCTGCCCAGCGAGGCGTCATCGAGCATCATCAGGTAGACATCGAACAGCGCACGCTCTTCAGGACGCAGCTGCGTAGCGAGTTTGGCGGACAGGGTGCGCATGTCACTGCGCACGCCTTCCAGTGCGTTCTGGAACAGCGCCAGCTCGGCAGCGATGTCAGTGACGGTCTTGTCCGGGACCACTTCCAGATCGGCGGGCGGCAGCATGACCACCGCCACACCGACCGCTGCGCCCGGCGAACCGGCCACACCAACGAATTTGGCTTCCTGGATGCCCTTGCCCTGGCGACCCAGACCGCGAATCGAGCCAGTCGCCTCGGCGTGCGCGATAACGCCCGCCAGTTGCGCACTCATGGTGACCAGAAAGGCTTCCTCGCCCTCGTCGAACTGACGACGCTCCTTTTGCTGGATGACCAGTACGCCGACCACACGACGGTGGTGGATAATCGGCGCACCCAGAAAAGACGCGTAACGCTCTTCACCCGTCTCGGCGAAGTAGCGATAACGCGGGTGATCAGCGGCGTTTTCGAGGTTCAGCGGTTCTTCGCGCGTACCGACCAGACCGACGAGGCCTTCGTTCGGCGCCATGCTGACTTTACCGATGGAGCGCTTGTTGAGGCCTTCGGAGGCCATCAGCACAAAACGGTTCACTTCGGCATCGAGCAGGTAGACCGAGCAGACCTGGCTGCCCATGGCCTCCTTGACGCGCAGCACAATAATGCCCAACGCCGCCTTGAGATCCTTGGCGGAGTTAACTTCCTGGACGATCTTGCGCAGCGTATTGAGCATGGCTCGGGGTCGAACTCCGTGTCAGTCGCGCGACAAAAGGCGCGGGGCAAGCTCTTTGAGTGCGCGTCGATACACCTCGCGCTTGAATGTCACCACCTGACCTAACGGGTACCAATAGCTGACCCAGCGCCAGCCATCGAACTCCGGTTTACCGGTCAAATCCATCCGCACCCGCTGCTCGTTGGAGATCAGGCGCAGGAGAAACCATTTTTGCTTCTGACCGATACACAGCGGCTGGCTGTGGGTACGGACCAGTCTTTGCGGCAGACGATAGCGCAACCAGCCCCGTGTGCAGGCAAGTATTTCCACATCATGTCGTTCAAGCCCGACTTCTTCGTTCAATTCACGATAAAGAGCGTCTTCCGGCGTCTCCTGCGGGTTGATACCCCCCTGAGGAAACTGCCAGGCATCCTGGTTAATACGCCGAGCCCATAGGACCTGACCAGCATCGTTTGTCAGAATAATCCCGACATTAGGACGGAAACCATCGGGGTCGATCACGGCAACAACCTCGCAAACGCATGTCGCCGCATTGTTCCACAAAGGCGATCAAACCAGCAACGAGGCTTATCACCTTATGTGAAGACTTGTGAAAACCTCGTATTCTGGGGCTCTTTTTTCAACTATTTCAGCGAGTAACCCTATGCGTCTGGCTTTATTCGACCTCGACAACACGCTTCTGGGCGGCGACAGCGATCATGCCTGGGGCGATTACCTGTGCCAGCGCGGCATCCTCGATGCGGCTACTCATAAAGCCCGTAACGACGAGTTTTATCAGGATTATGTGGCTGGCACACTGAACATGACCGACTACCTGAATTTTTCGCTGGAAATTCTGGGCAAGACCGATAGGGCGCAGCTTGAGGAATGGCACCGTGAGTTCATGCGTGACTGCATCGAACCCATGATCCTGCCCAAGGCGCTTGAGCTGATTGGCAAGCATCGCGATGCGGGCGACAAGCTGGTGGTGATCACCGCGACCAATCGTTTCGTGACCGCACCGATTGTGGCGCGCCTGGGCATCGATACGCTGCTGGCGACCGAGTGCGAAATGGTCGAAGGCCGCTACACCGGCCGCACCACGGGCGTTCCATGCTTCCGCGAGGGCAAGGTGACACGTCTCAACCAGTGGCTGGAAGACAATGCGTTCAGCCTGGAAGACAGCTATTTTTACAGTGACTCGATGAACGACCTGCCGCTGCTGGAGCAAGTAGCCAACCCGGTCGCGGTCGACCCGGACGCCCGATTGCGCGCCGAAGCCGAGCAGCGCGGCTGGCCGGTCATTACCCTGCGTCACTGAATCGCGGGAACATTCAGGCCGGCTTGAAGCCCATCAGGCCGGCCATCGCCACAAAACACAAGGCACTGATCACGCTCAGCGCCAGGGTGAATCCGCGCTTGCTCTTTACCGTCCCGAGGCGCAATCGATTGAGCCTGAGCACCAGCCAGACCCAGCTGCACAGCCCCAGGGTGTAAAGCACGCTGCTGCCGAGCACCCAGGTCTGGCCCAGCGACAATCCTTTCAGGTGCACCAGCCACCAGCCGCTTAACGGCAGAGTCGCCATACACACGGCCATCAGCGCCCAGAAAAACACCAAAGGCCGCTTGAGCAGGCGATTCTGGATGGTCGTATCGCCTTCAAGGCGCACCTTGACCACCCCGCTGGCCAGCACCAGAGCACTGATCAGCAGCAGCGTGATGGCAGCGATGTGCAGGGTGGTGAGGGCGGTGATGGATTCCATTGCGGGGTGTTCCTTTTAAATCGAAATGTAGAAGCGGACCGGGCGACGCTTCGCTTGTCCGCGAACTGCCGGGCACCGGCAGCAAAGCCGGTACACACGGTATATCAGACGCAACCGAGGTTACCGGTTTCAAGGCCGCTTCGCAGCCCTTCGCGGACAAGCGAAGCGTCGCCCGGTCCGGTCCCACGCCCTCTGGGCAGAAACGCGTCCAGGCATCAGCCCAGAAACAGCCTGTACGCCGGGTTCTCGCTCTCGTCCCAATACGGGTAACCAATCTCGTCCAGCGCCGCGCTCACCAGATGCCGCTCCTCCTCGGGCACCACCAGCCCGGCCACCACCCTGCCATCGGCTGCGCCATGGTTGCGGTAGTGGAACATCGAGATGGTCCAGCGCCCGCCCAGGCGGTTGAGGAAGTTGAACAATGCGCCCGGACGCTCCGGGAATTCGAAACGCAGCACCACTTCATCCTCGACCCGCTCGGCATGCCCGCCGACCATGTGGCGGATGTGCAGCTTGGCCAGCTCGTTGTCGGTCAGGTCCAGCACCGGAAAGCCTTGCCCGGTCAGGCTGGCGATCAGCGCGCTGCGCGGGTCGTTCTCCGGATGGGTCTGCACGCCGACGAAAATGTGCGCTTCACGATCGGTGTGGTAACGGTAGTTGAATTCGGTGATCTGCCGTTTGCCGATGGCTTCGCAGAACGCCTTGAAGCTGCCCGGCTGTTCGGGAATGGTCACGGCAATGATCGCCTCACGACCTTCGCCCAGCTCGGCGCGCTCGGCCACGTGGCGCAGGCGATCAAAATTGACGTTGGCCCCGGAATCAATGGCCACCAGCGTCTGGCCACTCACGCCGCGCTGTTCGACATACTTTTTGATGCCCGCGACGCCCAGCGCACCCGACGGCTCGGTGATTGAGCGGGTGTCGTCGTAGATGTCCTTGATCGCCGCACAGATCTCGTCGGTGCTGACCGTGATCACTTCATCGACGTAGTGACGGCACACTTCAAAAGTGTGATAACCGATCTGCGCCACCGCCACGCCATCGGCAAACAGCCCGACCTGGCTCAGCACCACTCGCTCCCCGGCCGCCATCGCCGCTTGCAGGCAGTTAGAGTCGTCCGGCTCGACACCGATCACCTTGATCTCCGGGCGCAGGTATTTCACATACGCCGCAATACCTGCAATCAGACCGCCACCGCCGACCGGCACAAAGATCGCGTCCAGTTGGCCCGGCTGCTGACGGAGGATTTCCATCGCCACGGTGCCTTGCCCGGCAATCGTGTCGGGGTCGTCATACGGGTGGATGTAGACGAAGCCCTGTTCGTCGACCAGTTTCAGTGAATAAGCCAGCGCTTCGGGGAACGAATCGCCGTGCAGCACCACCGTGGCACCGCGTGAGCGCACGCCTTCGACCTTGATCTCCGGTGTGGTGCGCGGCATGACGATGGTCGCCAGAATGCCCAGCTCTTTCGCCGCCAGCGCCAGGCCCTGCGCGTGGTTGCCCGCCGAAGCAGTGACCACGCCACGTGCCGCTTCTTCGGCGGTCAATTGCGCCAGCTTGTTGTACGCGCCGCGAATCTTGAACGAGAACACCGGCTGCAAGTCTTCGCGCTTGAGCAACACCCGATTGCCCAGCCGCTCGGACAGCTGACGAGCGCCCTGCAGCGGCGTTTCGATGGCGACGTCGTAGACGCGGGAGGTGAGGATNGAGGATTTTCTTGACGTACTGTTCAAGCATCGGGGCAGCATCACTGACGAAGCGGGCAAGGTCGGGAAGTCTACCCTGCGTGCCGGAGGACGACCATACGAATGACAGGGCTTTGCGGCGCAGTCGCCGCTATAATACGGGCCGTTTTGCTTCCCCTTCCCCCCTTTTCACCTACATCAGGCACCGTGGAGCCCGCATGACCCAGGATCAACTCAAACAGGCAGTCGCCCAAGCCGCTGTCGATTTCATCCTTCCGAAGCTCGATGACAAGAGCATTGTCGGCATCGGCACCGGTTCCACGGCCAATTGCTTCATCGATGCGCTGGCCAGGCACAAGGGTGCATTCGACGGCGCGGTCGCCAGCTCCGAAGCCACTGCGGCACGCCTCAAGGGCCATGGTATTCCGGTCTATGAGCTGAACACGGTCAGCGACCTTGAGTTCTACGTCGATGGCGCGGACGAAAGCGATGAGCACCTGAACCTGATCAAAGGCGGCGGCGCTGCGTTGACTCGCGAAAAAATCGTCGCGGCGGTGGCCAAGACCTTCATCTGCATTGCCGACGGCAGCAAGCTGGTGCCGGTGCTGGGTGCGTTCCCGCTGCCGGTCGAGGTCATCCCGATGGCGCGCAGCCATGTTGCGCGGCAACTGGTGAAGCTGGGCGGCGATCCGGTCTATCGCGAAGGCGTGCTGACCGATAACGGCAACATCATTATTGACGTGCACAACATGAGCATCACCAACCCGGTGGGGCTGGAAGCGAGCATCAATGCCATCGTCGGCGTGGTCACCAATGGCCTGTTCGCCGCCCGTCCGGCAGACTTGCTGCTGCTGGGCACCGAGAATGGCGTGAAAACCCTGACGCGCTAAGCGAACCGGCCGTGCCCACTGCACGTGGGCATGCGCCGTCTTGAGGCCTCAAGGCTTGCGGAACACGTAAAACAGGTTTGGCTCGCTCACCAGATACAGCGTGCCCTCTGCGTCCATCGCCATCCCTTCAGCCTGCGGCACGCCCTTGCTCAGCCCCATCGACCCTTTCGCCAGCGAGCTGCTGCCAATCGGATGGCCGCTGGTGTCGAGTTCGAGAATCCGCTTCGATTCATCGGACAGCGCAAGCAAATGGCCGCTGGTTTCATCGAATTGCAGACTGGATAAATCGCGCACGGACAGCCTGCCATCGCGCTTGCTGTTGGAGATCACTTGCAGATTGCCGGGCCCGTCGGGGTTGGTCCTGGGAAAGCCGCGCACCTCGATGATCTGTACCGGGTCACGCTCTCTGGCGACAAACAGGCGCTTGCCGACCGAATCGTAAGCCAGCCCTTCAAAGCCTTTGTTGCCGCCAGCATCGATGCCCAGCGTCAGTTACTCGGCCTCGGCCGCATTCAGGCTTTGGGTGTTGTCATCGACGTGAATCTGAATCAGCCGCAGCCGCCGCTCGTCACTGATGACATACGTGCCGGGGCTGATGTATTCGATGGCTTCTGCGTCGCCAAACCCTGTCAGCGGAATGCGCCGCAGCACTCGCCCTTCCAGGCTCAATTCGATCAGTTGGGCATTCTGGTTGGTCACCGTAAACAGGCTCTTGCGGTCAGGGTCATAACTGAGGCCGGAGACATCATCTTTGAGCCCGTCGAGCACGTGGGCTTCTGTCGTGACGCGGTACTGATCCAGACCGATGGAATGAAGCGAATCGGCCTGCCAGAACATTTGCCAGTCAAACAGGGCGCTTTCCACATAGCGGTATCTCTGGTTGGCGAGCACGAAGATCACAACCAGTGGCACAAGGGCGAGAAGCAGGACTAAAGAGCGAGTAGAGCGACGCATGGGGGGGTGACTCGGACGGATTGAGCGGGCGGAATTGATACCACGCCATTCTGAAAGCAAACTTAATGGCGTGGTGCTGTTTGTTTACCGATTATGTATCGGCCGTTTTTATCGCAGCCGTCCTGGCTCAGTGCTTGCGAAACGAATAGAACAGGTTCGGCTCGCTGACCATGTACAGCGTTCCAGCCTCATCCAGTGCCACGCCTTCTGCACGCGGAATCGTGTCTTTCAAACCATTCATGCCGCCCAGCAGGGTCATGAAACTCACCTGCTCGCCCTGCTCGTCAACTTCCAGCAGCAGGTGCGAATCGGCCGACAGCGCCAGCGTGTGGCCCGTGCGCGGGTCGATGCTCAGTGACGACAGGTTGCGCATGTCCAGCGAACGGCTCGGAAGTGCCTGCTTGTCGCCGGTCAGCACATCGCTGCCATCGCTTTTCCAGGTGTACAAGGCCGGTGGGCGCTCTTCACCCAGTATCAGTTGCTGACGCAGCGGGTCCCAGGCAATGCCCTCGAAACCTTTGTTCGGGTTATCCGACTTGCCCAGCTCGTACTTGGGGAAGTCCGCGATATTCAGTGTCTTGGTGTCCGCCGTCACTTTGACGATGGTCAATTTGTGCTGACGCTCATCAGTGATGGCAATCAGGCCATTTTTCATGACCGCAACTCCTTCGGGATTGCTCCAGCCCACCAGCGGAATCTTGCGCAGCACATCGCCCTTGAGCGTCAACTCTGCCAGAAAGGCATTCTTGCCCATGACCGCGAACAACGTTTTGCTGACCGGGTCATAAGACAGGTCCGACGCCTCGTCCTTTTCCATGCCCTGCAACGGTTTGGCATCGATATCTACATGATAGTCCGGCAACCAGATACTGGCGTGCCGACCGGCCTTGGTCTCGAAGCGTTCCTGAAACCAGAGCAGCGCGCGATCATCCCAATGCATGATGAACGCCAGCCCATAGCCCAGCAGGACAGCCAGTAACAACCACGAATACCAGCGCATTTTGCGTATGAAAGCGAAGCGTTTAGTGACGCGAGGTGGCGCTGAGGCGGGACTGACCATTCAAGTGTTCCTGAGCAGATGAGACTTCATGACGACTTGGTGCCCTTGAAGGGACGGCAGGATTATCCAGAGCAGGTGTGAAAAAAACGCAAAAAGCGACTGAACTATCAGCCAACGCACAGACAAAAGCCACCCGGGAAGGGTCCCGCGTGGCTTGGGTATTACGTGAAACGGCTACCCGGTCAGCGAACGACGCTGCTGAACGGGATTTGCCCGACCAGTTCCAGAACGATTTTGTCACCGGCTTCGAGCGGGCCCACGCCAGCAGGCGTGCCGGTCATGATCAGGTCGCCGGCCTGCAACGAAAAGTTGGCGGCCATGTGCTGGATCATCGGTACGATCGGGTTGAGCATCAGGCTGCTGTTGCCATCCTGCACAATTTTGTCGTTGATGGTCAGGCGGATGCCGATGTCGGTCAGGTCAGGAAAGGTGCTGGCCGGAACGAACGGCGGGATGACAGCTGCGCCGTCGAAGCACTTCGCCAGTTCCCACGGCAGGCCTTTTTCGCGCAGACGCGACTGAACGTCGCGCAGGGTCAAGTCCAGCCCGGGCGCAAACCCGCTGATTGCGTCGAGCACTTCCTCGCGGGAAGGATTCTTGCTCAGCGGCTTGCCGATCAGCACCACGATTTCGGCTTCGTAATGTACTGAGCCACGGTCGGCCGGGATGGTGAAACAGTCTTCCGGCGCAACCACGGCGCTGCCAGGCTTCATGAACAACAGCGGCTCGGTAGGCACCGGGTTGCCCAGTTCCTTGGCGTGTTCGGCGTAGTTACGGCCGATACACACCACTTTGCCCAGCGGGAAGTGAATGCTCGTTCCATCGACATATTTGTGCTGGTAGCTCATGACGTCTCCTTAGGCTGATAGATGTGGCCTGCTTGTCATTGTGGCGAATCAAACGGCGAATATTTTCCCGGGATTCATGATCCCGTTGGGGTCGAACACCGCCTTCAGTGCCTTCATGTATTCGATTTCGACTGGCGAGCGACTGTACGTCAAATAGTCACGTTTGGTCATCCCGACCCCGTGTTCGGCGGAAATCGAGCCGTTGTACTTTTCTACCGTCTCGAACACCCACTTGTTGACCCGCGCACATTTGACGAAGAACTCGTCCTTGTCGAGGCTTTCGGGCTTAAGGATGTTCAGGTGCAGGTTGCCGTCGCCGATGTGGCCGTACCACAGCACTTCGAAGTCCGGGTAGTGCTCGGCGACAATCGCGTCGATTTCGGCCAGAAACTCCGGCACTTTCGAGACTGTGACCGAGATGTCGTTCTTGTAGGGCGTGAAATGCGAGATGGTCTCGGAAATGTATTCGCGCAGCTTCCACAGGTTGCGCAGTTGCTGCTCGCTCTGGCTCATCACGCCGTCGAGCACCCAACCTTGCTCGACGCAATGCTCGAAGGTCGCCAGCGCCTGGTCGGCGACGTCTTCGGTGGTCGCTTCGAACTCCAGCAGCACGTAAAACGGGCACGGTGTGCCGAAAGGCGACGGCACATCACCGCGCGCCATGACCCGTGCAAAGGATTTGTCCGAGAAGAATTCAAAGGCTGTGAGGTCGAGCCTGCCATGAAAGGCATGCAGCACCGGCATGATCGAGTTGAAGTCAGAAGTGCCCAGCACCATCGCGGTGAGGTTTTTCGGCGCGCGGTCAAGGCGCATGGTGGCTTCGACCACAAACCCCAGCGTACCCTCGGCGCCGATGAACAGCTGTCGCAAATCGTAGCCGGTGGCGTTCTTGATCAGGTCCTTGTTCAGTTCAAGCAGGTCGCCCTTGCCGGTCACCACTTTGAGTCCCGCCACCCAGTTGCGGGTCATGCCGTAGCGAATGACCTTGATCCCGCCGGCATTGGTGCCGATATTACCGCCAATCTGACTTGAACCCGAAGAGGCGAAATCGACCGGGTAATAAAGGCCATTTTCTTCAGCCAGTGCCTGCAACTGGCGAGTGATGACACCCGGCTGACAGACCGCCGTGCGGTCGGTGATATTCAGCTCCAGCACCTGGTTCATGTAATCGAATGACACGACCACTTCGCCATTGGCGGCCACCGCTGCCGCTGAAAGCCCGGTCCGCCCGCCAGATGGCACCAGCGCAACCCGCCGCTGGTTGGCCCAGTGCACGATGGCCTGGACCTGTTCGGTGGTCTTGGGAAACACGATGGCCAGCGGCGCAGGGGTGAATTGTTTGGTCCAGTCCTTGCCGTAAGTTTCCAGAGAACCGCTGTCAGTCAGCACTTTGCCGGGGTCGACCAGGGTCTTGAGCTCATCAATCAAAGCGGGATTGGTCATCGACTCAACTCTCGGACAATTCATGGGCATCCTGAGAACGGTTCACGTTCTGGAATGGGGTTTCGCGGGGCTCGTATGCTAGCATACGCCCCCCGTGAATCGTGCCCAGCGCCGATCCGGCCACCCCCTGCCATTTTCTCCGGGACACAGGTTTAAGCAGATGAGCAAGACTTCCCTCGACAAGAGCAAGATCAAGTTCCTTCTTCTCGAAGGCGTTCATCAGTCCGCTGTCGACGTCCTCAAGGCAGCCGGCTACACCAGCATCGAGTACCACACCAAGTCTCTGCCGGAAGCCGAACTGAAGGAAAAGATCGCCGACGCTCATTTCATCGGCATTCGTTCCCGCACCCAGTTGACCGAAGAGCTGTTCGACAGCGCCAAAAAACTGGTCGCGGTCGGCTGCTTCTGCATCGGCACCAATCAGGTTGATCTGAACGCAGCGCGCGAGCGCGGTATCGCGGTGTTCAACGCACCGTACTCCAACACCCGTTCGGTCGCCGAACTGGTGCTGGCCGAAGCCATCCTGCTGCTGCGCGGTATCCCCGAGAAGAACGCTTCCTGCCACCGTGGCGGCTGGATCAAGAGCGCGGCCAATTCCTTCGAGATTCGTGGCAAGAAGCTCGGCATCATCGGCTACGGCTCGATTGGTACGCAGTTGTCGGTTCTGGCTGAAGGCCTGGGCATGCAGGTGTACTTCTACGACACACTGACCAAACTGCCGCTGGGCAACGCCACTCAGGTTTCCAGCCTGAACGAGCTACTGGGCATGTCCGACATCGTCACTCTGCACGTTCCGGAAACTACTGAAACCCAGTGGATGATCGGCGAAAAAGAAATCCGTTCGATGAAAAAGGGCAGCATCCTGATCAACGCCGCTCGCGGTACGGTCGTCGAGCTGGACGCACTGGCTGACGCGATCAAGGACAAGCACCTGATCGGCGCCGCCATCGACGTGTTCCCGGTCGAGCCTCGCTCGAACGACGACATCTTCGAAAGCCCGCTGCGTGGCCTGGACAACGTGATCCTGACCCCGCACATCGGTGGTTCCACTGCCGAGGCGCAGGCCAACATTGGTCTGGAAGTGGCAGAAAAGCTGGTCAAGTACAGCGACAACGGTACGTCGGTGTCCTCGGTCAACTTCCCGGAAGTGGCGCTGCCTGCGCACCCAGGCAAACACCGCCTGCTGCACATCCACGAAAACATCCCGGGCGTGCTCAGCGAGATCAACAAGGTCTTCGCCGAGAACGGCATCAACATCTCCGGTCAGTTCCTGCAGACCAACGAGAAGGTCGGCTACGTGGTCATCGACGTCGACGCCGAATACTCGGACCTTGCTCAGGCCAAGCTGCAGCACATCAAAGGCACCATCCGCAGCCGCGTGTTGTTCTGATCTGACCGTCGTGCCCACTCAAAATCGGACGCAGAGCGCCCAGAACGGCATGCCGACGCGGAGCGTCGCACGANGCCAGAATCAAAAGCGGACTTGTGTATAACGATGAGCGCTCCAGCGTGGGAACGCCTTGCGTGACGCTCCGCGTCAAACCCCGGCACGTGAAATCAAATACCTACTTCACATTGATCGTGATCTTCTTCGACTCGACCGATGGGTTCAGCGGCATATGGCCTTTGTCGCCCATCAGCAGTTGCAGGGTGTGCTGGCCTGGCGGCAGGTTGATTTCGGTTTCGGTCTGGCCTTTGCCGAAGTGGCGAATGTGGTCGCTCACCGGCAACGGCATATTCGCGGCGGGCTGGTCTTTCACATCAATCAGCAGGTGATGGTGACCAGTCTCGGGAACGTCCACACCGGCTGGCGCAACACCCATGCCTTTAAGGCCGAATTGAACCTTGAACGGCGACGTCACCGTCTCACCATCACTGGGCGAAATGATATACACCTCGGCCCCTTCGGGCGATGCGGTGCGCGGCATGTCGTCGGCGCTGACCAGCATGGATGCGCTCAGCAACAGGCCCGCCACCACCGCTCCAGAAAATAAGGATTTCATTGATTGCTCCAGATCCAATTGACATAAGTCCGACCGGCACTAGAACTTCCGGTTCATGGATTCTCACGATAGCCCGCTGGCAGGCGCAATAGCGGGCTTCGTTCATGAAACAGTTTTCATGAGACGGGCAGGCCTATCACTGAAACAGGTCGTTGCCGCGGCGCCGGAACCAGCCGGTCAACGAGAGCCGGTCGCGGGTCGCGGGCATGACTTCGTGGGGGATATCGCCGGACAGGAAAACCACCAGACACCCGCCGGTGGGCTGGACGTCATACGCCAGGTCATCCTTGAGGTACATGCGCAATTGGCCGCCATGCTCCGGCAACCAGGCGTTATTGAGGTAGAGCACCGCTGACACCATGCGCTTGTCGTCGTCGCGAAAGCGGTCCACGTGCCGAAGATAGAAAGCCCCTGGCGGGTACAGCGCGAAGTGGCTTTCGTAATCATCAAGCCCCAGAAACAGACCGCGATTGAGCGCCTCGCGCAAGCTGTCCATCAGTTCCAGATAGCTGTCGCAGCACTGCACCTGCCCCGCCTCCAGCCACTGGATGCGATCCCCCCGAATACCCTCGCGAACTTCCAGTGCCGGCCCTCTGCCAACACCCGCAGGCTCAAGCTCGCCCTCGGCAGCGCGTTTGCGGCACTCCTGTTCCAGCTCCAGGGTCAGAGCTTCGGGCAGGAAGATATTCTGCTGCGACCAGCCATTGGCGGCCAGGTCGTCGACGATTCGCAGCAGCAATGGGTGGTCAGAGGGTATGCGCATGGCGTGCATAGTATCCATAAGCCCTGAAATCCGACAGAGGCTTGCATGCACAGCGTCATCTGCGCGAGATTTCATTCATGGAGGGCAGTCATAACTCGACAAATCCACGTTAACACCGGGAGAATAGCCGCCTGCCGACAGGAGTCCCCAATGCGTCGTTTGTTTGTTTTGCTGTTGATATTCTGCACCATGCCTGCCTGGGCAGACGGCTACGACCAGTTGTACAAGGCCGCAGGCTGGCCGGAACAACGCGCGCATTTCAACGATGCTCTCAAGGCTGCCCAGCAACGCTACAGCAGCAACCTGCCGCCTGCGGTTTATCAGGCGCTGGTCAGCAACAGCAATCAGCGCTTCGCTCCTCAGGCCATGGATCAACGCGCGGCAAAGCGTCTGCGCGATAGCCTGAAAGACCCTGCTCCGGCGCTGCAGTTTTTCCAGTCGCCGCTCGGCCGCAAGATCGTCAACGCCGAGCTGACCGCCACCCGCGCCGATCAACTGGCCAAGCACGCGCAAGGCATTCCGCACATGGAATCGGATGCAACACGCCAGTTGCTGATCGGCCATCTGGCCCAGGCGCTCCCCGCCAAAGAAGCCGGTGCCGAGGTCAGCCTGGCCATTGCAGGCGTTGCGGCCGACAGCCTGAGTCAGATGATTCCCGGCCTGCTGGGCGGCGGTCAGGCGCAGGGCATGCTCGAAGGCCAGCGCGAACGCCTGATGGCGCAGATCAGCGCCGACCTGAACAACACGTTGCTGTACGTCTACCGCGACCTGTCCGACCCGGAACTTGAAGAGTTCTCGACCTTCGCCGAGTCGCCGGAAGGCAAAGCCTATTATCAAGCCGCACTGGCCGCGATTCGTGCGGGGCTGGCAGTCGGACAAAGTGCGTCGAGTTTGAACCCGGGACAGTAAAACGCCTTCAGGCTACAAAGCGCCTGAGTTCAAAAGAATGGACGCTATCGTATGAAAGACTCTATCGCCCTGCTCGCCACCGCGGTCGCCATGGCTTTCTTCGCCTGGCTGTTCTGGAGTTCTCTGGGCCAGGATGCCTTCGCCGTCCTCGGCACGCTGATGGTGGTGGTGCTGACCGTCGATAACTTCCGCCTGCGCCGACAGGTCAAGGCGTTGCAGGCTGGCAAGGTCTGAGACCTTAACGCATTCGTGCGGAAAGAAAGTCCAGATACCGCTCACGCATTTCCGGCGATTCATTCGCCAGGTGATGGCGAGCGTGGCCGAGCATGAGGATTTGCGGCTGGCTGAATTTGTCTTTCAAGACCGTCAGGTTGTGCGACCAGTCGACCGTCATGTCTGCCTCTCCCTGAACGATGATCGGGCTGCGCTGGCTGCGGGGGGCGCCTTCAATACGCCTGACCCACTTTTCCAGCGCCCCCACCCACGCGGTCGGCAGGCGATTGGGCTGCAAGGGGTCTGCCAGCAGAAAAGGCAGGAACGCCGGGGCATTGGAGTTTTCCGTAAAACGTCGGGCGATGCCGTTCACGAATGGCCGGAGCAGGTGATAACTGACACGCGACCAGCCCCAGGCTCTTGGCCTGACCAGTGGCGCCAGCAGGATCACTTCACCTTGCGCCGGCGTGTCAGTACCGTGATGAAGCAGGTGATCCGTGACGATGGCACCGCCCATGCTTTGCCCGCAAAGGTGCCAGGGATGCGGCAATCCAAGCCCTTCGGCCTCGTGCAGCAGGCGTTGCAGCACCACCTGATACTCGGAGAAATCGTTGATGCTGGCCCGATTGCCGCTGGACAGCCCATGCCCCGGCAGGTCGCAGGCGATAACCGCAAACCTCTGATCCAGCGCCCACTCGATCACATGGCGGTACAGCCCCATGTGGTCGTAAAAGCCGTGAAACAAGAACAGCGTGGCGACCGGGCTGTCGGGTAGCCACACCTGGCCCACAATCTCGTAGCCCGCGACGTCGAGACGCCCCAGCCAACTGCGTATGACGCTTTCGCCGCCCAATCCGGCAAGACCATAGAAGCGCTGATAGGCCAGCCCGTCCATGGAAAGCGGATCGGTGATATTCAGCGGCAGCAGGCTGGCGCGCAGTTTATCGGGGTCAAACGTGGCGGACATGTGGCTTCCAGATTCCGGCAAACGGTGAGTAAAATTGTGTAGCGATATTCTTCTGTATGCTCCGGCATGGCAAGCTGCGCCGCCGCAATTGCACACTTGAGTCATGAATGAGTTTTGTCGGCACGGGCCCATGCGGCAACTAACACGATCTTCATGTTGGCTCTGCATTCAATCGCGGTAGGATTTTGCGCTGTATTGCCCGAGCGTCGCGCCAGTCCGTTGCCGTATTGCACAACCATAGCCTGCACCCATGCCTCACGCCATTCACCACGTTACACACAGAGAAACCGCATGAAACGCAGCCTCGTCATTCTTGCCATCATTATCGCCATTCTTGCCGGCGGCGCTGGCTGGTACATCAACAGCAAGCAGCCATTGCGTGATGGCGAGATCTCGATGAGCCGTCTTCAGGCGCCGGTCACCCTGCGTTACGACGACCGCGGCGTCCCGCACATACGGGCTGAAAACGAAGCGGACCTGTACCGGGCGCTGGGTTACGCCCACGCGCAGGACCGGCTGTTCCAGATGGAAATGCTGCGCCGTCTGGCGCGTGGCGAACTGGCCGAAATCCTTGGTCCGAATCTGATCGAGACCGACACCCTGTTTCGCAGCCTGCGCATTCGTGAGCACGCTGATGCCTATGTCGCCCGTCAGGACAAGAACTCTCCCACCTGGAAAGCGCTGGAAGCCTACATTGATGGCATCAACCAGTATCAGGATACCCACGCCAAACCAATCGAATTCGACGTACTGGGCATCCCGAGACGGCGCTTCACTGCCGAGGACACGCTCAGCGTCGGTGGCTATCTGGCATACAGCTTTGCGGCAGCCTTCAGGACTGAACCGCTGCTGACCTACGTGCGCGATCAGCTGGGTCCGCAGTATTTGCAGGTATTTGATCTGGACTGGCACCCGGACGGCGTGCTCGACTCGAAGCCGGCACTGGCCAGCGCTGACTGGAAAAGCCTGAATCAGCTGGCACAGTTGAGCCACAAGGCGCTTGAAGACGCCGGCCTGCCGCAGTTCGAGGGCAGTAATGCCTGGGTGATTTCCGGCAGCCGGACACAAAGCGGCAAACCGATCCTCGCTGGTGATCCGCATATCCGCTTCTCGGTACCGTCGGTATGGTACGAAGCCCAATTATCTGCGCCGGGTTTCGAGTTGTATGGGCACTTTCCGGCGCTCAACCCGTTCGCATTTCTGGGCCACAACATGGATTTCGGCTGGAGCCTGACCATGTTCCAGAATGACGACGTGGACCTGATCGCCGAAAAGACCAACCCCGAGAATCCGAATCAGGTCTGGTATCACGGCCAATGGGTGGACATGACCCGAACCGAGCAGCAGATAGCGGTGAAAGGCCAGGCCCCGGTCAGCCTGACGCTGCTTGGGTCGCCGCACGGCCCGATCGTCAACAACGTGGTGGGCAAGAACGCCGGTAAGGCGCCTATCGCTATGTGGTGGTCATTCCTGGTGTCCGCCAACCCGGTGCTCGATGGTTTCTACGAGGCCAATCGCGCCGACACACTGGACAAGATGCGCAGCGCAGCCGAGAAGATCCAGTCGCCGGGCGTTAATATTGTCTGGGCCAATGCCAGCGGCGACATTGGCTGGTGGGCAGCGGCGCAACTTCCGATCCGCCCGGAAGGCGTCAACCCTGCCTTCATCCTGGATGGCAGCACGGCGCAGGCCGATAAGCTCGGCTTCTATCCGTTCAGCGCCAACCCGCACGAAGAAAACCCGGCGCGGGGTTACATTGTGTCCGCCAACTTCCAGCCGACATCGCCGACCGGCATGCCGATTCCAGGCTATTACAACCCGGCCGAACGTGGCCAGGAACTGAACCGCCAGTTGAGCGATTCAACGGTGAAATGGGACTTGAACGCCAACAAGGCATTGCAGTTGGGAACCCGCACCGATTATGCGCCGAGCATTCTCAAACCGTTGATACCGGTGCTGCGCAGCGTCGTCAGCGACCCGGACGAGCAAGCGCTGGTCGAGCGACTGGCCAACTGGAAAGGCGATTACCCGGTCGACTCGGTCGGCGCCACGTTGTTCACCCAGTTCCTGTTCGATTTGACTGAAGAGACTTTTCACGACGAGCTGGGCGATGCCTTTTTCGAAACCCTGCTGTCATCACGTGTCTTGGACTCTGCCCTGCCGCGCCTGGCCGCCAATGCCGATTCGCCGTGGTGGAACAACCGCAACTCGCCCCACGAAGAGAGCCGCGCCAACACCGTCAAGGTCGCCTGGCGGGCCAGCATTTCGCACCTCAAGTCGCTATACGGCAACAACCCGGATGAATGGGTCTGGGGCAGGGCTCACACCCTGACTCAAGGTCATCCGCTGGGCTCGCAGAAGCCGCTGGATAGAATCTTCAACGTCGGCCCGTACGCAGCGCCGGGCACCCATGAAGTGCCGAACAACCTGTCCTCCAGCATCCGCCCTGCCCCATGGCCCGTCAGCTACGGCCCCTCGACCCGCCGCCTGATCGACTTCGCCGACCCGGCTAACAGCCTGGGCATCAACCCGGTCGGCCAGAGCGGCGTAGCGTTCGACAAGCATTACTCGGATCAGGCAAAAGCCTTTGTGGGTGGCGAATACATGCCGCAGCGGTTTAGCGAGAAGGACGTGGCGGAGCATACAGAAGGGGTTTTGCGGTTGGTGCCGGGGGAATAGCGATCTTGCCCGCTAAAGATCGGACGCAGAGCGTCCAGAGCTGCGCTCCCACGCTGGAGCGTGGGAGCGATGATAATGGCGCTTCTGTCCGTAGGGCGCGGGAGCGATGATAATGGCGCTTCTGTCCGTAGGGCGTGGGNTCACGCTTCCTTGCTCGCTCCCACGCCCTGCGGGCAGAATCAAGAGCGGATTTGCGTATCACGCACGAAGGTCCTCACGCCGCTGGCGCACGCCTTGGGTCGGGTTGCTTCCAGCCGTCTGCGGCGCTTTCTTCGATGGCTTGCTGGATCGCGCGTTTGCGGTTGTTTTCCGCGCGGCGGGTGAAGAACCAGACCAGGAAGGTCGCCAGTGACACGGCCAGCAGGATCAGGCTCGCGACGGCGTTGATCTCAGGCTTCACACCCAGCCGCACGGCAGAGAACACTTCCATCGGCAAGGTCGTCGAGCCGGGCCCGGAAACGAAGCTGGCGAGCACCAGATCGTCCAGCGACAGCGCAAACGACATCATGCCCCCGGCAGCCAGCGACGGTGCGATCATCGGGATGGTGATCAGCAGGAACACCTTCCACGGACGCGCGCCCAGATCCATTGCGGCTTCTTCGATCGACAGGTCCAGCTCGCGCAAGCGCGCCGACACCACCACCGCCACGTAGGCCGCGCAGAACGTCGTGTGGGCGATCCAGATGGTCATGATGCCGCGTTCCTGCGGCCAGCCGATCATCTGCGCCATGGCCACGAACAACAGCAACAGCGACAGACCGGTGATCACCTCCGGCATCACCAGCGGCGCCGTGACCAGCCCGCCGAAGAACGTCCGCCCCTTGAAGCGGCTGATGCGGGTCAATACAAACGCAGCCATCGTCCCCAGCGCCACCGCCGCAATAGCGGTGTAACAGGCGATTTCCAGTGAGCGCATCACCGAGCCCATCAGTTGCGAGTTGTCCAGCAGGCCGACGTACCATTTCACCGACCAACCGCCCCAGACCGTCACCAGTTGCGAGGCGTTGAACGAGTAGATAACCAGAATCACCATCGGCGCGTAGATGAACAGCAAGCCGAAAACCAGCATCAGGTTCGAGAATCGAAAGCGGTTCATGCCTTGCCCTCCAGTTCTTTGGCCTGACTGCGGTTGAACAGGATAATGGGCACGATCAGCACCAGCAGCATGATGACTGCCAGCGCCGAAGCCACCGGCCAGTCACGGTTATTGAAGAATTCCTGCCACAGCACACGGCCGATCATCAGGGTTTCCGGGCCACCGAGCAGCTCGGGGATCACGAATTCGCCGACCACCGGGATGAACACCAGCATGCAGCCGGCGATCACGCCGTTCTTGGACAGCGGCACGGTGATTTTCCAGAAGCTGTTGAAGGTACTCGAACCCAGGTCGGACGCGGCTTCCAGCAGGCTGGTGTCGTGCTTCACGAGGTTGGCGTACAGCGGCAGGATCATGAATGGCAGGTAGGAATAAACCACGCCGATGTACACCGCCAGGTTGGTATTGAGGATCTGCAATGGCGCGTCAATCAGGCCCAGCCACATCAGGAAGGCATTGAGCAGGCCGTTATTGCTGAGAATGCCCATCCACGCATAGACGCGGATCAGGATCGCGGTCCAGGTCGGCATCATGATCAGCAGCAACAACACGGTTTGCAGGTCTTTGCGGGCGCTGGCGATGGCGTAGGCCATCGGATAACCGATCAACAGGCACAGCAAGGTGCTGATGAAGGCCATTTTCAACGAGCCCAGATACGCTGAAACGTACAAGTCATCGCCACTGAGCAAGGTGTAGTTGGCGAAATTCAGGGCCATCTGCAGCTTTTCGTCGGCGTAGCTGAAGATCTCGGTGTACGGCGGGATGGCGACGTCGGCTTCGGCGAAGCTGATCTTGAGTACGATCAGGAACGGCAAGGCGAAAAACAGGAACAGCCAGAGGAACGGCACGCCAATGACCATCTGCCGCCCGGAGGGCTTTACGCGCTCGAAAGCGCGCTTGATCTTGCGCATTTTCATGAGCGCAGTACCACGCCGCTGTCGTCTTCCCACCAGACGTAGACTTCATCGCCCCAGGTAGGTCGCGCGCCCTGACGCTCGGCATTGGCGACGAACGACTGCACCAGCTTGCCGCCCGGTAGCTCGACATGGAACACCGAATGGCCGCCCAGATAAGCGATGTCGTGAACCTTGCCGCGTGACCAGTTGTATTCGAAAGCCGGCTGCTCGGTGGTGATCAGCAGTTTTTCCGGACGCAGGGCGTAGGTGATGTGCTTGTCTTCCACCGACGTACTGACGCCGTGGCCGACATAAATGTTGCGCTCCAGCTCCGGGCTGCGGATCAGGGCATGGGCTTCCATGTCCTCGATCACTTCGCCTTCGAACAGGTTGACGCTGCCGATGAACTCGCAGACCAGACGGCTGGTCGGGGTTTCATAAATGTCGATCGGGCTGCCGATCTGCGCGATCCAGCCCAGGTGCATGATGGCGATGCGCTCGGCCATGGTCATGGCCTCTTCCTGATCGTGGGTCACCATCACGCAGGTCACGCCGACGCGCTCGATGATCTCCACCAGCTCCAGTTGCATCTGCGAGCGCAGTTTCTTGTCCAGCGCGCCCATCGGTTCATCGAGCAGCAGCAGCTTGGGTTTCTTGGCCAGGGAGCGAGCCAAGGCCACACGCTGGCGTTGACCGCCGGAAAGCTGATGCGGCTTACGCTTGGCGTATTGGGTCATCTGCACCAGCTTGAGCATTTCAGCCACGCGCGCTTCGATTTCCGACTTGGCGAGTTTGTCCTGCTTGAGGCCAAAGGCGATGTTGTCGGCCACGGTCATGTGCGGAAACAGCGCGTAGGACTGGAACATCATGTTGATCGGACGTTCGTACGGCGGCATGTCGGTGATGTCAACGCCGTCGAGGTAGATACGCCCCTCGGTCGGACGCTCGAAACCGGCCAGCATGCGCAGCAGCGTCGACTTGCCGGAGCCCGAGCCGCCGAGCAGGGCAAAGATCTCGCCCTTGTTGATTTGCAGGGACACGTCGTCCACCGCAATCGTCTCGTCGAACTTCTTGGTGACCCGATCGATCCTGACCAGCACCTCTTTGGGTTGCTGACCGCCTTCGATGGCTTTCTTGTAGGCGCCGGAGGCAACTGCCATGGGTGAAACTCCCAACAGGTAGGCAACCCGGCCAAAACGACCGGGTGCTGAAAAGTTATTTGCCCGACTTGACCTTGGTCCAGCTGCGGGTCATGAGACGTTGCACCTTGGGTGGCAACTCGCTGTTCACGAACAGCCGGTCCAGCACTTCCTGTGGCGGGTAGACGGCTTGGTCGGTACGGATGCTTTGATCCATGAATTCGCCGGAGGCGGGATTGGGGTTGGCGTAGCCGACTTCATCGCTGACCTTGGCGATCACTCTGGGGTCGAGCATGTAGTTGATGAAGGCGCTGGCTTCCTTGATGTTTTTCGAATCAGCCGGAATGGCCAGCATGTCGAACCACAGGTTGCCGCCCTCCTTCGGAATGCTGTACGCGAGCTTCACGCCTTTGCCTGCTTCTTCGGCGCGGGACTTGGCCTGGAACACATCACCCGAGAAACCGGCCGCAACGCAGATGTCGCCGTTGGCCAGATCAGTGATGTATTTGGACGAGTGGAAATAGGTCACGTAAGGACGAATCGCCATGAGCTTGGCTTCGGCCTTCTTGTAATCGGCTTCCTTGGTGCTGTTGGGGTCCAGCCCCATGTAGTTGAGCACCGCTGGCAGCATTTCATCGGCGGAATCAAGGAACGCTACGCCGCAGCTTGAGAGCTTCTTGATGTTCTCCGGCTCGAACAGCACGGCCCAGGAGTCGATCTTGTCGACGCCCAGTGCCGCCTTGACCTTCTCGACGTTGTAACCGATGCCGTTGGTGCCCCACAGGTACGGCACGGCGTACTGGTTGCCAGGGTCGTTCTTCTCCAGACGCTTGAGCAGCGCCGGGTCGAGATTCTTGTAGTTGGGCAGCAGCGACTTGTCGAGCTTCTGGAACGCGCCCGCCTTGATCTGCTTGCCGAGGAAGTGGTTGGACGGCACGACCACGTCGTAACCGGTGCGCCCGGCCAGCAACTTGGCTTCCAGGGTTTCGTTGGAGTCGAACACGTCGTACATCGGCTTGATGCCAGTGGTGGCTTCGAAGTCCGCCAGGGTGGTCTTGCCGATGTAATCGGACCAGTTATAAATATGCACGGTGGATTCAGCCTGAGCACTGAGGGTCAGTGTCAGCCCGGTAGCCGCCAGCAAGGCTTTGGAAAAAATAGAAATAGACAAAGAATGAGTCCTTTTAACAGAGGGGCCTGAGCGCCGGAGGGCGTCCGGAAAACCAAACCGGCGCGCAACTTACCGCCTATGAGTGCAACCAGCAAAGGTTTAGGCAATATTCCTGTCTGCAGGATGCTGCGCGGCCAGGGCTACGCAGCATCCACAGGTTTCATGACAGGTTTATTTACCTGACTTAATCTTGGTCCAGCTACGGGTCATGATCCGCTGGGTAGCTGCCGGCAGGTCCGCAATTGCATACAGTTTGGCCTGGACGTCAGCAGGCGGGTAAACGCCCGGGTCACTGGTGATTTCCTTGTCGACCAGCGCTGTCGCTGCCGCGTTACCATTCGGGAAACGCACGGCGTTGGTGATTTCAGCCATGATTTCCGGCTTCATCAGGAAGGTCATGAACTTGTAGGCACCCTCGACGTTTTCGGCATCCTTGGGGATGGCGACCATGTCGTAGAAGCTGCCAGCCCCTTCTTTCGGAATGTTGTAAGCAACTTTGACCTTGCCACCAGCCTCTGCGGCGCGCGACTTGGCCTGATAGATATCACCCGAGTAGCCGACCGCGACACAGATGTTGCCGTTGGCCAGGTCCGAGATGTACTTGGACGAGTGGAAATAGCCAATCGACGGACGAATCTTCATGAACAGCGCTTCGGCTTCGGCAAGCTGCTTCTTGTCTTGAGAATCGGTCGGGTAGCCCAGGTAATGCAGCGCAATTGGCAGCATTTCCGTTGGCGAATCGAGGAAGCTGATGCCGCACGACTTCAGCTTGGCAGCGTTCTCGGGCTTGAACAGCAAGTCCCACGAGTTGACCGGCGCATCCGCACCCAGCGCGGCCTTGACCTTGTCCGGGTTGATACCGATACCGATCGAGCCCCACATGTACGGGAAAGCGTGCTTGTTGTCCGGGTCGCTGACCGATACGGCCTTGAGCAGCGATTCGTTCAGGTTCTTCCAGTCCGGCAGCTTGGACTTGTCCAATTCCTGATAAACACCGGCCTTGATCTGCTTGGCGAGGAAGTTGTTGGACGGTACGACGATGTCATAACCGGACTTGCCGGCCAGCAATTTGGCTTCCAGCGTCTCGTTGCTGTCGAAAACGTCGTAGACCACCTTGATGCCCGATTCTTTCTCGAACTTGGCAACGGTGTCCGGCGCGATGTAGTCGGACCAGTTGTAGACGTGCAGCACTTTGTCATCGGCCTGCGCAGCAGTGGCCACAACGCCCATCAGGGACAGCGCGAGAAGGGTCTTGCCAAATTTTTTCATGCGTAGCTCCACTGTATTTTTATCACTGACCATCGGTTAGCGGCTTGTAGCCATTAGTCTGGCAAGTTCCAGGGCACGCTTTCAAGCTGCCCCTTGTTAAACAACGCACATCCCCGCACTTTCTGCAGATTCAGCCCTGCAAGGCCGCCAGCGTCAGATCGAGGCACTTGCGGGCTTTATCCACCAGCTCATCGATTTCCGCAAAACTGATCACCAGCGGTGGCGCAATGATCATGGTGTCGCCCACAGCGCGCATGATCAGGCCATTCTCAAAGCAGAAGGTTCGACAGATCATGCCCGCGCCCTTGTCGGTGTAGCGCTCGCGGGTGGCCTTGTCCTTGACCAGCTCAATGGCACCCAGCAATCCGACACCGCGCACTTCACCCACCAGCGGGTGATCGCTCAGCTCGCGTAAACGCTTTTGCAAATACGGTGCCGTTTCCGACTTGACCCGTTCGACGATCTTTTCTTCGCGCAGGATACGAATATTCTCCAGCGCGACCGCTGCCGCCACCGGATGCCCCGAATAGGTAAAGCCATGATTGAAATCGCCGCCCTCGTTGAGCACCGCGACGATGTCGTCATGCACCAGCAGGCCGCCCATCGGCACGTAACCGGACGTGAGCCCTTTGGCGATGGTCATCATGTGTGGCTTGAGGCCGTAGAAATCGCTACCGAACCACTCACCGGTGCGCCCGAAGCCACAGATCACCTCATCGGCGACGAACAGGATGTCGTAGCGGGCCAGGATTTCCTTGATCTTCGGCCAGTACGAATCCGGCGGAACAATCACACCGCCCGCGCCCTGAATCGGCTCGGCAATGAATGCGCCGACGTTCTCGACGCCCAGCTCAAGGATTTTCTGCTCCAGTTGCTCGGCGGCCCACACGCCGAATTCGTCGGGCGTCAGGTCACCGCCTTCACCGAACCAGTACGGCTGCGCAATGTGCGCGATGCCCGGGATCGGCAAGTCGCCCTGCTCGTGCATGTACGTCATGCCACCCAGACTGGCACCGGCAACCGTGGAGCCGTGGTAGCCGTTGAAGCGGCTGATGATGGTTTTCTTGCTCGGCTGGCCTTTCAGTGCCCAGTAATGACGAACCATGCGCAGCATAGTGTCATTGCCTTCCGAGCCTGAACCGGTGAAGAACACGTGGTTCATGCCCTGCGGAGCGATCTCGGAAATGGCCTTGGCCAGCTCCAGCACCGGCGGGTGAGCCGTCTGGAAGAACAGGTTGTAATACGGCAGCTCGCGCATCTGTTTGCTGGCGGCATCGGCCAGCTCTTCGCGGCCATAACCAATAGCCACACACCACAGACCGGACATGCCATCGAGGATTTTGTGACCCTCGCTGTCCCACAGATAAACACCCTCGGCGCGGGTAATGATGCGCGGGCCTTGTTCTTTCAGTTGTTTGTAGTCGCTGAAGGGTGCCAGGTGATGCTCGCTGCTCAGGGTCTGCCATTCGAGGGTTTGCGGATTATTGTTGGCACTCATGCAGCACTTCCTTTGTTTCAGGTCAGTAATCAGAGCGCCGCGCTGAGGTGCGGCGGCGCTCTGCGGGGTCAGACGGCGAAGAGCAGGAATTCCCGCTCCCACGAACTGATCACACGCTTGAAGTTTTCATGCTCGGCGCGCTTGACCGCGACGTAGCCGATGATGAATTTCTTGCCCAGGTACTTCTCGATGGTCTTGCTGTTTTCCATGCGCTCCAGTGCGTCTTCGATGGTCAACGGCAAACGCAGGTTGCGACGCTCGTAGCCGCGCCCGACCACCGGCGCACTCGGGTTGATGCCTTCGACCATGCCGATGAAGCCACACAGCAGGCTGGCGGCGATGGCCAGATACGGGTTGGCGTCGGCGCCCGGCAGGCGGTTTTCCACGCGCCGGTTTTGCGGCCCGGCGTCCGGCACCCGCAGGCCGACGGTGCGGTTTTCTTCGCCCCATTCGACGTTCACCGGTGCCGAGGTGTCGGGCAGAAAACGGCGGAACGAGTTGACGTTGGGCGCGAACAGCGGCAACAGCTCGGGAATGAATTTCTGCAAACCGCCGACGTGGTTGAGAAACAGCTCGCTCATGGTCCCGTCTTCATTGGAGAAGATGTTCTTGCCGGTCTCGATGTCGATGATGCTCTGGTGCAAATGCATTGCGCTGCCCGGCTCGCCGGTCATGGGCTTGGCCATGAAGGTCGCCGCGACGTTGTGCTTGAGCGCGGCCTCACGCATGGTGCGCTTGAACACCAGAATCTGATCCGCCAGCGACAGGGCATCGCCGTGACGGAAGTTGATCTCCATTTGCGCCGTGCCGTCTTCGTGAATCAGCGTGTCCAGATCAAGATTTTGCAGCTCGCACCAGTCGTAGACGTCCTCGAACAGCGGATCGAATTCATTGGCGGCTTCAATCGAGAAAGACTGGCGCCCGGTCTCAGGACGCCCGGAACGGCCGATAGGCGGCTGCAACGGGTAATCCGGGTCGTCGCTGCGCTTGGTCAGGTAAAACTCCATCTCCGGCGCCACAATGGGCTGCCAGCCCTGATCGGCGTAGAGCTTGAGGACCTTTTTCAGCACGTTGCGCGGCGACAACTCGATGGGGTTGCCTTGCTTGTCGTAGGTGTCGTGGATCACCTGCGCGGTAGGCTCCACGGCCCAGGGCACCAGATACACCGCGTTCTGGTCGGGGCGGCAGATCATGTCGATGTCTGCCGGGTCCAGCAACTCGTAGTAGATCTCGTCCTCCACGTAGTCGCCGGTAACCGTTTGCAACAAAACGCTTTCAGGCAGACGCATGCCCTTTTCAGCGATGAATTTGTTGGTCGGCGAGATCTTGCCGCGAGTGATCCCGGTGAGGTCGGACATCATGCATTCGACTTCGGTAATTTTGTGTTCTTTCAACCAATCGGTGAGCTGGTCGAGGTTGGTACTCATAAATACCTCAGGGTTTTCATGTCCTGATCGCGATCAGGCGTTTTCTAGACGCATCGGCGTCATGGTGTACAACTCGTTTCGGCAAGAGCCGATTAGGGGTAAGGTGGCACTTGTCGGCTCGACATCCCAGACAGCCACCGTCACACAGACATGGCAGCTATAGTGATAGTGTCGGGTAGTGAGCGTAGAACAGGCGGGCCCCGCTGGCCGCTCGGGGAATGGCGCAATGTGCGTCAAAACACCACGAGCTCTGATATCACAGGCATGATGAGCGCTGTACGGGCTGGATATCTGCGTGCCGGTCGGCGGTCGGTGAAGCATCGAACACCCGCTGTTGTTGCGCCATGGGTTGCGATCGAGCTTAGCCTCGTTCATTTTTTTATACAACAACCCGTTAAAGATAGAAGACAGGCTGCGGCAGCGCGTATTTGACGCTGGCCAAAAACAGGATAAAACGCCCTAAATAGCAGCAAAAAAGGCCAAATGGCGCAGTTTTAGGGCAAAAAAGGCTCTATTGACTTCATCATGGCTTTCGGATTGACTGAGATCCGCAATCATTGATGATTGATATTTTTAACAACAAAGGTGTTGCATCATGTCGGTACCCCCGCGTGCCGTTCAGCTTAACGAAGCGAACGCGTTCCTTAAGGAACATCCTGAGGTTCTGTACGTTGACCTTCTGATTGCAGATATGAATGGTGTGGTGCGTGGCAAACGCATCGAACGCACCAGCCTCCATAAGGTTTACGAGAAGGGCATCAACCTGCCTGCCTCTTTATTTGCTCTGGATATCAATGGCTCCACGGTGGAAAGCACTGGCCTGGGCCTGGACATCGGCGATGCTGACCGAATCTGTTATCCCATCCCTGACACCCTGTGCAACGAGCCCTGGCAGAAGCGCCCTACCGCGCAATTGCTGATGACCATGCACGAGCTCGAAGGCGATCCGTTTTTCGCTGACCCGCGTGAAGTATTGCGCCAGGTCGTCGCCAAGTTCGATGAAATGGGCCTGACTATCTGCGCCGCGTTCGAGCTGGAGTTCTACCTGATCGATCAGGAGAACGTGAACGGCCGTCCGCAACCGCCCCGCTCGCCGATCTCCGGCAAGCGTCCGCACTCGACACAGGTTTACCTGATCGACGATCTCGACGAATACGTCGACTGCCTGCAGGACATTCTCGAAGGTGCGAAGGAGCAAGGCATTCCTGCCGACGCCATCGTCAAGGAAAGCGCCCCGGCGCAGTTTGAAGTGAACCTGCACCATGTTGCCGATGCGATCAAGGCGTGCGATTACGCAGTGCTGCTCAAGCGTCTGATCAAGAACATCGCCTACGATCACGAAATGGACACGACGTTCATGGCCAAGCCCTATCCGGGTCAGGCAGGGAACGGTCTGCACGTCCATATTTCGATTCTGGATCGCGATGGCAAGAATATCTTCACCAGCGAGGATCCCGAGCAGAACGCCGCATTGCGTCACGCGATCGGCGGTGTGCTCGAGACCCTGCCGGCACAGATGGCATTCCTGTGCCCGAACGTCAATTCCTACCGTCGCTTCGGTGCGCAGTTCTATGTCCCCAACTCACCCACCTGGGGCCTGGACAACCGCACCGTCGCCGTTCGCGTGCCCACCGGTTCGGCGGATGCCGTGCGTATCGAACACCGCGTTGCCGGCGCCGATGCCAACCCGTATCTGGTGATGGCTTCGGTACTGGCGGGCGTGCATCACGGTCTGGTCAACAAGATCGAACCGGGCGCTCCGGTGGAGGGCAACTCATACGAACAGCATGAGCAAAGCCTGCCGAACAACCTGCGCGACGCACTGCGCGAGCTGGACGACAACCCGGTCATGGCCAAGTACATCGATCCGAAATACATCGATATCTTCGTGGCTTGTAAGGAAAGCGAGCTGGAGGAGTTCGAACACTCCATCTCCGACCTTGAGTACAACTGGTACCTGCACACAGTCTGATTGAGGCTGAACACTACAAAACGCCGCAAAGCCTGGAGCTTTGCGGCGTTTTTGTATCCGGATAAGCCCGAAAACGCGGCTTCTGCCCGGAGGGCGTGGTAGCGAAGTGTCGCCCGGTCCGCTCCCACGGCCTTCGGCCAGAATCAGAAGTAGACGTGCATGTAGCTCTGCGCGAGAACGATCAAGATTCGCTCCATCAGAATCCCTTACAATGCCGCCAGCCCATCCAAGAGCCACGCCCATGACACGCGCCGCCACCCCTCGCAAACCTCAAGCACGCAGCCAGGCCAGGATCGACTCGATTCTCGACGCCGCGCGCACGTTGCTTGCCGAGCAAGGGGTGGCCAGCCTGTCGATCTACAGCGTTGCCGAGCGCGCCGGTATTCCGCCTTCGTCGGTGTATCACTTCTTCGCCAGCGTTCCGGCGCTGCTTGAAGCACTGACCGCCGACATCCACGCCGCTTTCCGCGCCTCGCTGCAGGCGCCCATCGATCACGATCAGCTCACCACCTGGCGCGACCTGTCACGCATTGTCGAACTGCGCATGCTCGCCATCTACAACGCCGACGCCGCCGCCCGCCAACTGATCCTCGCCCAGCACGGCCTGACCGAAATCAACCAGGCAGACCGCCAGCACGACATTGAACTGGGGCACTTGATGCTTGAGGTGTTTGATCGCCACTTCCAACTGCCTGCGCTGCCGGATGACGTGGACGTGTTTGCGCTGGCAATGGAACTGGGG
>NZ_LGLN01000081.1:77666-78436 GCF_001293775.1 Pseudomonas syringae pv. cilantro
TTCAGTTGCATGACGAGATCACACCGCGCATGGCTGAAGAAGGCATGCGCGTGTTTGATGCTTATTTGGGGTTGTATTTGCCAGTTTTTCTGGGGAAGAGAATACTGCCTTAATACTTATGACACCACGCATGGTTGAAGAGGGATGCGCGTTTTTGATGCCTATTTGAGGCTGTATTAACCAGTATTTTGGATGAGTACAACCTGAGATAGTGACATTAATCAAGCTTAGTCGGATCCCGAATATAAGAGCCGTGCCGTGCTGTATATGATTTTTTATATTTCTTAAGATTTTCGACTGCGTCAGCATGCCTCTTTTTGTAATTAATTAACGATTGACTGGCTGTAACTTTACTCAGCCAAGACGTCTTAGTATTTTCTGTGTAATGCTTTACCAGAAGCTCACCTGCTTGCACGCGGCGCTCAAGCGACTTGTATCTTATACGTGCGGCAGGTTCGGTAGGAGGTAAGTCCGTTGGGATGCCCCGAAGTAAATTGCTCCGTGCATATAGCAATTCCTTAGATAGCCCACTCTGCCCAAGACCCGAAATTGAATCAGCCAGCGAAGTTGATGTTGATGTTGATGTTGATGTTGATGTTGATGTTGATGGGGATGGGGATGGGGATGGGGATGGGAGTCTACTCGTATTTTCAGATACTGAGATTGATACCGCCGCAGGTGTATTTAAGTCCCTTGAAGAATGCGCAACTGGACTGGTACCTTGCCGAGTGCGCGGTGCGAACTGAATAGGGACTGTCAGATTTTTTGTG
>NZ_LGLN01000081.1:79926-155604 GCF_001293775.1 Pseudomonas syringae pv. cilantro
AGATGGAGCGCGACATTCTGGAAAAGGCGACGGCGTACTTCGCAAAAGCATCCAGCTGAAGTACGCGTTCATCTTTACTCATCGCCGTATCTGGCCTATCGGTGTGCAGTGCCGGGTGCTGGGCGTCAGTGCGACCGGCTTTCATTGCCACCAAGCTCGCTGTGCAGTTAATTGCCCTCAACGAGGTTTAAGCGACGCAGCATTGCTCGTCCACATTCGCGCCGCTCATGCCCGCAGTCGTGGCAGCTACGGCTGGCCCAGGATCTGGCACGGTTTGCTGGCTGACGGCGTTCGCGTCGGCAAGGAGCGTGTGCAAAAGCTGATGCAGCTTCATGGTATTTGTGGCAAGGGCAAACGACGTTTCAAAGTGACCACTGATAGCGCTCATGACTTACCCATTTCGGAGAACCTGCTGGATCGCCAGTTCGCCGTGATGGAGCCTGACAGAGCTTGGGTGGGCGACATCACCTACATCCCGACAGATGAGGGCTGGCTGTTTCTGGCGGTAGTGGTAGACCTGTTCAGTCGCCAGATCGTGGGCTGGTCGATGGACGAGCGCATGAAAAGCAGCCTGGTGATTGATGCGTTGCGCATGGCCTGGTTCAAGCGTCATCCACATAAGGCCTCCGGACTGCTGTTTCATAGTGATCGCGGGAGCCAGTACGCCAGCTTTGATTTTCGTCATGTCCTTCAGGGCTACGGGATTGTCAGCTCGATGAGTCGACGGGGCAATTGCTGGGATAACGCGTGCAGCGAGACCGTGTTTGGCTCGTTGAAGGTGGAACGTCTGCATGGCTTGAAATTCAAAACCCGACGCGCTGCCAAGGACGAGGTCATTAACTGGCTGCTTTGGTACAACCAGGAGCGCCTGCACTCGACGCTTCATTACGTAAGTCCGATGCAATACGAGCAGAACTGGCAAAGACAACAACCTTAGATACTCAACCCCGACGCCGGGTTAAGGGATACGTTTCTCGGGGGCAAGGTCAATCAACACCGGGTTGTAAGCCCGATACCCATTCCCCAACAGATAATGCCCGGTCACCTGATCACGTCGTTCGCCATTAAACCCCAGCAAACTGGTCAAGCCGCTTTCAGCCGGATGATGACCGTATGGGCTGTAAGCAATAGGCTCAGTGCCAGCCTTGTCCACAAGCTGCAAAACAGAACGCTGCTGATCGGTCGCCAACAGTGTGGTTTCCAGCGCACCGTCAACACGCCGTTGCTGGGCCAACAGCAGATCTTCATGCTGAAAGACCGCACGCCGCAGCGCGCCCTGTATCTCGGTCGCCAAACGGTTCTTCTGATAGAAGCGCTGAATACCCGCCTGGCCATTCGGCATGCTGGAAGCCAGACGGTCCAGTGGGTCGTAACTGTAGCGGCATAACACTGCTTGATTTGAAGAGGCCATGGCCAGACGTTCCAAAAGGAATCGGTCTTTAGCATCCGGTAAAACCGCTACACCGCCTACCTCACAGAACTGCTAGGTAAACAGCAAAAACCCCGGAGGGTCGGGACCGTCCGGGGTGTTTTTTACTCATCGTTTACAGCTTGGCGATGGAGACTTCGGTCGACTTCACGAAGGCGATCACTTCGCTGCCTACGACCAGTTCCAGCTCTTTTACCGAGCGGGTGGTGATGACCGAGGTCACGACGCCCGAGGCGGTTTGTACGTCGATTTCCGACAGTACGTCGCCGTGGACGATTTCCTTGATGGTGCCTTTGAACTGGTTGCGAACGTTGATGGCTTTGATAGTCATGGCGTGTCTTCCTTTGAGGATCAGGGTTAATTTGCCCAGCGCAGTTGCGTGGGCAGTGGCGAAAATGGTTCGGGGTCGGGTGGCGAACCGGGGAGTGCCAGCACGCGGTTGAGCACTTCGGCTTCCAGCGCCGCAAGACGATGCGAGCCGCGGGCGCGTGGACGAGGCAGATCGACCAACAGGTCCAGGCCTATCTGGCCTTCTTCGATCAGGATCACGCGGTCGGCAATCGCAACGGCCTCGCTGACATCGTGGGTGACCAGCAGCACGGTGAAGCCGTACTGGCCCCACAGCTTTTCGATCAGTTGCTGCATTTCGATTCGTGTCAGCGCATCCAACGCGCCCAATGGTTCGTCGAGCAACAGCAGGCGTGGCTTGTGAATCAGCGCGCGAGCCAGTGCAACACGTTGCTTCTGGCCACCGGACAACGCCGCCGGCCACTCGTTGGCACGTTCAGCCAACCCGACGGCCTCAAGCGCTTCGAGTGCCTGCGGTCGCCAGTTGCCACCGAGGCCCAGGCCGACGTTGTCGATGATCTTCTTCCAGGGCAGCAAGCGCGCCTCCTGAAACATAAGGCGCGTGTCTTCGCGGGCATCGTCCAGCGGCGCAGAGCCTGCGAGCAACTGGCCCTCGGTTGGCTTGTCGAGACCGGCAAGCAGGCGCAGCAAGGTACTTTTGCCGCAGCCACTGCGGCCGACAATAGCAACGAACTGACCGGCCGGAATGTGCAGGTCAATGTCCTTGAGCACTTCGCGGGAGCCAAAAGCCTTTTTCAGGTTTTGCACCGCCAGCGGGATACCGCGCAGCAAGTGCGGGGGTTGCTGTTTCAGACTGGTCATGCGGCACCGCCTTTGCTCGTTTGATAGGCCGGATGCCAGCGCAGGCAGACACGTTCAAGGCCGCGCGCCGCCAGATCGGCCAGCTTGCCGAGAACGGCGTATAGCACGATGGCCAGCACCACGATGTCGGTTTGCAAAAACTCCCCGGCATTCATTGCCAGGTAGCCAATACCGGAGCTGGCAGAAATGGTTTCCGCCACGATCAGCGTCAGCCACATGAAGCCCAGCGCAAAACGCACGCCGACCAGAATCGAGGGCATGGCACCCGGCAGGATCACGTGCCGAAACAGGCTGAAGCCTGACAGGCCATAGCTGCGCGACATTTCTACCAGCGCCGGATCGATGTTGCGGATGCCGTGATAGGTGTTCAGGTAAATCGGAAACAGGGTGCCCAGCGCGACCAGAAATATCTTGGCGGTCTCGTCGATGCCGAACCACAGGATGACCAGTGGAATCAGCGCCAGGTGCGGCACGTTACGGATCATCTGTACCGAGCTGTCCAGCAGGCGCTCGCCCCATTTGCTCAGGCCAGTGATAAAGCCCAGTGCCAGCCCGATGCCGCCGCCGATGGCAAAGCCGATCCCGGCGCGCCAGCCGCTGATTGCCAGGTGTGTCCAGATTTCGCCACTGGCCACCAGATTGACACCCGCCTCAATGACGGCGCTGGGTGCTGGCAGGATGCGTGTGGACAGCCAGCCGGCACTGACCGACAGTTGCCAGACCGCCAGCAGCAGAACCGGAAGTGCCCAGGGCGCCAGCCGATGAACGATGCGTTGTGAAGCGCTGAGGCTCATGGAGTTTTCTCCTCGAAGGGCCTGTTGATCACTGTGCCTGGGCCACAGCAGCAGGTGGCGTCCAGACCACATCAGCAATGCTGAGCGGCTTGGGAATCAGTTTGAGCTGGTAGAAGGTGTCAGCGATTTTCTGCTGCGCTGCCACGACTGGCGGTGTCATGAACAGCGCACCGTAGCCTTGACGTTTAACCGAGGTCAGGGTGATATCGGCAGGTAGACCTAGCAACGGCGCGACCTGTCTGGTCACTTCTTCCGGGTGGGCCTTGGACCATTCGCCAACCGCGCGGACTTCTTCGATCAACGCCTGAATCACTTTCGGATTCTTCTGCGCGTAAGGTTTGGTCGCCAGATAGAACTGATGGTTGTCGACGATGCCGGTGCCGTCTTTCAACGTGCGCGCCTGCAATTGCTGTTCAGCCGCAGCCTGGTACGGGTCCCAGATAACCCAGGCGTCCACACTGCCACGCTCGAAAGCGGCACGCGCATCCGCTGGCGGCAGGAACACGGTCTGGATATCGGTGTATTTGAGGCCTGCGTCTTCCAGCGCTTTCACCAGCAGGTAGTGAACGTTCGAGCCTTTGTTGAGGACGACTTTCTTGCCTTTCAGATCCTTGACCGAGGTGATCGGTGAATCCTTGGGCACCAGAATCGCTTCGCTGGTCGGGGCTGGCGGCTCGTAGGCGACATACAGCAGATCGGCGCCCGCTGCCTGAGCGAAAACCGGAGGCGTTTCACCCGTCACACCAAAATCGATCGAGCCTACGTTCAGGCCTTCAAGCAACTGCGGGCCGCCCGGGAATTCGGTCCACTGCACGTTGACGCCCTGCTCGGCCAGGCGCTTTTCCAGCGAACCCTTGGCTTTGAGCAAGACCAGCGTGCCGTATTTCTGATAACCGATGCGCAGGTCTTCGGCCTGAGCCTGCGTGACCGCCCCAAGGGCGACTGCAGCAGCAAACAGCGCAACAAGGCCTCGACGCAAGATGACAGTGCGCATATGCGCTCCTTTACCGGGTATTGGGTAGTGCCTGTTCAGCCAGTCACAGACGAACGAGGCGGGAATAGGGACGACCTTAACAGCAGTTTTTTATATCTATAAATCTTATTTATTAATTTAGTTATTCCATAAATGAATATGCGAATAATCGCTCTCACGCTTTGCATCCAGCCTTGAACAGGCAATTGCGCGCAGATTTGTGACGCAGAGCGTCACCCAGAGCAGTCCTGCGCTGAGGCGTGAGGAACAATCATCTCGACTGTCGTGCGACGCTCTGCGTCCGACCCAGGTAGTCATGCGCTGAATTGAACGAGAGGTGTTCGGGGGTGCATAAAAAAGGGCCGATAAATCGGCCCGAATAACCCCACACTTGGTAGATCGGAAATCAGCGGTTTGGCTGCGGCGTCAGGCGCAGGTATGGCGTGACGGCTTTGTAGCCTTTGGGGAAGCGTTCTTTGATCTCGGCTTCGTCCTTGATCGACGGCACGATCACTACATCATCGCCATCTACCCAGTTGGCAGGCGTGGCAACCTTGTAGTTGTCGGTCAGTTGCAAGGAGTCGATGACGCGCAGAATTTCGTGAAAATTACGCCCGGTGCTGGCCGGATAGGTAATGGTCAGGCGCACTTTCTTGTTCGGATCGATGACGAACAGCGAGCGAACGGTCAGTGTGTCATTGGCATTGGGATGAATCAGGTCGTACAGGTCGGAAACCTTGCGATCCGCGTCGGCCAGAATGGGGAAGTTGACCTGGGTGTTTTGAGTGCTGTTGATGTCGTCGATCCACTTGATGTGCGAATCCACCGGGTCTACCGACAGCGCAATCGCCTTGACGCCGCGCTTGGCAAACTCGTCTTTCAATTTGGCAGTGAAGCCCAACTCGGTGGTGCAAACAGGCGTGAAGTCTGCCGGGTGGGAAAACAAAACGCCCCAGCTGTCGCCGAGCCACTCATGGAAACGGATACGACCTTCGCTGGATTCCTGCTCGAAGTCCGGGGCAATGTCGCCAAGTCGCAGTGTCATGGTGTTGCTCCTGGTCATGTTCGGGATGTCGTGCTCTGACCTCACTGTGCGCTTGAATGCGAAAAATCAAAAAGAATTAATAATCACTGCCATATACCCATCGGGCATATCAAAAAAAAGATAAAAGAAACCCCGCGCAGGGCGGGGTTCCTTTGAGCATCAATACACTTACATGAAGTTGTAGGTGTAGTTGAAGATCAGACGCGTTTGATCGGTGTTGGTCGAGTTGTTCAGGTCGCCATCGGCGCGGTAGGTACCGTGACGCAAGGTAGTACCGAAGCCCTTCATTGGACCGCTCTGGATCACGTAGTCAACGCGCATGTCGGTTTCCCACTCGGAGTACTCTTCGTTACCGGTAGTACGGTCACGAATGTCGTCTGCGTGCAGGTAGGCAACAGCTGCTTTCAGGCCTGGAACGCCCAGTTTGGCGAAGTCATACGAGTACTGACCGAAGGTGGTGTTTTCACCGGCGCGGTTAAAGCCGTTGATCATCGAGTCAGTGAACAGGTAGAAGCTCGAACCGCCGTTGCCTTCAAGGCCAGTACGGGTGGTGCCGTCTTTGGTGACGTTACCCTGGTTCAGGAAAACCATACCGCCGTCATCGCCAATCTGCTGATGACCAACCATGAGCGCATGGCCACCCAAGGCGTAGGTGAACATGGCAGACCAGGTGGAGTTGTCCACTTCGCCAGCGTTTTTGGCATAACCGTTGTTGTTGTTGAAACGGTAGCCAGTCGCGGCGTCGCTGTTTTTGCCGTCAGAGCTGCTGTTGAAATAACGCAGGTCAGTCTTGAAGGACTGGTTGTCGCTGATCGGGTAAACATGAACCAGACCCAGGAAGTGCTGCTTGTAGAAGTCTTCCAGGTTGGCGTAGTAGTACTGCAAGGTCAGGTCTTTGGTGACTTTCCAGTCAGCACCGGCGAAGCGGAACTGATCGCTGGTCTGCGAAGCGCCGGCAATGGACAGGTCAGTCCAGTTGCTCGAAGCACGGCCGATGGACTTGTCCAGCTGGCCAGCAGTGAAGGTCACGTTGTCCAGATCTTTGGAAGTCAGGATGCCGCCCTGGAAAGCCTGAGGCAGAAGACGACCGTCGTTGCTGACCAGAATCGGCAGGTTAGGTGCCAGTGCGTTACCGACTTTCAGCTCGGTTTTCGAGAAGCGTACTTTACCGTTGGCGCCCAGACGGCTCCACTCGTTGACAGCAGAACCGTCGCTGTCGGTAGGCAGAATGCCGCCATTGAGTGCAGCAGAATGGTTGCCACGACCGCCATCAAGATGAACACCGACCAGACCTTGAAGGTCCAGACCAAAGCCGACAGTGCCTTGGGTGAAGCCCGACAGGTAGTCGAATTTCAGGCCAGTGGCTGTCTCACGGTTGTTGTGAGTGGTGCCTTCGCGGAAATCATTGTCAAAATACAGGGTACGAGAACTGACGGACGCTTTACTGTCTTCCAGGAAACCAGCTGCGCTGGCCTGCTGAGCCAATACACCGACAGTGACGGCCAAAGCCAGGGTGGACTTCTTCATTAACTACGCTCCTCGTGAATCTAATTTTTTATATCCATGGTGCCGGGCTTTGCCCTGACCCACGGATTAGCGATAGGCAACAGTCCCGATCCGAGATCAATGGATTCTGTCACCCTGACTTTTGACTAGACCGCGTTTGTCGGTGGCAACACGCTGACGAAATGCCTTTATGCACTGAAGAACCCGACTCAAGAATTTTGAGTACTTTCAGTCATATGTCACAACTCGTGTCAGCACCAACGTCACGGAGTGTATCGACCTAATTACCCATTTCCCAAAATATATTTTGGTACCGTTCGTCAGATCTCTTGTTTTTCTGTGCGCGACCGCAAAAATGCAGTCGATCCGGTCCCGACTTTCATCGCAGGCACAATAGTGGCCATTCGATGAAAGCCTTGCAGTCCGGGCACTTCGGGGAGACTAGCCAGTTAATGTGACAGTTGTCATCACTTCAGCGATGCACCTTCTCGTAGCACAAAAAAAAATCTTCACATTGGTTTTCCGGGCCATTTCCAAGGCTTTTTTGCGCTAAAAACCCGTACCTCACTGTAGCCCAGATGAACAAAAAGGCAATTTCAGTGTCGCGCGCAGCATCGCGCAGCCAGTTGGCAGATGCGTAACGCGGCATTTATGTGCAGGAGAACACCAGGCCGAGCGCTAGGCTCAAACAAGCAAGTGCATCAGGATGGGTTTCTGCGCTGCTCTGGTGCGCAAATTGTGTGCAGCTCTGAAAGTAGGCAGGCTCGGGAGAGAGTGGTCTTTAAAAAAGACCGAAGCTTTTGGGCGGACAATGATGCACTGCGATCGATACGCGAAGGTATATAAAAAATAATTAATTCAAAGAGTTAGGCATTCATAAAAGATGCAGATCCTGAAAAGGCACAGCCTGAATCCAACTACAAGCGCATTTCCGAGGGTTAATCAATGAAAACTGGCACGCCCTCTGCATTAGCTTATACATAACCAGTTTTGGGGACCTTGGTACAGGCAGGCCGGGGATTCCCCTCTTTTACTCCTCCCGGAGACTGACCTCCAGTCTCCAGCGCCCGTCCACCTTCTCAGTGCGCCAGTCGCCATGAAGTGGACGGGCCGCCAGGAGCGTCAGCACCAAGCCCTTCTCTCCTCGCTCCACCTTCCAGCGCGCCACCTTGTTGTCGAACCTCAACTGGCCCGTCCACGGCCGCCCTGACGCATCGACGTTGAGCACCACAGCGCCATCGACCGTCGCGCCCCGATACTTCGGCTCTTCGTTGAACCAGAGCGCCAGGCCCGTTGGCAACTCCTCGATCTGCTCCAGTTCGACAGGGTCTGGCTGCTGCAGGCCACCGATAATTGTGCCCACAGTGAAACCGACAATTGCCATCGAACCCAGAACACGCGGCCATAGCTTCGGTCTCGGGTCCTCTTCGGGGGTAGAATGCATCCCGTCCTTTCGTTCGGAGCCGTGCATGTTTCACGTCATCCTTTTTCAACCAGAAATTCCGCCGAATACCGGCAACGTCATCAGGCTATGCGCCAACAGCGGCTGCACCCTGCATTTGATCGAACCCTTGGGTTTCGAGCTGGACGACAAGCGCCTGCGGCGTGCCGGTCTCGACTATCACGAGTATGCCACGCTACAGACCCACGCCGACCTGGCCAGTTGCCTGGAAAAAATCGGCAACCCACGCTTATTCGCCTTCACCACCAAAGGTTCGCGACCTTTTCACGATGCGAGCTTCGAGCCGGGCGACGCCTTTCTGTTCGGCCCTGAAAGCCGAGGGCTGCCCGCCGACATTCTCGATTCACTGGACAGTGATCATCGCCTGCGACTGCCCATGCGCGAAGGCTGCCGCAGCCTCAATCTGTCCAATACCGTCGCCGTGGCTGTCTATGAGGCGTGGCGTCAGCACGGGTTTGCGTAACGCCATCGACCACACACAAAAAAGCGCCCCGAAAGGCGCTTTTTGCTTGCAGCGGTAACGCTTACTGAACAGTTGGCGTTTCGCCAGCTTCCTGCATGCGTTGCAGCTCTTGCGCGTACAGCGCGTCGAAGTTCACCGGCGCCAGCATCAGCGCAGGGAACGAGCCGCGGACGACCAGATTGTCGATGGCTTCGCGAGCGTAAGGGAACAGGATGTTCGGGCAGAACGCGCCGAGCGTGTGGCTCATTGCGCCGTCGTCCAGGCCCTTGATCAGGAAGATACCGGCCTGCTGCACTTCAACGATGAAGGCCACTTCGTCGCCGTTGTTGACGGTCACGGACAAGGTCAGCACGACTTCGTAAAAATCACCTTCCAGTTGCTTCTGGCGAGTGTTCAAGTCGAGGCTGACGGTCGGGGTCCATTCCTGACGGAAGATCGCCGGGCTTTTTGGCGCTTCGAACGACAGGTCGCGAACGTAGATACGCTGCAGGGAAAATTGTGGGCCGTTTTCTTCGTTTTCAACAGCGCCGGTGTTCGGTTGATCGGTCATCTCGGATCCTTGTCAGATAGGGCTGAAAGATTAAAGGGAATCAGGCCAGCAGCGCATCGAGCTTGCCGGCACGCTCCAGCGCGAACAGATCATCGCAGCCGCCCACATGGGTCGGGCCGATCCAGATCTGCGGTACAGAAGTGCGACCGGCTTTTTTCGTCATCTCGGCGCGGAGCTGCGGCTTGCCGTCCACGCGGATCTCCTCGAAAGCCACGCTTTTGCTCTGCAACAACTGTTTGGCACGTATGCAATACGGGCAGTAGTCGCTGGAATAAACGATGACTTGAGCCATTTTCACTTCACCAGAGGAAGGTTGTCGCCGCGCCAGCTGGAAATACCACCGGACAGCTTGGCCGCCTTGAAGCCTGATTTGAGCAGCTCACGGGCGGTGCTGCCCGCATGCTGCCCCATTGCATCCACTATGATCAACGTCTTGTCCTTGTATTTCTGCAGTTCGGCGGTGCGGGTCAGCACCTTGTCCTGCGGAAAGTTCAGGGAACCGACGATGTGGCCTGCTGTGAAATCCTTTTTCGAGCGCACGTCGATGACCACCGCCTCATCGCGATTGACCAGCGCCGTCAGCTCGCGGGTGCTCAGGCTGGCGCCGCCTTTGCTCAGTTCATAAGCGATCAGCAGTGCCAGCAGAATGACGAAGGCACCGGTGATCAAATAGTGGTTAGTGGCGAATTCAAGCAGATGAGCAACCATCAGTAGGTTCCAGGGCGTTAAAATGTCGGCCAGTATACACAGCAGCCAAGGTCGGCCAAAGTCCGTACGGCAGTGACGTCGTTTGAACTTGTCCTTAAAATGCCGTTCCCTTGTACTTTATCCAACCAGCATCGAGTGGGTTCTATGACTGCCACGCCAAAACCTCTGGTCCTTATCATCCTGGATGGCTTCGGACACAGCGAAAGCCACGAGGGCAATGCCATTCTGGCCGCCAAGATGCCAGTCATGGAGCGTCTTTATAAAACCATGCCCAACGGCCTGATTTCCGGGTCGGGCATGGACGTCGGTCTGCCGGACGGGCAGATGGGCAACTCCGAAGTCGGGCACATGAACCTCGGTGCCGGTCGTGTGGTGTACCAGGACTTCACTCGGGTGACCAAAGCCATTCGTGACGGCGAGTTCTTCGAGAACCCGACCATCTGCGCAGCTGTGGATAAAGCCGTGAGCGCAGGCAAGTCCGTGCACATCATGGGCCTGCTGTCTGACGGCGGTGTTCACAGCCACCAGGACCATCTGGTCGCCATGGCCGAACTGGCCGTCAAACGCGGCGCCGATAAAATCTACCTTCACGCATTCCTCGACGGTCGCGACACGCCACCGCGCAGCGCGAAGAAATCCCTGGAATTGATGGACCAGACCTTCGCTCGCCTTGGCAAGGGCCGCATCGCCACGATCATCGGCCGTTATTTCGCCATGGACCGTGACAACCGTTGGGACCGGGTTGCTTCTGCCTACAACCTGATTGCCGACAGCACTGCGCAATTTCACGCTGAATCGGGCGTTGCCGGGCTTGAAGCGGCCTACGCACGTGACGAGAACGACGAATTCGTCAAAGCCACACGCATCGGCGAGCCTGCCAGAGTGGAAGACGGCGACGCGGTGGTGTTCATGAACTTCCGCGCCGACCGCGCCCGCGAGCTGACCCGCGTGTTCGTCGAAGACGATTTCAAGGACTTCGAGCGCGCCCGCCAGCCGAAGGTCAACTATGTGATGCTGACCCAATACGCGGCCAGCATCCCGGCACCGTCCGCTTTTGCTGCGGGCAGCCTGAAGAACGTGCTGGGCGAGTACCTGGCAGCCAATGGCAAGACCCAATTGCGCATCGCCGAGACGGAAAAATACGCACACGTCACCTTTTTCTTCTCCGGCGGACGTGAAGAGCCGTTTCCCGGCGAAGAGCGCATTCTGATTCCATCGCCGAAAGTCGCGACCTACGACCTTCAACCGGAGATGAGCGCGCCGGAAGTAACCGACAGAATCGTCGATGCCATCGAGCATCAGCGTTATGACGTGATCATCGTCAACTATGCCAATGGCGACATGGTCGGCCATAGCGGCATCATGGAAGCCGCGATCAAGGCGGTTGAATGCCTGGACGTCTGCGTTGGCCGGATTACCGAGGCGCTGGAAAAAGTCGGCGGCGAAGCGTTGATCACTGCGGACCACGGCAACGTCGAACAGATGACCGATGACTCTACCGGTCAGGCACATACCGCGCACACTTCTGAGCCGGTGCCGTTCGTGTACGTCGGCAAACGCCCGCTGAGCGTTCGCGAAGGCGGCGTTCTGGCTGACGTGGCGCCGACCATGCTGCATCTGCTGAGCATGGAGAAACCACCGGAAATGACTGGCCATTCGATCCTCGTGAACGAATGAACCGCTGAAAACCGGCCCTTAGCCATCAGGCAGGGCCGGTTTTTTATGTTCAAGGCCTCAAAGCAGTGGCTGCGAGGCGTTTTTTTTGCAGCGCATGGCGGGCATACTAGGCCTGACATTTTTTCTCACAATTCCTCGGTATCGCCCACCCACATGCTCCGCGCCTTGATTGCCCTTGCTTTGATCTGCCTGCTCAATCCGGCGTTTGCCGAAGACGAGCGTGTGCAAACCCAAAAACAGATGGATGCTGCGCGTCAGGACGTGACGGAGCTGCAGAAAGCCCTGAGCAAACTTCAGGAAGAACGCGCAGGCGTCCAGAAGGATCTGCGCACCACTGAAACCGACATGGGGAAGTTGGAAAAGCAGGTCGAGGTCCTGCAAAAGGAACTAAAAAAGACCGAAACCGAGCTGCAAAAGCTCGACAGTGAGAAAAAAAAACTCAATGCCGCTCGCGTTGAACAGCAACGTTTGATTGCCATCCAGGCTCGCGCCGCCTACCAGAGTGGTCGCCAGGAATACCTCAAACTCCTGCTCAACCAGCAGCACCCCGAGAAGTTCGCTCGTACCCTCACCTATTACGATTACCTGAGCAAAGCGCGCCTGGAGCAATTGCGCAGCTTCAATGAAACGCTGCGCCAGCTCGCAGGCGTCGAAAAAGATATCGATCTGCAACAGGCGCAATTGCTGGTGCAGAAGAGCAACCTGGAAAACCAGACAGAAGAACTGGCCAAGGTTCGCCAGGAACGCCAACAGGCACTGGCCAGGCTGAATCAGGACTACAAGGCCCGCGATCAGAAATTGCAGGCCCGCCAGCAGGATCAGGCCGATCTGGCCAAGGTTCTCAAGACCATCGAAGAAACCCTGGCACGTCAGGCCCGTGAAGCCGAAGAGGCTCGTCAGAAGGCGCTGGTTGCCGCTCGCGAGGCCGAAGAGAAGCGTCAGCGCGAAGCTGAAGCCGTGGCCCGCAACAACAATAGCACCAGCAGCAAGGCCGACGATGAACCCGCACCGCGTCGCCCGGTCAAAGCCCCCGGCGCAGTCGTTTCCAGTGCCGGTGTTTCTTACGGCGGACCATTTGCCGAGGCCCGGGGAAAACTTCCATGGCCCGTCAATGGTCGACTGCTTGCGCGTTTCGGTGAGGCACGCGGTGATGACGAGCGGACCAAATGGGACGGCGTCATGATTAGCGCGGCAGCCGGAAGTCAGGTTCATGCAGTGCACGGCGGACGAGTGGTGTTCGCTGACTGGTTGCGCGGTGCCGGGCTTCTGGTCATTCTCGACCATGGCAATGGCTATTTGACCCTGTATGGGCACAACCAGAGCCTGCTCAAGTCGGCAGGTGACATTGTAAAAGCCGGTGAAGCGATTTCCACGGTCGGCAATAGTGGCGGTCAGGACACGGCAGCGCTGTACTTTGCTATTCGTCAGCAGGGTCGCCCGAGCGATCCGGCCCAATGGTGTCGCACTCAAGGATAAGCCGGCACCAATATCTGTAGGAGTTCGTTAGACATGCTGCATTTGTCCCGCCTCACCTCGCTGGCCCTGGCAATTGCCATCGTTATCGGCGCGCCGCTGGCGCAAGCTGCCGAAAAGACCGCGCCAGCCGCTCCTGCAGCAGTTGCGCCTGCCAACGCCAATGCAAAACCGCCGCTGCCTCTGGACGAGCTGCGCACGTTTGCCGAGGTCATGGATCGGGTCAAGGCCGCCTATGTCGAGCCGGTGGACGACAAGACGCTGCTCGAGAACGCCATCAAGGGCATGCTCAGCAATCTTGATCCGCACTCCGCCTACCTCGGGCCGGAAGATTTCCAGGAGTTGCAGGAAAGCACCAGCGGCGAGTTCGGCGGTCTGGGCATCGAAGTGGGTGTCGAAGACGGTTTCGTCAAAGTGGTTTCGCCCATCGACGACACTCCGGCGTCCAAAGCTGGCATCGAGGCAGGCGACCTGATCGTGAAGATCAACGGCACGCCTACCCAAGGCCAGAACATGCAGGAAGCGGTCGACAAGATGCGCGGCAAGATCGGCGAGAAGATCACTCTGACGCTGGTGCGCGACGGCGGTACACCGTTTGACGTGACACTGGCGCGGGCGACCATTCAGGTCAAGAGCGTCAAGGCGCAGATGCTGGAGAACGGCTACGGCTATATCCGCATTACCCAGTTCCAGGTCAAGACCGGTGATGAAGTCGGCAAGGCGCTGGCTCAGTTCCGCAAGGAAAACGGCAAGAAAATGAGCGGGCTGATTCTCGACCTGCGCAACAACCCGGGCGGCGTGCTGCAATCGGCGGTGCAGGTGGCGGATCACTTCCTGACCAAAGGCCTGATCGTGTACACCAAGGGCCGCATTGCCAACTCAGAACTGCGCTTCTCGGCAGACCCGGCAGACGCCAGCGAAGGCGTGCCGCTGGTGGTGCTGATCAACGGTGGCAGTGCCTCGGCATCGGAAATTGTCGCCGGCGCCCTGCAAGACCAGAAACGCGGCATCCTGATGGGCACCGACACGTTTGGTAAAGGCTCGGTGCAAACCGTGCTGCCGCTGAACAACGACCGTGCACTGAAGATCACCACAGCGCTGTATTACACGCCGAACGGCCGCTCCATTCAGGCGCAGGGCATCAACCCGGACATCGTGGTTCGTCGGGCCAAGGTCACCAGCGAAGCAGACGGCGAGAACTACAAGGAAGCCGATCTGCTGGGCCACTTGGGCAACGGCAATGGTGGCGCAGACAAACCGACCCTCAAAGGTGGCGCAGCGGCCAAGGCGCGGCCACAGGATGATGACTTCCAGCTCAGCCAGGCGCTCAGCCTGCTGAAGGGGCTGAGCATCACACGCGGCAACTGACGGATGCGTTTTCTCGGCTCGTTGCTGCTGGCACTCTCGATCACTGGCGCTGCGCATGCAGCGTCAGCCGAGCATGCTGAAAAACCCGCGAAGGCCTACCTCAGCCTGATCATCGACGACCTGGGGCAAAATCCGGAGCGCGACAGCCGTACGCTGGCGTTACCGGGCCCGGTCACGCTAGCGATCATGCCCGACACCCCGCACGCCACCGATTTCGCCCGCCAGGCGCATCGCGCCGGTAAAACGGTGATGCTGCACATGCCGATGGACCCGGCGACCGGGCCTTACGCCTGGCACCCTGAACTGCCCCTGGCGGAACTGGAAAGCCGTCTCAATGCCGCGCTGCTGAAAGTGCCGTATGCCGCCGGTATCAATAACCACATGGGTAGCAGGATGACGGCCGAACCTGTCGCCATGGCCTGGCTGATGGCGGAATTGCAGCGACGTCACCTGTTTTTCGTCGACAGCCGCACCAGCGCGAAAACCGTGGCCGCCGCCGAGGCGCAACGCGCGGGTCTGGCCAGTGTGTCACGCGATGTGTTTCTGGACGACGAGCGCACTGCCGAGGCCATCACCCGCCAGTTACAGACCGCAGTCAAACTGGCTCAAAAGCAGGGTTCAGCCGTGGTCATCGGCCACCCCTACCCGGTCACGCTGGACGTACTGGAACGCGAGTTGCCCAAGCTCAAGGCTCAAGGTGTCGAATGGATCGACCTGCGCAGCATGATCAGCGAGCGCGGCAACCAGGCGAGCGCGGCGCATGGCAAGAACGGGCTGTATCGCTGATTCTGCGAACGACGAAACGCCCTGTCAGTTCGTCTTTCAAATGAGAGCACTACGCATCAAGCGGCCCGCTCAATGCTCAACGTAATACGCCGCCCAAGCTCAGCCAGCGCTCGCTCGCTCGCTCGCAATAACTCTTAATTACGCGTTAATTGGCTTTCGCCAATCGGCCCTTATCTCTCCAGACATGACGCTGACGGATTTTATCGTTGATCGCGCCAAAACCGAGTCAGCAAGTTCCGCACGCAAAGTAGGCAAGGTCTGTTTCGCATGTCCCGCGCCATTTCAGCCTTGATAACCCTGTCGATTCCGTCTTAAAGGATAAGGCCTCCACAACGGAGGCCAAGACACGGTTATCAAGGACGATAATGATGAAGCTACTTACAACTACCGGGGCATTCTGCATCGTTGCACTGATCCCCTTTTCGGCTGCCGCTACCGACCTGGGCGAAGGAATGCTTTCACTTGCCCCGTCCAAAGTTTTGCTCAACGCCGACAGCTCACGCGACCACTGGAACGGCATCGGTCGTATCAAGAGCAAGGGCGGGTCGAGCTGTACTGCGTCGCTGATCGACACGCGCAGCGCGGACAGCTCGCCTGACGCTCCGGCCTATGCGCTCACCAGCGGCCATTGCATCAGCCGGCAGAACGGCGTGATCATCACCGACAGCGAGATTGAAGGCAGCGTCCAGTTCAACTTTTTCACTGACAGCACGGCGCGCAGCTACCCGCTGAAACGCGTCAACTGGAGCAGCATGCAGGGGGTGGACCTGGCCGTTGTTGAACTGCAGCCAACGCTCAAATCGCTGATCGACGACGGCATTCAGCCGCTCAAACTGGCCAGCGAGATACCGGAGCAGGGCCGCGAAATTCTGTGGTTAGGTGCCCCGCTCAACAAGGACACGGGCCATCTGCGCATGGCCGCGTGTGTTCATCAGACGTCGGAGGTGATCATGGAGCAGCCTTGGGTCTGGCGTCACACGGTTCGCAATCAATGCAGGGATGTCGATACCGGGGCTTCCGGCAGCCCGCTTCTGACCCGGGAAAACAACGAGATTTATGCGGTCCTGAACCTCACCAATCAAGCTTCGTCGGCTGACGCAACTGAAGACTTCAGTGATGAAATACCCGGCTTTCCACCCATGGTCCCCGACAGTAACTATGGCAACCCGGTCACGCTGCTGAAAAAATGCTTTGTCGGCGGCACATTGAGTACGGATCCGGCAATCTGTGACCTGTTTCCAACGTTCTCGGTCGACTTTGATACGCTGGGCAGGCAGCCGGCGCGGCTTGCAAGGGTGCAACTGGATGCCGAAGGCAAGAATGTCTACCCATCCTGGGACCTGAGATTTCTGGTCGACACGCCGCTGTACCGCTACAAGAAAGTCGACTCTGCCATGCAATGCGAGGATCCGGTGGGTTACAGCCACACCATCAGCTCACAGGATGCGGCCATTGATGACCCTGTGGATCGGCAGATCGGAATCAACTGGCTGTGCATGATCGGCGTGTCTTCGGCGCAACACCTCCCCACTGCCGGTCTGATGCGCAATGCACTGACACTTGCCATCGAGCTGCAACCTGCCGGGCCGACACCCGAGCCGCAGGTGATTATTGGCAAAAACCGCTTTGGCGCATTATCGGTCAGTTGGTCATACGAGCATCGCCTGATCGACCACTACACCGTCAAGATGGGCCCGCCGGACACCACTGACTGTGCCGACCCGCAAGGTTTCAAAACTCAGTTCCGCGATTTGACACTGCGTGCAAAGTCGCTGCCGTTGAAGATCTGCACCTATGCCCATGACATCAATGGGCAGCCCTCCGCCCTACGCGAGGATATCGTTCCCGCAGCAGGTTGAGCGCTTACTGATAGCGCGCCTTGACCGCTTCCACCCAGCCTTCGGCGCGCATCCCGTCGAGGGCTTTTTGCAGGCGGGTGACGACTTCGTCGGGCGTGCCTTTATTGAGGGCCAGATACAACTCGGCATGATTGAAACGTAGCGCTGTCTTCAGCCCGGTGACGCCTTCCAGCTTCGCCAGATAGCGCCCCACAGGGTCACCTACCGCCCACAGATCGATCTGGCCGTTGACCAGCTTTTTAACATTGTCACGATCGCGCAACATCAGAATCGGATTCAGCCCGATGGCATTCAGGCGCTCGCCAATGGCGTCACCCTTGTAGGCGCCAACCTTGTAATCCCTGGCTTGCTCCAGTGAAGTCAGGGTAATCGGGCTGTCACCGCGCGTGAGCATGATCCAGTCGTAGGAACCCACCGGGCCGACCCATTTGAAGAGCTTTTCCCGTTCGGGCAGGCGGGTGGTGGAAAACACACCGTAGCCAGGCTTCTCCAGTGCGAGCTTGTAAACGCGATCCCACGGAAAGCGCAGGGTCATGCTGTAACCGATGTTCGCGCGCTTGAACATCTCGCGCACGACTTCAGCAGCAATACCGTCGATGTTGTTTTCCTGAGCGAAATTCTTGCCATCAACCGCCATATTGAACGGCGGGAAATTCTCGGTCAGCAACACGACGGAATAAGGCGGTGACGGATCAGCACGAGCACCTTCGCCCAACAACACGCCGACCCCGATCAGGGCAAGAAATAGACGTTTGAACATGTTTCGACACTCGATCGTGGACGACGCATGCAGAGTGCCGGGAACCCGGAGCACTGTCTAGCCCGGTACTCTGCGATGTCGCTTACGGACAACTCAGGGATGAACGTCCGAAGCCCGGCCTTGAAGATAATCAGGCTCGATAACTATTTACCTCACGCCTCGCCACAGAATCTCATTCAATACCAAGCACCCACACCACTATCAAGGAATGATGATGGACATTGAAAAACCGGTTCTTCTGGCACTGTTCGCGGCGTCGATAACGACCGCGGTGTCAGCACAACAGCTCGACTATGGCGACGGCATGCCACCTTTCACCCCCTCCATGCTGCTGGAAAACAAGGAAGGCAGGTTCGATCACTGGAATGGCATAGGCCGCCTGGAAAGTCGGGGCAACCGCATGTGTACCGCGGTGCTGATCGACCCACGTACAGACCCCCAGACTGAAAGCCCTGATATACCCGCCTACGTGTTGAGCAGCGGCCATTGCACCTACACCAGGCCGAGCCAGTTGGGTGTCGATCTGGAAATCGAGGGGCATGTCGAATTCAACTACTTCAAGGATCTTCCAAAGGCGCGAAAAAGCTATCCGCTGAAAAGAATCCAATGGAGTAGCCTGCGCGGCACGGACCTCGCGGTGCTTGAGCTGGATACAACGTTATCCCGCTTGCTTGATGACGGCATAAAGCCGCTGCGCATGGCAGACGGTGTGCCCAACGTCGGCATCGATGTACTGTCCGTCAGCGCACCCGTGACGGCCACCGGCTACACGTTACGCATGGCGGCGTGCAAGCTCGAGTCGATAGCCAACATTGTCGAACACCCCTACACCTGGAATGCCAACCAGACCAACAGATGCGAAGACGTCTTGCCGGGCAGCTCAGGCAGCCCACTCATTGATCGTTATACAAACAGGATCATCGGCATCATGGGCACCACAACCCGAGGTGCGACCGAACAGACCCGCTGTTTTACCGACTCGCCCTGCGAAGTCAACGACGGGAAAGCGTCGTGGAGTGCCAACACCAACTACGCAAGCCCGATAGAATCACTGCCTGCCTGTTTTGCCGAAGGTGTGTTCGATATCGCTCTCCCCGCCTGCAAGTTACAACCCGCAGCGCAACTGACGCTCGCTAACCCGGACTACCGCAAGCATTACATCAGGCTCGAACGCGATGACAACGGAGACGTGATTGCCCCGCGCTGGGACATGAAATTCACCGTCAACACGTCAATGTTCAAGTTCAAGGCCACGCAAAATCCACTCGAATGCCGCGAACCCGAAGGATACCGAAGCTCCAGAGATGCGCGTACCGCGCATATCAATGCGATTATCGGCACTGAGCCGGGCCTGTATTCGCTGTGTGTGGCGGGCCATAACGGCAATCAGGGCCCAGAGCCGGGCGTGCGGGAAAATGCGTTCATTCACACGGTCGAGCTGGTCGAGCCGAATGAAACGCCTGCGCCCAATGTCAGCATCGAACGGCTGGATAACGGCAAGCACCAGGTAACCTTTATCCCCGCTATACCGACGCATGCCAGTCACGCCTATAAATTCGGGGCACCGGAACTCACGGACTGTGCTGATCCCGCTGGCTACAAGACGGTCTTCTACAACTTCACCATCAGCCCTAAACTGCTGCCGGTCAAACTCTGTACGCTGGCAAAAGACGAAGCCGGCCATCCGTCAGAACCCCGAACGGACATGCTGCTGGAACCCGAATCGGCAGGCTGAAACAACGCGAGCGCAACCCTCGTGAAAAGGCTGCGCTCGCGTCTCGGGACAATGTCACTCAGCGCACGACGATACCGCGACTGGCCATGTACGCCTTGGCCTCGGGAACGGTGTATTCGCCAAAGTGGAAAATGCTCGCCGCCAGCACGGCACTGGCGTGGCCTTCGATCACGCCCGCCGCCAGATGCTCAAGGTTACCGACGCCACCCGAAGCGATGACAGGGATACCCAGCGCATCGCTGATGGCGCGAGTGACGCCCAGGTCGAAGCCGTTTTTCATGCCGTCCTGATCCATGCTGGTCAGGAGGATTTCGCCAGCGCCCAGGTCTTCCATCTTTTTCGCCCAGAGCACCGCATCCAGACCGGTAGGCTTGCGTCCGCCGTGGGTGAATATTTCCCAGCGAGGGGTTTCACCGGGGCCGGAGACCTTCTTGGCATCGATAGCGACCACGATGCACTGCGAGCCGAAACGGGCAGCGGCTTCACCGACGAACTCGGGGTTGAAAACGGCGGCGGTGTTGATCGAGACCTTGTCGGCACCTGCGTTGAGCAGGTTGCGGATGTCCTGCACGGTGCGCACGCCGCCGCCAACGGTCAGCGGGATGAACACCTGACTGGCCATACGCTCGACGGTATGCAGCGTGGTGTCACGGCCATCGACGCTGGCGGTGATGTCGAGGAACGTGATTTCATCGGCGCCCTGCTCATCGTAACGACGCGCGATTTCAACCGGATCGCCAGCATCGCGAATGTTCTCGAACTTGACGCCCTTGACCACTCGACCGTTGTCGACGTCCAGGCAAGGAATGATGCGTTTGGCTAGGGCCACAGAGTCAGTCTCCAGCTATTCAGCGTTGTTCGCGGTCGCAGAGCGCCTGCGCTTCAGCCACATCCAGCGTGCCTTCGTAGATCGCACGGCCGGTGATTGCGCCGATGATGCCCGGAGCCTTTGCGTTCAACAGCGCCTGAATGTCGCCCAGGTTGTGAATGCCACCCGACGCGATCACCGGGATGCGCGTGGCGGCCGCCAATGCTGCGGTGAACGGGATATTGCAGCCCTGCATCATGCCGTCTTTGGCGATGTCGGTGTACACGATGGCCGACACGCCATCGGCTTCAAAGCGCTTGGCCAGATCGATGACCTGCACGCTGCTCACCTCAGCCCAGCCGTCGGTGGCGACAAAACCATCCTTGGCATCCAGACCGACGATCACTTTGCCGGGGAACGCACGGCAGGCCTCAGCCACGAACTCAGGCTCTTTGACCGCCTTGGTGCCGATGATGACGTAGCTCACACCCGCCTTGACGTAGTGCTCTATGGTTTCCAGCGAGCGAATGCCGCCACCGATCTGGATCGGCAGGTTCGGGTAGCGTCTGGCGATGGCCGTGACCACGTCACCGTTGACCGGCTGACCTTCGAACGCACCGTTCAGGTCGACCAGATGCAGGCGGCGACAGCCACCGTCGACCCACTTGGCAGCCATGGCTACCGGGTCATCGGAGAACACCGTGGAATCTTCCATCCGGCCCTGACGCAGACGTACGCAGGCGCCGTCCTTGAGATCGATAGCGGGGATAATCAGCATGCTTATTCCTTCGTCAAAAGAGCGGCAAGCTGCAAGCGATTAGCTGCAAATATGCGTACTCACCAATTCTTGCAGCCTGAAGCTCAACGCTTGAAGCTGCTTTATCTAATTCTTTTCGAGTGACCACAAATCACTTTCGATGCTCTCGAACCGCTCTTTGAGGTGCTGCTGAACATCGAAAATGGCGCGATTGTAGTAATGCGGGGCGATTTCGCGCGTAAACAGCTCAAGGACTTCCGCCACTTCAAACGACCCCAGCTCCAGCTCGAAGCGATCTGCAAACAGACGCTTGAGCTTGTCGATCGCCTGCTGCTCGTGCTCGGGCGAAAGGGTCAGAATGGGTGGCTTGCCTTTGGCTTTGCTCATGCGCTTACCAGCGACCATCCCAGGCGGCGAAGTTCTGCAGTAATTGCAGGCCGTGGGTGTGGCTCTTCTCCGGGTGGAACTGCACGGCGAAACGCGAACCGTCGGCCAGTGCGGCGGCGAAATCGAGGCCATAGTGACCACGCCCGACCACCTGACGCTGGTTGGCGGCATCAATGTAGAAACTGTGCACGAAGTAGAAGCGCGCCAGGTCTGGAATGTCATGCCACAGCGGGTGATCGACCGCTTGAGTTACCTGATTCCAGCCCATGTGCGGCACCTTCAGGTGCTCGCCTTCTTCATGCAGGTTCTTGCCGAAGAACTTCACCTGACCGGGAAACAAGCCGATGCAGTCCACGCCGCCGCTTTCTTCGCTTCTGTCGAGCAATGCCTGCATGCCGACGCAGATGCCCAGAAACGGACGATCCTGACTGACTTCCTTGACCAGCGAATCGAATTCCAGGCGACGGATCTCGGCCATGCAGTCGCGAATCGCGCCCACACCCGGAAACACCACACGGTCGGCTTCGCGAATCACCTTGGCGTCACTGGTAATCAGCACACGGCCTGCGCCCACATGCTCCAGCGCCTTGGCGACCGAGTGCAGGTTGCCCATGCCGTAATCGATGACCGCAACCGTCTGCATCAGAGCACACCCTTGGTGGATGGCATCTGCCCGGCCATGCGCTCATCCAGCTCGACCGCCATGCGCAGCGCACGACCGAACGCCTTGAACACGGTTTCGATCTGGTGGTGAGTGTTGGTGCCACGTAGGTTGTCGATGTGCAGCGTCACGTTCGCGTGGTTGACGAAGCCCTGAAAGAACTCCTGAAACAGGTCCACGTCAAAGCCGCCAACCGTGGCGCGGGTGTACGGCACATGCATCTGCAGGCCCGGACGCCCCGAGAAATCAATGACCACACGCGACAGCGCTTCGTCGAGCGGCACGTAAGCGTGGCCATAACGACGAATGCCCTTCTTGTCGCCGATGGCCTGGCTGAACGCCTGACCCACGGTAATGCCGACGTCTTCTACCGTGTGGTGGTCGTCGATTGCCAGGTCGCCCTTGCATTCGATGTCCAGGTCGATCAGCCCGTGCCGGGCGATCTGGTCGAGCATGTGCTCAAGGAAGGGCACGCCGATATCGAATCGGGCCTTTCCGGTGCCATCCAGGTTGATCGAGGCTTTGATCTGGGTTTCCAGAGTATTGCGCTCGACGTACGCCTTACGTTCGGCCATCACCAGCTCCGCAAAATCATTGGGCGAAAAAAGGCGAGCATTATAGGCTCAGAAGCGCTCGCCATGAAGCAAACAGACGACCAGCAGGGCATTTAGTGTGTGAAGAGGCTCGCGATTGCGTCACACACCTTGTCGATATTCCCTTCATTCAGACCTGCCATGCACACCCGGCCGCTGCGAAGCATGTAGATACCGTGAACATCTTTCAGCTCGTCAACCTGCTGCGGCGTCAGTCCGGTGTAGCTGAACATGCCGCTCTGCCTGAGAATAAAGCTGAAATCGCGCCCGGCAACTTTTTGCGCCAGCACCGAAACAAGACGGCTGCGCATGTCGATGATACGCAAGCGCATGGCTTCGACTTCGCTCAGCCACTGATCACGCAGGTGCGGTGTGTTGAGCACTTTCGACACCAGAAACGCGCCGTGCGCAGGCGGGCTGGAATAGTTGCGACGCACAGTGGCCTTGAGCTGGCCGAATACGTTGGCGGCCGATGCCGTGTCTTCGCAGACCACCGACAGCCCGCCAACCCGCTCGCCATACAGCGAGAAGATTTTCGAGAACGAGTTGCTGACCAGCGTGGTGATGCCCGCGTCGGCCATCGCACGGATGGCGTAGGCGTCTTCGTCGATGCCTTTGCCGAAGCCCTGATAGGCGATATCCAGAAACGCGATGAGCTGACGCTCCTTGATCACCTCGATCAACCGGTCCCATTGCTCGACAGACAAATCGGTGCCCGTCGGGTTGTGGCAGCACGGGTGCAGCAAGAGGATGCTCTGCGCCGGCAGACCCTGCACGGTGTCGAGCATGGCGTCGAACCTGACGCCGCCAGTCTGCGCGTCGAAGTACGGGTAGGTGTTGACCTTGAAGCCCGCCCCGCCGAACAGCGCGAGGTGGTTTTCCCAGGTCGGATCACTGACCCAGACCTGAGAATCCGGAAACGCATACTTGAGGAAATCGGCACCCACCTTCAGCGCGCCCGAACCGCCCACAGTCTGGATAGTCGCCACCCGACCGGCCTGCACCAGCGGATGGTCGGCACTGAACAGCAGGGTTTGCACCGCCTGCCGGTAAGCCGCCAGGCCTTCCATCGGCAGATACACAGAAGCAGCCTGCTCGCCTTCGGCCAATTGTTTTTGCGCTGTGGCGACACATGCCAGCTGCGGGATACGGCCTTCAGCGTCGTAATACAGACCGATGCTCAGATTGACCTTGTCTGCACGTGAATCCTTGCCAAAGGTTTCCATGAGCGAAAGGATCGGATCACCGGCGTACGACTCCACGTGGGCTAGCATGCAAACAACTCCTTCAGGCAATAAAATCGGGGCTGACTAATGTAGCAGCGTCTGCAGGGAAACGGGCGGTGCATCGAGCCAACCGACTCATTCAACGGCAAAGTGTTGACTCTGTGGAGCGAGCCGCACGAGAAGTCTGCAGGCAAAAAAAAGCGCCGACACCGAGGTGCAAGCGCTTTTAGTGACCTACAGGCTTTTAGTGAAACAGCACTGCGGTCTTTTGCAGGGTGATCCAGACGCCCCACGCCAGCGGGATGCCGACCGCCAGCCAGGCCGCGATGACCATCGGCTTGCTGCTGGCGGATGCTTTCCACTCCAGCGAAGTGGTGGCATTGGCGCCCTTGTCGTGGCCGATGGCTTGTTCAGCGGCCAGTTCGGCGTCAGTCATGAAGTACTTGTCGGCAACCGGACGAATCAGCAGGTTGCAGATAAAGCCCAGCACCAGCAGGCCGGCAAGGATGTACAGCGTGATGTTGTACGCATCGGCACGTGCAACACCATGGCTGAGTTGGTACTCACGCAGGTAGTTGACCAATACCGGACCCAGCACACCCGCCGCTGCCCAGGCCGTCAGCAGACGACCGTGGATCGCGCCGACCATCTGTGTACCGAACAGGTCGGCCAGATAAGCCGGCACAGTCGCGAAACCGCCACCGTACATCGACAGCACCACACAGAAAGCCGCAACGAACAGCGCAATGCTGCCCATATGACCCAGGGTCGGTACCGATGCGTAAAGCAGGAAGCCCAGCGCGAAGAACACAAAGTACGTTGCTTTACGACCGATGTAGTCCGAGCACGACGCCCAGAAGAATCGACCACCGATGTTGAACAGGCTCAACAGACCTGTGAAACCGGCAGCGATTGCAGCAATGGCTTTCAGTTGATCGGCATTCAGCTCGCCGAAGGTCAGATCGTTGCCCAGCAGCTTGCCGGCGAACACTTCCTGCAACAGTGGCGAAGCCATGCCCAGGATGCCGATACCGGCCGACACGTTGAGGCACAGCACCAGCCAGACCAGACGGAACTGCGGAGTCTTCCAGGCCACGCTGACATGCACGTGACGGTTGGTGATCATCGAGTTCTTGGCCTTGGCAGCCGGAGCGGTCCAGCCTTCAGGTTTCCAGCCGGTTGGCGGAACACGGTAGCCCAGAGCGCCGCCGATCATGAAGACGAAGTAGATCACCGCCATCACCACAAAGCTCTGCCAGACGCCCACGCCTTCAGCCGAAGCGAAATGGCCCATCAGCGCAGTGGCCAGCGGTGCGCCCACCATCGCGCCGCCACCAAAGCCCATGATCGCCATGCCGGTCGCCATGCCGCGCTTGTCCGGGAACCACTTGATCAGGGTCGACACCGGGGAGATATAGCCCAACCCCAGACCGATACCACCGATCACCCCCGAACCCAGCCACATCAGCCAGATCTGGTGCGTGTAAATACCCAGCGCGGAAATCAGCAGACCGCCACACCAGCACAGTGCCGAAACAACACCCGCCTTGCGTGGACCCGCGTGCTCCAGCCAGCCACCCCAAATGGCAGCCGAGCACCCCAGGAAGATGAAGAAAAGTGTGTAGATCCAGCCCAGCATGGAGATCTGCCAGTCACAGGTCGACGCGAACATCTGTGCGAAGAAACCCATGTCCGGTGTACAAGCAACAGGTGCGGTAACACCGATAGCCTTCGACAGTGGCAACCAGAACACCGAAAAGCCATAAGCCATGCCGATGCAAAGATGGATTGCCAATGCTGCTGGTGGAACAAGCCAACGGTTGAAACCGGGCTTGGCGATAATGCGCTCTTTGGACAAGAACGCAGGCTGAACGGCTTCGCCGCCCAAGGCTGTGCTTGTGCTCATTATAATTACCCCAATGTGTGAAGCTCGCAGATGGTCCGCTGGTCCGCCACAGACTCGATGCCGTGCGGCCATGTCTGTTTTATCGGCAGGTTATTCAGATACGTGACAAAAAGACGCACCTTAGCCAGCAAAAACGGAGACTACCACTGTCTGATGGCAAATAAGCATCTTGTTACAGCCTTTTTATTATCAGGATCAGCCTGTCAATCCACGCCATCTATTAGCCCATAGAGGCAACCAATTAATAACCCGATAAAAGAGCGTTTGTGTTTATTCGCGGTCAACAAACTTGTTGTAGAAACGACGCTGTAACAGGCCCGAAAGCTATATCGTGCAGCGCTGAAAGGTGCACGTTTACCTGCTGTCAACGGCGCGCAGATGATCAGAAAAATCCGCTCATACCTGATCGTCACTCGCCAGCGGTACCGAGTGTTTGAAGACGGCTGAGCCCGCAAAAAAGGATTCGCTCGGCAATAACGGTATCCACAGCCCGAGACACGCGCAGGGGCGGTATACTCGTGGGCTATTTTTGAACATCGACACAAGGACTCGCCCATGAAAGCGTTCGGCAAAATCCTGGGGCTGTTTATTCTCGGGTTGTTGCTGATCATCGTGGCTCTCGGCTTTGCCCTGACCCACCTGTTTGATCCCAACGACTATAAAGACGAGATTCGACAGCTGGCCCGTGAAAAAGCCAACGTCGAGCTGACGCTCAATGGCGATATCGGCTGGAGCCTGTTCCCATGGCTCGGCCTGGAATTGCACGACACCCACGTCGCCACCCTGACCGCCCCGGACCAGCCCTTCGCCGATGTGCAGATGCTCGGCCTGTCCGTTCGAGTCCTGCCACTGCTGCGCCGTCAGGTGCAGATGAGCGACATCCGCGTCGAAGGCCTCAACCTGACACTGCACCGCGACGAAAACGGCCATGGCAACTGGGAAGATATCGGCAAGCCGGCTGTAACATCGACCGGAACGCCTGAAACAACCCCGCCTCCTACGCCTGATGCGCCAAAGCCGGATCGTCCCTCGCAACCCCTCAGGCTGGACATCGACAGCCTCACGGTCAACAACGCCCGCGTGGACTACAGCGATGCCAGAAAAGGCCGCACCTTCATGGCCGAAAGCATCCAGTTGAGCACCGGCCCGATCCGCGAAGCGTCGGATATTCCAATCAAACTGACGGCTTTCCTCAGCACCAATCAGCCAGTGGTTCGCGCCAAGACCGAGCTGGTTGGCCAGTTACGTATGGATCGTGTGCTCAAGCGCTATCAGTTCGAAGATATGCGCCTGTCCGGTGAAGTCGCAGGTGAGCCGCTGCAAGGCAAGACCGTGACCTTCTCGGCTCAGGGTCAGTTGCTGGTAGACCTGGCCGCCAATATCGCCGAATGGAACAGCCTGAAGTTTTCCGCCAACCAGTTGCGCGCGCTGGGCGAACTGCGTGCCCGCGATCTGGATAAAACGCCGCAAATCAGTGGCGGCCTGTCCATTGCCCAGCTCGATCTGCGCACGTTCCTGGAAAACATTGGCCATCCGCTACCAGCCATGGCCGAGGGCGCACTGAGCAAAGTCGAGATGGTCACCCGCCTCAATGGCACGCCCACCAGCCTGGCGCTGGAAGACCTGAGCGTGAAAGTCGATGAGAGCACCTTCACCGGTCGTATCGCCATGGAAGATTTCGCCAGACAGGCGCTGCGTGTGCAGCTCAAAGGCGACACCTTCGACGCCGACCGCTACCGCCCTGCCGAAAGCGAAGAAAGCAAAGGTGCCAAGGCTGCACGGCAGTCAGAGGTGCAGAGTGGCGAAGCCGCTGCTGTCGCAGGTGACTCGCCGCTGCCCGAGCAACCGACCAAAGCCGCCTGGAGCACCACAAAACTGCTGCCACTGGAGCGCCTGCGCACGCTGGACGTCGAGGCTGACCTGAGTTTCGGCAAGCTGACCCTGGAAAAACTGCCGATCGACAATGCCTCCTTCAAAACCCAGGCCAACGCTGGCGTGATCAGGCTCGAGACGTTGAGTGGCGACCTTTACAACGGCAACTTCGACGTCAAAGGCAACCTGGACGCTCGTCCTGATGTACCGGTGGTCAGCGTACAGACGCGCATTGCCAGAGTGCCGATCGAGCGCATTCTTGAAAGTCAGGGCCAGAAACCGCCGGTGCGCGGCATGTTGACCCTCAACAGCGACCTGTCGGGCAAAGGCAACAGTGAAAAAGCCCTGATCGATGGCCTGAACGGCACGGCCAGTTTCGCCGTCGATAATGGCGTGCTGGTCAACGCCAACCTCGAACAGCAACTGTGCAAAGGGATTTCGATCCTGAACCGCAAGACGCTCAGCGGCGAACCGCGCGCCAAGGACACGCCGTTCCAGCAGCTCAACGGCAACCTGGTGGTGCGCAACGGTGTGGCCAGCAACCCGGACCTCAAGGTGCGCACGCCGGGCATGGCCGTCAACGGCAACGGCGATGTCGATCTGCGCGTATTGGGCATGAATTACCGCGTCGGCATCATCGTCGAAGGCGACAAGAGCGACATGCCGGACCCGGCCTGCGAGATCAACCCGCGCTTTGTCGGTATCGAATGGCCGGTGCAGTGCCGCGGCCCGCTGGAACTGGGTGCCAAAGCCTGCCGCCTGGACAAGGAAGGTGTCGGCCAGATCGCCGCAAAAATGGCCGGCGACCGGATCAGCGAGAAGCTTGAGGACAAGCTGAACGAGAAACTGGGCGACAAAGTGAGCCCCGAGTTCAAGGACGCCCTCAAGGGGCTCTTCAAACGCTAGCGTACCGCTCAGGAGCGTCTATGCAGGCGCTCCGTAACGCTTCATCGCAAAGAACTTACATCCCGACGACGAGAACCCTCCCGGCCATGCAACCCGAACAATTCTCCAGCGCCGTGCTGGACTGGTACGACCGTCATGGCCGACACGATCTGCCTTGGCAACAGGGCATCACGCCCTATCGCGTCTGGGTATCGGAAATCATGCTGCAGCAGACCCAGGTCAGCACCGTCCTGAATTACTTCGACCGTTTCATGGAAGCCTTGCCGACGGTGCAGGCGCTCGCCGAAGCCCCCGAAGACGAAGTGCTGCACCTGTGGACCGGGCTGGGCTACTACACCCGCGCCCGCAACCTGCAGAAGACCGCAAAAATCGTGGTCGCCGATCACGACGGCGAGTTTCCCCGCGACGTCGAAAAACTGATTCTGCTGCCCGGCATAGGCCTGTCCACTGCCGGGGCGATTGCCAGCCTGAGCATGGGCCTTCGCGCGCCAATTCTCGATGGCAATGTCAAACGGGTGTTGGCGCGCTTCACGGCGCAGGAAGGCTACCCCGGCGAACCCAAGGTCGCCAAACAGTTGTGGGCCACCGCCGAGCGCTTCACACCTTACAGTCGGGTCAACAACTATACCCAGGCGATGATGGACCTCGGTGCCACGCTCTGCACCCGCAGCAAACCCAGTTGCCTGCTCTGCCCGCTTGAACGCGGCTGTCAGGCGCACCTGCTGGGCCTGGAAACCCGCTACCCGATCCCCAAGCCACGCAAGACGGTCCCGCAGAAGCGCACACTCATGCCAATGCTTGCCAACCGCGAGGGCGCGATTCTGCTTTATCGTCGCCCCTCCAGTGGCTTGTGGGGCGGCCTGTGGAGCCTGCCGGAACTGGACGACTTTGCAGACCTGAAGCATCTGGCCACACAACACGCACTGGAACTGGGCGAACACCACGAACTGCCGGGGCTGATACACACCTTCAGCCACTTCCAGTTGAGCATCGAACCCTGGCTGATCGAAGTTCAGGAGTCCGCCCATCACGTGGCCGAGGCCGACTGGCTCTGGTATAACCTCGCCACCCCGCCACGCCTGGGCCTTGCCGCCCCGGTGAAAAAGCTGCTCAAACGCGCAGCCGACGTATTGAACGCAGGAGAGTCGTCATGACCCGCACCGTAATGTGCCGCAAATACAAAGAAGAACTGCCCGGCCTGGAACGCGCCCCATACCCTGGCGCCAAAGGCGAAGACATCTTCAACCACGTTTCACAGAAAGCCTGGGCCGACTGGCAGAAACACCAGACCCTGCTGATCAACGAACGCCGCCTGAACATGATGAACGCCGAAGACCGCAAATTCCTCCAGACCGAGATGGACAAGTTCCTCTCCGGCGAAGAATACGCCCAGGCCGAAGGCTACGTTCCCCCCGAAAAATAAAGCGTTTCACGCAGCGAAGGTCGTAAGCGTCGGTAATAATTCAAATTTTTGAAAAAACACGCTTGACGACCTCCTGAAAAACACGTCTAATGCGCCCCGTTGCCCAGATAGCTCAGTCGGTAGAGCAGGGGATTGAAAATCCCCGTGTCGGCGGTTCGATTCCGTCTCTGGGCACCACCTTTCGTTTTCAGGTGCTGCCAAGCACACCTGGAAGCACACAAGAAGCCCGCCTCGTGCGGGCTTTTTGTTGTCTGATTTTTTGAATTACAGACGTGTCTGCACCCTGCCCGCGCAGAAGAGACCTATCAAATCAGACTACCGCACGTGTCGCCTCTTCCTGCGCTGCACGTCGGCCGCCATCCTGCTTATTCGCTTGCCTGCATTTCGCGGCGCGTGACAAGGTAGCCAAGCCTCGGCAAACCAAAAACCGCTAATTTCGAAGGCTCAAAGCGCGCTGCCCCAGGCGGAAAATAATCATTATTTACGACGCAAGGACGACACCCTACTATGGTGTCACCTATAAGGATTATAGGCAGTATGAAAAACAGGCAGCCCTTATGGAGTAAGCAGCAGCTTGAGGATCTTGTTCATGTCCTGGCAAGAGACTCCTCCAAAGTCGTCTTTCGCGAGCATTGCCTGGAGCGCCTCTATGAGCGTGGCATAACCGCCACGGAGGCACTGAGATGCCTGCGTCGAGGAGCAATCATCCGAGGGCCTGCGTACAGCGAGAAGCACGGCAACTTCGAGTTCAGGATGAGCGAGCTAGCGCCGAGGGATGTTGTCTGCATGGTAGTAGCCGTCAATCCAAGTCCTGAGCCTGACGAGCTTTTCGCAATTACGGTGTGGGAGGTATGAAAATGTACAAATATAAAGGCAGCGGACTGGACGGCATCTTCCTGAAAAATGGATATACGATCGTTGAAACGCCGTACGGCGAGGGTGTGAAGATCGAAGATATCGACGGACTTCATCGGGCGATAGCTGTGGATATCATTGGCCAGAAAACGCCAATGACCGGGCGTCAGTTTCGCTTTTTGAGAAAGGAGCAGGATCTCATTCAGGAGGTGGCTGCAGCCATTTTCCGGGTCGATGTGCAGACCATTGCCAACTGGGAAAAGCGCGAATCTCAAGAAATACCGGGACCAGCTGACGTCGCCATGAGGGCTTTTTACGCTGCCTACATCCATGCCAATTTTGGTCCGATCATCTTCGAACGAAACGCTCAACCCCATGAAGGAGCCGCGTTCGAATTGGACGGAACACAGTGGAAAGAGTCCGAGCTGAAAGTCGCTTGACTCACAGGGTGCCTAGTCTGGCGGCATATAAAGCTGCTGCTCAAAGCAACACTTGAGAAGATCACAGCAGCCTTCTGCTACTCATACCAGCCTTCCAGAGCCCTGCCACCTCCATCCCATTGAACTAACTCCCCCCGCTCGCCCTCGAAGCCGTACATTTGCTATCCGAAGGAAAATCACGTGCTCAAGTTTACTGCCTCCGCCCTCATCATCGTCGCCACTCTGGGTCTGGCTGCCTGCGACAGCAAGTCCGAGCAGAAAGCACAGGATGCTCAGGCTCACCAGGAAAAATCCCAAGAGAAGATGGAGTCTGCTCAGGACAAGGTGAACGAGGCTGCCAAAGAGAACACTGAAGCGGCGAAGGATAAAGCGGCGTCCAAGGAAGCTGCTGCCGAAGAGTCGAAGACTTTCGTGCCGACGTCCGAAGTGACCAACACTATTCAGCCAGAAAAAAAGTGAAAACTCTTCACAAACTTTTCACAGCCGACACGGCATTGTAGAGCTGCTCCCAAGTGTGAATCCTTAAGCCCGCTCCCCCATCGCGGGCTTTTCTTTGTCTGCTGTTTGGCCAGATAACCCATCTGGCAGTCAGCGGTTGCTTTCACTGTCAGGCATCCGCACAACGACTTCTTCGGCGCGCTCCCATCCAAACGCATGTCCATATTTTGACGCTGACACGGGTCAGAATCCGTCTGTCTGTTTTGCTGTCCGACAAATTAATGTCGCTGTCATTTACGTCGATAGCCTGATCACAATCCGTCCGTAAAAAAACACTAGGGGCACGTTATGTTCGGAAACAAGAGCAAGGCTGAACTGACCGCCATGAAGGCTGAGGTAGATGGACTCAAAGGATTGATGAACGCGCTGGAAAGGTCGATGGCTGTCGTTGAAATGGACGTTGATGGCAAGATCCTTCGCGCCAACGAGAACTTTCTGACGACGATGGGCTATCGGTCAGAAGAACTTGCCAGCAAGACACACCGTGATTTCTGCGAGCCCGAGATGGTCCGCAGCCGCGAATACGCTGATCTCTGGGCGTCTCTGCGGGCCGGTAAATTCATCTCGGGGAAATTCAAGCGCATCAACAAGAGCGGCAGCAATGTCTGGCTGGAGGCCAGTTACAACCCGGTGAGTGATGCGCAGGGCAAGGTCTTCAAGGTCGTCAAGTACGCCCTGGATGTAACCCGCCAGGTGATGCTCGAGAACGAGACAAACAGCAAGCTGGCCGCTGTCGATCGCGCCATGGCGATCTGTGAGTTCGACCCCACTGGCAATGTGATCGCCGCCAATAGCAACTTCCTGAATGTCATGGGTTATGCGCTGACCGAAATCAAAGGCAAACACCACAGAACATTCTGCGAACCGTCACTGGTCAACAGCCCGGAATACACTGACTTCTGGCGCAAACTGAACCATGGCGAGTTCGTCGGCGGGCAGTTCAAGCGCATTGGCAAGAACGGTCGGGTGGTGTGGCTGGAGGCGACGTACAACCCGGTGTTCGATGTCGACGGCAAACTCTACAAAGTGGTGAAGTTCGCCAGCGACATTACTGCACGCGTTGAAAAGCAGGATGCTGACGCGCATGGCGCATCGCGGGCTTACCATATTTCGGCGGAAACCGAGAAAGTGGCCGAGCAAGGAACCTTGGTCATTCAGGATACTGCGCGGGAGATGCGGCAGATTGCCGAAAACATCGGTGCGTCGGCGAAACTGGTGAGTCAGCTAGGTGCTCGATCCGAGCAGATCACCGCTATCGTCAACACCATTCGCGGCATCGCGGACCAGACCAACCTGTTGGCACTCAATGCAGCCATCGAAGCCGCCAGGGCCGGCGATCAGGGTCGCGGGTTTGCGGTGGTGGCCGATGAAGTCCGTCAGCTTGCGGGGCGCACCAGCGGCTCGACCACGGAAATCGCTGAAATGATCGGCAAGATCCTCGCGGAAACCCGCGATGCCGTCGCCAGCATGAGCGCCACCCAGGAAGGCGCCAATCGGGGTGTGATGCTGGCGGATCAGGCCGGGCAGGTGATCGTGCAGATTCGCGACGGCGCGAGCGATGCGGTAGAGGCGGTCAATATGTTCGCCAATCGCATGGACGAGGCAGAGGCGTTTTCCAAGCCAGGCAAACGCTGACGCGTTATGAAAATAATCAAACCCGCTTATGGCGGTTTTTTTATTGCCTGGGCGGTGCGCTATTTTCGGCCAGACCTTGGTTATTGCCTGCTTCTGCGCTTCAATAGCCGCCATTGCCTTACACCGCCCGCCAAAGGACCGCTCATGGCCTCGCCAGACAAGCAGCAGAAACGCGCCAAACGCGCGAAGATCAAAGCCAAGCAAAACCGCTCGGGCAAAGCCCCGACTCGACTGGTCCACCCAGTATTTGGCTCTGCGCTGGTCAATCAGCCGTTTGATGACATCGAACTCGACCTCAATACCTTCGACTTCAACGACATCGTCGAGAACGGCTTCGACCCGGCTGACTACGATGACCTGTTCGTCGCCATGAGAGCGGCCGAAGCCATCAGCCAGTTGGCGTTGTGCGTGGTCTTCCTGCAATACCCGGTGCTGGCCCTGGTGGTGTCGGAAGAGGAAGAAGACCCGGCCACGGACTTCATGATGGGCCTGCTTATCGTATACCGCGCCATGTATCACGATGAGGACGAGGACACCGCCATCGAGTGGATCGAAAGCCCGGCCTTTCAGAAGGATTACACCCTGGCATCGGACCTGTTGACGCAGAGAGACAGCAAGGCTGCGCACCAGGCAGATCGCCCCTACTAGAGGCGATCCTGAAGATTGCGCAGGTTACAAGCCGCCCACATGAAACGCCTTCACTTCCAGGTACTCGTCCAGTCCGTAGCTTGAGCCTTCGCGGCCCAGGCCGGACTGTTTGATGCCGCCGAACGGGGCGATTTCCATCGAAATGATGCCGGTGTTGAGGCCGACCATGCCGAACTCAAGCGCTTCGCCGAAACGCCATGAGCGGCGCAGGTCCTGGGTGAAATAATACGCGCCCAAGCCGTAAGGCGTAGCGTTGGCCAGCGCGAGCGCTTCGGCCTCGTCGGTGAAGCGCATCAGCGGAGCGACCGGGCCGAAGGTTTCTTCGTTGGCCAGCAGCATGCCCGCATGGGTATCGCCCAATACGGTTGGCTGCACGAACTGGCTTTCACCGTCGGGACGCTCGCCGTAGAGCAACTTCGCACCCTGATTCAGCGCGTCGTCGATGTGCCGGGCGACCTTGCTGACGGCTGCCGGGTTGATCAGCGGTCCAATCGTCACGCCCTCTTCCAGACCGTTGCCGACCTTGAGTCTGGCAACTTCTTCCACCAGACGCGCCGCGAAACGCTCATAGATACCGTCCTGCACCAGAATCCGGTTGGCGCACACGCAGGTCTGCCCCGCGTTGCGGAATTTGCTGAGCATGATGCCCGCCACCGCCTGCTCCAGATCGGCGTCATCGAAGACGATAAACGGCGCGTTGCCACCCAGTTCCAGGCTCAGGCGCTTGATGTGTTCGGCGCTCTGGCGCATCAGCAGGCGGCCGACCTGTATCGAGCCGGTGAAGGAAATCTTGCGCACTACCGGGTTGCCGGTCAGCTCTTCGCCAATCCCGGTGGGCATGCCAGTGATGACGTTGAACACCCCGGCAGGAATCCCCACCCGATCGGCCAGCACCGCCAGCGCCAGCGCTGACAGTGGCGTGAGATCCGACGGTTTGACGATGATCGGGCACCCGGCCGCCAGGGCTGGCGCGCATTTGCGGGTGATCATTGCATTAGGGAAATTCCACGGTGTGATCGCGGCGCAGACACCCACCGGCTGTTTTAGCGTCATCAGCCGACGATCTGCGCTGGGCGTCGGGATGGTTTCGCCGTAGGAACGACGGGCCTCTTCAGCGAACCATTTGACGAAGCTCGCGCCGTAGCGAATCTCGCCACGCGACTCGTTCAGCGGCTTGCCTTGCTCAAGGGTCATGATCAGCGCAAGGTCTTCGACGTTGTCGAGCATCGCCTGATGCCAGCGTTCCAGCAGCGCCGCACGCTCGGCGGCAGGACGCGCGCGCCACGCAGGCCAGGCCCGCTCAGCGGCCTGGATGGCACGCCGGGTTTCGACGCCTTGCAGGGCCGGAACCTGCGCGATCATCTCGCCGGTCGCCGGGTCAGTTATCGTCAGCGTTGCACTATCGTCAGCGCTGATCCATTGCCCATCGACGTAGGCGCGGTCTACCAGCAGGCTTGGGTCTTTCAACTGATTCTTGAGCATGGTCGAGTCCTGTTTCGGGATACCTGCCAGTCTAGGCAGGCGTCGCAGTCCAGGATGCTGAAAGCAGGGTAACGGCAGCGTCCGATGCTGAAATTGACGCCCGGACGGCAGCCTCTACTGCTTCAGCGAGCCGAGCAGACTTTGCAGAAAACGCTCGCCCGCGTCCATCTGGCTCTCTTCGATAAACTCGTCCGGCTTGTGCGCCTGCTCGATGGAACCCGGCCCGCACACCACCACCGGCACGTTGAGCCGCCCGGCGAACAGCCCGCCTTCAGTGCCATAGGAGACCTTGATGTGCTGCGTACCCGGTTCGGCAAACGCGTGCAGCATGCGCACCGCTTCGACGCTTGGATGGGTCTCCAGCGCCGGGTATTCATTCATCACTTCGATGTCGATGGCGGCCACGCCGGACAGCTGCCGCGCCTCGCGAACCAACGCTTCGGCGCGCTCGCGCAGTTGCTCCAGCAGCACGTCGGGATTGTCTCCCGGCAGGTTGCGGTACTCGAATTCCAGGGTGCAAAGATTAGGCACAATGTTCAGCGCCTTGCCGCCATCGATACGGCCGATGTGCACGGTGCTGTAGGGGATGTCGTAACCCTCGTCACGCACGCCCTGCCGCTCGATCTGTTTCTGGCTGTTACGCAGTTCGGCGATGAAATCGCTGGCCAGATGAATCGCATTGACCGCCCGAGGCGCCAGCGAAGAATGTGCTTCCTGGCCCCGGCAGAAGGTACGGTACGAAGCTTTGCCTTTGTGCCCGACGGCAAACTGCATCAGGGTTGGTTCGCCCACCACACACAGGAACGGGCGCACCGGCGCCAGGTGCAATACATCCAGCAGCCGTCGCACGCCAACACAGCCGATTTCTTCATCGTGGGACAAGGCCAGTTGCAGCGGACGCAGCAGGGTCATGTCCGCCGCATCGAGCATGGCGTCGATCGCCAGCGCGATAAAGCCCTTCATGTCGCAAGTGCCGCGGCCATAGATGCGTCCGTCGCGCAGCGTCGCCTGAAACGGCGGCATCGTCCACGCCTGACCGGCAGCGGGCACCACGTCGGTGTGGCCGGAAAGCAGTACGCCCGGCATGTCACGCGGGCCGGTGCTGGCGAACAGGTTGGCCTTCTTGCCGGTCTCGTCCTTGACGATCAGCGACTCGATGCCCTTGCTCGCCAACAGCTCGCGGACGTAGTCGATCAGTGCCATGTTCGGCTCGGACGACACGGTGTCGAAGGCGATCAGACGCTTGAGGATTTCCAGTGCGCGGGGGCTCATGAGGCTTTGCTCGCTTGTGCGGTGAAGAGGCCAAAACGACGAATGTCGAACGGGCTGATCGAGGTGCTGGTCGTGCCGGTGTTAATCAGTTCAGCCATCACGTCGCCCACGCCCGGACCGAGCTGGAAGCCGTGACCGCAGAAACCGAAGGCATAGAACAGCCCGTCGACCTTGCCGCTGCGGCCCATCACCGGCAGCGAGTCCGGCGTGTAGCCTTCGATGCCGCTCCACACGCGGATAATGTTCAGGTTGCCGACGCCGGGCAACAGGCGACGCATCTGCTGCACCTGATTGATGATGCTACGCGGCTCGACATAGGCGCGGCGATTGGCCATATCCGGCTTGCTGCGAAAGCCACCGCCGATGACGATGTTGCCGCGCGCGATCTGCCGGAAATAAATCACTTCGTGGGGGATTTTGGTGAACACACCGATCACGGTCGGCAGCGCATAAGGCACCGGCTCGGTCACGGCCATCTGCGGACCGTGAGTGTCCAGCGGCACCGGCTCGCCGAACTGCGCGGAGAGTTTCTGCCCCCACGCGCCTGCGGTGATCAGCAATTGATCTGCCGTGAAGATTCGCCCGTCAGTGGTCGTGACCACGAATTCGTTACCGACCTTTTCGACATGCGCCACCTCGGTTCGCTCTTCGATCCGCGCGCCGGCACGAATCGCGGCGCGGGCGAAAGCAGGCGCAGCCAGACGCGGATTGGCGTGACCATCGTGCGGCGCGTAGGAGCCGCCCTTCACGTCCGGCCCGAGAAACGGAAAGCGCTCGTGCAGCGCTTTGCCGCGATAGATTTTCAAGTCCAGCTCACGGGCTTCCGGGGCTGCTGCGTAGGCTTCCAGTTCGGCAATTTCGTCTTCGCGATAGCAGACGCGCATGTGGCCGCTGGGCAGAAATTCCAGGTCTTCACCGATCAGTTCCGGCAGCCGCTGCCACAGCGCTCGTGAACGGTTGGCCAGTTCCAGTTGCCCCAGATGACGACCCTGACGCCGCACATTGCCGAAATTCACGCCGCTGGCGTACTGGCCGATCACGTCGCGCTCCAGCAGGGTCACCGACTGGTCGCGCTGGCGCAGAAAAAACGCCGAAGCCGAGCCCATGAAGCCACCCCCGACAATCAGCACATCGACTTTCGGTTGCTTCATGACACCACCTCGTCGACCAGCATCGACAACGGTTTGACCGGTGCCTGACCGCGCTGCCGACCCACCTGCTCCACCGGCACACCGGATTCGGCAGCGATCACCTCGGCACCGGCCTGCGAGCAATAACGTCCCTGGCAGCGGCCCATGCCGACGCGACTGAACGCCTTGGCGCGGTTGACTTCACACGCGCCCTTTTCACGCACCACGCCACGCAGCTCGCCTGCGCTGATCATTTCGCACCGGCACACAATTGCTTCGTCGGGCAGCGCCGCCGCCTGAGCAGCAGGCCACGGAAAGGCTTCGGCCAGCCCGACGCGAAAGCGGTCCATGACCACCAGGTTTTTGCGCACCTCTTCACGGCGTGACTTATCCACAGGCCGGCCGAGGTCTTCCAGCAACGCCATCGCCGCCAGCCGGCCGGCCTGCTCGGCCGCGTCGGCACCGCGAATCTTCGCGCCGTCGCCGGCGGCATAAACACCTTTGACCGAGGTGCGACCTTCTTCATCGACGGCCAGCACCCATTGCCCGGATGCGTCGTCGAAACGCAGCTGGCAGCCGGCCAGATCAGCGAGCTGGGTTTCCGGGCGCAGGTGATAGCCCAGCGCCAAGGCATCACAATCGATGGTCAGCGCATTGCCGTTGGCGAGCTTTACCCGCACGCCGGTCACGCCGTCCTGTTCACTGCCCATGATCTCTTCAGGCTGCACGCCCAGATGCACCGGCACTTTGGCACTGTACAACTGCGCCAGCAGTTTCATGCCGTTGAACAGCAGACCGGGCCGGGCGAGCAACTTGGGCATCGCACCGACGCGCTTGCTGAACGGCGAGGTATCCAGCACGGCGGCCACGTCGGCGCCGGCTTTGACGTACTGGCTGGCGACCAGGTACAGCAGCGGCCCACTGCCCATGAACACCACGCGGCTGCCGATGGACACCGATTGCGACTTGAGCGCAATCTGCGAACCGCCGAGGCTGTACGTGCCTGCCAGTTGCCAGCCCTTGATCGGCATCAAGCGGTCGGTGGCACCGGCGCACAGTATCAGCGCGTCGTATTCGACCACGGTGTGCACGCCTTGGCTGGCGCAGCACAGTTCACCTTGCGTGAGGTTCCAGGCCAGCGTGTCGGGGCGGTAGTCGATCTGTTGGCGCAAGCGGTCGAAACTCTCGTGCAGATCGCGCGCCTTGGCTGACTCGGTGCCGTACAGCGCCGAATAATCGCGCTTGAAGCCTTCCGGCTGGCGACGATAGATCTGCCCGCCGTCACGGCGGTTTTCATCGATCAGAATCGGCTTGATACCCGCCGCCAGCAAGGTTTCTGCACAGCGCGTGCCGGCCGGGCCAGCACCAATGATGATCACACGCGGGCTGGCAGGGTTCTGAGTCTCTAACCGTGAAGAAGTGGCCATTTCGCCTCCGGTTGGGTGGTGACGATATCGAGCCCGTCGCGGACTTCGTTGGAGCAGGCGCGCAGTCGTTCTCCGCTGCGGGTCCAGACCCAGCAGTCCTGACAGGCGCCCATCAGGCAAAACCCGGCACGCCGCCCCGAATCGAATTCAGACTGGCGTAGCGTCGCTTTACGGGTCAGCAGTGCCACCATCAGGGTGTCGCCCTGCAGGGCTTCGATGGGCGCGCCATCGACCATCAGGCTCACGGCCGGACGATCACGCTCGCCCAGTCTCACAAAACGGCCGTTCATGCGTAGGCTCCCACGGTCTCAGGATTAAGATTTTCTTGTACGGCTTGCAGTTCATCGCTGTCGCGATGGCAAAGAATTTCGCTGCCGCCTGCAATCCGGCGGCGGCCGGGAGCGGTCTTGTTGCACAGGCCTTCGATGCGCGCAGGGCAGCGATTGAGAAAGGTGCACAGCTCCGGATTAATGGACGGTGCGCTGATCGGCGGCAGCTTGCCGCTGGTCACGCCACAGCTCTCCAGCCAGCCCTGACGCAACTCCGGCACCGAGTGCACCAGCAAGTCGGTATATGGATGGAACGGCACGCGGCTGAAGGCGTCGCGGCTGCCCTCTTCGACCTTGTGCCCGCTGTACATCACCACGATGTCATCGCACAGCGCACGCACGGTGGAGATGTCATGGCTGATGAACAGGTAGGAAACACCCAGCTTGCGGCGCAGTTCGCCTAGCAATTCAAGAATGCAGGCACCGACTACGGTGTCCAGCGCCGAGGTCACTTCATCACACAGAATCAGGTCCGGCTTGGCCGCCAGTGCGCGAGCCAGGTTGACGCGCTGTTTCTGGCCGCCAGACAGTTCGTTGGGGCGCCGCTCGGCGAGTTCGCGGGGCAGACGCACCAGGTCCATCAGCTCGCCGATGCGCTCGTTCAATGCCTTGCCCTTGAGGCCGAAATACATCTTCAGCGGCCGGGCAAGAATCGCGCTGATGCTGTGCATCGGATTAAGTGCGGTGTCGGCGTTCTGGAACACCATCTGGATGCGCCGGAACTGCTCTTCGGTGCGCCCCGCCAGGGTGCCGGACAATTCGGCACCGTCGAAGGTCAGGCTGCCGAGCGCCGGTTCCAGCAAGCCCGCAACCACGCGGGCCAGGGTCGATTTGCCCGAGCCCGACTCACCGATGACGCCAATGGCCTGACCACGGCGAATGGTCAGGTCGATGTCTTCCAGCACGCGAATCATCGGCATGCCTTGCAGGTTCTTTTTGCCGTAGCCTGCGGTCAGCCCTTTGATGGTCAACAGCGTACTGTCCTTGACCACGTCGCTGGCAGGCTTCAGCACTTTGTCGGGACGCGCCGCCGCCAGCAGGCTGCGACTGTAGGCTTGTTCAGGACCGCTGAGCAGCGCTGCGGTGCTGCTGGTTTCGACAATCTGCCCGCCGTTGAGCACCACGATCTGGTCGGCCATCTGCGCCACGACGGCCAGGTCGTGAGAGACGTAAACCGCCGTCGCACCACGTTCGCGGACCACCCGTTTGAACGCGCGCAATACGTCGATTTGCGTGGTGACGTCCAGCGCAGTCGTCGGCTCGTCGAGGATCACCAGCAACGGATCGCTGATCAGCGCCATCGCCGCCATGACGCGCTGCAACTGACCGCCCGACACCTGATATGGATAACGCTGGCCGATGCTGTCCGGGTTGGGCAGCGCCAGGTCGCGGAACAGCTCGATGGCTTTGGTTTCCAGCACTGCGCGGCTGCCCAGACCATGAATCAGCGCACCTTCGATCACTTGATCGATGAGTTTTTTCGCCGGGTTGAACGCCGCTGCGGCGCTTTGTGCGATGTAGGAAACGCGATTGCCGCGCAGGCCCTGCAGCTGGCTTTCGGGCAGACTGAGCATGTCGTGCTCGCCGACCTGAACCACGCCGCCCGCCAGTTTGCAGCCGCGTCGGGCATAACCCAGCAGCGCCAGAGCGATGGTGGTCTTGCCGGAGCCGGACTCGCCGATCAACGCCAGCACTTCGCCTTTCTCCAGCGCGAAGCTAACGCCTTTGACGATTTCCAGCTCACCGTGATCGCTCTCGGCGACCACGCGCAGGTCTTGCACTCGAATCAACTGGCTCATCTCAATGCCCTCCCGAACGGCGACCGCGCCGTGAGGCCAGTCGGTCGATGAACAGGTTGACGCCGATGGTCAGCGTGCCAATCGCCAGCGCCGGAATCACGATGGCTGGCGCGCCCTGGCTGAGCCCGCCGATGTTCTCGCGCACCAGCGACCCCAGGTCGGCATCAGGCGGCTGCACACCGAGCCCCAGAAAACTCATGCCGCTGAGCAGCAATACGATGAAACCAAAACGCAGCCCCAGGTCGGTCAGAACCGGGTTGAGCATGTTCGGCAGGATCTCCCGACAGGCGATATACACACGACCTTCGCCACGGGTGCGCGCCACTTGCACGTATTCCAGCGCTTCAATGTTCACCGCCAGGCTGCGCGCAATACGAAACGCCCCCGGCGTGTAGCTCAACACCGCCGTACAGATCAGCAACACTTCGGACGAGCCGAACGCTGACACCATGATCAGCGCCAGCATCTTGCTCGGGATCGAGATGAATGCGTCCATCAGGCGGCTGATGATTTCGTCCAGCCATTTGGGCGCAACCACCGACAGCAATGCGCACAACGTACCGATGCCGCTGGCCAGCACGGCAGAGATCAATGCCAGGCCGACCGTGAAGCGTGCGCCGATCAACACCCGGCTGAGCATGTCGCGGCCCAGGTAATCGGTGCCGAACGGGTAGACCGCGCTCATGTTTTCAAACATGTTGTCGGAGACCACCTCGCCCACCTGATGCGGCGCGAGCCAAGGGCCGAACAGCGCGACCATCAGCCATATGAAGCACACCGTCGCGCCCAACAGGCCCAGCCACGAAGTCGGGCGGACCGTTTTTTTGCGCGGCACCGTTTCCGGCGCAACAGGCGTCGATTTCGCAATGAATTCAGTCATTGGGTTCTCAGCCTCGGGTTGGAAAGAATTGCACAGAGATCGGCCATCAGCACCAGACCCAGGTAAGCGGCGCAGAACAGCATGGTGCAGCCCTGAACCAATGCCATGTCACGGTTGGTCACGGCATCGACCATCAGGCTGGCGATGCCGGGATAGTTGAAGATGGTTTCCACGATCACCACCCCGCCCAGCAGGTACGAAAGGCTCAGCGCCACAGCGTTGGCAATCGGCCCGATGGCGTTGGGCAGGGCGTGGCGCAATACGATACGCACCGGGCTGACGCCCTTGAGCCTGGCCATTTCCACGTAAGGGCTGTCCAGTTGATCGATGACCGCGGCGCGGGTCATGCGCGCCATCTGCGCCACGATCACGCAGCACAAGGTCATGACCGGCAAGGCATAGGTGCGCATGAACTGCCAGGGCGAACTGACGTCACCGCCGTACGACAAGGCCGACAGCCAGCCCAGGTTGACGGCGAAAATCAGCACGGCCAGCGTTGCCACCAGAAATTCGGGCACCGCCACCAACGTCAGCGTGATGAAATTCAGAGCGCCATCGATGCGGCCACCCCGGCCCATCGCAGCGCCTATACCAAGCGCCAGTGCCACCGGAACCGATACCAACGCAGTGGTTGCCGCCAGCATCAGGGTTTTGGGAAAGCGCCCGGCAATCAGCTCGGAAACCGGCATCGCATTGGATACCGACTCACCGAAGTTGCCACCCAGCAGGTTGCTCAACCAATGCAGATAACGCACAACACCCGGCTGATCCAGGCCCAGTTTTGTACGCAATGCCGCGACCTGTTCAGGCGTCGCGAATTGCCCAAGAGCCTGTTGCGCGGCGTCTCCAGGCAGCACCGCCGTAATGGCGAAGACCACGATGGAAACGATCAACAACGTCACAATCGCCGCGCCGAAGCGCTGTACGATCAACCAGAGTGTGTTGCTATTCATCTGCATCCTCCCGCTCGGTTCAGCGTTGCATTTACGCGTCCAGCCAGACCTGCTCGCTGAACATGTAACCCATGAAGCCGCCCAGCGGGTTGCTGGAATAGCCCTGGATACGCTTGTCCAAGCCATCGATGTTGCTGATGAATACCGGAATGCCGATGCCGCAGTTCTGGCTGACCAGGGTCTGCATGTCGCCGTACATTTTGGCGCGCTTGTCGTCGTCGGTTTCGCCACGGGCCAGCAGCAGTAACTGATCGAACTGATCGTTCTTCCAGCCCGACTCGTTCCACGGCGCGGTGGACTGGAAGAATTGCGAGAAGATCACGTCGGCGTTCGGGCGCGGGTTGATGTTGCCGAAGCTCAGCGGGTGCTTCATCCAGTGGTTGGACCAGTAGCCATCGCTCGGCAGGCGGTTGACGTTGAGGGTCAGGCCAGCCTGCCTGGCCGACTGTTGCAGCAGCACGGCGATGTCCACCGAGCCGGTCGCGGCAGGGCCGGTCGCGGCAGGCGATGCCGCCACAGCCATGGTGATCTTTTCCATGCCGGCTTTCTTGAGCAGGAATTTGGCTTTCTCGGGATCGTAGGCACGTTGCGGCAGGTCCGCGTTGAAGTAGCGCGAGCCTGGCGAGATCGGGTGGTCGTTGCCGACACGGGCGTAGCCACGGAACACTGCGGATTTGACCTGTTCACGGTCCAGCAGGTACTTCATGGCCTCGGTGAATTCAGGGCTTTTGCCGGGCATCTGGTCTTGGCGAATGATCAGGTCGGTGTAGTTGCCGGACGGCGCATCCACCACGCGGTGCTTGGCGCTGGCGGCGATGCGCGTGGTCGAGCGCGGGTTGACCTCGTTGATCATGTGCACATCGCCGGAGAGCAGCGCGTTGACCCGCGATGGCTCATCGGAAATGGCGATGAATTCGATCTCGTCCAGATACGGCAGGCCCGGCTTCCAGTAGTTGGGGTTACGCGCACTGACCGAACGCACGCCAGGGTTGAATTCCTTGACGGTGAACGGGCCGGTGCCGATGCCTTTGCTGAAATCAGTGGTGCCTTCGGGCACGATCAGCAGGTGCGAAACCGCGAGGATCGACGGCAGCTCGGCGTTCGGCGAACTGAGGGTGATCTGCACTTCCATCGGGCCGGTGGCCTTGATCTCGGAAAACTGCGCCATCAACGGCAGGACTTTCGAGCCGGTGGCCGGGTCCTTGTGGCGCGACAGGGAGAACACCACATCGCCTGCGGTCAACGCTTTGCCGTTGTGGAAGGTCACGCCTTGACGCAGGGTCACGGTCCAGACGGTGGCGTTGTCGCTTTCGATCTTCTCGGCCAGTTCCATGTGCGGAACCAGATGGCTGTCGAAGCGGGTCAAGCCGTTGTAGAACATGAAATGGCGAACGTAGTCGGTAGACAGCGCACCTTTGGCCGGATCAAGCGTATCAGCGGTGGAGCTGGACATGCCCGCCACCCGAATGCGGCCGCCCGGCTTGCCTTTGACCGGTGCATCGGCGTCGTCGGCAAAGACCTTGCCCGCTGCGCCGAACAGGCTGCTTGAGCCAGCCGCGACCACGCCTGCAACGCCCAGCATCCGTAGTGCGTCACGACGCGACAGACCGCGATTGAGACCCTCGAAAACTCGCAGGCTGTCTTCACCTGTGATCAGCGGGGAATCGGTTTTCTTGTCAGCCATATCAGTTCTACCTGTCGAAAAGGGGAAATTCCGAGTTGCTCACGGGGGCCGGAGCATCCTTCATGCGCACACGACGACGGTTAAACAAAAACTCAGTGGCGACTGTCCTGATAGCGGTAGTAAGCGCCGACCAGAGGCAGAAACCAGGGCTTGCCGAAATGGCCGGGGATGGCTGGCCAGCTCAGGTCTTTCCAGGGATTGGCTTGCGCCTTGCCTTCCATGACCTCGGCCATCACCTGGCCCATGTGCACTGACATCTGCACGCCGTGGCCGCTGTAGCCCATCGAGTAGAAGACTCCGCCGTGCTCGCCTGCACGCGGCAAACGGTCGGAGGTCATGTCCACCAGACCACCCCAGCAGTAGTCGACCTTGACGTGGGCCAGTTGCGGAAACATCTGCACCATCGCCGCTTGCAGCACCTTGCCGCTCTTGGCGTCGGAACTGCTGTTGGACATCGCAAAGCGCGCCCGACCGCCGAACAGCAGGCGATTGTCCGGGGTGAGACGGAAATAGTTGCCGATCAAGCGGCTGGTCACGTAAGCGCGCTGGTTGGGGAACAACTGGTTGATCAGCGCCTGCGGCAACACTTCGGTGACGATCACGAAACTGCCGACCGGCACGATGCGGCGGCGATACCAGCCCAGGCCGCCATGCTGACAGGCACCCGTGGCAAGCAGCACCTGTCCGGCCTGAATGGACCCCTTCGAGGTGTTGACCACAAAACCGCCGCGGTTGGCTTTCCAGTCCTTGACGGTAGCGTCCTGATACACCCGGGCGCCATGCCGCACCGCCGCGTCCGCCAGCCCCAGACCGAAACGCCCGACGTGGATCTGCACGCCATTGCGTTGCAACAGGCCACCGTGGAACTCGTCGGAATCGATTTCAGCACGCACGTCCTGAGCCGACAGCAGCTCGACGTCGGCATCGACTTCACGACGAATCAGCTCGCAGGTGCGCGCCAGCCCTTCGTAATGCCCTGGCTTGGCTGCCAGTTTGAGCTTGCCGTTACGTTTGATATCGCAGGCGATACGTTCCTGCTCGATCACAGTGACGACGCTCTGCACCGCACTTTCGTAAGCCTTGTAATACTCGCGAGCCTGATCGGCCCCCAGGCTCGCGCTCAATGACGCGTAATCCTGAGCCACGCCGGTGTTGCACTGCCCACCGTTGCGGCCAGAGGCTTCGCCGATCACCCGGCCTGATTCCAGAACCACCACGCTGGCACCTTTCAAGGCCAATGCACGCGCTGCCGCAAGACCGGTAAAACCGCCACCGACCACCACCACGTCAGCTTGCCCCTCCACCGCGCCATCCTGCGCGCCGGTAAAGTCTGGAGCCGTATCGAGCCAGTAGGACTCACTGCGCATCTTGTTCCCCTCGTCACTCATGGAAGAGCACCCTGAAAAATGCCGTGGTTGCCGTTGGCGCTTATCCGGTCAGAGGCCGACCAGCCCGGCCAGACCGCCGATGTCCGGGATCTGGTGGTACTCGTAGAAGCTGTTGGCCGGCTGTTCGTGACCGCGTGCCACGAAGGCCTTGTTCCTGATTTTCATGTCATGCGCCGAAAACAGGTCATAACGGAAGCTGGAAGAGACATGCAAGATGTCTTCCGGGCCGCAACCGAGGTTGTCGAGCATGAACTCGAACGCAGCCAGGCGCGGTTTGTAGACCTTGGCCTGATCCGCAGTGAACACCTTGTGGAACGGCGCGCCGAGCTTGTCGACGTTGGACATGATCTGGCTGTCGCTGGCGTTGGAGAAAATCACCAGAGGGATCTTGTCGGCGATTTTCGACAGGCCGGCCGGTACATCGGCATGCGGGCCCCAGGTCGGCACCGCGTCGTAATACAGTTGGCCTTCTTCGCGGTATTCAACGTTCCAGCGCTTGCAGGTGCGGGCCAGTGCGACTTTCAGGATTTCGTCATAAGGCATCCAGTCGCCCATGACCTGATCCAGGCGATAAGCCGAGAAGTCTTTGACGAACTGATCCATCTGTTCAGTCGGAACGCGGTCAGCAAAGATCTCGCGCGTCATGGTGCCCATATGGAAGTTGGTCAAGGTGCCGTAGCAGTCGAACGTAATGAATTTTGGTCGAAGAAAGCTCATTGTGTGCGGTCCTGAAAGTTCGTTGAGGGCATGGCATGACGCACAATCCGGCTTCGTCTGAAGGGCGGTGATGCACGCTGCAGCACACCCTCATTACAACACCGTGAAATCAGCATATGGCGTTAAAAGTGATGGCTGCTTGATAGAAAGCACCGTTTTGAGGTGTGCGCTCAGCAGACTTTGCGGGGCGCTCCAGCCTTGGGCAAACCCCGATTTTTGGCGCTTTTTTGACCCTTTTCAGGGCGCTCAAGCTCAAACGTGGGGCTTTGCGCCGCAGAAACTGCGCCGCGCTGCTGATCGGTGAGTGGGCAAATCCCACTGCTATATAAAGAGCTTGATCCGGATAAAAAACCACAAGCATTTGCTGCCGGGCCTCCGACCGTTTTAAGCAGTAACTGTGGTCTGAAGAACTGCGGTTTGTGGAATCTGCCGAATGTTTACCGCCCTCTTGTCACCTCTCATCGCAGGTGGGATACAACACGTCTGTCGCACCTTTTATTTGCCTGTGCATCCTTCTGGACGGAGACACGTCATGCTCGCTCAGCAACGCCTCGACTTTGAATTTCGCCCCATGACCGCCGCCGATGTCGGCAATGCGCATGAGCTGTCCATCGCCCTGAAGTGGCCGCATCGACTTGAAGACTGGGCCATGCTGCAACGCGTCGCCCAGGGTTTTGTCGCGGAGCACAACGGCCGTCTGATCGGCAGCGCCTTCGCCTGTCATCAGGGCGAGTTCTCCACCATCGGCCTGGTGATCGTCAGCGATGACTATCAAGGCAAGGGCATTGGCCGCAAGTTGATGGAGCTGGCCGTCGGCAGCGTTCCGCCACGTACTGCCATTCTCAACGCCACGCTGGCAGGTGCGCCGCTGTACGAGAAAATGGGTTTCGTCAGTTTTGGCGAAATTCAGCAGCGTCAAGGGCAGGCGCACCCGCTTGGTGTGACGGCACTGAAGGCAGAGGAAAACTGCCGGCCGCTGACAGAAGCCGACCACGCTCGTGTGCTGGAACTGGCCAACGCCGGTTCGGGTATGGACCGCTCGGTCACGCTGGGTGACGTGCTGAAGGATATCGAACACGCGGTGGGCATCGAGCATAACGGCCAGTTACAGGCCTTCGCCCTGCTGCGCCCCTTCGGCCGCGGCCTGTGCATCGGCCCGGTGGTTGCCCAGACGGTCGAGCAGGCACGGCACATGATCGAACACCTGCTGGCCAGAGTGCCCTACGCCTTTGTCCGCATCGACATACCCACTGACTGCGGCCTGGCGGACTGGCTGGAGGAAGCCGGCCTCAAGCGCGTCGACAGCGTGACCTGCATGAGCATGGGCGCAGTTCCGCAAGCCCGCGAAGGGGTGAGTCAGTTTGCGTTGATAACCCAGGCAATCGGTTGAGCGCAGTCATAGCGTTCGCCGGTGTGCGCAAGTCCCGAGAGGCCCATATATCTGGCTTCTGCCCGCGGAGGGCGTGGGAGATTCAGGAGGTTACGACGGCTGCGATGGGCTGCGAAGCGGCCCCGAAACAGGCTACCTCGGCTGTGTCTGGNTCGGCCCTTTCGCGAACAAGAATCTCCCACAGCCTCCGGCCAGAATCAAAAGCAGAGCTGTGTACCACGCTGAGCGCTCAGCGTGGGAACGATCATCGATGAATCATAAACCCTCACCCAGGAACTCACTTCCAATGCCCCAACCCACCGCACTAGTCCTCGCCCGTGCCGACCTCAGCCCGGTAGAGACCCAATTCACCACTGGCCCGCTCGACGCCCAAGACCCCTTCAATGAAGGCCGTCGCACAGCGTTCATCGACAATCAGGGTGTTGCTGCCGGCCTGGTCCATTTCGGCACGTCGCTGTCCGTAGCCGCCTATCCCTACACCGAAATGCTGGTGGTGCATCGCGGCAGCGTCACGCTGACCTCAGGCACCGACAGCATCACCCTCAGCACCGGTGAAAGCGCAGTGATCGGTCGTGGCACGCAGGTACGCATTGACGCGCAACCTGACAGCCTCTGGGCGTTTTGCGCATCCACTCAGGCCAGCGGGCCCGACAAGCCCGGCATCGTCACGCTCGACCGCCTCGCCATGCTCACACCGTCCTCGCCGCCAGACCCGAGCATCATGATCAGCGCGCTGCCGCAGTGCCGCAGCAACAACCTGTTCGAAGACACGGCCAGCACCCTGCGCATCGGCGTCTGGGACTCCACGCCCTACGAACGTATCTCGCGCCCGCACAAGATCCATGAACTGATGAACCTGATCGAAGGCAGCGTAGTGTTGAGCCTGGAAAACGGCCCAAGCCTGACCGTGAACACAGGCGATACCGTATTCGTCGCCCAGGGCGCGCCGTGCAAATGGACCAGCACGGGGTATGTGCGCAAGTTTTATGCGGTGACGTGAGGCACAGGGTGGCGCCCTTCAGCTCTGTGGGGCGCTCTAACCTGCACACTTATAACTTCTGCCAGCGCAGTTAATCCAACTCGACACTAAAAGACAAGAACAATAATGTTCATTAGCTGATTTGCAAAGAATCAGAAACTTCCTACTTTTCTTCCCCGCCCATCGTGCTAAAACATCACCACGGATTGCGGAAAACCACTATTTTCTTGCTACCCGCCCAGTGGAACGGCCCGTGTTTCAGCGCAGGGCTCTTCTCTGAACATCATCTGCATCAACAATATTGTAAGTGACCGGCGCACGCATTGTGCGCATTGACACATCACAGACTTTGATCTGAACGACAGGTCGCGGCCGTGAATAAATTTTCGCCAAGCACCGCTTCGCACCTGACTTATTTAAATAATTAAAAACTCAATGAATTGACTCAGGAACTACCCACTGTGAAAACCCATAAAATCTTACTGACCTCGATTGTTCTTGCCACACTGTGCACCGCCGTTACTGCGCACGCAGGCCCACCGGTGACTGTGACATTTAAAAATCTGGGAACGGAGGTGGCGGAGTACAAAACCGTTACTCGAAACGAACTGTCGACTCAGCGTAATACCAGAACGACTATTGCACCAAAAGTCCAACCTGGGGATTCAGATAGTTACTCCACACAAAGCACTCTATCACCGGATACAAATTACGCCAGTGTTCGCTATGTCATGGGCTCCAAGGTTTGCATATTCTCGACCACCTTCATAAAGCTTCACGGTGCGGGTGGTGTCAAGGTGCCAAAGTTGAACCGGACCGCAAACTCCGAAGGTGGCGCAGTCTGCACTGCGACGTCTCGTGCCACCAATCTTTCCACTTATGCGTGGGCTGCTGAATTCACAATGAAATAAGCGCCGGAGCGTGCGTGTCGCATTTTGACACGCACGTTTTTCAACGGAAAGTTAAAGCTGACTCTGGTTTGGCCGATACAGGGATTAAATATAAAGCCATGGATTGGCCTCAGCAGCGAGGACGCAGCATGCTTGATACAACATCCGTCGCCCACCTCCCCCATAACACCACAATAAAGACTGTCGAGAAAAGCACCTCCGTCACAAATATAAGTTCCAGCCTAAAAGAACTCACTTCTGGGCCAGCCATTGACGGCGCCACCTTCTCGAGACTGTCCAGTCAATTGAGCAACAGTGCCGCACGCGCCCAGGCTCGCGACAGCAACCTTGACTTCAAAAGTTTGGGCTCTCTGGCAAAAAGCATCAGTGACAAAATTGCAGGCAACAGTTATTACTCCAATAGAAAACTGCACGATGCAGAGATACCGGATACGGACGACCCTGCACTGCTCGAAAGGGCCAGGCAAGCGACTTCGTTCAAGAACGGGTCAGGAGCAAATCCGTTCGCGGGGTTATCTCAAGATAAACTGAGGCTGATCATGTACGACGAAGATAGCGACTTCACAATTAACGAAAGAAGTGCAGCGTACTCCGAAAACTACGCTCAAGAGCAAGTATGGAAAAGGGCCATCTGCCAAAGATATGTCGACGAATACAACGAAACCGGCAAAAGCACTCAAACACTGGTGATGCTTCTCGCTCACTACGATCAACTGCCGCCCATAGAAAAAGCCCAGTACCCTGCGAATTACGCCGCCAACATTACATCGGGGGACAGCTCTGCCATGGACATCTTCAACACTCTTAAAAGCCAATCGGACTTTCAGGAAGCCTGGTAACTACCGCACCGAGTGGGTCGAAATTGACGACACCGGCGTATGCCGGAACTGGCGCAGAGGCTCGATCGAATACCGGGAATGCCGAAAGGGTGCCAAGGTATATTTCAATGAACAGTGCAAGCGTCTCGCTGAGTCAGTCAGCCTAAAACGATATTGCAGTGCCACCAGTGGATTCAGTCCGCTGGGCTGAATATCCGCAGCCACCCACTTCCCTGTCATCAACTGCCACAAAAAACCAGTAGCCCAGACAGGCAAACGCCCCGACGAGTCGGGGCGTTTGCCTGAGCATTTCCGGGGCCGCACGTCGGTGCGGCCACGAAGATGTTTAATTACAACTTCGGACCCGCAGCCTTGATGGCGTCGCTCACGTCGAACTTCTTGAAGTTCTCCACGAACAGGCCAGCCAGCGCCTTGGCGGCTTCGTCGTAGGCAGCTTTGTCAGCCCAGGTGTTGCGCGGGTTGAGCAGGCCGGTGTCTACGCCGGGTACCAGTTTCGGTACGTCGAGGTTGATGGTGTCGAGGTGCTCGGTTTCTGCACCGATCAACGCGCCGCTCTGGATCGCTGCAATCACGCCACGGGTGGTCGGGATGTTGAAGCGTTTGCCGACGCCGTAGCCGCCGCCAGTCCAGCCGGTGTTGACCAGGTAGACCTTGGACTTGAAGCCGCGGATGCGCTTGATCAGCAGGTTTGCATATTCGCCAGCCGGACGCGGGAAGAACGGTGCGCCGAAGCAGGTGGAGAAGGTGGACTTGATGCCCGACCCCGAACCCATTTCGGTCGAACCGACCAGCGCGGTGTAGCCGGACAGGAAGTGATAGGCCGCCTGCTCTTCGCTGAGAATCGACACTGGCGGCAGCACGCCGGTCAGGTCGCAGGTCAGGAAGATCACAGCATTCGGTTCGCCACCCAGGTTTTTCGGTGCGCGTTTTTCGATCAGTTCGCGCGGGTAGGCCGCACGGCTGTTCTGGGTCAGGCTGCTGTCGGCGTAATCGGCTTTCTTGGTGACCGGGTCGAGTACGACGTTTTCAAGTACAGCACCGTGCTGGATGGCTTTCCAGATGACCGGCTCATTCTTCTCGGACAGGTCGATGCACTTGGCATAGCAACCGCCTTCGATGTTGAACACCACGCCTTCGCCCCAGCCATGCTCGTCGTCACCGATCAGGTAACGGCTTTCGTCAGCGGACAGCGTGGTTTTACCCGTGCCGGACAGGCCGAAGAACAGCGTCACATCGCCCTCTTCGCCCATGTTGGCTGCGCAGTGCATCGGCAGTACGTCAGCGGCTGGCAGCAGGAAGTTCTGCACCGAGAACATGGCTTTCTTCATTTCGCCGGCGTAACGCATGCCTGCGATCAGCACTTTGCGGGCGGCGAAGTTGATGATGACGGTGCCGTCGGAGTTGGTGCCATCACGCTCGGGATCACAGACGAACCATGGCGCGTTCTGGATTTCCCACTCGTCCTTGCCAGCCGGGTTGTACTGTTCAGGGTTGATGAACAGGCAACGGCCGAACAGGTTGTGCCACGCCGTTTCGGTGGTCATCTTGACCGGCAGGTAGTGCGCCGGGTCCGAACCTACATGAACGTGGGAAACGAAGCGCTCGCGCTCGGCCAGGTAAGCGCCTACGCGGTTCCACAAGGCGTCGAACTTTTCGGCCGGGAACTTGCGGTTGATCGGACCCCAGGCGATTGCGTCCTGAGTGCTCGGCTCTTCGACAATGAAGCGATCGGCCGGCGAACGGCCAGTACGATGGCCTGTTTCCACAACCAGTGCGCCAGTATCGGACAGTACGCCTTCTTTGCGGGCAAGGGCTTCCTTGACCAGTTCGTCGGTGCTCAGATCGGTGTACACAGCGTTGTTGGTTTGCGTCATGAGGTTCCCCGTCGGCCGCTGGCCGAGTGCTTCAAACGGTTTTGTAGTAAAAAAACAACCACTACTACAGCGTAAAAGTGGGCCGGATTATGCCAGAAATGCCCAGAAATGGTAGGACCCTCCTGTCAGAACAGCATTACAGGGACCCACACCGTATTCTGAGGCTCTTTACGCTTTGATTAATGGCGCGTGTCCGACGGAGAATCGACACCGCCGCCAGCAAACAGCTGCGCGACGTCAGTGGCATCAAACAGATAGCGCTCGTTGCAGAACTGGCAGTCGATTTCAATCGAGCCGTTGTGCTCGATCACCAGTTGCTGCGCGTCCTCCAGCCCGAGGCTGACCAACGCATTGGCGGATCGCTCGCGAGAGCAACTGCACCGGAAGCAGATCGGCTGAATGTCGAACAGGCGAACCGGGTCTTCGTGATACAGGCGATGCAGAATGGTCGGGTTGTCCAGGCTGAGCATTTCTTCGGCCGTCAGGGTGCTGGCCAGGGTAATGACATGCTCCCAGTTGGCATCGCGCTCTTCCGGTTCGGTGATCTCGGCAGCGGGCAGTTGTTGCAGCAGCAGGCCGCGAGCACGATGGCCGTCGGCCTTGAGCCAGAAACGCGTGCCCAGTTGCTCGGACATCACAAAGTAGTTGGAAAGACTTTCCGACAGATCGACGCCATCCAGCGCCACGATGCCCTGATAGCGCTTGCCTTGGCGCGGGTCGACGGTCAAGGCCAGCGAGCCGTCCGGCATCAGGTCCTGCAGGCCTGCGCCCGGGGTGATAAGCGCTTCGTCGTAGCGGGCAATGCCACGCAGCTCACGCTCGCTTGAGCACTCGACCATCAACAGCGGAACGGCGCCGCTGGAACGGGCCTGCAAGATCAGCAAACCGTCGAATTTGAGTGTGCCGACCAGCAGCGCCGCAGCCGCCATCAGTTCGCCAAGCAATTGCGCGACTGGCTCCGGGTAAGCATGTTTGGCGAGCACTTCGGCGTAGCTGCGCTCCAGCGCGACCAGCTCTCCACGAACGTCGCTTTCGTCGAAAATGAAACGCTGGGTGAAATCGATGTCGGGGAAATCATGCATAGGAAGAGGGTATCTGAGGTAATGACAATGGATGGCCATCAGCAGCAAGCGCCGTCCGGCACCTGAAAACGCTGTGCACCATACGTTGACCGGCATTTTAGGAGCTATCCGGCGCGCTTCCAAGCTGGATGACTTTCCGGCCCGATCACCGGGCGTGCCATCCACCCTGTTTCAGTCACTGTGCTGGCTGCCCCGAAAATCAAAAAGCTGCCGGCGCTGCTTCTTGGTCGGCTTCCCATCGGTGGTGACGCCCAGGTTGCCAGCCTTGCGTTGCGCGGCGGCGTTTTCCCGTTTCGCAAGGCTTTCCGGGGTCTCGCGATACAGTGTCTGCGCTTCCGGCGCACCACGGCGAACCACCGATAGTGCTTCCACAACCACAGTGCGCTCATCGAAGCCCATACGAATCTGAAACTCGTCACCGAGGCGGGGCTCCTTGCCGGGCTTGCAACGTTCGCCACGACAGTGCACCTTGCCGCTTTCGATGGCCGCTTTGGCCAGCGCACGCGTTTTGAAGAAGCGCGCCGCCCACAACCATTTATCCAGACGAACCTTGTCGTCGTCTTCCAACTTTTGCGCCATGTGAATTCCTCATCAGTGTGGCAGTCTGAACGTTATCAGGCTGATCGGGAACAGCGACCGCACGGTTCCGCGGACCGGCAGATCTCTCACGAACATGTAGTAACCGATCCTTGCTTGTCAAAATCAGCCATTCATCATTTTATTGCCCCGACCTCACATGGAGTGCGACGTGACAGAATTTCCAACTTCGTTAACCTCCCCCGGAAAAAGGTGTGAGGGATGCACGGGCAGCCCCGAACTGGGTTTCTCGTTCGATTACGCTTACCAGCCAATTGTCGATCTGCGTGATCAGACGACGTTCGCTCATGAAGCACTGGTGCGTGGCCCCAGCGGGGAAAGTGCCTATTCGGTATTGAGTCAGGTCACCGACCAGAACCGCTATCGGTTTGACCAGATGTGTCGCACCACCGCCATTGCCGGTGCGGCAAAGCTGGGCATGACCGAGCGTTTATCGATCAATTTTCTGCCCAATGCCGTGTATCGTCCCGAGCTGTGCATTCGCAGCACGCTGGAAGCGGCCAAAAAACACGATTTCCCTATCAACAGGTTGATTTTCGAGACCATCGAAAGCGAACATGTGTGCAGCAATGGTCATTTGAGCAACATCCTGCGTGAGTATCGAGAGTTCGGCTTCATGACGGCGATCGATGACTTCGGCGCCGGGTATTCAGGCCTGACGCTGCTCGCTGATTTTCAACCCGATCTGATCAAACTCGACATGAACCTGATCCGCGATGTTCATCGTAATCGCGTGCGTCAGGCGATTGTTCGCGGGGTTGTCACAATGTGTTCGGACTTGGGGATTAAAGTCATCGCAGAAGGCATCGAGCACGTCGAAGAGCGGGACTTTCTCATCGATTGCGGCATTTTCCTGATGCAGGGTTATTTTTTCGCCAAACCTGCATTCAAAGCCCTGGCCCAGGTAGCCCCTGAGGCCTTGAAGAAGTCTTGAGACGTACGGAATTGCATTGAAGACATTTGATCACCTGACAGTTATCGGCCTGCGCGAGTGGGTGGCGCTGCCCGACCTTGGAGTCGCAGGCCTGCGCGCAAAAATCGATACCGGCGCAAGCACCTCAAGCCTGCACGCCACCGAGATCGAACCTTTCGAGCGCGACGGGCAGAAATGGGTGCGGTTCAACGCGCATCTGGGCACGGTGGTTCAGTTGCGCCATCGTCGCTGCGAGGCGCAACTGGTTGCCATGAAAACCATTAAAAGCTCTAACGGCCATGCGCAGGTGCGCTACGTGATTCGTACCACGCTGGCGTTAGGTGATCGTATATGGCCAGTGGAATTCACTCTGGCCTGCCGCAGATCGATGCGCTATCGACTGCTGCTGGGTTCCAAAGCCCTGATTGACGGCCATCTGGTGGTTAATCCGGGCATCACATACGTACAAGACAAGCCGGTGTTCCCGGCCTCTACTTCCTCAGGTGTTGCATGAAGATCGCTGTGCTTTCGCGTAATCCGCGTCTGTATTCCACCCGTCGTCTGGTCGAAGCTGGTATCGAGCGTGGCCATGAGATGGTGGTGATCGACACCCTGCGCGCCTATATGAACATCGCCAGCCACAAGCCGCAGATCCACTATCGCGGCAAACCGCTGGAAGGTTTCGATGCGGTCATTCCGCGTATCGGGGCTTCGGTGACTTTCTATGGCTGTGCGGTGTTGCGTCAGTTTGAAATGATGGGCGTGTTCCCGCTCAATGAATCGGTGGCGATTGCCCGCTCGCGCGACAAGCTGCGCTCGCTGCAATTGCTTTCACGTCGTGGCATCGGCTTGCCGGTGACCGGATTTGCTCACTCCCCGGATGACATCCCCGACCTGATCCAGATGGTCAACGGCGCGCCGCTGGTCATCAAGGTGCTGGAAGGCACGCAGGGCATAGGTGTGGTGCTGTGCGAAACCGCCACCGCCGCTGAATCGGTGATCGAAGCGTTCATGGGCCTCAAGCAGGACATCATGGTGCAGGAATACATCAAGGAAGCTGGCGGGGCCGATATTCGCTGCTTCGTGGTCGGTGACAAGGTTATCGCGTCGATGAAGCGTCAGGCCAAACCGGGTGAGTTCCGCTCCAACCTGCACCGCGGCGGCAGCGCCAGCCTGATCAAAATCACGCCGGAAGAACGCATGACTGCATTGCGCGCAGCCAAAGTGATGGGCTTGAGTGTGGCGGGTGTGGATATTCTGCGCTCCAACCATGGCCCGCTGGTGATGGAAGTCAACTCTTCACCCGGTCTAGAAGGCATTGAAGTGACGACCAGCAAGGACGTCGCCGGGATGATCATCGAATACCTGGAAAAGAACAGCGGCCCGCACATGACGCGCACTAAAGGCAAAGGGTAAAACTGATTCAAGTACCCAGGTCAAATACCCGCTTCATTGCGCACCGGCCTGGGCACTTAGTACCGTATATCTGGAAATTACCCCGAGTAATCGATTCAGCACAGCCACATCCCTTCACGTTTCCCGCATCGCTCAACCAGGCCATAGGCGACGTTTTAGCCACTTTTGCGCCGATTCACCGCTTTATACTCTTGACACAAATCAACACACTTCAATGCTCTCGTATGCCGATTACGCATAAGGTAGTCATTTACGGCATTAGACGAATACGCACGCCATGGGAATAGTTGCGACTTTTTTCGCCTGCAACCGAGCCGATATGCTCGTCCGCAGTGGCCCTCTCTGGAGATTTTCCAACGTATCCGCGCCCTGAAATTGCTGTGGCAAAGCCCTGTCAGTGCGGCGGTTCCGGAACGATCCAAGCGACTTCAAACAAGGGTAAAAATATGAAGAAGGCAAAGTTGAGTCTGGCATGGCAGATTCTCATCGGACTGGTACTGGGTATCGCCGTAGGCGCGCTGCTCAACCATTTCAGTGCTGAAAAAGCCTGGTGGATCACCAACCTCCTGCAACCGGCAGGTGACATCTTCATTCGCCTGATCAAGATGATCGTTATCCCGATCGTTGTCGCATCGCTGATTGTGGGCATTGCGGGCGTGGGCGATGCCAAAAAACTGGGGCGCATCGGCCTCAAGACCATTTTGTATTTTGAAGTCGTCACCACCATTGCCATTCTGGTGGGCCTGGTACTGGCCAACGTGTTCCATCCGGGCACGGGCATCGACATGAGCACCCTGGGCACCGTCGATATTTCCAAGTATCAGCAGACCACTGCCGAGGTTCAGCACGATCACGCGTTCATCGCAACGATCCTCAACCTGATCCCGTCCAATATTTTCGCGGCCATGGCGCGCGGCGAAATGCTGCCGATCATCTTCTTCTCGGTGCTGTTCGGGTTGGGGCTTTCCAGCCTGCAAGCCGAAGTCCGCGAGCCTCTGGTGAAGCTGTTTCAAGGCGTGTCGGAAGCCATGTTCAAGGTCACTCACATGATCATGAGCTACGCACCGATCGGCGTATTCGCCCTGATTGCGGTGACGGTGGCCAACTTCGGCTTTGCCTCGCTGCTGCCGCTGGCCAAGCTGGTGATTCTGGTTTACGTGGCCATTGCCTTCTTTGCCTTCGTGGTCCTCGGGCTGATCGCTCGCGCCTTCGGCTTCTCGGTCATCAGGCTGATGCGCATTTTCAAGGACGAGCTGATTCTGTCCTACTCCACCGCCAGCTCCGAAACCGTGCTGCCGCGCGTGATCCAGAAAATGGAAGCCTACGGCGCGCCGAAAGCGATCTGCAGCTTCGTGGTGCCGACCGGTTACTCGTTCAACCTCGACGGCTCGACGCTGTACCAGAGCATCGCGGCGATTTTCATAGCGCAGCTGTACGGCATCGACCTGTCGATTGGTGCGCAACTGATGCTGGTGCTGACCTTGATGGTGACCTCGAAAGGCATCGCGGGCGTACCGGGTGTTTCCTTCGTGGTGTTGCTGGCGACGCTGGGCAGCGCAGGTATTCCACTCGAAGGCCTGGCGTTCATCGCCGGTGTCGACCGGATCATGGACATGGCGCGTACCGCGCTGAATGTGATCGGCAATGCGCTGGCGGTGCTGGTCATCTCGCGCTGGGAAGGCATGTACGACGATGCCAAGGGCGAGCGCTACTGGAATTCCCTGCCGCACTGGCGCAGCAAGGAACGCGTGCCGCTGGGTCAGCCGACAGCTGATTGACCTCCAGGCACTTATACCGACAAACCCCGGACTTCCGGGGTTTGTTGTTTTCAGGCCGCCGGTTAGACTGCCCGCCTTATTTGAGGATTTAACATGACCGATGCAATCGACAATGACGAAGAAGAATTTGCTGCCTCGACCCTGATCGAAGCCATCGAGAACCAGATCGAAGCCGGTTACCCGCCAGCGGCCAAAGCCGTGTTCAACATGCTGAGCCTGGTTAATTACGAGCGCGAAGACATTCTTGAAATGATGGCACACGTTCTGGCCATCGAGATCGATGCCCTGCTTGAGCAGGACCGCCCGTTCGACACGCAATGGTACGAAGCCGCACTGCGCGCACTGCCCGAGTTGCCACCCGAGAAATAACCACCCGCCGCCACCATGCCGGTGAGATATATGCTGCAAAGCGTTCAGACGCTGTCTACACTGCAGAGGCCCCGCTGCCGCTTGATCCTCCGGGGCTATCACGCCAAGCCGGCTTCAACGGTCTCCAGAACCGACGAGCACAGACACCGACACGTCGATTCCAGACACACCCGCCAGCCGGCGAGGTCGTATCACTATAAAAAGTCTGGAGTACCTATGTCGTATACCCCTGAGTTGGTTGCCGAACTGGAAATCCTTGCACTGTTCAATCTGGGAAACACCCAGGAAGGCCTCAAAGTTCATCACGTCGCCGCCCCCACTGCCGTCGCAGCAGCACAAAGACTTTTCGAAAAAGGCCTCACGACCCAGGTCGATGGCGGCTATCTGACCAGCCTCGGGCTTGAGGCTGCCCAGCATGCGCAGTCACTGCTGACCATTCTCAGCGTCTCGAAACAGGCAGCCTGAACCGCGCAGGGCCTGCGTAGCAAAAAATGTCGCAGGCCCTTCACTTATCGGAACGTCGGCCGATAACAGCCATTGGCGCCTGAATGGCAACCCGACCGAACCCGCTTCTCTCGGCTGCAAACCTTCTTCGCCATCTTGCTCAGTAATTCCACGCCTGCCCGGGCCAGATGCCTTGAGTTGTGATGACGCGTAACCCTGAAATTCGCCCTGATCTGGACGAGGGCATCGACCGCAAGGTGCTCAGCCAGTTGCGTAACCGCTTCCTGTCGGTCAATGACGGGAGATACGCGCGTGCCCTGGAAGGCATGTCGACTCGCCAACAGAGCGTCATGACACTGTTGCCGCTGTTCTTTCACGTCAATCATCCGCTGTTGCCCGGCTACGTTTCCGGCAGCACGCCTGCGGGCGTCTCGCAGTACGAGCCTGACGCGCCGGTACTGAGCGAAGCGCAGCGCTTGACGCGCTCTTTCTCGTATAAAGCACGGCACGGCAATCCTGCGCAGCCGATCCACGGCCTGTTTCTGATGGGCAGCCTCGGCACGCTGGCCCAGGCTGAACAGAGCGACATGGACGTATGGGTCTGCCATGACAGCGCGCTGGAACCGGACGCTATTATCGAGCTGCGCAAGAAGTGCCAGGCACTTGAAGCGTGGGCCGCCACGATGGGCGCAGAGGCGCATTTTTTCCTGATTGACCCGGAGCGATTCCGGCGCGGCGACCGCGATTCGCAACTCAGTTCAGACGATTGCGGCACCACTCAGCATTATCTGTTGCTCGATGAGTTTTATCGCACTGCGATCTGGCTCGCGGGTCGCACGCCGATGTGGTGGCTGGTGCCGGTCTATGAAGAACAGAATTACGAGGATTACACCCACACGCTGCTCAGCAAACGCTTCATACGCGCCAGCGAAGTGCTTGATCTGGGGCCGATGTCGCCTATTCCGCCCGCAGAGTTTGTCGGTGCCGGGCTGTGGCAACTCTTCAAAGGCATCGAGTCGCCTTACAAGTCCGTGCTCAAACTGCTGCTGATCGAGGTGTATTCCAGCGAACATCCGCGCGTGCAATGCCTGAGCCTGCGCTTCAAACAAGCGGTGTTCGCCAACCAGCTGGACCTGGATGAGCTGGACCCCTACGTAGTCGTTTACCGGCGCATCGAAGAGCATCTGCAAGCGCGTAACGAACCCGAGCGCCTGGAGCTGGTGCGGCGCAGCCTGTACCTGAAGATCAACAAGAAGCTGACCGGCTCGCCCCGTCTTCGCAGTAATGGTTGGCAACGCCTGCTGCTGGAGCGCCTGACCTCGGAATGGGGATGGGATGAGCGCCAACTGACTCTGCTCGACAGCCGCAGTCAGTGGAAAGTCCGCCAGGTGGTTCATGAACGACGCGCGCTGGTCAACGAGCTGAATTACAGCTATCGCTTTCAGACCCGGTTCGCCCGCACACAAAGCAGCGCTGATGCACTCGACGCACGCGACCTGACCATCCTCGGGCGACGCCTCTATGCCGCCTTCGAGCGCAAAGCGGGCAAGATCGAATTCATCAACCCGGGCATCGCGCCAGACCTCGCAGAAGACACGTTGACGCTGGTCAATTCACCCAATAAACGTGAGCCGGGCAAACATCAATGGGCGCTGTACAACGGCAACCTGGGCATACATGAATGGCCGGACTTTTCGCCGATCAAGCGCAGCCGTGAACTGCTCGATATCCTGACCTGGTGCCATCGCAACAGCGTGATCGACGCCACGACCCGCGTGGCGCTGCATCCGGGCATCAGCGACCTGACCGAATTCGAGCTGTTCAATCTGCTTGGCGCCTTGCAGCAAAGCATCGAGCTGCCACTGCCTGACGTCAGCGATGAGGCGCTGCTGCAACCCGCCGTGCCCAAGGAAATCCTGCTGCTGGTGAATGTCGGGGTCGACCCGCTCAAGCATCACCGCGACCTCAACATTCTGATGACCACGCAACGCACCGACTCGCTCAGCTACGCGGGCGTTCGGGAGAATCTGGTACTGACGCTGGACCAGATCACGCTCAATACCTGGAACGAAACGCTGGTCAGCCGCTACGACGGGCCGCATGCCTTGCTCGACTGCATGAGCGAACTGCTCGCCAGCCTGCCGGAGCACGGTCAGCAGCCGCAGATTCGCGTGCGGTGCTTTTGCCATAACCGGGCACCCGCCATCGCCCAGCGGGTCGAGGAACTGATCAGCACGGCGCAGTTGCTGCTCGCCCGAAAACTCAATCATCGCTATTTGATTCAGGTGCAGCAGCAATACCACGTTCTGGAGATCGCGCCAGGCAGGGTCGGTCATATCGTCGTCAACAGCCTGCCCGGGCTGTTCAAATACCTGGGCGAAGAACTGGCGACGTATAGCCCTTTGCATCTCGACCCCAACGCGCTGGATGACCATGACCTGGCGCTGATCCTGCCGTTCGGGCAACCGGAGTGCATTCAGGTGTTTTACCGGATCAACGAACCGGATGCCGACCTGTACGTGCTGGATGAGCACAATGCGCTCTGGCACCAGCGCGTGCCGTATCACGATGAACACAGCCTGTTGATGCCGCTGCAGCGCTTTTTTCACTCGCTGGTCTATCGCCGAGGCGCTTCGCTGCCGCTGGACAACCCGTTCGAGCCCGTATTGCTGGAAACGCTTTACTATCAGGTCCTGCCTGCCGGTGCGGCCGTCGCGCGGCGCATCGAACATCGCCCGGCACCCACGGCTGCGGACAGGCCGTATTACGACGTGCAGGCAATCATCGAAGAGGCCTCACCGGGGCAGATCAACGTCACCCTGTACTGCGACAACAGCGAGTTTTCCGAGCTGGAGCATGGCGATCAACTGTACGCCGCCGTTGCGCAACAAATCCTCGGCAAGCGCCAGGAGCCGCAGCGCTACCGCTGCTACATCACCGACCTCGACCTTTCCGGCCTGCTGGATGGCAAGCACGGGCAGAGCATCCTCTTCCTGCGGCACAAGGCTGCGCTGGAAAAACTGCTGAACGAGGCGATGGCGCAGGCGTGACGTTCACTTGTCGCTAGGAACCCAGTGTTTTTGAGCGGACCGGGCGACGCTTCGTTTGTCCGCGATCTGTCTTTGTCCGCGATCTGTCGGCTTTTGTGGGAGCGGACTTGTCCGCGATCTGTCGGGAACCGACAGTAAAACCGGCCGCCTCGGTATATCAGATGCAGCCGAGGCTGCTCGTTTTGGGATTGCCTTGCAACCCGTCGCGGGCAAGCGAAGCGTCGCCCGGTCCGCTCCAACAAAACCGAGATCGCAGACAAATGGAGCGCCGGTCGGTCCGCTCCGGAGGCCCCGCTTTTCGGTTACTCGTACTCGCCCGCCGCTTCCGGCTGATATTCCACTGCCAGCAATGTCAGCTTGAGGGTCTTGCCACCCGGAGCGGGCCAGTCGATATGCTGGCCGACTTGCAGGCCGAGCAGGGCCGAGCCCATCGGGGCGAGGACCGAAACAGTGCCTTCTACCCCGGCATCCTGCGGATAGACCAGCTTGAGGTGGTAATCCTTGCCGCTGACTTCTTCACGGCAATGCACACGTGAATTCATGGTCACAACGCCCGCAGGCACTTCATCGTGGCCAACCACTTGTTCGGCGCGATCCAGTTCGGCTTGCAACGCCTGAAGGCCTGGCGAGTCTTCGTCCTGGCTGGAGATAAGGGTCTCAAGACGCTGTACGTCGAGTCGGGTGAGGATGATGGCAGGTGCAGTGGTCATGGTCTGGGCAGACTCCTTTATTCTCCATGAATAAAACAAAACCCCGCCGGTACGGGCGGGGTTTACGAGCCTCTCCATCGGGAGAAGCAGCCTTCGACACTAACACAGAGCAACAAATACACAACCCGGCCAGCGGCCAGCGCTCAGCCCGCAGCCTGGCCTGCCTCGAAGCCAGCGCGCCGTTCATCTGCTTCACGGCGGATCTGCCGACGCCGGTCATCATCAGCCGAGCGCCATTCGCGAATGTCTTCGACGTGTCGAAAGCATCCCAGGCAGACCTTTTGCTCATCGAGCCGACACAGGCTGATACAAGGCGAAGCTACCGCCGGGCTGACGTTGCTGAAAAGCGGTTTGGGCGGTCGAGCGGGTGTCTGGCTCACGATCAGATCTCGGAGAAATCCAGCTCGACGCCGGCCTGCTCTTTGGTAAAGCGCGTGAGCATCTCGCTCAGCAGCTCATCACTGGAATCGCATGCCCAGCAAAAGGTCTCTTCGTTGTAATCGAAGTGAAAACCACCTGATTTGGCGGCCAGCCAGAGCTGACGCAGCGGCTCCTGACGACTGAAAATAAGCTGCGAGCCGCTTTCGAACTTGACGGTCAGTACGCCGGCCGAGTTTTCCAGATCCACATCCTGACGACTATCCACATCCACTTCCAGAAGATACTCCTCGAAAACGTCTTCGATATTCTGCTGAGTCGCATCGACCAGATCGTGAAAGCGCGCTTCGGTCAAACTCATTACGGAAACCTCGATAATTGTCTGCTGATGGCGCAGACGGGCAAGATACGGACGCCGCCAGGCAAATGCAAAGCTTACCCGTCAGTTTGTGTTTCATCATCGTAATAATGCCCGAGGCCCGCCAGACGGGACGGCCCTCGCATAGGCAAGCCGCCGGGTGGTCGGTATACTCGGGCGCAATTAATGCTTTTACAAAGGATTTCGCCATGAAGCGCCTGATCTCTTCGCTTGCTGCGCTGGTCGCGGTCGCGTGTCTTGTTACAGCCTGTGGCCAGAAAGGCCCGCTGTATCTGCCGGACGACACCAAAACTCCGGAAGAACAAGCCAAATCGCAATCGCACAAGCACCTTTAAGGGACTCAAATGGACGCCTTCAACTACCGCGACGGTGAGCTGTTCGCGGAAGGGGTAGCCTTGTCCGGCATTGCCGAGCGCTTCGGTACGCCGACCTATGTCTACTCGCGCGCTCACATCGAAGCGCAATACCGTGCCTACGCCGATGCGCTGGATGGCATGCCGCATCTGGTCTGCTTTGCGGTCAAGGCCAACTCCAACCTGGGCGTACTCAATGTCCTGGCGCGTCTCGGCGCCGGTTTCGACATCGTTTCCCGTGGCGAGCTGGAGCGTGTGCTGGCGGCTGGCGGCAAAGCGGAAAAGATCGTGTTCTCCGGCGTCGGCAAGACCCGCGAAGACATGCGCCGCGCGCTTGAAGTGGGCGTGCATTGCTTCAACGTCGAGTCTACCGACGAGCTGGAGCGCTTGCAGGAAGTGGCTGCCGAACTCAACGTTCGTGCGCCGATCTCGCTGCGCGTCAATCCGGACGTGGACGCGGGCACTCACCCGTACATTTCCACAGGCCTGAAAGAAAACAAGTTCGGCATCGCCATTGCTGCTGCCGAAGACGTTTACATTCGTGCCTCGCAATTGCCGAATCTGGAAGTCATCGGCGTCGATTGCCATATCGGCTCGCAACTGACCACCCTCGAACCCTTTATCGATGCACTGGATCGCTTGCTGGGCCTGGTCGATCGGCTGGGCGATTGCGGCATCCACCTGCACCACATCGATCTGGGTGGCGGCCTTGGCGTGCGTTATCGCGATGAAGAGCCTCCACTGGCGGCTGACTACATCAAAGCCGTACGCGAGCGACTCGCTGGCCGGGATCTGGGCCTGCTGTTCGAGCCAGGGCGCTTTATCGTGGCCAACGCGGGCGTGCTGCTGACCCGGGTCGAGTACCTCAAGCACACCGAACACAAGGATTTCGCCATCGTCGACGCGGCGATGAACGACCTGATCCGCCCTGCCCTGTATCAGGCCTGGATGGACGTCACAGCGGTACGCCCACGCGACAGCGAAGCGCGTGCCTACGACATCGTCGGGCCGATCTGCGAGACCGGCGACTTCCTCGCCAAGGACCGCGAACTGACCCTGGCCGAAGGCGATTTGCTGGCCGTGCACTCGGCCGGCGCTTACGGTTTTGTCATGAGTTCGAACTACAACACCCGTGGCCGTGCCGCTGAGGTACTGGTCGACGGTTCTCAGGCTTTTGAAGTGCGTCGTCGCGAAACCGTGGCCGAGCTGTTCGCTGGCGAAAGCCTGCTGCCGGAGTAATCCCATGCTGCTGCGTTTTACCAAGATGCACGGGCTGGGTAACGACTTCATGGTCCTCGACCTGGTGAGTCAGCACGCGCATATCCTGCCCAAACACGCCAAACAGTGGGGCGACCGCCACACCGGTATCGGTTTCGATCAGCTATTGCTGGTCGAAGCGCCGAACAACCCGGATGTGGACTTTCGCTACCGAATCTTCAACTCGGACGGTTCCGAGGTTGAACAATGCGGCAACGGCGCACGCTGTTTCGCGCGCTTCGTGCTCGACAAGCGGCTGACCGCCAAGAAGCAGATCCGTGTCGAGACCAAGGGCGGCATCATCGAACTGGATATCCGCAGCGACGGGCAGATCAGCGTCGACATGGGCCCGCCGCGCCTTGCTCCGGAAGACATTCCGTTTCAGGCAGCGCAGCAAGCCACCCGCTATTCGGTCGAAGTCGACGGGCAGACGGTCGAACTGGCTGCTGTGTCGATGGGCAATCCTCACGCCGTGCTGCGCGTCGACGACATCAACGATGCCCCCGTGCACACGCTCGGCCCGAAGATCGAACATCACCCGCGCTTTCCGGCACGGGTTAACGTCGGCTTCCTCCACGTTGTAGATCGCCAGCGCGCGCAGTTGCGGGTCTGGGAGCGCGGTGCCGGCGAAACCCAGGCCTGTGGCACCGGGGCGTGTGCGGCGGCAGTTGCTGCCATCAGCCAGGGCTGGATGGACTCGCCACTGCTGATCGACCTGCCCGGAGGTCGCCTGTCCATCGAATGGGCCGGCCCGGGACACTCCGTCATGATGACCGGCCCTGCGACACGGGTCTACGAAGGCCAAGTTCGTCTTTAAGCGAGTACATACGATGACCGACCAGCCTCCAGCTTCCACCGGCAACCCCGGCGAATCGCCTGTCGATAGCGCAGCGCCAGACCTTGAAGCAGAAGCGGTCATCGCTTTCCTGCTCGAGCATCCCGAGTTTTTCGCCGAGCACGACGAGCTACTGGTGTCGATGCGCATTCCTCACCAGCGTGGCGACACCGTTTCGCTGGTCGAGCGTCAGCTCAAGCTGCTGCGCGAACGCAATATCGAAATGCGCCATCGCCTCTCGCAACTGATGGACGTCGCACGCGACAACGACCGGCTGTTCGAAAAGACCCGCCGCCTGAATCTCGCGCTGATGGACGCTACAAGCCTGGACGAACTGGTGATTGCGGTGGAAGACAGCCTGCGTCAGGACTTTCAGGTGCCCTTTGTCAGCCTGATTCTGTTCAGCGACAACCCCATGCCGGTAGGCCGCTGGGTCAGCACTGCCGAGGCCCAGAAAGCCATCGGCGGCCTGATTGGCGAGAAAATCGTCTGCGGCGCCCTGCGCGAGCATGAACTGGCCTTTCTGTTTGGCGCAGAACAAGCCGGGGAAGTCGGCTCGACCGCCATCGCCAGCCTCAACCACTTAGGCCTGCATGGGGTGCTGGCCATCGGCAGCCGCGACCCTCAGCACTACAAAAGCTCGGTCGGTACGCTGTTCCTCAGTTACATCGCTGACGTACTGAGCCGCCTGCTGCCTCGCTTCGCCCACTCGCTACGTTCGGTTCGCTAGCCATGGAACAACACCTGGATGCCTACTGCATGCACCTGCGCAGTGAGCGCCAGGTGTCGCCGCACACACTCGAAGCCTATCGACGCGACCTGGGCAAAGTGCTCGCGTTCTGCCAGAAAGCCGGGCTGTCGAGCTGGACGAATCTGGATATCCAGCACCTGCGCAGTTTCACGGCCCGCCAGCATCAGCAGGGCCAGTCCTCGCGCAGCCTGGCGCGGATGCTATCGGCCGTGCGTGGGTTCTACAAATACCTGAATCGGGAAGGCATCTGCCAGCACGACCCCGCAAATGGCCTGTCGCCGCCCAAAGGCGAGCGACGCCTGCCCAAGACCCTGGACACCGACCGCGCTGCGCAACTGCTCGACGGTGCCGTCGAGGAAGACTTTCTGGCGCAACGTGATCAGGCCATTCTGGAGCTGCTTTATTCGTCAGGGTTGCGACTGTCCGAACTGACCGGCCTCAACCTTGATCAACTGGACCTGCGCGCCGGGCTGGTGCAGGTGCTCGGCAAAGGCAGCAAGACACGCGTGTTGCCTGTCGGCAGCAAGGCGCGCAAGGCGCTGGAGTCCTGGTTGCCGTTGCGCGCCCTGACCAACCCGCAGGACGACGCAGTGTTCGTCAGCCAGCACGGCAAACGGCTCGGTTCACGTGCGGTGCAGAACCGGGTCAAGGCCGCGGGCGAACGCGAGCTTGGGCAGAACCTGCACCCGCACATGCTGCGTCATTCATTTGCCAGCCATCTGCTGGAGTCATCGCAAGACCTTCGCGCGGTGCAGGAGCTGCTCGGCCACGCCGATATCAAGACCACGCAGATCTACACGCATCTGGACTTTCAGCACCTGGCGACGGTCTATGACAGTGCCCATCCACGCGCCAAACGTAAAGGATCTGCAGATGATTAAGCTGGTGACGTTCGACCTCGATGACACGCTCTGGGATACCGCACCGGCGATCGTCGGTGCCGAAGCCACACTGCGTGACTGGCTGGCCGAGCACGCGCCCAGGCTCGGTCCCGTTCCCGTCGAGCATCTATGGGAAATCCGCTCACGCCTGGTGGCCGCTGATCCAGCCTTGAAGCACCGGATCAGCGCGCTGCGTCGGCGTGTTCTGTTTCACGCCCTGGAAGACGCCGGTTACGAGCCCGACGAAGCGCAGGATCTCGCTGATCAGGCGTTTGAAGTGTTCCTGCATGGCCGCCATCAGGTGCAGATTTTCCCGGACGTGCAACCCACCCTGGAAATTCTCGCCAAGACCTTCACGCTCGGCGTGATCACCAACGGCAATGCCGATGTTCGGCGGCTGGGGCTGGCGGATTACTTTACCTTCGCCCTGTGCGCCGAAGACCTGGGTATAGGCAAACCCGACCCGGCGCTGTTTCTCGAAGCGCTCAGACGCGGCAAGACCGATGCCAGCGCGGCTGCCCACGTCGGTGACCACCCCAGCGACGATATCGCAGGCGCTCAACAGGCAGGCATGCGAGCCATCTGGTACAACCCGCAAGGCAAAGTCTGGGATGCCGACAGACTGCCGGACGCCGAGATCCATAACCTGTCGCAGTTGCCGGAAGTACTCGCCCGCTGGGCGTAGCCTCGCCCCCGTACAACACGCGCCCAAGAAAAAGCCCGCAGCGACGGCGGGCTTTTCTTTATCACAAGGCAGTCACAACTTCAGATAGGACGGCTGCCGTACTTGTTTTCAGGCTTCTTGGGCGGATCGGCGACCACATTGGCCTCCACTTCCTGCACCTTGCCGCCACGCGCCAGGAATTCTTCCATGGCACGCGCCAGTGCATCACGCTCTTTGTTCTTGGCTTCTACGCTGGGCAATTCCTCGACCGAAACTGCGGCCTTGGCCTTGCCTTTGGCGGGTGCCGCCGGAACGTCGGAGTCGTCTACCTCGACCGCTTCGTCTTCCGGGGAAGCCGTTGCAAGCTCCTCACCGTCATCCTCGCCTTCTACGTCGTCTACCAGTTCGTCATCAATGTCGTCGCTCATGTTCTACCTCATGACTTGCGAAAGCTGATTAGTTATAGCCCAACCACCCGGAATTACTAAGGTGGCCGGAAAAATTCAACAACCGCTGACTCCAGCGGTTATGTCCATTCACCCTGGAGGGTGGCAAGGACGTTCCGAGACCCGGCAGCGTCTCGATGTTCGCCCAGGTAAATACCTTGCCAGGTGCCCAGCGCCAGTCGACCTTCCGTCACCGGCAAAACCAACTGACAGCCCAACAGGCTGGCCTTGAAATGTGCGGGCAAGTCATCAGGGCCTTCGTCGTCATGTTCGTAGCCGTCTACGCCCTGAGGCACCAGCCGGTTGAAAAAACGCTCGAAGTCACGACGCACCGCCGGGTCGGCGTTTTCGTTGACGGTCAACGACGCCGAGGTATGTTGCAGCCACAAGTGTAGCAATCCGACACGGCAATTCCGCAACGGAGGCAGGCCTGCCTGTATTTCGTCGGAAACCAGATGAAACCCGCGAGGCCTGGCCCGCAAGGCGATTCTGGATTGATGCCACATACCGTTCTCCGCACCTTCGGCGCGCATTCTAACTCGACTGAGAAAAAAGCAAAGCGCGCAATAAACCGGCTTCCCTGCAAGTTGACGAAGACCGTCATGGCAATGCTCACCACTACGTCTGCACAGCCACCTGCAACCACGTCACCTGCGCTGCGTCACCGAACCGGGATCATTGACGCGGGCAAGATCAATGACAGCAAAAACTCCGGGTTTATCCACAAACCTCAGACAAAAAAAATGCCCGGACACCGGGCATTTTTTTGGCGGGCTACTGCTTACAGGTTGTAGCCACGCTCGTTGTGTTGCGCAAGGTCCAGACCAACCGATTCTTCCTCGTCAGTGACCCGCAGACCCATCACGGCATCCAGTACCTTGAGGATGATGAAGGTCACGATCGCGGTATAGACGACGGTGAACGCGACGCCCTTGAACTGAATCCAGACTTGAGCGCCGATGTCAGTCACAGTGCCAAAGCCGCCCAGTGCCGGAGCTGCAAAAACACCGGTCAGGATCGCGCCGACGATGCCGCCGATACCGTGCACACCGAAGGCGTCCAGGGAATCGTCGTAGCCGAGCTTGCGTTTCAGGCTGGTGGCGCAGAAGAAGCAGATCACGCCTGCAGCCAGACCGATGATCAGAGACCCCATCGGACCAACAGTACCGGCAGCCGGAGTAATGGCAACCAGGCCGGCAACCACACCCGAAGCGATGCCCAGCGCACTTGGCTTACCGTGCGTCAGCCACTCAGCGAACATCCAGCCCAGTGCGGCGGCAGCTGTTGCGATTTGCGTCACCAGCATCGCCATACCGGCAGTGCCGTTGGCCGCAGCGGCAGAACCGGCGTTGAAACCGAACCAGCCGACCCAGAGCATTGCTGCGCCGACCAGGGTGTAACCGAGATTGTGCGGAGCCATCGGGGTGGTCGGGAAGCCTTTGCGCTTGCCCAGCACCAGGCACGCCACCAGGCCGGCTACACCAGCGTTGATATGCACCACAGTGCCGCCCGCGAAGTCCAGAACGCCCCAGTCCCACATCAAGCCACCGACGCCGCCCCAGACCATGTGGGCAATTGGCGCGTAGACCAGCGTGAACCAGATACCCATGAACATCAGCATTGCGGAGAACTTCATGCGTTCTGCGAAAGCACCGACGATCAGGGCTGGAGTGATGATCGCAAAGGTCATCTGGAAGGTGACGAACACCGCCTCAGGGAACAATGCAGCGGGACCGGTAAGACTTGCCGGCGTGATACCCGCCAGGAACGCTTTACCCATACCGCCAAAGAAGGAATTGAAGTTGACGACGCCCGCTTCCATACCAGTTGTGTCAAACGCAATGCTGTAACCGTAAACAACCCACAGGATGCTGATCAGGCCCGTGATGGCGAAACACTGCATCATCACGGACAGAATGTTTTTCGAGCGAACCATACCGCCGTAGAACAGCGCGAGGCCGGGGATGGTCATGAACAGGACCAGAGCGGTCGCGGTCAGCATCCATGCGGTGTCGCCAGAGTTCAGCACCGGCTCGGCCACTGGATCAGCCGCCAGGGCAAGACCAGGTATTGCGAGGGACAACAGGGCACCGAGCCCTGCGAATTGACGCAGAGTCATATTGTTTTCTCCTGGGGCGTTGGGGTTTGGCGGCTTAAATAGCGTCTGTATCGGTCTCGCCGGTACGGATGCGAATGGCCTGTTCCAGATTGACCACGAAAATCTTGCCGTCACCGATCTTGCCAGTGTTGGCGGCCTTGGTTATAGCTTCGATGACACGATCCAGATCCTTGTCATCGATGGCAACGTCGATCTTCACCTTTGGAAGAAAGTCGACGACGTATTCAGCACCGCGGTACAGCTCGGTGTGACCCTTCTGACGACCGAAGCCTTTGACTTCAGTGACGGTGATGCCCTGCACGCCGATTTCAGACAACGACTCGCGCACGTCATCCAATTTGAACGGCTTGATGATGGCAGTGACTAGCTTCATGAAAACTTTCTCCCGAATTGGTGGACTTGCCCCAGGAAAACAAACCCGACTCAAGTCTAAGCGCAGTGTCTGGCTTTGTAACGCGTCGGCCGCCTGATCAGGCCAGACCAACGCCAGAAAACCGCTTGTGACGAAACACATCCCCGCTCCGCCTGCCGCACTGCATTCGTCACAGCGACTGCATCAGTGCATGGGTCATAAGCCACTAAGCAGAAAGCTTGCCATCTCGTGAATATTCATTGAATACAGGCTCTTGTGCGTATTCAGGGCGGTAATGAACGACGCCGCCCGCAGGCAACGCACAAGCATGGTGCGCACCTGTATCCGGCGACGCTCCATAAGCGTGCACTTGACACCTCAAGAAATGACTATAGACGCTGCGTGTTACACTGCTGCCCATCGGATTTCAGGAAAATCATCATGATCGCGCCCAAAGCTTTCCTCGACGCCCTCAGCGGCCACGCCTCGCGCCTGTTCAATGGCGAAACGCCTGTACCGCGCAGCGAATTCGAAACCCAGTTCAAGGCGCTGCTGCAAAGCGGCTTCAGCAAACTGGACCTGGTCAGCCGTGAAGAATTCGACAGCCAGATGGCCGTCCTCGCCCGCACCCGCGCCCGTCTTGAGGCGCTGGAGGCCAAAATGGCCGAACTGGAAGAGAAGGTCGGCGGGGCTGAAAAAGCTGAATAAGGCTTTTTATCAGGGCACTGTCGGGTGGGCAGTATCAGGCGCAGCGGGCCAGGCACCTGACCTGCTCACGGATCTGCGCGCCCTTCTCGATCTCTGCCTTGCGCAGATCATAGACAAGCTGCAAGTTAAGCCAGAACTCGGGACTTGTCTCCAGGCATGCGGCCAGACGCAGCGCCACATCAGCACTGACTCCTCGGCGCTGGAGCACAATGTCATTTACCGTCGGCGTTGAAACACCTAATGCCCGAGCTAGCGCCGCAGCGGTCAGCCGCATAGGCTCTAGGTATTCCTCTCTAAGAATTTCGCCTGGATGGACGGGGCGCATTCCGTTTTTGTTCATTGCTGCACCTTAGTGGTAATCGATGATTTCAACGTTTTCGGGACCATTAGCGCCCCAAATGAAGCAGATCCTGAATTGAGCGTTTATGCGGATGCTGTATTGGCCAAAGCGATCCCCATCAAGCGCCTCAAGTCGATTGCCCGGAGGAGAGCGCAAATCCAGAATCGACGTTGCGGCATCAAGCATCGCAAGTTTGCGCTCGGCAACTGATTTTATCGGAGCCCATAACCGGGTTTTGCCGTGTTCAAAAAGGTCTCTCGTATGCACACATCTAAAACTCACAATCATGATTAAAGCTTAACGTTATTCGTTAAGGCAAGATTTTATTCATTCCCCTTTGAGCCCACAATGTGACCTTTCGGCAAATTCTGTGGGAATTAGCCGCCTTCGGATGGCTCAGGCTAAGTCGAGTTCATCAATGCTGACAACCGCTCCTTCACGGGATGGATCAGCCAGGATCAATATGCGCGGCTGACTGCACCCAGGCAGTGATTTCATGCAATTGCATCAGATGATCTGGCGAACCCGGCTTACGTCCGTTGAAGGCGGGCTGCCAAACTGGCGGCTGTACTCCCTGCTGAATTGCGAAGGGCTTTCATAGCCGACGCGATAGCAGGCGCTGGAGGCGTCCAGGCCCTCATTGATCATCAGCCGCCGCGCCTCTTGCAGGCGCAGTTTTTTTGATAATGCAACGGGCTCATGGCGGTCAGCGCCTTGAATCGGTGATGCAGCGTCGAATTATCCAGGTTAGCCAGCCGCGCCAGTTCGTCGATGCGCAGTGGCTCGGCGTAATGATTGTTCAGCCAGTTGAGCGCGCGAGTCACCCGATGCGCCTGCGAGTCCCCGACTGCAATTTCGTAGAGCCGACGTCCGTTGTTCCGAGTATGGAAGCGCAGGGATATGGCCAGGTCATCAACATCTCGTCCATCGGCGGTCTTTCCGTTCCCCCGACCGCTGCGGTGTATTGCGCAACCAAGTTTGCCGTCAGAGCAATCTTCGATGGCCCTCGCCAGGAAACCGACAAAATCCGCGTAACCGTCGTCTGCCCCGGTGTGGTCGAGTCAGAACTGGCGGACTCGATTTCAGACGAAACAGCGCGGGAGGCGATGAAGGCGTTTCGGAAAGTGGCGCTGGGGGCAGATGCGATTGCGCGGGCGCTTGTGTATGCGATCAAGCAGCTTGACGGGGTGGATGTCAGTGAGATTGTGGTCAGGCCGACGGCGAGTCCTTACTGAGGTAATACGACAGGAGGACACCGCTCTTCTCTGTCTGGACAATATTCCATACAGATGACGAATTCACGCCCTCTATCGACTCCTCCCGGAATGAGGCGCTCTACCCCAGCGCCTCAATGCTCCGCGCCACCTGCGTCACCCGGAGGAATGCATGATGGCTTCCGCCACCACACCTGACGTCAAATCTGTACCGGCCTCCCGCAGGCCAACGGAATACCTGCTCAGGGCTGAAGCTGGCCAGCTCAGTCAGGTCATGGTCTACAGGTTGACCTTGACTGACGTGCGCTGGATGGCCCTGACGATGGTCGAAATTTGTTCGCTGGTGCCCTGACATCGAGAGGCTCGAATGGCAAGAGCGCCGGGGTTGCCAATGGTTCAGCAACTTTCCGAAGCGAACGCAGGCGTTACAGGAATACCACCAGCATCGCCGCAACGATCAGCGAACGCGGGCTCAAGATCACAATGTCCTATAACGCTTTGCGAACACCCTGCTCGGAGCTCATCAATGTTCAGGTTTGAGTATAGGCGCTCACGAACTGCGGCCAGGTGTTCGAAAGGATATAAAAGCCTTTCCAGAAAAAGTTTCTTTAAACCAAGACCAACCGATGCTCAATTTTGGTGCAAGACCTTGGCACTCGCATTCACTGTATCCAGCATATGCAACAGGCAGTCCGAGTTCTTTTAGTTCGACAGTCAGGCTAGTGTCGACCCAGGCGAGAGAAGGCTGAAACGACAAGCCGCTAACTCCGCATAAGACAGACGCACTAGCTGATCGGGGGCTAAGGATTGCATTTACATCACCCTGATTAGTTATTGGTTTTTTATTATTTTAAATGAATTTCCTTGCACATCACAACATCAACAACCCAACACTGTGGCCCCAGGCACACCCCTTACACTCTTCAAGGCTGGTAAATACACATGTCTGATTGGCGCGAGCATTACCTATCTCTGTTCATGAATGTAACATCCAAGGAAGAATTGCTTACGCTGCTTGAATTTGTCATTCGCTCTTTTGAGTTCGATCAATACTCCCTCGGCATTCGCTTTCCATTGCCCATTTCCTGTCCGAAATTTCATCTATCATCCAATTACTCTCCCGCGTGGGAGAACAGTAAGCGCCTCATGAACCCCACATTCCCAACCAGCCATTGACTACCAGCCATTGAAGCTTGAGNCTGTGCTCCCGATTCT
>NZ_LGLN01000081.1:157078-256149 GCF_001293775.1 Pseudomonas syringae pv. cilantro
GAAGCGTTGTTGCCTTGGAATTGCTCGCCAGAGATGCCTCGCTAAATCAGATCCTCATTTTTTTCTAGGTGGGGTTCGTGGCGCGCATACGGAGAACACCTATAAAGACAATAACTATTTCAGCATTGACCAGACTGTAAAGCACGGGTTAACAGAAAATCAGCCGCTGTGTTGGTCTGCCGATACATTCAAGGAGCATCTTCATTTCTGGGAAAGCGCCAAACATTATCAACTTTTCCATGGCTGGTGTACGCCCTCCCGAGGAAAACACGACACGATTGGGCTGTTTTCCCTGATCAGATCTGCCAGCCCGATTACACCATCGGAACTCAACGAGAAAGAAGCAAAGCTGATCTGGATAGCCCATATCGCACATTCAACCATGCTCAACTTTATTGCCCCCAGCTACATCCCTGAAATTGACGCGTCCCTCACCGCCCGGGAAGTAGAAACCTTGAAATGGTCGGCGACGGGCAAGACCTACTCCGAAACGGGATTGATCTTGTCCATTTACGAAAGAACTGTGAAGTTTCACCTCGTCAACGCCATGCGCAAACTGCACTCCAGTAACAAAGTAGAAGCCTCCATGAAAGCCTATGCTCTGGGCATGCTCCATTAATTGGGCGCTATAGCAGAATCACCGGCGGAGAATCGAAGTTAATCGCTTGAAAAATACGCTTGGGTATTTCTCAAACGAAGGATGTTGCGCCAGCACTAAAGGGTGATTTCCCCAACCATATACAACACCGATTCCCCGGTTATCAGCACTCGGTCACTGGCCATCTCACAGCGCAGCTGCCCCTTTCGGAGGCCACCTTGTTGTGCCGTCAGCACTTGCTTGTCCAATACACCCGCCCAGTAAGGCGTCAATGAGGTATGCGCCGAGCCTGTCACCGGGTCTTCGTTCACCCCGACATTGGGGCCAAACCATCGAGAGACAAAATCGAAGTCCTTGCCTTGCGCGGTCACCACCACACCTCGCAGCGGCAGCCCCTTCAGGCGGGCGAAGTCCGGTGTCAACTGTTCGATAATCGTCTCATCAGGCACTACGACGATGAAGTCGTCTGTTGCAAAGACTTCTGCCGAGGTCAAACCCAGTGCGGGTAATAACTCGGACGGCGGTGTGCAGCGCTCAGGGGTTTTCGCTGGAAAATCCAACGTCAGACCGGTACCGGAGCGACGAACCCGCAGTTCCCCACTGCGCGTCGAAAACCTTAAAAGATCTGCGTTGACGCCTAACTTATTCAAGATTACCCAAGCGGCCGCCAACGTCGCATGCCCGCACAGCTCAACTTCGACCAGCGGAGTAAACCACCTCAGTTCATAGATATCGCCTTGCTTAACAAAGTAGGCTGTTTCTGACAGATTATTTTCAGCGGCAATCGCATGCAACTGCTCGTCTGGCAACCAATAATCCAACGGACAAACAGCCGCAGGATTACCCGCGAATGGCTGAGAAGCAAAAGCATCAACTTGAAAGATAGCGACCTGCATTAACCAGACTCCCATTATGATCTGACGCTGACAATATAAATAACGAGTATTAACAACGGCGAGACCACTGCATTCATAATGTACAAACATGAACAACTACATAACACTAAATTTAAAACTAATCACCTATCACTGTACACCTGCCCTTTCGGGCAGGAATTTCCATCCTGTCACTAAATTCAAACATGAATAAAAAGATAGACCGGCACTTTCCCAGGCTTACTTTTGTGTTTGACTTATCTTAACTACAGAAACGCCCTACAATTATCAAACAAAATAGCCTCCCTGCGAATCGCAGGCAATCGTTTAAACAGACCTTGAGTTGAATGACCGCTCTCGTTTAACGTCTCACCCCGGTGGGCTCAACGTCGACAGGTGTGTAGTTCGTGCCCCCCCCCGACTATAAGGAGATGGAATGCTACAAATACTGGGTAAGGCCTCATCGATCAATGTCCGCAAAGTGCTATGGACCTGCGCAGAGTTGCAAATCCCCTTCGAACGGAAGGACTGGGGCTCTGGTTTCAGGGAAACGAACACACCTGAATTCACGGCACTCAATCCCAATGCGATGGTTCCGGTGGTTGAGGACGACGGCTTCGTGCTTTGGGAGTCCAACACGATCATCAGGTACCTGGCGAACCGGAACAAAGCCCTGCACCTTTATCCAGCAGACGCAAAAGCCAGAGCCCGGGTGGATCAATGGATCGACTGGCAAGCCACCGACCTCAACAAGTCCTGGGCTTATGCCTTTATGTCGCTGGTCAGGCAATGCGCCGCCCATCAAGACCATGACGCGCTAGTCTCAGGATGCCGTCAATGGTCCAGGCACATGGCGATCCTGAATCGACAACTCGACACAACGGGCGCATACGTCAGCGGCAGAGAGTTTTCGCTGGCAGACATCCCGATCGGCCTTTCAGTGAACCGCTGGTTTGAAACCCCACTGACTCATCCGGACTTCCCCGCGGTGAGTGCCTATTACGAACGCTTGAGCCAACGTTCCGGCTACCGGCTGCATGGCCGAAACGGTACGCCGTGAAGCCCACGCTTCAGCCCCGCGTCGAACGTTTGCCCGCCAAGCGTTGCGGCCAGTTGCCGGCGTTGGCGCGCCGGCAAGCTTCTTCAGAATCGAACGGCACATGGGCCGGCACCAGACTGATCAGGACATTCGCGTTATTTAACGCCAGGCCGTCAGTTCGATCATGCGTTCGCCCTGCCCGCTCGTCAGGGCTTGATCCTTGTGGGCTTACGTATTGAAGACCCACACCACCCGCAGGCTGGAAGCTCCTGCCTTGGGTTTTAACGCCGAAGCGGGTTACGGGATGAGGATACATAGGTAGCTCGCATGGGTAGGAGAGCCGAACGAATTGATTCCGATCGGCAAGGCAGAGATTGTACTGCCAGCTCTGCTACAGCCCACAAAGGAGGTAACAGCTCCGCTATCAGAAGACTGTGAGCTCCATATTCCGAGCTTCGTCAAGAAGTGCGAAAACACAGAGCGGACGGGTTCGCGGACGTTAGGTGTATACGCCATATTCGATTCGAGTCAGAAGATTCAATCAGCATCCCCCAATGGGTTGATATTAAGCTGCAAGGCACCACACTACTGTAGTGCTCCGAAGCTTCCGCCATTCAGCCACTTGTCAGAAGAGGGAGTGTAGTGACCCCACTCACACCCTGTATCCATTCCCCACCCGCCCTCTCCCGCCAAATAAAGCACCATACCCGCCTGTGCCCATATCAAGGAATGATCCATGTCGCTGGCTATCGTCCATAGTCGTGCCCAGGTCGGGGTGGAAGCCCCGGCGGTTACTGTTGAAGCGCATCTGGCCAACGGCCTGCCGGCCCTGACGCTGGTGGGGCTGCCGGAAGGCGCGGTCAAGGAGAGCAAAGACCGGGTGCGCAGTGCGATTCTCAATTCCGGGCTGGATTTTCCGGCGCGGCGTATCACGCTCAATCTGGCGCCGGCTGATTTGCCCAAGGATGGCGGTCGATTTGATCTGGCGATTGCGCTGGGTTTGCTGGCCGCCAGCGGGCAGGTGCCGCTGGTGGCGTTGCAGGATGTTGAATGCCTGGGCGAGTTGGCGTTGTCGGGGGCGATTCGGCCGATTCAGGGTGTGTTGCCTGCTGCGCTGGCGGCACGTGCGGCGGAGCGGACGCTGATTATTCCGGCGGTGAACGCGGAGGAAGCCTGCCTGGCGTCGGGGTTGCGGGTGCTCGCGGTCAATCATTTGCTGGAGCTGGTCGCGCATTTCAACGGGCGCACGGTGATTGCGCCGTATCAGTCCAGCGGTCTGCTGCACCAGCCCAAGCCGTATCCGGATTTAAGCGAAGTGCAGGGCCAGACCGCCGCGAAGCGTGCCTTGGTGATTGCCGCCGCCGGGGCGCATAACCTGTTGTTCAGTGGGCCGCCTGGCACTGGCAAGACGCTGCTCGCCAGCCGCCTGCCGGGTTTGTTGCCGCCGCTGGACGAGCACGAAGCGCTGGAGGTGGCGGCGATTCAGTCGGTCGCCAGCCAGGTGCCGCTGACCAGTTGGCCGCAGCGGCCGTTTCGGCAACCTCATCACTCGGCGTCGGGGCCGGCATTGGTGGGCGGTGGCAGTCGTCCGCAACCTGGCGAGATCACGTTGGCGCATCACGGCGTTCTATTCCTGGATGAGTTGCCGGAGTTCGATCGCCGCGTGCTGGAGGTATTGCGTGAGCCGCTGGAGTCCGGGCATATCGTGATTTCCCGGGCGCGGGACCGCGTGCGCTTTCCGGCGCGGTTCCAGTTGGTGGCGGCGATGAACCCGTGTCCCTGCGGCTATCTCGGCGAGCCGACCGGGCGCTGTCGTTGCTCCACCGAGCAGGTGCAGCGCTATCGCAACAAGCTGTCCGGCCCGTTGCTGGACCGGATCGACCTGCACCTGACCGTCGCCCGTGAAGCCACCGCGCTCAACCCCGACCCGACCACCAGTGAAAACACCGCAAGTGCTGCAGCGGTGGTTGCGCAGGCTCGCGAACGTCAGCAACGCCGCCAGGGCTGCGCCAATGCTTTTCTTGACCTGCCAGGGCTGCGTGAGCACTGCGCGCTGTCGAGCACCGACGAAAGCTGGCTGGAAACCGCCTGTGAGCGTCTGACGCTGTCATTGCGTTCAGCGCATCGGCTGCTGAAGGTAGCCCGCACCCTCGCAGATCTTGAGCAGGCAGACGCGATCACTCGCAGCCATCTGGCCGAGGCATTGCAGTATCGGCCCTCAACCAATTGACCGCCCAAACGCAAAAACTCGCCGTTGATGATCAAGTCAACGGCGAGCTTTCGGGGCAGCTAAAGAAGCTTACATGCTGCTATAGAACGGGAAGATCCCCATCAGCAGCGCAGCAACCAGGATGCACATGCAGACCAGAATCGCCCATTTCAGGGTGAAACGCTGGTGATCACCGAACTCGATACCGGCCAGTGCCACCAGCAGGTAGGTCGAAGGCACCAGCGGGCTGAGCAAGTGAACCGGCTGACCGACGATCGAGGCGCGAGCCATTTCCACCGGGCTGATGCCGTAGTGAGAGGCTGCTTCCGACAGCACTGGCAGTACGCCGTAGTAGAACGCGTCGTTAGACATGAAGAAGGTAAACGGCATGCTGACCAGCGCCGTAATCACCGCGAGGTAGGGACCCAGCGCTTCCGGAATCACCGCCAGCAGGCTTTTCGACATCGCGTCGACCATGCCGGTGCCGGACAGGATGCCGGTGAAGATACCCGCAGCGAAGATCAGGCCGACCACCGCCAGCACGCTACCGGCGTGGGCCGAGACGCGGTCCTTTTGATCCTGCAGGTTCGGGTAGTTGATGATCATCGCGATACTGAACGCGATCATGAACAGTACCGGCAGTGGTAACAGGCCCATGATCAGGGCGACCATCAGGGCGAGGGTCAGCGCACCGTTGAACCAGATCAGTTTTGGACGACGGGCATCAGGGAATTGCGAAACGCTGATCTCGCTGTGGTCAACGTCATCACCCTGCAAGTGCAGTTCGCCAAGACGAGCGCGTTCGCGTTTGCCGTAGAAGTAGGCAATTGCCAGGATCGCCACAACACCGGCCAGCATGGCCGGGATCATCGGAACGAAGATGTCGGAGGCATCGACGTGCAGGGCACTGGCCGCACGAGCGGTCGGGCCGCCCCAGGGGGTCATGTTCATCACGCCGCCGGCCAGAATGATCAGCCGGCCATGATGCGCGGGCTCATGCCGACGCGGCTGTACAGCGGCAGCATGGCGGCAACGCAGATCATGTAGGTGGTCGCGCCGTCACCGTCGAGGGACACCACCAGCGCCAGTACGGCAGTGCCGACCGAAATGCGCATCGGGTCGCCTTTGACCATTTTCAGGATCTTGCGCACGGCCGGGTCGAACAGGCCGGAATCGATCATCAGCGCGAAGTACAGAATGGCGAACATCAGCATCACGCCGGTCGGCGCAAGCTTGGTGATACCGGCGAGCATCATCGGGCCGATCTGCGATGCGAAGCCGCCGAACAGAGCGAAGATGATCGGGACCAGAATCAAGGCGATCAGCGCGGTCAGGCGCTTGCTCATGATCAGGTACATGAACGCAATAACCATGGCAAAGCCAAGGAAAGTCAGCATGGGAATACTCCAGACGTAATACGGCTACAGAACGTTGAAATGAACGATTCAGCTCAGTAGGAGCGGTACGTGGAGGGGTCGCGCAAGGAGGGTACGGATCGAGAAATCAGCAAGCATCGGAATCACCATTATTGTTGTTAATTGGGCCTGAAACACCTCGGAATCCGTTCCTGGCCAACCGGTCTTTTTGCCGGAAGTCGGCTGATGCTAATGGCCCAAGCTTTCACCGACCTTTCAATCGGTGGTAATGAAAGTTTTATTGTCACACCTGTTACAGCGCATAACCGGGAGACGCGCCGATGAACCAGAGCCATACAGGGGGTTGCCATTGCGGCAGCCTTCGCTATCAGTTCGACGCACCACTGCGGGACATCGCGCACTGCCACTGCTCCATCTGCCGAAGGACATCGGGCGCAACCGTCATGACCTGGATCAGCGTGCCGCTAAACTCATTTCGCTGGTTGACAGGCAGCCCGTCCACCTACGATTCCGCCTCGACCTGCGTCCGCTATTTCTGTGGCAACTGCGGGGCCCACATGGCGCTGTTCACCCGCAACAGCCCGGAGGAAATAGACGTCACCATCGCAACGCTCGACCACCCCGAACAGGCTGCGCCGTCTCGCCATATCTGGATAGAAAACCGGCTGCCATGGCTGCATCTGGATGAGGATTTGCCGGGGGATGAGGGTGAGCCGGGGTGAGCGGGCCCGGTAGGAGCGGCTATCCGCATTGCTCATTAAAAGACCAGTGCGATAAAGATCCTGGCGAGCAAGGCATATCACCACCCTGCTCGCTCTTGTATCAAAGCGCTGAGCGGCCGATCACTGACCAAACTGCGAAGCCAGTTCGCGCAGCAGGACTTCGGCTTCCAGCACTTTCCTGACCGACTCATTGGCCTTTTCACGGGTCAGGCCCAGGCGTTCGAAGAGTTCGTCAGGAATCTCTTGCTGAGGCCCGGAACCTACGCCGTTGGCGCGCAGCAGGCGCACGGCGAGGAAGACCAGGTTGGCGTAAGCGTGATGTTCACCCGCGTAGTCGGGGTCATGCTGGAAGCGCAGCGCGGTGGCGAGCTCGTCCGGCATGTCCCAGTAGCGCATCAGCCAGGCGCCGATCTGTTCGCGGCTGATGCCCAGCAGGTGATGCTCGATATAGCTGTGGTGCAGGTGCGGATTGACCTCAAGCTGGCGGCAGATCAACGAGAAGTGCGGCGGAAACACGTGCGCCAGCAGCAGATAGCCGAAGTTGTGCAGCAGGCCGGCAAGATAGGTCAGACCACCTTCCGGGCGCTTGGCACGCGGGATGGCACGGGTCAGGCCTTCGATCACTGCTGCGGTGTAGATCGACTGCTGCCAGTAAGGCGTGGTCTGTTGCGGTTGATCCTTGGGCAGACTCAGGGTCTTGCCCAGCGCCAGGCCGAGTGCCAGATTGATCACCAGGTCGAAGCCCAGCACACGCACGATCGCGTCTTCGACTGAACGAATCTTGCCGGTCGATGCGTAGTAAGGCGATGCCGCCCAGCTGACAACCTGCGCCGCCAGCGCAGGGTCGGTTTCGACCACGCCGGTAATGTCATCGATGGTTGCGTCCGGGTCGACCCGCAGCTTGATGATTTTCTGTGCGGTACCTGCCAGCGGCGGAATTTCCAGCGTCGCTTCCAGACGCTGCTGGATGCGGCGGGCCGTGAAAGCGTGCATGGCCTGGGTGATTTCTGCCGGATCATCATCGGGACGATCCAGGTTGGGGTGAATCGCCGCCACGGACTGGCCGAAATGCGCGGCGCTGGCCTTGCTCAGCATGGACTTGAAATCGTCACTGCTGATTTCCAGCCACAGACCCGGCTCACCCGAACCGACCAGCAGCAATGGCTCCTGCAACAAGCGTTCGTCATACAGGCAAGGCGAGCTGGTCAATGCCGCAAGCCCCGGCAACGCTTGCAGATTGTGCTTGGTCAGCATGCGCGTCAGTCGCTCATGCGGCACAGCGGTCAGTTTGCGGCCGGTCAGTTCGGTAATCCGGCTGAGGTCCAGCAACTGGCTTTGCGGAAACAGAATCAGCAAGGCACCGACGGCGTCTTCGACCATTACGGCCTGGACCTTGCGAGCGGGAGGCAGGTTTTTGTCGTCCAGGACTTCGTGATAGCTGATCGCCAACTTTTCCAGCAACTGCCGGATAACAGGCGGCGCGTGGTGCGAATCATTGACGTGGGCAACTTCTGTCATGGTCTTTGTCCAAATTCCTACATTGCTCGAAGTATAACCACGTTATTCATTTAGGTTCTGTACGAAAAGTCGGCGAGCAAAGGTCAGGCAAGGCAAAAACAGGCGAGGAACGGCCGGGGTCGCGTTCGACTCTACGTGTTGTACATGAGCATTCCGATCGGACTCGCGCAAGAGCCTGTTTTTAACGCAGCATCACCGAGTGTAGCCACTTTACGTACAGACCCTAGGGTCGCACGCGGTTTTCAAAGCGTAGCCTGTATCACACCTGGCCGTACTGCTGGCCATGACGCAGCCATCGGTCCAGCAGTGGACTGACGTGTTGCGGCCACCGCTCGAGCAGGGCCTGCGCAGCGTCGCGAACCGCCGGCAGCAGATCAGCGTCGCGCATCAGGTCAGCAACCTTGAACTGCAGCAGGCCCGTTTGCCGTGTGCCCAGCATTTCACCTGGTCCACGCAATTCCAGATCTTTCTCGGCAATGACAAAACCGTCGTTGGTTTCGCGCATGATGCCCAACCGCTGCCGTCCGATCTGGGAAAGCGGCGGATGATAAAGCAGCACGCAATGGCTGACCGCACTGCCGCGCCCTACCCGGCCTCGCAACTGGTGCAGTTGGGCCAGGCCAAGGCGTTCGGGGTTTTCGATGATCATCAGGCTGGAATTCGGCACGTCGACACCGACTTCGATCACGGTAGTCGCCACCAGCAATTGCAGCGCACCCTGTTTGAATTCGGCCATGATCGCGGCTTTTTCGGCGGGCTTCATGCGACCGTGAATCAGCCCGACGCGCACTTCACCCAGCGCACTGCTCAGTTCCTCATACGTTGTTTCGGCGGCTTTGCAGGTCAGTTCCTCGGACTCCTCAATCAGCGTACAGACCCAGTACGCCTGACGCCCCTCGGCACAGGCGGCACGCACGCGCTCGACCACTTCCAGACGACGACTGTCGGCGACCAGCACGGTATTGACCGGGGTCCGCCCGGGCGGCAGTTCGTCGAGGATCGAGGTATCCAGATCAGCGTAGGCGCTCATGGCCAGCGTGCGCGGGATCGGCGTGGCAGTCATGATCAACTGGTGCGGGCACATCAGTCCGCCGACACCCTTTTTACGCAGCGCCAGACGCTGCTGAACCCCGAAACGGTGCTGCTCGTCGATGATCACCAGGGCCAGGTTCTTGAACTGCACTTCATCTTGAAACAACGCGTGGGTGCCGACCACCATCTGTGTACCACTGGCAATCTGCTCCAGCGACGCGACGCGTGCTTTGCCTTTGAGCTTGCCCGCCAGCCAGGCGACACCGACGCCCAACGGTTCAAGCCAGCGCTGAAAATTGATATAGTGCTGCTCGGCGAGAATTTCGGTAGGCGCCATCAGCGCCACCTGATAACCCGCTTCCAGCGCCTGCAAGGCGGCCAGCGCAGCGACCACTGTCTTGCCCGAGCCCACGTCGCCCTGAATCAGGCGCAGCATCGGCTCTGGCTGGCTGAGGTCGTAAGCCACTTCCTTGCCTACACGTTGCTGAGCACCGGTCGGCGCAAAACCGAGGTTGGCGAGAAATTGCTTCGGCAGCTTCTTCGCCACCGGCAGTGCCGGGGCACGCTGCGAGCGCAGGCTTTCACGCAGGCGTTGCTGGGAAAGCTGATGAGTCAGCAGCTCTTCGAACGCCAGACGGTGCTGGGCCCAGTGATGCCCAAGGGCCAACTCATCGACGTCAGCATCGGCGGGCGGATGATGCAGGTAGCGGATCGCATCATCCAGCGGTGCCAATTGATAGTCGCGGGCCAGCTCTTCAGGCAGCCAGTCCGGCAGGCTTTTAGGGCCGAGCATTGCCAGACTCTGCTGGCATAGCTGGCGCAGACGCTGTTGAGTCAGGCCTTCGGTGGTGGGATAGATCGGCGTAAGCGTCTGCTCGACAGGCGCCGGCTCATCGCCGGTAATCGCCCGGTATTCCGGGTGATAGATTTCCAGACCGGACGCACCTGGGCGAGCCTCACCGAAGCAACGCAGGTGCGTGCCCCGCTTCATGCTTTCTTTCTGGGCGTTGCTGAAGTGATAAAAACGCAAACTGACCACGCCGGTGCCATCACCCAGACGGACCAACAGGCTACGACGCTTGCCCATGACCACGTCGGCGCCACTGACGACGCCTTCGATCACCGCATCCTGACCGGGACGCAACGCGCCGATAGGCACGATGCGGGTCCGGTCCTGATAACGCAACGGCAGATGGAACAGCACGTCCTGCAGGTTTTCCAGACCGACCCTGGCCAGCTTTTCTGCCATCGCCTCACCGACGCCCTTGAGCGCAGTGACCGAGACTTTGGAAAGCTCGCTCATTGTTTTTCTGCCTAGCTCGCTTCTGTTTTCGGACGAGCCACTGAGCACAGGCGTGCGGAGTCAGCGAGAATCTCGATGGCTTTCGGCCGCGGAAAGCTTGCACGCCAAGCGATGGCGACAGTACGGAACGGCACTGGCGGCGTCAGCGGGCGGACTTCGATCACGCCGGGAGCATAGTGATGACTGTCGACGGCCGACAGCGGCAGGATCGAAATGCCCAATCCCGAAGCGACCATGTGGCGAATGGTTTCCAGCGAGCTGGACTCGACCGTGGTGTGCTTCGCACCTTCGTTGCCTTTGCCCAGCGTCGGGCAGGCTTCCAGAACCTGATCACGGAAGCAGTGGCCTTCGCCCAGCAACAGCAGGCTTTTATCGTTCAGAGCGGCAGCGTCGATAGTCTCTTTCTGAGTCCACGGGTGACCAGCCGGCATCAGCACGGAAAACGGCTCATCGTAAAGCGGCAGGGTCAGTACGTCCGCTTCGTTGAACGGCAAGGCAATGATCACTGCGTCCAGCTCGCCATTTCGCAGCTTGTCGCGCAATACGTGGGTGAAGTTTTCTTCGATGTACAACGGCATCTGCGGGGCGACCCGGTGCAGTTGCGGGATCAAGTGCGGAAACAGATAAGGACCGACGGTGTAGATCGCGCCGACTTTCAGCGGCGCGGTGAGCTGATTCTTGCCGGCCTGGGCCAGTTCGCGAATGCCCTGAGCCTGCTCCAGCACCTTCTGGGCCTGAGCCACGATCCCTTCGCCTACCGGTGTCAGACGCACAGCGCTCTTGCTGCGCTCGAAAATCAGCACACCGAGTTCGTCTTCGAGTTTCTTGACACCCACCGACAACGTTGGCTGGCTGACGTGGCAGCGCTCCGCAGCGTGGCCAAAGTGTTGCTCTTGGGCGAGCGTAACGATGTAGCGCAATTCTGTAAGGGTCATAACGTGCGTCCATGAAGTTGCGGCCCCAGCATAGCGGGTGCAATCGATAGACGCACGTTATCAGAAGCACTGATGCGTAACAAAAGTGCGATTCAGCGTTTATCCAGCGAATAAACGAACGGTGCGAGGATTTCAATGGTGCCGTTGTTGAGAATTTCCTTGGGCGGCTTGGGCAGCGGCTGAGCGCGACGAATCATTTCCATGGTTGCCCGATCCAGTGCCGGACTGCCTGACGTATTGGCAATCGAATAAGACAGCACGTTGCCATCCGCGTCGACCACGAAGCGCAGGCGGGCCACACCCTGCATGCCACGACGGCGCGCATCCTCAGGGTATTTCTTGTACTTGCCGAGATGGCTCAGCAAATCGCCCTGCCAGTTTGGCAATGCATTGCTGGGTGGCGAAGGCGCAGGAGCTGGCGGCGTCGGCGCAGTCGACTTCTCTGGCTTGGCCGTCGTCGGCGGTGTATCGACCGGCTTCTCTGCAGCAGGCTTTTCCTGAGGCGGCTCAGGTTTTTTCTGCGGCTTTGGTGGCTGCGGTTTGGGCTTGGGCTTTTCGACCTTTTTGGGCACCACGATTTCCGGCTTCGGCGCCTCAACGACTTCCGGCATCGGTGCCTGCTCTTCCGGTGCAGGCGGCTGTGGTGGCTGAACGACCTGAGGGGGTGGCGGCGGTGCGGGCTCTGGCAACGGCGCAAGCTCGACCATCATGGCAGCCGGTGGCAACTCGATCGCCTCGGAGGCGGGCCACCGAAGGGCAACAATGATCGCAATCGCGTGCACGGCCAGCACCAACAACAGACTACCGCTATAGCGCGTCAGTTTTTGGCGCGTACTGATCATTTCTTACCAGCCGTCTCAAGACCCACCAGACCGACCTTCAGGTAACCCGCACCCCGAAGCGTGTTCATGACTTCCATCAGATCGCCGTAATCCACGCCCTTGTCGGCCTGGAAGAAGATCGTGGTGTCCTTCTTGCCCTTGGTGCGGGCATCCAGGATCTGACCGATCTGCTCGCGCGCAACCTTCTCGTCGCCCAGATACAGGCTCTTGTCAGTCTTGACGCTGAGAAAAACCGGTTTTTCAGGCCTGGGCTGCGGTTTCGCCGTGGAGGCTGGCAGGTCGACCTTGATATCAACGGTCGCCAGCGGCGCGGCCACCATGAAAATGATCAACAGCACCAGCATGACGTCGATGAACGGCGTCACATTGATTTCGTGGTTCTCGGCGAGATCGTCGCCGCCTTCGTTAAGATGCAGGCCCACGTATTAGCCCACCTTGACCATGTGCGGTTGTTGTTGATTGCGCTCGGTCGGCTCTGGCAGGTGATCCAGATCGCGGCTGACCAGCAGCAGAACGTGCGCTGAAGCGTCAGAAACCTGAGCTTTGTAACCGGCAATCGAGCGGGCGAAGACGTTGTAGATCACTACCGCCGGAATCGCGGCCACCAGACCGAGTGCGGTTGCCAGCAAGGCTTCGGCGATACCGGGCGCAACCACAGCGAGGTTGGTGGTCTGGGTTTTGGCGATGCCGATGAAGCTGTTCATGATGCCCCATACCGTACCGAACAGGCCGACGAAGGGCGCAGTCGAACCGATGGTCGCCAGCACGCCGGTGCCCATGCTCATGTTACGGCCGCAAGCCGCCACCAGACGCTCGAGACGGAAGCTGACCCGCTCCTTGATGCCTTCACGCTCACGACTGTTGGCCGAGAGGCGCATCTCTTCGAGGGCATCGTGCACCAGCAGGTGGGCCAGCGTGCCTTCCTTGCTGGCGCTGGCGCTGGCTTCGTTGAGAGAGCGGGCTTTCTTCAGATTGATAATCTCGCCACGCAAACGGCGCTTGGCGCCCAGCAGCTCGAAGCCCTTGGAGATCCAGATGGTCCACGTGATGACCGAGGCGATGGCGAGGCCGATCATGACGGCTTTGACGACAACGTCGGCGTTCTGGTACATGCCCCATGGCGACAGGTCATGCGCCATGCCCAGGCTGTTGTCCTCGGCTACCGGCTCGGGCGCCNTGCTTGATCCGCAAGCGCCATTGGCGCGAGCATCAGGCTCAAGACTAGGGCCGCGATACCGCGCCATGCGCGAGGCACGCGAGGCAGCTTGGTTGGCGAAGCGATTGATTGATTGCGTGTCATGCTGGCCGGACCTGAGAGAGAAATGGGGGATGGTTCCAGACGTCGCGTGTTGCTTTCGACATTCACAGGGAACAAATGGGCTGCCATTATTGCAAATCGTTCTTGTTAACAAAAGCAATGTGGTAGCTTTTTTACATATTCACGTCAATGATCGTGCTTTGCGAATCGTTTTAAGGTGCTGATGCCACCTTCATACTGGAGATTTCGAATGACTGCGCCCTCCCTTCTGATCGCCGGTTGCGGCGATATCGGCTCTCGGCTCGCCATCCGGCTGATGTCGGATGGCTGGGCTGTGCATGGGCTGCGACGTACGGTGTCAGAGCTCCCGAACGGCGTGATCGGTGTCGAAGGAGATCTGTTCAAGGCTGAAAAGCCTGAGCAATGGCCGACTGCGCCGCTCGACTATGTGGTGTATTGCGCCACGCCTTCCCAGCGTGACGAAACGGGCTATCGTATGGCCTATGTCGAAGGGCTGAGAAATGTTTTGGGCTGGCTGGAGCAGTCCGGGCAGCGGCCAAAACGGGTGATCTTCGTCTCCAGCAGCGGTGTCTATGGTCAGCAGAATGGCGAATGGGTCGATGAGAACTCGACCACCGAGCCTGGCAACTACACCGGCACGGTAATGCTGGAAGCCGAGCAGTTGGCGCTGAACAGCGGGTTGCCTGCTACCGCCGTGAGACTGACGGGCATTTACGGCCCTGGCCGCAGCGACCTGTCGAATCGAGTGCGTCAGGGGCACAGCGTGAGGATCGATCCGCCGGTCTACGCCAATCGCATCCATGCCGATGACGCAGCCAGCCTGTTGGCGCATCTGCTGCAAGCGGACCATCGCGGCGTGGCACTGGAAAGCTGTTATCTGGGTGTCGACGACGATCCTGCCGCGCTGGCCGATGTGGTGGCGTGGATACGTGAATACCTGGGCGTGACCGAGTGGTCGGAGGACGTCAGCGTGCAGCGCGTCGGCAGCAAGCGCTGTAGCAACGCGAGGGCGCGAGCGCTAGGTTGGGCACCGATGTACCCGGACTACCGCGCCGGCTATGCGGCCTTGCTGGGCTGAAAAGGACGCGTATCAGGAGCGCCTGAGACGGCACTCCTGATTGACCAAGCGATTACTGTTGTTCCAGCAACCAGCGACGTGGGCCGGGACGCAATTCAGGCATCTGGTCCGCGCCGGCATTGTTCACTGCCTGGAAAATTTCCAGTTGTTTGCCTTTGCGGGCGAAGATCCACGGATTGCCTTTCTCGGCCTTTTCCAGCCACATGCTGTCGTATTCGCCACTCATGGCCGCACAATCACCGGCCAGGCAGAGCGCGAAACGATCATTTTCCGGAAGCCCCTGCACGCTGCCGTCGGGCATGAACTGCACGGTGCTGCCTTGGCCGTCACCCTCGACAATCGCCCACTTGCCGCCCATGTAGGCGCCGTACAAGGCCTGCTCGAAGCTGCTGCCTGGCTGCGCGCCTTCGGGTGCCGGCTTCTCAGGCTTCTGGAAGTGCTGTTCCGGACCTGACTCGCTGGCGGCCTGAACCAGTTCGTCGCCCTTCACGCTCAGGTCTTCGAAGAAGTTACCGTAGAAATCAATGTGCAGCTTGCCTTCGGCAGCGCTGACGATCTTGCCTTCGCCCAGCTCGAAACCATTGGAATAAATGGCCTGATTGGCCTTGGTGTTGACCTTCCACTCAAGGTTGGGGCCATTGGCGAGCAGTGCCTGACGCAGGTTGCCTTGCTTGACGGCAGCATCAATGGCGGTCTGGTTGATCCAGGTGCCGTCCGGATTGCGGTCGGCGTGGCTGGCGCAGCCGCCCAGGATAACGGCGAGCAGCGAGATGACGAGCGCAGAGCGCATAACGGATTCCTTCCTTCAGGGAAAACGGAGCGCAAGGCACGCTCCGTCGGGGGAGTTATTCGATGACGAGAATCGCGTCCATTTCGACCTGGGCACCACGCGGCAATGCAGCAACGCCGATAGCGGCGCGAGCCGGGTAAGGCTGCGAGAAGTAAGTGCCCATGATTTCGTTGACCTTGGCAAAGTGAGACAAGTCAGTCAGAAAGATGTTCAGCTTGACGATGTCCTTGAAAGAACCACCCGCAGCCTCGGCAACCGACTTCAGGTTGTCGAAAACCTGAATGATCTGCGCTTCGATGCCTTCGACCAGCTCCATGGTGGCTGGGTCCAGCGGAATCTGTCCGGACATGTAGACGGTATTGCCAGCTTTGATCGCCTGAGAGTAAGGGCCAATGGCCACCGGGGCTTTTTCGCTGGTGATGACAGTCTTGGTCATGAAAACTCCTGATTATTGAATGAGTTACGCGCGCATCCGGGTGATACGAGTAACCCCGGCAAGGGCGCGTAATTTCCTGATCACGCGGGCCAGATGCACACGGTCGTGCACGCTGACCACCAGTTGGACCACGCTGATCCGACCATCGCGCTCGTCCATGCTGATTTTTTCGATGTTGCCATCGGCCGCGTTGACACTGCTGGCCAGCAAGGCGATCAGGCCGCGCTGATGCTCCAGTTCGACACGCAACTCGACGTTGAATTCGCCGGTAACGTCCTTGGCCCACGAGAGCTGGATGCATTTTTCCGGGTTGTGACGAATTTCGCTGATGTTGCGGCAGTTATCCAGGTGCACGACCATGCCTTTGCCCGCAGACAGGTGACCGACAATCGGGTCGCCCGGTATCGGCGTGCAGCATTTGGCGTAACTGAGTACCAGGCCTTCGGTGCCGCGAATGGCCAGCGGACCCTCAGGGCTTGGCAACTGATCGCCCTCGCCCAGCAGACGACGGGCGACGACATAGGCCATGCGATTGCCCAGGCCGATGTCTTCAAGCAGGTCTTCCAGCACTTCGACCCGGTATTCGGTCAGCACCAGCTGGATACGCTCCTCGGACACCTTGTCCAGGCTGCATTCGAAACCGTTGAGCACCTTGTTCAGCAGGCGCTCGCCAAGGTTGATCGACTCGGAGCGGCGTTGCAGCTTGAGCGCGTGACGAATGTGTGTGCGAGCCTTGCCGGTGACGACAAAGTTCAGCCATGCCGGGTTCGGACGTGCGCCAGGAGCGCTGACAATCTCGACCGTGGAGCCGCTTTGCAGCGGTTCGGAAAGCGGGGCCAGTCGACGGTTGATCCGGCAGGCGATGCAACTGTTGCCGACATCGGTATGTACCGCGTAGGCGAAGTCCACGGCGGTGGAGCCTTTGGGCAGCTCCATGATCCGGCCTTTCGGCGTGAACACGTAGACCTCGTCCGGAAACAGGTCGATCTTGACACTTTCGATGAATTCCAGCGAATTGCCCGCGCGCTGCTGCATCTCCAGCACGCCCTTGACCCACTGCCGGGCGCGAGCATGAGTGCCCTTGGGCTGCTCGTCGTCGCTGGACTTGTACAGCCAGTGCGCGGCAATCCCGTTATTGGCCATTTCTTCCATTTCACGGGTGCGAATCTGGATTTCAATAGGCACGCCGTGCATGCCAAACAACGTGGTATGCAGCGACTGGTAGCCGTTGGCCTTGGGAATCGCGATGTAATCCTTGAAACGGCCGGGCAATGGCTTGTACAAATTGTGTACAGCACCCAGCACGCGATAGCAGGTATCGACCTTGTCGACGATGATACGGAACGCGTAAACGTCCATGATCTCGTTGAAGGCCCGGCGCTTGCCGCGCATCTTTTTGTAGATGCCGTAAAGGTGCTTCTGCCGCCCGCTGACATCGCCTTCGATACCGTCGACTGCCAGGCAATGGCTCAGGGACTCTTCGATCTTGTTGACCAGCTCCTTGCGATTGCCCCTGGCGCGCTTGACCGCCTGGTTGATTCGCGAGGAGCGCATCGGGTACATGGCCTTGAAGCCGAGGTCTTCGAATTCGATACGCACGTTGTGCATGCCCAGCCGGTTGGCAATGGGCGCGTAGATTTCGAGGGTTTCCTTGGCGATGCGGCGACGCTTCTCGCCGGACAGAACCTCCAGCGTGCGCATGTTGTGCAGGCGGTCGGCGAGCTTGACCAGGATCACGCGAATATCGCGCGCCATGGCCATGGCCATCTTCTGGAAGTTTTCCGCCTGGGCTTCGGCTTTGGTCTCGAAATTCATCTGGGTCAGTTTACTGACCCCGTCGACCAGTTCCGCGACGGTCTCACCAAATTGCGCACTGAGCGCTTCCTTGGCAATACCGGTGTCTTCGATGACGTCATGCAGCATCGCAGCCATCAGGCTCTGATGGTCCATGTGCATGTCGGCAAGAATATTGGCCACCGCGAGCGGGTGGGTGACATACGCTTCGCCGCTGCGACGGCGCTGGCCATCGTGGGCTTGTTCGGCGTAGAAATACGCTCGGCGGACCAGATTGACCTGGTCCTTGCCGAGGTAGGCCGACAGTCTGTCGGCGAGGGCGTCTATGCTCGGCAAGGCGCTACCCCTTGCCAATGGCTTTTACCCTGCGCCGTACTACGTCGACCTGGCATAGGCTTAGACGGCCTCGTTGGACTCGTCCTCGAACGCTGCGAACAATGGTTCATCTTCAACGATTTCAGCTTCTGCGATTACAGAGTAATCCATCACGCCAGCTGCGATTTCACGCAGGGCCATAACGGTAGGCTTGTCGTTTTCCCACGCCAGCTTTGGTTCTTTGCCGCCGGTTGCCAGTTGACGGGCACGCTTGGTAGAGAGCATGACCAGCTCAAAGCGGTTATCCACGTGTTCTAGGCAGTCTTCAACGGTTACGCGGGCCATGGGTATTCCTCGTAGCAAATGCGGATGCGCGATGCCCGGATGGGCGAGCGGACTCGGTAGTTTACAAGCGGACAGCACCAGTCATCAAGCGGCATGCCACCAACGGCATGCTTTTAACCTGTTGCCTGATGTCTGGAAACGTTTCGATCAAGCCAGCAATTCCTGAAAAAGCTCGCTGTATTGCTCTTGCTGATGCTGTTGAGTCAGGCGATTGGCGCGGAAAATCGCCTTGAGGTCTTCCAGCGCGCCGGCAAAGTCGTCATTGACCACGACGTACTCATACTCGTTGTAGTGGCTCATTTCGCTGACCGCTTCACGCATCCGCGCTTCGATGATCTCGTCGCTGTCCTGGCCCCGGTTAGTCAAGCGCTGACGCAAGGCCTGCTGAGTCGGCGGCAGAATGAAGATGGATCGCGCCTGCGGCATTTGCGCTCGAACCTGACGCGCGCCTTGCCAGTCGATTTCCAGAATCAGGTCGTGGCCTTCATCCAGCGTCTGCTGCAGATGGCTTTGCGAGGTGCCATACAGATTGCCGAACACTTCGGCCTGTTCGAGAAAGTCACCATGCTCGATCATGCGCAGGAACTCGGCACGATCGACGAAGTTGTAGTTCACGCCGTCCACTTCGCCGGGGCGCATGGCGCGTGTGGTGTGCGAGACCGAAACGCGGATCTTTGCCTGCGCGCCATGCTGGGGCTCTTGCTGAGCGTCCATCAACGCCTTGACCAGACTGGTCTTGCCCGCGCCGGAAGGAGCGGAAATGATGTACAGGGTGCCAGTGATATGGGTCATGTCAGGTTCAGCCTTACTCAATATTCTGCACTTGCTCACGCATCTGCTCGATCAACACTTTGAGGTTGACGGCAGCTTGCGTGCTGCGTGGATCAAAGGCCTTGGAGCCCAGTGTGTTCGCTTCGCGGTTAAGCTCCTGCATCAAGAAGTCGAGACGGCGGCCCGCCTGACCGCCAGCCTTGAGCACGCGGCGCACTTCGGTAACGTGCGTGCTGAGGCGGTCCAGTTCTTCGGCGACATCGCTCTTCTGCGCCAGCAAAACCATTTCCTGCTCCAGGCGCTGCGGATCCAGCTCGGCCTTCATGTCGGCAAAGCGATCCAGCACCTTCTGACGCTGGGCGGCCAGCATGTGCGGGACCAGCGTACGCAGAGTGGCAACTTCCTGGACAATGACCGTCAACCGTTCGTCGAGAAGTCGGGCCAGGTCGGCGCCTTCGCGACCACGCCCGGCCTTCAATTCCGCCAGCCCCTCATTGAAAAGCATCAGCGCGTCGGCGTTCAGCGCCTGCGGATCATTTGCGTCAGCCACCAGTACACCGGGCCACGCCAGCACTTCAAGCGGGTTCAGTGCTGCCGGCTGCTTGATCAGGCCGGCAACCGATTCTGCCGCCGCGATCAATTGAGCGGCACGCTCGCGGTTGACTTGCAGCGGCTTGCCAGCGGTTTCTTCGACAAAGCGCAGGGTGCATTCGACCTTGCCACGCGACAGCCCTTGGCGCAGCGCTTCACGGATCGCGCCTTCCAGATCACGAAATGACTCCGGCAGGCGCAGGTGCGGCTCGAGATAGCGGTGGTTGACCGAGCGCAACTCCCAGCTCAGCGTGCCTTGGGCGCCGGCCCGCTCTACCCGGGCGAAGGCGGTCATACTGTGCACCATGCGAAGTACCTCTTGATTCAGTCCATGAAAGCGCCAGGCTGGCGGTCATGGGTGTCGTGAAAGCCGACTGGCTGCAGAGGCGCAGGATTGTAGCGCAGTGCGACGCCCGCTCCCAATCCGGCAACGTGACAAGAGATACAAAGCGCTGCAAATCGTTATGTACAGGCGTTTCGGGCCGTTTTTCAGAGCCTGCGAATCACACAGGTTTGGCCACGGCGAGTTTTAGAGATGCCCAGCGGCAGTTGTGGCCTCTATAATGGTCGACAGTTTTCCGTCTCAGTACAGGTATCCCAGATGAAACGTCCAAGTGGTCGCGCCGCCGATCAGCTCCGCTCGATCCGCATCACCCGCAACTACACCAAACACGCCGAGGGTTCTGTACTGGTCGAGTTTGGTGATACCAAGGTGATCTGCACCGTCAGCGTCGAAAACGGTGTGCCACGCTTCCTCAAGGGACAGGGCCAGGGCTGGCTGACCGCGGAGTACGGCATGTTGCCGCGTGCTACCGGCGAGCGTAACCAGCGTGAAGCCAGCCGTGGCAAGCAGGGCGGCCGCACCCTCGAGATCCAGCGCCTGATCGGTCGTTCCCTGCGCGCTGCACTCGACATGTCCAAATTGGGCGACGTCACCCTGTATGTCGATTGCGATGTCATTCAGGCTGACGGCGGCACTCGCACAGCGTCCATTACCGGGGCGATGGTTGCACTGGCTGACGCGCTGAAAGTGATCAAGAAGCGTGGCGGCCTGAAAGGCGGCGACCCGCTCAAGCAGATGATTGCGGCTGTTTCCGTCGGCATGTATCAAGGTGAGCCGGTGCTCGACCTGGACTACCTTGAAGACTCCGCTGCCGAAACCGACCTGAACGTGGTGATGACCAGTGCTGGCGGCTTCATCGAAGTTCAGGGCACTGCCGAAGGCGCGCCGTTCCAGCCTGAAGAACTGAATGCGATGCTGGCACTGGCCCAGAAAGGCATGACCGAACTGTTCGAACTGCAGCGTGCCGCATTGGCCGACTGATACCCTTGGGAGTCTGAAAATGAGTGACAGCTTGCAACCGTTGAGCAAACCGCCGCAAAGCGCTCGTCAGTGGGCGATGTTCTGTCACTTGTCAGCCTTTGCCGGGCTGGTGTTCCCGTTCGGCAACCTGCTGGGACCGCTGATTATCTGGCAGCTGAAGAAAGACTCCGACCCGTTTATCGATGCGCAGGGCAAGGAAGCGCTCAATTTTCAGATCACGGTGGCCATTGCGGCGACCATCAGCATGCTGCTGATCCTGCTGGTGATCGGCTTAGCGTTGTTGACGCTGGTAGGTATTGGCGCGGCAGTGCTGGCGATCATCGCCGGGGTGAAAGCCAACGACGGAGTGGATTATCGCTACCCGTTTACCTGGCGCCTGATCAAATAGCGTTCAAAAGCAACACAAAAAGCCGACGTCGAGTCGGCTTTTTTTCGTTTGCGTTGCCACCCGATTATCAGATAGTCAGGGTCCAATCGTAGTCCACGATCAGCGGCGCATGCTGCGAGAAACGTGGCTGACGTGGCAGTCGGGCACTGCGCACAAAGCGACGCAGGCCTGGGGTCAGGATCTGATAATCGAAGCGCCAGCCCAGATTCAGCATCTCGGCCTGCTCGTTATCCGGCCACCAGCTGTACTGATCGCCTTCGCGGCTGACTTCGCGCAGGGCATCGACGTAGCCCATGGTGCCGACAATCTCGTCCATCCAGGCACGTTCAGGCGCCAGAAAACCAGGAGATTGCTGGCTGTCACGCCAGTTCTTGATGTCGAGCTTCTGCTGCGCCACGTAGAGCGACCCGCAATAGATGTACTCGCGACGCTTGCGGCGCTGCTTGTCCATGTATTTGCCGAAGTCGTCCATGAGCTTGAATTTCTGATTCAGGTCCTCATCGCCGTTCATCCCTGATGGAAAGAGCAGGGTGGCGATACTGACCTTGTCGAAATCCGCTTGCAGGTAACGCCCGTACCGGTCGGCTGTCTCGAAGCCCAGTCCGCTGATCACCGCCTTCGGCTGCAACCGCGAATAAAGCGCCACGCCACCCTGAGCGGGAACCTCGGCTTCGCAGGCATAAAGGAAGTAGCCATCCAGCTGAAAGGCTGGATCATCCAGTTCAAAGGTGGAGGCGCGGGTGTCCTGTAAGCAGATGACGTCGGCATTCTGAGCTTGCAGCCAACTGAGCAAACCGCGCTCGACTGCCGCCTGAATGCCATTTACGTTCACACTGATGATCCGCATAAATGGCCCCAAAAATCACGTGCGTGTATGATACCCGAGCTCAAACCAATTAGCTAAATCCGTGGTATTCGGGGCTTTTTTCATGCAAGCGTATCAACGCGATTTCATTCGTTTTGCCATCGATCGCGGTGTTCTGCGCTTCGGTGAGTTCACCCTCAAGTCCGGGCGCACCAGCCCGTACTTCTTCAATGCCGGGCTGTTCAATACCGGTTCGGCGCTGGCGCAGCTGGGGCGTTTCTATGCGGCGGCAGTCGTCGAGAGCGGTATTGCCTTCGACGTGCTGTTCGGCCCGGCCTACAAAGGCATTCCGCTGGCGTCCGCGACCGCCGTGGCGCTGGCCGAGCATCATGACCGTGATCTGCCGTGGTGTTTCAACCGCAAGGAAGCCAAGGCGCACGGCGAGGGTGGCAGCCTGGTCGGCTCTCCGCTGGCGGGCAACGTGCTGATCATCGACGATGTCATCACTGCCGGCACCGCCATCCGCGAAGTCATGCAGATCATCAAGGATCAGAACGCGACGGCGGCTGGCGTGCTGATCGCCCTCAATCGCCAGGAACGTGGGAACGGCGAGCTGTCGGCCATTCAAGAGGTCGAGCGCGACTTCGGCATTCCGGTGGTGAGCATCGTGTCACTGAATCAAGTGCTCGAGTTCCTCGCTGACGATCCGCAGCTCAAGCAGCATCTGCCTGCTGTCGAGGCTTATCGCGTGCAATACGGAATCTGAGGCAGACCTATGGCAGTCGTCGGCACAAGGCAGGGTTTGGTTTGCGGTGCGTTGAGCGTTGCAGGGCTCTGGCTTTCTCTGGGCATCCTTGCACCCTTGGCCGCTCATGCCGCCGACGCACCCGAGACTCGTCTTTACCGCTATGTCGACGGTCGCGGTGTGACAGTGATCGATACGCAAGGCGTACCACCTGACTCCGTCGCCAAAGGGTATGAAGTGCTCAATGGCCGTGGCCGGGTGATACAGGTGGTGCCGCCCGCACCGACTGCCGAGCAGATTCGCCAGGCCGAAGCCGACAAGCGACAGGCCGCCGCCGATGCACAGCTGCTAAGCCTGTACAGCAGCGTAGCCGAGGTAGACCGCGTCAAAACCCGCAAACTCGCCGAGCTGGATGCGCTGGTCGGCGTTGCCCAAGGCAACATTCAAGGGCTTGCCGCGCAACAGCGCAACCTGCAAGGCCAGGCCGCTGATCTGGAGCGCGCAGGGCGCCCGGTTCCGCAAACGCTCGTCGATCAACTGACCGACCTGCGTGATCAACAGCAAAAGCTGCAAACCGATATCGCCGGGTATCAGGCTGCGCGAGTAAAAGCCGAAGCCGGTTTTGCTGAAGATCGCGCGCGCGTGCAGCGGCTGACGCAGTAGGTCACGCCTTCAAGACCGGACGCGGAGCTTCCAGAACGGCATGCCGACGCGGAGCGTCGCACGATAGTTGAGATTGTCGTTCCTCACGCTCAAGCGCAGGAATGCCTTGGGTGACGCTCCGCGTCACAAATCTGCGTCGCGCTGCGGACTGAAACCAGCCAGCAATCACCCGCAAAAAAGCCCCGTCAGCGTCAGCTCACGGGGCTTTTTGTATTACGCCTGAATCAATGCCGCTTGCGATTGGTGATCTGGGTGCCGACACCGCTGTCGGTGAAGATCTCCAGCAAGACCGCATTGGGCACTCGACCGTCGATGATGTGCGAGCTGTTGACCCCGCCCTGAACCGCTTCCAGCGCGCAACGAATCTTCGGCAGCATGCCGCCGTAGATCGTGCCGTCGGCGATCAGGCCATCGACCTGCTCGGTGGTCAGACCGGTCAGTACTTCGCCCTGCTTGTTCATCAAACCGGCGATGTTGGTCAGCAGGATCAGCTTCTCGGCCTTGAGGGCCTCGGCAACCTTGCCCGCTACCAGATCGGCGTTGATGTTGTAGGACTCGCCCTCCGGACCCACGCCAATAGGCGCGATGACCGGTATGAAATCGCCTTTGACCAGCATGTTCAGCAGGCCGGTATTGACGCCAACCACTTCGCCCACCTGACCGATATCGATGATTTCAGGCTTGGTCATCTCCGGCGTCTGGCGCGTGACGGTGAGCTTTCTCGCACGAATCAGCTCAGCGTCTTTACCGGTCAGACCGATAGCGCTGCCGCCATGACGGTTGATCAGGTTGACGATGTCTTTGTTGACTTGGCCGCCCAGCACCATCTCCACCACATCCATGGTCTGCGCGTCGGTGACCCGCATGCCATCGATGAAATGACTCTCGATGGACAGACGCTTGAGCAGATCACCGATCTGCGGCCCGCCGCCATGCACCACCACCGGGTTGATGCCAACCGCTTTCATCAACACGATGTCGCGCGCAAAGCCGGTTTTAAGCTCTTCGCTCTCCATGGCGTTGCCGCCGTACTTGATCACCAGCGTCTTGCCGACAAAGCGGCGAATGTACGGCAGCGCTTCGGAAAGGACCTTGGCTACATTAGAGGCGGCATCACGTTCGAGGGTCATTCAGGGCTCCAGTCAAAAGGAAAAGCAATCAAAATGGCAGGTCGAGATCCGGGGCAACTTTCTTCAGCTCGGCGTGGAACACATCCTTGATGCGCTGCAGTTCGACTTCGGTTTCAGCTTCGAAACGCAGCACCAGAACCGGCGTGGTATTGGAGGCGCGAACCAGACCCCAGCCCTTCGGATAGTCCACACGAACACCGTCGATAGTGGTCAGTTTGGCGTCGCCCCACTGTGCATCTTTCTCAAGGGCTTCGATGATGCTGAACTTGGTGACATCCGTCACCTTGATGTTGATTTCCGGAGTCGAAATATCGTTCGGGAAGGTTTCGAACAGGTCTTCGGCATTGGCCGACTCCTGGCTGAGGATCTCCAGCAGACGCGCAGCGCTGTAGATACCGTCGTCGAAACCGAACCAGCGCTCCTTGAAGAAAATGTGCCCGCTCATTTCACCGGCCAGCAGCGCACCGCTTTTCTTCATTTCTTTCTTGATCAGCGAGTGACCGGTTTTCCACATCACCGGGCGACCGCCGTGTTCGCTGATCAGCGGCGACAGGCGACGGGTGCATTTGACGTCGAAAATGATGTCGGCGCCAGGGTTGCGCTTGAGTACATCCAGTGCGAACAGCATCAACAGTCGGTCCGGATAAACCACATTACCGGCGTTAGTAACCACACCGACGCGGTCGCCGTCACCGTCGAACGCCAGGCCCAGATCGGCCCCGGTTTCCTTGACCTTGGCAATCAGGTCTTGCAGGTTTTCCAGCTTGCCCGGGTCCGGATGATGGTTCGGGAAGTTGCCGTCCACTTCTGCGAACAGGGAAATCACTTCGCAACCCAGCGCTTCGATCAACTGCGGGGCAATCACGCCTGCTGCGCCGTTGCCGCAATCGACCACAACCTTGAGCTTGCGCGCCATGACGATGTCGTCCTTGATCTGCTTGAAGTAGCGATCAAGGATATCGACTTTGGTGATGCTGCCTTTCTGCGACGTCAGGTTATTGGTCTTGATGCGCTCGTGCAGCGCCTGGATCTGTTCGTTGGCGAGGGTGTCGCCGGCGATGACGATCTTGAAACCGTTGTAGTCTTTCGGGTTGTGGCTGCCGGTCAACATCACGCCGGTCTTGCCCGCCAGCACGTTGGCGGCGTAATACAGGGCAGGCGTCGGCACCAGGCCGACGTCGCTGACATGGCAACCACTGTCGTGCAGACCTTGAATCAGTTGCTGCACCAGCTCCGGGCCGGACAGGCGACCATCGCGGCCAACACTGACGTTAGGCTCGTTCTGCGCCAGGCTTTCGGAGCCGATCGCACGACCGATCCAGTAGGCCGTTTCGGCGCTGAGCGTATCCCCGACGACACCACGGATGTCGTAAGCGCGGAAAATAGTCTCGGGAAGTTGGGGTGCCACGGATGCTGGGCTGTTCATAACGAGGGGATGCTCCGATCTCAGGAAGTCCTGGTTTTCGTCGAGAAGGTCGATATCTAGAATATCGGTATCTTGGAACAGCGGATCGGTCCAGTCGGTGCGCGGTGCAGCGACTGTGGGCGAAGCACTGCCTTCGGTAATATCTGCACCGTGCCGTTCGCCCGACGCCAAGGCAGAAACTGCATGCGGCTGACTGCGAAGCGAAACACGAGCAAGTGCCTGAGCCAGACCATTGAGTGCCGGGAGGCTCAAACCGAAGGGTTTGACGGCTTTTCCGCGCGAGAGTTCTTGAAGCAGCTGATCCAGCTGTCGCGCGTCCGCACAAATGCGCCGCTGCAAGGCCCGCTCATGAAGATGAAGGCCAAGCAATACGCCCGCTGCAGCGATGAGAAACGCCAGCAACAGGAGCAGGACGGGTGGTGAATTTTCCAGCGCCGGACCGGACGTAAACTCGAGTTTCCAGCCGGCATAGCCCGTATCGAAGCTCTGCCGCTCGCTATCGCCGGCCTGGCCGCGTTGCAGAAAGACCTGAGCAGGCGCATTGCCAAACTGCTGACTGAGGATAATCTGCCCGGCTTCAGCGGGAAGCGCAGGCACGGCACCGAGCAGGCGCTGCATGTCGAATGCCAGCAATAACGTGCCCAAGACCGGCTGGGTTGCGCCCGCACGCACCGGCGCGACACTGTAGATCAACCAGCGCTCGCCGACCTTGCGGGCCTCGGGGGCAACGATTTCGCCTTGCGCGGCCTTGTTCAGCATATCCAGCGTCGCAAAGCTGACCGGCAGCGCGCCTTGCTGATCGACATCGGCCAGCCCCTGGGGGAGCAGCCGAGCGCCAGCCAGACCGCTCCATTGGGTAAGCCCCGCCTGTGCAGCCGCCAATGCCGTCGCAGTGTTTTCCTGCAACGCCTGAACCAGTGCTGCGCCAGCGGCGGCAGCCTGAGTGTCAGCGTTGATCTGCCGCAGCGCCACACTGACTGCAGCCGCCTGACTGCCGCCCCAGGCGTGAGCAAGCTGACTGTGCTGCTGCGGGCCGGTCATCAGCGCGACCCAGACTATGGCCGCAGCGAGGATCAGGCCGATGACCGCAGGCACAAGACCCGGAGCCAAAGCATGGAGGTTCGCGGCCGGAGGTGAGTGCTCGGCCGGTGTGGCTTGCTTCGAAGCGCTGTGCTGACTGCCTTTCACCGACCTCTCCCTGAGACTGACCCCGAAATGGTCAATTGACGATCAATGGCTTCCGGAATGACCGAAGCCGCCTGCGCCGCGCTGGCTTTCGTCGAAAGCCTCAACCAGTTCGAAGTGCGCCTGCACCACCGGCACCAGCACCAACTGGGCCATGCGTTCGCCGACTGCAATGTTGAAGGCGGTCTGGCCACGGTTCCAGCAGGACACCATCAATTCGCCCTGATAATCCGAGTCGATCAGGCCAACCAGGTTGCCCAGCACGATGCCGTGCTTATGACCCAGGCCGGAGCGCGGCAGGATCAGGGCGGCTAGGCCCGGATCGCCAATGTAGATCGACAGACCGGTAGGGATCAGCAGGGTCTGACCCGGCTCGAGAACGGTATCTTCCTTGAGCATGGCGCGCAGGTCGAGGCCGGCTGAACCGACAGTGGCGTAGGCCGGGAGCGGAAATTCGTTGCCAATGCGAGGGTCGAGGATCTTGGCTTGTAGAGCGTGCATTCGTAATTAAACCTGAGTCATGCGGTCGGCGATAAAAGTGATCAGCTGGCGAGCAATCTTGGCCTTGCTGGTCTGGGCAAAAAACGTTGCGTGCAACGCCCGGTCGATCACGCTGCAAGCGTTCTCTTCGCTATTGAAGCCGATGCTGGGGTTGGCCACATCGTTGGCGACGATCAGGTCGAGGTTCTTGTCCTTGAGCTTGCGTGCAGCGTAGTCGAGCAGGTGTTCGGTCTCGGCAGCGAAGCCGACGCTGAACGGGCGATCGGGGCGGGTGGCGATGGTGGCCAGAATATCCGGGTTACGGACCATCTGCAGCAGCAAGCCATCACCGCTTGCAGGATCTTTCTTCAATTTGTGCGGGGCGACAACTTCCGGACGGTAGTCGGCCACCGCTGCCGATGCGATGAACAGGTCGCACGGGATCGCCGCTTCACACGCCGCCAACATATCGCGAGCGCTGACTACGTCGATGCGCGAGACGCGATCCGGCGTCGGCAGGTTGACCGGCCCGGTGATCAGCGTGACGCGGGCACCGGCTTCGACCGCTGCCTCGGCCAGGGCAAAGCCCATTTTGCCGGAGCTGTGGTTAGTGATGTAGCGCACCGGGTCGATGTTTTCCTGAGTCGGGCCTGCGGTGATCAGGACATGCTTGCCGGTCAGGCTGTGACGCTGGAAGCAATCGGCGGCGCACTGGGCCAGATCGTTGGCTTCCAGCATGCGCCCGAAGCCGACATCGCCACAGGCCTGACTGCCGGAGGCCGGGCCGAACACCCGGAAGTCGCGCTCTTCGAGCAGGCGGGTATTGGCCTGCACGGACGCATCGCGCCACATCGCCTGATTCATCGCCGGGGCGATCGCGACGGTCGCTTCGGTGGCCAGCACAATGGTGGTCAGCAGGTCGTTCGCGACACCTTGAGCAAGGCGCGCGATCAGGTCGGCGGTGGCGGGCGCGATCAGGATCAGGTCGGCCCATTTGGCCAGTTCGATATGCCCCATCGCAGCTTCGGCGGCCGGGTCGAGAAGGTCCAGATGCACCGGATGCCCGGACAGCGCCTGCATGGTCAGCGGCGTGATGAACTCCGCGCCGCCTTTGGTCATCACCACACGCACTTCAGCGCCCTGATCGCGCAGACGACGGACCAGCTCGGCGCTCTTGTAGGCCGCGATGCCGCCGCCGACGCCCAGAACGATGCGTTTTCGATACAGCCGCTGCATAGACCTGCCTTTTTGATCGAGTGAATTACGCGACTTGACGCCTCCCCAGGCCAGATCGTCGCGCAAAAAAGATGGGCTAAGATAGCACAGCGACCGCAGCGGGACAGCGGTGCCCAATCACATGGAGGTGCTATGAGTATTCGCAGTTGGCCCGCGGCCGAACGCCCACGGGAACGCTTGTTGGAGATGGGGGCAAAGGGGCTTTCCGACGCCGAGTTGCTGGCTATTTTTTTACGTACCGGGGTGGCCGGAAAAAGCGCTGTCGACCTCGCGCGTCATCTTCTGAATCAATTCGGCGGGCTCAGGCCATTACTGGACGCAGACCTGTCTGCGTTTACCTCTCAGTTGGGTCTGGGGCCTGCAAAGTTCGCTCAGTTACAAGCGGTAATGGAAATGGCCCGTCGGCACATGGCCGAGTCCTTGCGCAGGGATTCAGCGATGGAAAATCCGGCTCAGGTACGCAGCTACCTCAAGGCGCTGCTTCGGCACGAACCCCACGAGGTGTTCGGCTGCCTTTTTCTGGACTCCAAGCACCGGGCCATAACCTTCGAAATACTGTTTCACGGGACGATCAATGCCGCCTATGTGCACCCGCGCCAGGTGGTAAAACGCGCCATGGCGCACAATGCCGCCAGCCTGATTCTCTGCCACAACCATCCTTCGGGCATCACCACGCCCAGCCGCTCGGACATCGACCTGACCAAGCGCCTCAAGGAGGCGCTGATGCTCATCGACGTGCAGGTGCTGGACCACGTGATCATCGGCGACGGCGAGCCGCTGTCGATGGTGGAGAAGGGATTGATGTAGGGCCTTGATTGCCGAGGAGTGCGGGAGGGAGGGCTCGGGCGGCGGCGAACACTGCATTTTCGGCGATTGTAGGGGCCCCTTCGCGGACAAGTCCGCTCCCACAGGAGTCAATAGATTTCGTGCCGGCCTCTTCACGGACAAGCGAAGCGTCGCCCGTCCGCTCCGGGACTTTGTGGGAGCGGACTTGTCCGCGAAGAGGCGCGCGCATCGTAAAGATGCAAACCCGCGACTTACTTCACCTGCACCTTGTAAAAATCCTGCCGCCCGAACGGGCTGACCTGATACCCCGTTACGTCCTTGCGGACCAACGCTGCAGCAGTCGGATGGGCGAGGGGAATCCACAGTGCCTGTTGCTGGATCTGTTGCTGGGCCTGGTGATAAAGCTCGCTGCGCGCCGCCTGATCGCTGGTGGATTTGCCGTCGGTGATCAGCTTGTCCAGCGTCTTGTCGCAATAACGGGCGAAGTTGGTGCCTGATTTTTCGGCCGCGCAGGAGAACTGCGGGGTCAGGAAGTTATCCGGATCACCGTTGTCGCCTGCCCAGCCCATGAACAACAGATCATGCTCACCGGCCTTGGCGCGCCGAATCAGTTCGCCCCATTCGATCACCTTGATCTCGGCGTTGATACCGATCTGTTTCAGGTCAGCCTGCAATAACTGGGCGCCCAGGGCCGGGTTCGGATTCAGCAGGCTGCCGGAAGGCCGCGTCCATAGGGTGGTCTTGAAACCCTCTTTTACTCCGGCCTTGGCCAGCAATGCTTTGGCCTTGGCAACATCATGTTTATACCCCGGAAGGTCTTTGGCATAGCTCCAGGTTTTCGGCGGATAAATACCGCTGGCCGCTACAGCGGCGCCTTCAAAAACCGCTTTCAGGTAATTGTCCTTGTCGAAGGCCAGGTTGAGCGCCTGGCGCACCTCCGGCTTGTCGAACGGCGGATGCTGACTGTTGATCGCAACAAACGCGGTCATGAACGCTTCGGTTTTCTCGACTTTGAGCGAGTTGTCCTTGCTGGCCGCCTGAATATCCAGCGGCTTGGGGGAAAGGGCGATCTGGCATTCGTTCTGGCGGATCTTCTGCAAACGCACATTGGCGTCTGGCGTAATGGCATACACCAGCGTGTCGACATCAGACTTGCCAGCGAAGTAGTCCTTGAACGCTTCGTAGCGCACCACGGCATCTTTCTGGAAACGCTTGAACACAAACGGCCCGGTGCCGATGGGCTGGCTGTTGAGCTTTTCCGGGGTGCCCGCTTTCAGCAATTGCGCGGTGTATTCAGCCGAGTAGATCGAGGCAAAACCCATGCTCAGCGTCGCAAGAAAAGTCGAGTCGGCGCGATCGAGCGTAAAACGCACGGAGTGCGGGTCAGGCGCTTCAATATGCTTGATCAGCGCAGGCAACTGCATGGACTGCGCGTGCGGGAAGCCGCTTTGGGCGACTTTGTGCCACGGGTTCTGCGGGTCGAGCATGCGCTGGAAGCTGAACAGCACGTCATCTGCCGTCAGTTCGCGAGTCGGTGTGAAGTAGTCCGTGGTATGGAATTTCACTCCGGAGCGCAATTTGAAATCGTACGTCAGGCCGTCGGCCGACACGGTCCAGCTTTCCGCCAGGCTCGGCACCAGCTTGCCGCTTTCGGCATCGAAGTCCACAAGGCGATTCATCAAGACGTCTGCCGACGCGTTGGTGGTGGTCAGCGAGTTGTACTGCACAACGTCGAAACCTTCAGGGCTGGCTTCGGTGCAGACCGCGAGGCTGGTCGCCCGGGCTGCAATCGGAAGCAACAGCGGAACCAGCAAAAAAGGGAGTGCAGCTAGACGCATGGCGTTATTTCCTGTTCAGAAAGGGGCCCATCTGCCGGTGCAGTCTGGTGAAGGACTTACCCTAGACTATGTGCTGACGCAGAACAATCTTCATGGCGCGACGAGCGGTCGGCTTGCCAGCGCCCCCGCCAATGCTTGAGCGCGCAGCAATGCGAGGGCTGCTCCGTTGTACTAAAGTGCTTTGCCTGTTGTTGCACCACAGGGTTTCTGGTATAAAGCAGCGCTCTTTTCTAGGGGCCCGGTTCCTTCACTGTAGGTGTAGCCGGTAAGACCCTTAAAGAAACGCGGCGCCTGGCGCCAAATGACTGAGAGATTAAGCGGCCAACCCATGCCGGGTTGGGCATGTGGTTTTAGAGGGCTGAGGCATGTCGAGAGTATGTCAAGTTACCGGTAAGGGTCCGGTGACTGGGAATAACATTTCCCACGCAAACAACAAAACCCGTCGTCGTTTCCTGCCAAACCTGCAGCATCACCGCTTCTGGGTTGAAGGCGAGAAGCGTTTTGTTCGTCTGCGCGTATCTGCTAAAGGCATGCGTATCATCGACAAGCGTGGCATTGAAGTTGTGCTCGCTGAACTGCGTCGCGACGGCAAAATTTAAGGGAGAGAATCATGCGTGAATTGATCCGTTTGGTGTCGAGCGCTGGTACAGGCCATTTCTACACCACCGACAAGAACAAACGTACTACCCCGGATAAAATCGAAATCAAAAAATTCGATCCGGTTGTACGCAAGCACGTGATCTACAAAGAAGGCAAAATCAAGTAATTGATTCTGTCAGCTACAAAAAAACCCGCCTTCTGGCGGGTTTTTTTGTGCCTGCGTTTCTGGCGTAGCTGCCAGCAGTATCCAGGCAGCAAAACGCCCGACGCGATGCGCCGGGCGTTTCAAGCATGAAAACTGCAGTCGGGCAACGAAGATCCGCCCGCCTGATCAGCCGAAGCTGAAGCCGGACACCAGACCGGCCTTGTCGACATTGACATGCAGCCGGTTCGGGTTGAAGTCGTGGGTAGCAGTGTCGCCAGGGCCGATGACCTTCTGAAAACCGGTAATTTCGCTGATGTAGGCTTTGACGCCAGGTACATATCGGCTGCCTACAAGGTGCTGAAGCGCTTGGGCGATAACTTCGTTGGTCATTTTCAAAATCCTTTTTTGAGTGAATGTCCTCACTGGACGCGCTCAGAATGACCCAGAAGACCCGGTGTGACGCAGTACTTATTTATATGCAGCAGCCTCGAACACCACATAAATCTTGCGGCATGTTTCCAGTACTTCCCATGTGCCCTTGAAGCCTGACGGAATCACGAAGCGGTCACCCGAGCGCAGGGTTTTGGCGTTACCTTGCTCGTCGCGCAGCACGCTGACGCCCTGGACGATTTCGCAGTATTCGTGCTCGGTGTAATTCACCTGCCACTGACCGGGCTCGCCATTCCAGACGCCCGCGCTCATCTGGCCGCAGGGACTGTTGTAGTGGTTGTAGATGGTCTGAGCCGGATCGCCCTTGAAGACCTTCTCCGGCGCAGGACGGTAATGTTCGGCGCTGGTGCTGGCTTCGCTGAAGTCGACGATGCTTGCGATACCCATGATGACCCCCTTGTTTTGAACACGTTGACGATTTGACGAACAAACCAGGCAATAGTGCCTCGGCTGCGAACACCGGCCGTTTAATAAAATCAACAAAAAAGCGCGAAAACAGCTATTTCTGTCAAAAATATTGGTTTTGCCTGATCGCTGGTTTAGGGTATTGCCTGGCCTGAAACTCAGGATTGTGTCTGTAATCCATCATGACACGCCAACACTCAAAAGGAGGACTGCCGATGACCACCCTGACTCGCACTGACTGGGAACAACGCGCCCGGGATTTGAAGATTGAAGGCCGCGCCTTCATTCAAGGTGAGTACACCGCTCCCGCCTCCGGTGAAACATTCGACTGCATCAGCCCGGTCGATGGCCGCCTGCTCGCCAAGGTCGCCAGTTGCGACATTGCCGATGCCCAGCGCGCCGTGGAGAGTGCCCGCAGCACCTTTGACTCGGGCGCCTGGTCACGGCTGGCTCCGGCCAAACGCAAGGCCATCATGATCCGTTTCGCGGGGCTGCTTGAGCAGAATGCTGAAGAGCTGGCCCTGCTCGAGACGCTGGACATGGGCAAGCCGATCAGCGATTCGCTCGGTGTCGACATACCCGGCGCCGCCAGAGCCTTGAGCTGGAGCGGCGAGGCCATCGACAAGCTGTATGACGAAGTTGCCGCAACGCCCCACGACCAGCTGGGCCTGGTGACGCGCGAGCCGGTCGGCGTCGTCGCCGCCATTGTGCCGTGGAATTTCCCGCTGATGATGGCCTGCTGGAAACTTGGCCCTGCGTTATCCACAGGCAACTCGGTGATCCTCAAACCGTCGGAAAAATCTCCGCTGACCGCCGTTCGCGTTGCGCAGCTGGCCATCGAAGCGGGCATTCCGGCAGGCGTACTCAACGTATTGCCGGGCTATGGCCATACCGTCGGCAAGGCGCTGGCGTTGCATATGGACGTCGATACCCTGGTGTTCACTGGCTCAACGAAAATCGCCAAGCAATTGATGATTTACTCGGGCGAATCGAACATGAAGCGCGTCTGGCTCGAAGCCGGCGGCAAAAGCCCGAACATCGTGTTTGCCGACGCGCCGGACTTGCAGGCCGCGGCCAACTCGGCGGCCAGCGCGATTGCGTTCAACCAGGGCGAAGTGTGCACTGCGGGTTCGCGCCTGCTGGTCGAACGCTCCATCAAGGATCGCTTCCTGCCCATGGTGATCGAGGCGCTGAGCACCTGGAAACCCGGCAACCCGCTGGACCCGGCGACCAATGTCGGCGCACTGGTCGATACCCAGCAGATGGACACCGTGCTGTCTTATATCGAAGCGGGTCACACCGATGGCGCCAAACTGGTTGCAGGCGGCAAGCGCATCTTGCAGGAAACGGGCGGGACTTATGTTGAGCCGACGATTTTCGACGGCGTGAACAACGCCATGAGGATCGCTCAGGAAGAAATCTTCGGCCCGGTACTTTCGGTGCTGACGTTCGACAGCGCCGAAGAAGCGATCCGGATCGCCAACGACACCCCGTACGGCCTGGCCGCCGCGGTATGGACCGCGAACATCTCCAAGGCCCACCTGACCGCCAAGGCATTGCGCGCAGGTAGCGTCTGGGTCAACCAGTACGACGGCGGCGACATGACCGCGCCGTTTGGCGGCTTCAAACAGTCAGGCAATGGCCGCGACAAGTCGCTGCATGCGTTCGACAAGTACACCGAACTGAAATCCACCTGGATCAAGTTGTAAAGCCGGAAAGCGGAACACCTGACCTCTCGCTGCCATGCTCCGCGTGGGCATGCCGTTCTGGACGCTCTGCGTCAGCTCTTGATTGCGTAGCGCCGGGTAGATAAGCAAACGAGTTGCAGGAGCATTCAAAATGCGTTGGGGTACCTATTTTGCCGTGCTGGCGTCGGTATTGGGCGTCGGTCTGGCAATGGGCGTCAGCATGCCGCTGGTTTCATTGCGTCTGGCAGGCTGGGGCTACGGCTCATTTGCCATCGGCATCATGGCGGCGATGCCCGCCGTAGGTGTGTTGGTGGGTGCGGCGCTGGCCAGTCGTCTGGCGGCGCGCTTCGGCACTGCCAACCTGATGCGTCTGTGCCTGTGGGGCGGGGCTGTGTCGGTGGGCGCGCTGGCGCTGTTGCCGTATTACGGGATCTGGCTGATCCTGCGCCTGACGCTCGGCGTGATTCTGACCATCGTCTTCGTGCTGGGTGAAAGCTGGATCAACCAGTTGGTGATCGAGCGCCTGCGCGGGCGACTGGTCGCACTGTATGGCAGCACGTATGCACTGAGCCAACTGGCGGGCCCGTTGCTGCTGGGCGTCATCGGCACCCAGGCTGACTACGGCTTCTGGATCGGCGTGCTACTGCTGGTCGGCTCGCCTTTTCTGCTGCTGGGAAGAACCGGCGCACCGTCGACCGAGTCCTGCAACGTCACCTTCACCGACCTGTTCGGCTTCTGTCGCGGCATGCCCGCCATCGCCTGGGCGGTGGCGCTGTTCGCGGCCTTCGAGGCGCTGATCCTGACGCTGCTGCCGCTGTACTGCATAGGCCACGGCTTCACGCCGGAAATCGCCCTGATCATGGTCAGCGTCGTGGTGGTTGGCGATGCGTTGCTGCAACTGCCGATCGGCATGCTCGCAGACCGCATCTCGCGACGCGCAATGTTCACCGGCTGCGCGTCATTGCTGCTGGCGTCCAGTCTGCTGGTGCCGCTGCTGATCGATACCGTTCTGATCTGGCCGCTATGGACTGTGTTTGGTGCCAGCGCCGGCGGGCTGTTCACCCTGTCGTTGATCCTTATCGGTGAGCGCTACCGCGACGACGCACTGGTTCGCGCCAACGCGCACGTCGCCCAGCTCTGGGGCATTGGCTGTCTGATCGGGCCTTTGGCGGCAGGTGCGGGCAGCCAATGGGTCAGTGGAGAAGCCTTGCCGCTGCTGATGGCGGCAGGCGCGTTCGGTCTGCTGATACTGATCAGGCGGCGCGACGCTTTCGGAGCACCGGCAGCGCCTGCTTAAAGCATCCGCTCAAGGCCGATGGCGCGGCTCATCCATGCGTTGAAGCGCCGCCACAGGTCGCCCGGCTCGGTGTGCAAGGTGTGGAGCTGGCCGTTGTCCTCGGTCACCCACACCACCTTGCCGTCTTCCAGACGCGCCTCATATGTGAGCGATGGCGCCATGCCCTGCAAGGTCAACCCACGCAGTTCTTCGGCCAGTTGCGGACTGTCGACCAGCACCCCGACTTCAGTGTTCCACAGCACCGAACGCGGGTCGAAATTGAATGAGCCAACGAAGACTTTCTGCCGATCAAAGATCATCGCCTTGCTGTGCAGACTGGATTCGGAGCTGACCAGCGAATCACTCTTCTTGAACAAATGCGGACCATTGCTGCGCATGGTTTCGGTATCGCCAGGCTGGCGGCGCAGCTCGAACAGCTTTACCCCGTGCTCCAGCAGCGCCTTGCGATACGGCGCATAACCGCCATGCACAGCGGGCACATCGGTGGCCTCCAGCGAGTTGGTCAGCAGGCTGACCTTGACGCCGGCATCGGCACGCCCCGTCAGGTACAGCAAACCTTCCTGACCCGGCACGAAGTAGGCGGAGATCAGCATCAACTCCTTGCGCGTGCTCAACAACTCAGGCGCCAGCTGCGTGGTGAGCAACAAATGCGGATCAGGCTCGCCCTGCGCCAGCACTTTGGTCGGCGCATCCCACAGCGCCTGGTTGTACGCCCAGACCAGCTCGTTGAGCCAGGTTTTCATGCGTGGCTGCGTCTTGTAGGCCATCAGCCGCTCATAAAGGGCCTTGTGCTGTTGATGCGCCTGTTCCAGTGAATCGTCCAGTTTCTTGCGGGCCTCCGCCAGGTCCTTGCGGTCCGGCAGGAAATACATGAAGTCGCCGATCGGCTTGCTGAGCGTGCTGTTCCAGTACTGATCGAAACTGTGCCCCAACTGTTCGGCGACCGGCCCGACGCTCAGCATGTCGATATCGGTGAAATTCAGGTTCGGCTCGGCATCGAAATACTCATCACCCAGGTTGCGTCCACCAACGATCGCGACGCTGCTGTCGGCCAGCCACAGCTTGTTGTGCATACGCCGGTGCTGACGCGACAGGTTCATCAAGCGCCCCAGGCTGCGTGTGATGCCGGTCTCACGCCCGAGGTTCTGCGGGTTGAACAGCCGAATCTCGATGTCCGGATGCGCCGCCAGCGTGGCAATCGCCTGATCCAGCCCGTCGCTGGTGGTGTCGTCCAGCAGGATGCGCACGCGAACGCCACGGTCAGCAGCCTTGAGCAACTCGTCAATCAGCGCGCGCGTACTCAAGCCGTCATGGACGATGTAGTACTGCAGGTCGAGGCTGCTTTTGGCGTTGCGGATCAGTTCGGCGCGCGCCTTGAATGCGTCGCTGCTGTCGGGCAGCAAGCGAAAACCCGAGCGCCCCTCGTGCGGCATCGCCATGGTCTGGATCGAACGGCCGAACGCCGAGCCCGAGGGCGGCATGGCCTGGCTTGGCTCGCTGGCGATTTGCTGATGTGCGCAACCGCTGACGCACAAGGCAACCAGCAAGCAAAAGGGCAAGGCCCATGAAGTGTTCACATTGATTTCCGCGTCTGGACTCGACTTGGCGATATGACCCGCAAAACCGGGAAAGATTTGCCAGGCTCAGTCAGTTTGCGCAATCAGTGACGCAATGGTCTCGCCCACGATGCGAACTGCGCTCTCGATTTCCCGCGTGGGTTTCGACGCATAGTTCATGCGCAGGCAGTTTCGGTACTTGCCCGACGCCGAAAAAATACTGCCCACCGCGACCTGCACACCCTTGTCCAGCAAGACGCGATTCAGGCGCTGGCTATCGAAGTCTTCGGCCAGTTCCACCCACAGCAGGAAAGCGCCTTGCGGGCGACTGGCGCGGGTGCCTTCGGGAAAGTAACGCATCACCCAGTCGATGATCTGATCGCGACTGCGCTGGTATTGCGTGCGCATCCGCCGGACGTGCGGCTCGTAATGACCGCCTTCGAGAAAATCGGCGATTGCCAGTTGCGGCTGCGGCGCCGTCGAGCCGGTGCCGATGTATTTCATGTGCAGCACCTGCTCCAGATAACGGCCCGGCGCTACCCAGCCAACGCGCAAACCGGGCGCCAGCGTCTTGGAAAATGAACTGCACAGCAGCACGCGACCGTCCTCGTCAAAGGACTTGATGGTGCGCGGGCGAGGGTAGTTGTAGGCCAGATCGCCATACACATCATCCTCGATGATCGCCACGTCAAAGCGTTGCGCCAGGCTCAGCAACGCGCGCTTGCGGGCTTCGGGCATGATGTAACCCAGCGGATTGTTGCAGTTGGGCGTGAGCTGGATGACCTTGATCGGCCACTGTTCAAGGGCCAGCTCCAGCGCCTCGAGGCTGATGCCGGTCAGAGGGTCGGTCGGAATTTCCATGGCTTTCATGCCGACGCCCTTGAGGGTCTGCATGGCGCCAAAGAAGCTCGGTGAATCCACCGCCACGATGTCACCCGGCTGGCAGAGGGCACGAATACTGGCCGATAGCGCTTCGTGGCAGCCGGTCGTGATGATCAGGTCATTGGCGGTCAGGTTGCAGCCCGAATCGAGCATCAGGCGGGCGATCTGCTCGCGCAGTCGCGGCACGCCGTAGATGTTGTCGTAATACAGACCCGGCATGTCCTGATGGCGACTTAGCTGCCCCAGCGCGCGCATCAGCGGTTTCAGCGTAGGACTGGTGACGTCCGGCATGCCGCGCCCCAACTGGGTCACGGCATCGCGGGGCGCAACCCGAATCAGATCCAGCACCTGATCCCATTGCGAGATATCCACAGGCCGCTGCACCGGCCGCCCTACGGCGGGCAACGCCGGTGCTCGCTTGCTGACGGACACGAAATACCCGGATTTGGGTTTCGGCGAGGCCAGCCCGTTGTCTTCCAGCACCCGATAGGCCTGCTGCACGGTACTCAGGCTGACACCATGCTCCACGCTCAAGGCGCGCACGGAAGGCAGACGGTCGCCGGGACGGTAAAAGCCGTTTTCGATGCGCGAGCCGAGCAGCTCGGCAAGATTGACGTAGAGCGTCATGGCGTACTCTTTATTTTTACGGACTACAAAACCATACAGACACAGCAAAAATATAGCATTCAGTCGAGCATTCACACTCACTGTATGGAAAATATAAAATATTTTTGAATCTGTAATGGTTTTGCGTTCCGTCCCATTATGGGGTCACACCCACCCAGGATGAGGGAACCGTAAATGAACGGGTTCAGCGATGTACGCCTAGCGCTTCACCGTCAGGAATTGAATGAATATCGGCCCGTCATGCTCAGGACGGTACGTCCCGAGCAAGCTGATGCGCTGAAGGAAATGAGTCGCTGGGCGCTGTACCGTCACCGCTGGACATCGCGCCGCACGTTGCTGGATCTGACTGACGATCAACTGCGCGACATAGGTCTCGACTTCCAGCAGGCCAGAGCCGAGGCCATGAAGCCGTTCTGGAGGACGTAAGCGTTCAGCGCAGCTCTTTCAAGCGGTGCCAGAGCATGCCCAGCGCCAGTAGTGGCGAACGCAGATGCTTGCCGCCGGGGAAGGTCATGTGCGGCACGTTGGCGAACAGTTCGAAGCCATCGCTGTGTTGCCCGGCGATGGCTTCGGCCAGCAAGCGACCGGCCAGATGCGTGGCGTTCAGGCCGTGCCCCGAGTAAGCCTGTGCGTAGAACACGTTCGGATGCTGCTTGAGTCGGCCGATCTGCGGCAGGCGATTGGCACCGATGCCGATCATTCCACCCCACTGATAATCGATCTTCACGCCGGCCAGTTGCGGAAATACCTCCAGCATCTTCGGCCGCATATACGCCGCAATGTCTTTCGGGTCACGCCCGGAATAATGACAGGCCCCGCCGAACAACAAGCGGCGGTCAGCGGACAGCCGGTAGTAATCCACGGTCACGCGCTGGTCGCAGACCGCCATGTCCTGCGGCAGCAACTCGCTGGCCTGCGCCTCACTCAGCGGTTCGGTCGCAATGATGTAACTGCCTGCGGGAAGCACCTTGCCGCTGATTTCCGGGTTCAGTTCATTCAGGTAGGCATTGCAGCCCAGCACCAGCGTTTTTGCCGATACCGAGCCTTGTGCCGTATGCACTTTGGCCTGCGGGCCGTAATCAATGCGCGTCGCGGCAGAGTGCTCGAACAGCTGCACGCCCAGTGATTGCGCGACAGCCGCCTCGCCCAGCGCCAGATTCAACGGATGCAGATGCCCGGAGCCCATGTCGATCAGCCCGCCAACGTAGCGTTCAGAACCCACCACACTGCGCATCTGATCGGGCGGCACCAGTTTCAGCGCGTGGCGATAACCCAGGCTGCGCAGCTCATCCGCATCCTCGGCGAGGCTGGTCAGGTCACGCGGTTTGTTGGCCAGATCGCAATAACCCCATTTCAGGTCGCAATCGATGCCATGCCGTTCGATGCGCTGGCGGACAATCTCCACCGCTTCGATGCCCAGCAGCTTGAGCTGACGCACGCCGTCAGTGCCGATGACATTGGCGAACTGTTCGACACCATGCCCGACACCGCGAATCAACTGCCCGCCATTGCGCCCGCTGGCCCCCCAGCCGATCTTGCGCGCTTCCAGCAGTGCAACGCTAAAGCCGCGCTCGGCCAGTTCGATGGCGGTGTTGAGCCCGGAAAATCCACCGCCCACGATGCACACATCGACGTTCAATTCGCCTTGCAGTGCAGGGCGATCCGGTTGCGGATGGCTGCTGGCGGCGTAATAGGAGGCGGTGTGCTGATCGTGACGGGCTGGCTGCTGAACGCGGGCGTTCATGGATTTTTCCTGTTGGCGGTGTCTGAGTGGTCTGGAGGATAAGCCGCTGTCATGCCGCTGCCAACTGAGGCAAACTCCCGGCATTGCGTCCGGGTGGTCTATTCAATGAGCTGCAACCGTCAGAAAGTCCTCGATTTGCGACGTCAGATTCCCTCGTTCGAGTGCGTGCCTGGCTGTCATGACTGCTGCGGCCCGGTTACGACATCGCCCGAAGAAATGTCACGTCTGCCACGCAAGACCGCTGCCGAGCAGGACGCCGCGCTGGACGAACTCAACTGCGTGCACCTCGGCCCGCAAGGCTGCACGGTGTATGAAGAACGTCCGCTGATTTGCCGCCTGTTCGGCACCAGCGCCAGCCTGCCGTGCCCCAATGGCCGACGTCCGGTCGAGCTGATTCACCCTCGGGTCGAGAAGCAGATACACGAGTACATGGCATCGACCCGGCAAGTGCTGGTGTAACTGCCAGCGTCAGTCGGCAATCGGCAGGTTCAGGCTCTCTTTCACTTCTTCCATCACGATATAGCTTTTCGATTCGCGCACGTGCGGCAGCTTGAGCAGGATATCGCCCAGCAGCTTGCGGTAGGACGCCATCTCGGAAATACGCGCCTTGACCAGATAGTCGAAGTCGCCGGACACCAGATGGCACTCCAGCACATGTGGCAGCTTCAACACCGCGCGGCGAAACTCTTCGAAGGTGTCACCGGACTTGTAATCCAGGCTGATTTCCACGAACACCAGCAGGCTGGCCTTGAGGCTTTGCGGGTTCAGGCGGGCGTTATAACCCATGATGATCCCCTCGCGCTCCAGCCTGCGGACCCGTTCCGTGCAGGGTGTGGTCGAGAGGCCAACCCGCTCGCCGAGCTCGGTGAACGAGATGCGCCCGTCCGCCTGAAGAATGCGCAGGATGTTGCGGTCGATCTTGTCCAGCTCGCGGTTTGACTGGTGTTGAGTGCGCACGGGTAAATTCCCCTCTGGCAAAGCGTTATTGGCCGTGAATAAACGCTAAATATAGACGTTTATACAGTGAGAAGCACTGCCTGCTGCTCAATATACTGCGCACATCCTTGCTTAAAACTCAGAAATATCAGCGGATATCCGCGATGAGGTCGTCGACATGCGTGTTCTGGTCCTTGGTAGTGGTGTGATCGGTACAACCAGTGCGTACTATCTGGCGCGTGCCGGCTTCCAGGTGACTGTGGTGGATCGCCAGCCTGCGGCGGGCATGGAAACCAGCTTTGCCAATGCCGGCCAGGTCTCGCCGGGCTATGCCTCGCCATGGGCCGCGCCGGGTGTGCCGCTCAAAGCGATAAAGTGGCTGTTGCAGCGCCACTCTCCGCTGGCGATCAAGGCCACAACGGATATCGATCAGTACCTGTGGATGGCGCAAATGCTGCGCAACTGCACGGCCAGCCGTTATGCCGTCAACAAAGAGCGCATGGTGCGACTGTCCGAATACAGCCGCGACTGCCTTGACGAGCTGCGCATCGAAACCGGCATCGCCTACGAAGGCCGCAGCCTGGGCACCACTCAGCTGTTTCGCACCCAGGCGCAACTGGACAATGCCGCCAAGGACATTGCCGTGCTGGAGCAGTCGGGCGTCCCTTATCAATTGCTGGATCGCGAAGGCATCGCCCGGGTCGAACCCGCACTGGCCGGTGTTACCGGCATCCTCAGCGGCGCACTGCGCCTGCCCAATGACCAGACCGGCGACTGCCAGCTGTTCACCACCCGGCTGGCCGAGATGGCAATCGCGCTGGGCGTCGAATTCCGTTACGGGCAGAACATCGAGCGCCTCGACCACGCTGGCGACCGCATCAATGGCGTGTGGATCGATGGCAAGCTGGAAACAGCCGACCGCTACGTGCTGGCGCTCGGCAGTTACTCGCCACAGCTGCTCAAGCCGCTGGGTATCAAGGCCCCGGTGTACCCGCTCAAGGGCTACTCGCTGACCGTGCCGATCACTAACCCTGACATGGCGCCGACGTCGACCATTCTCGATGAAACCTACAAGGTCGCCATTACCCGTTTCGACAACCGTATCCGGGTCGGCGGCATGGCGGAAATCGCCGGTTTCGATTTGTCGCTCAATCCGCGTCGACGCGAAACACTGGAGATGATCGTCGGTGACCTCTATCCTCAGGGCGGCGACCTGACCCAGGCCAGTTTCTGGACCGGGTTGCGTCCGACCACGCCCGACGGCACGCCGATCGTAGGTGCGACACCGTTCCGTAACCTGTTCCTCAATACCGGTCACGGCACGCTGGGCTGGACGATGGCGTGCGGCTCCGGCCGCCTGCTGGCAGACCTGATTGCCTGCAAGACGCCTCGAATCAGTGCCGAAGGTCTCGATATCTCTCGCTATGGCAACACCCAGGAGAATGCAAAGCATGTCAATCCAGCGCCAGCTCACCAATGAGCGCATGAGTCAGGTCGTTGTCCATAATGGCACCGTTTATCTGTCGGGCCAGGTCAGCGATGACCTGACTGCGGGCGTAGAGCAGCAGACCAAGGAGATCCTCAACAGCATCGAGCGTCTGCTCGACCTGGCCGGCACCGACAAGACGCGCATTCTGTCAGTCACCATTTACCTGAAAGACATCGACGCCCACTTCGCCGGCATGAACAGCGTGTGGGACAAATGGCTGCCAAAAGGCTTTGCACCCGCGCGGGCGACAGTCGAGGCCAAGCTGTGCGAGCCGGAAATTCTGGTCGAACTGTCGGTGGTGGCTGCACTGCCTTAACGCTTCACACGTGCCCGGCGACCTGCTCACGGCGTCGAGTACTTTCCTCTGTCTATTTTCTTCAGGCGATCAACGTCACCATGCGTCCAGCCCGCGCCCTTATCGATCTCCAGGCACTGCGCCACAACTATCAACTGGCCCGTGAAAGCAGCGGCGGCAAAGCCCTCGCGGTGATCAAGGCCGACGCCTACGGGCATGGCGCAGTGCGTGTGGCTCAAACACTCGAAGCGCAAGCCGACGGCTTTGCGGTGGCCTGCATCGAAGAAGCGCTCGAACTGCGTGCGGCGGGTATTCGCGCACCGATTCTGCTGCTGGAAGGTTTTTTCGAGGCCGACGAGCTGGCCCTGATCGTCGAGCATGACGTGTGGACCGTTGTGCACTCAACCTGGCAACTGGAGGCCATCGAGCGCGCGCATCCCGGCAAGCCGTTGACTGTCTGGCTCAAGCTGGACACCGGCATGCACCGCGTCGGGCTGCATCCGTCCGAATATCGTGCGGCTTATCAACGCCTGCTGAGCACCGGCAAAGTGGCGAAAATCGTCCTGATGACTCACTTCGCCTGCGCGGACGAGCTGAATAGCCCGTCCAGCGCGGAGCAGTGCGCGGTGTTCGAAGCGACCTGCCAGGGCCTGGCGGCAGAGACCAGCCTGAAGAATTCTCCTGCCGTGATGGGCTGGCCGAAGATTCCCAGCGACTGGTCGCGCGCCGGCATCATGCTGTATGGCGCGACGCCGTTCGATCAGGCGCAGCCCTTGGCCAAGCGTCTGCAACCGGTCATGACTCTGGAATCGAAAATCATCAGCGTGCGTGACCTGCCAGCCGGTGAAGCGGTGGGCTACGGGGCGACGTTCGTCACCGACAAGCCTTCGCGTATCGGTGTGGTCGCGATGGGCTATGCCGACGGCTATCCACGTCACGCCCCGACCGGAACCCCCGTGCAGATCGACGGCCAACGCTCCCGGCTGGTCGGGCGGGTGTCCATGGACATGCTCTGCGTCGACCTCACCGACCTGCCGCAAGCGGGCATCGGCAGCCGGGTCGAACTGTGGGGCAAAGCGGTGCTGGCCAGCGACGTCGCGGCGCAGGCAGGCACCATCCCGTACCAGATATTCTGCAATCTGCGGCGCGTTCCGCGAGTCTATTCCGAAAACTGATTTCCGAGCATTCCCGCTGCTCCCTCGCTGTGCCGGTGCTTGTCGAAGTGTTGTAAATATCGAACGCTGTTGCCATGATGGCGCTCGTACCGACTTGACCTGACAAAAACTGAGGGAATATCGCATTGGACGTGGGTGAACGGCTGCAATCGATCCGCAAGCTCAAGGGCCTGTCCCAGCGCGAACTCGCCAAGCGGGCAGGTGTGACCAACAGCACCATTTCCATGATCGAGAAAAATAGCGTGAGCCCTTCAATCAGCTCCCTGCGCAAGGTGCTAAGCGGCATTCCCATGTCCATGGTCGAGTTCTTCTCGGAAGAGACCGTGCCGGAAAATTCGGCACAAGTGGTCTACAAGGCCAGCGAGCTGATCGATATTTCCGATGGAGCAGTGACCATGAAGCTGGTCGGCAAGTCGCATCAGGGCCGCGCCATTGCTTTTCTCACTGAAACCTACCCGCCGGGTGCCGATACCGGCGAAGAAATGCTGGTTCACGACGGTGAGGAGACCGGCATCCTCGTGGAAGGGCGGCTGGAGCTGGTTGTCGGGCTCGATACCTACGTGCTCGAAGCGGGCGACAGCTACTATTTCGAAAGCACCCGACCGCATCGCTTTCGCAACCCGTTCGACGTCCCGGCGCGCCTGATCAGCGCCGCGACGCCGGCCAATTTCTGACACCTTGCCGCGATGAGTGCTGCGTGAAACTGACCCGGAAGATGCTGAGCATTACAGGCGTTTTGACGCTTTGGGCCGTCAACGCCCAGGCTGCCCGAGCCCCTGACGAGATCATTGCCGCGCATTGCGTGGCCTGCCACAGCGTGGGCCTGCTCAACGCGCCGAAAATCGGTGATACGCCAGCGTGGGAAGAACGCGCGAAGAAAACCGGCGGCCTTGATGGCCTGCTGGCCAGCACGATCAAGGGCATCGGCATCATGCCCCCGAAAGGCACCTGCGGCGATTGCACCGATGAAGAACTGAAGAGCGTAATACAGAGCATGTCCGGGCTGGAGTGAATCTCGCCGAAGGCCATGCGGACCAGACGATGCTTCGCTCCCATGGCCGTCGGCCAGAATCAAAAGCGGATTTATATATAACTCAGAGCGATCTAGCGTGGGGATGAGAGTGAACCCACACACTCATCCATGCAGCACTTTCGCTTCGTCACCGGTCCAAGCTGCATCCAATAATAATTCAGGAGAGCCGGGATGCCGTATTCCTGTTCCATCGAGCAAGCCGTCGATCACGTTCTGGCGCAGTTACCCGAGCACATTCATCTCGGCATGCCGCTGGGCCTCGGCAAGCCCAACCGGTTCGTCAACGCCCTGTACCAACGCATCAGCCAGTTGCCCGAGCGGCGGCTGACGATCTATACCGCCTTGACACTCGGCCGCCCCACGCCGGGCGAAGGCTTGCAGGCGCGCTTTCTGGAGCCTTTCCTGGAGCGGACCTTCGGTGATTACCCGGAACTTGATTACCTCGCCGCGCTACGTCGCGACAAATTGCCCCCCAACATCCGCGTCCAGCAGTTCTTCATGCAACCGGGCAGCCTGCTCGACAGCGCGCCCGCTCAGCAAGACTACGTCAGCAGCAATTACAGCCACGCCGCGCGCGACATCAACGCCAACGGCCTGAACCTGATTGCCCAACTGGTGGCGCGTGATGATCAGCGACCGGGCAAGCTTAGCCTCAGTTGCAACCCCGACGTGACCCTTGACCTGCTGCCGATGATTGCCAAACGACGCGCCGCCGGGGAGACCATTCTGCTGCTCGGCCAGGTCCACATCGACCTGCCGTACATGCCAGGCGACTCGGAGCTGGACGTCGAGGCCTTCGACCTGCTGCTCGACGAAGACGAGCACAGCACACTGTTTTCCACCCCGAACATGCCGGTGGGTTATCAGGATCATCTGATCGGCCTGCACACCAGCACGCTGGTGCGCGATGGCGGCACGTTGCAGATCGGCATTGGCTCGATGGGCGATGCGCTGACCGGTGCCTTGCTGGCCCGCCAGGCCGACAACGAAACCTGGCGCCGCCTGCTGGCCGACCTGAACATGAGCAACTGGCAGACCCTGATCGACCGCGAAGGCGGTACTCAGCCTTTTGCCAGCGGGCTTTACGGTTGCAGCGAAATGTTCGTCAACGGCCTGCTGGTACTGGCCGACGCCGGAATTTTGCGGCGCAAGGTGTATGCCGATGCCGAGCTGCAACGGCTGGCCAATATGGGCACGCTGGACGAGGACGCACATCCCGACGGCGTGGTTGTGCATGGCGGGTTCTTTCTCGGGCCGGCGAGTTTCTATGAACGACTGCGCGAACTGCCGACCGAACGGCTGGCGCAATTCAACATGACCTCCATCAGCTACATCAACGAGCTGTACGGCCAGGAAGACCTCAAGCGCCTGCAACGCCGTGATGCCCGTTTTATCAACAGCGCGTTCACCGTCACCCTGATGGGCGCGGCGGTGGCCGATCAGCTGGAAGACGGCAGGGTGCTCAGCGGTGTCGGCGGCCAGTACAACTTCGTCGCTCAGGCCCACGCACTGGAAGGCGCCCGTTCGATTCTGATGCTGCGCAGCTGGCGCGAGTCAGGCGGCGAGGTGAGCTCCAATATCGTCTGGCAGTACGGCCACACGACGATCCCCCGGCACTTGCGCGATATCGTCGTGACCGAATACGGCATCGCCGACCTGCGCGGCCAGACCGACGCCACGGTGATCGAGCGGGTGCTGAATGTCACCGACTCGCGGTTTCAGCCCGGCCTGATCGAGCAGGCACAGAAGGCTGGCAAGCTGCCCAAGGATTTCCATCTCGACCCGCGCTTCACGCAGAACACGCCGGAGCGACTGCGGGACATCGCAGCGCATTACCCGTCGCTGTTTACCGAATACCCGCTGGGCTGCGACTTCACTGCCGAAGAACGCGACCTGCTGCGCGCGCTGAACTGGCTGAAAAGCAAACTCAAGCTGAGCGAGATTCTCGACCTGGGCAAAGCCACCCTCGACGCGCCGGAACCGGAAGCCTTCCAGCAGCACCTGCAACGCATGCAACTGGACAACCCACAGGGCCTGCGCGAGGAGTTGTATCAGCGCTTGCTGCTGGCCGGATTGCAGAATACAACCGGGCTGACGGGGTGATCACTCGATGAGCGCTCTAGGGTCTGTTCCCGTTTCATCGCGGCCGCGTCGGAGTCTGTTTTGCCGCGAGGCAAGGCANCTGGCCTGGCGAGATTTGGCCCAGCAACGCGGCTCGTGATGAAACGGGAACAGACCCTAGCGTGGGCACAAGAGCCATAGAAGAGCCAACGCCAGCTACACCACCGAAAGCACCAACATCAATGCAGCAACAATCCCGCACACAGCAAACAGCTGCTGCACGCGCGGGCCGGCGAGGTAGCAGGCGATCTGCCTGCCGCCGATCAGGCCGAGTACCGCACCACACGCAAACGGTGCGCCCACCGACCAGTGCATCACGCCACTCAGCGACGCGGTGATGACGCTGCCGGTCGAAACCAGTGCGATCACCGCAAGTGACGTCGCCACCACGCTTTTCACGTCCAGATCGCTGTAGCGGGTCAGCGCCGGAATGATCACGAATCCGCCGCCCACGCCCAGCAGACCGGACAACAAACCGGAGCCCATGCCGGTCAGCGTCAAGGCGCGCAGACACGGCATGGTCCAGCGCAGTCGTCCTTGCAGCGGGTTGAGCACGCAGGGCAGGGTGTCTGCGCGCGGAGCAGGGCGGCCGTCGCGCAGCTCACGACGGGCCCTCATGAACATGCGCCCGCAGGCATACAGCAACACGGCAGAAAAGATCAGCGCCAGCGGCGCATTGGGCAGACGATGAGCGAGCCACAGGCCGAGCGGAGCCGCGAGCACGCCGATGCCGGCGATGTAACCCGCAGCCCGATAGCGGACGATGCCCTGACGCAACCCCAGCACGGCACCGACTCCGGCCGCCAGCCCCACTGCCAGCAGGCCGACAGGGGCCGCTTCGACAATCGTCAGCCCCAGCCCGAACACCAGCAACGGCACCGCGAGGATACCGCCGCCCGCCCCGGTCAATGCCAGCACCACACCGATAATCGCGCCCAGACCAGCACCCAACAGTTGATGCTCAACCATGCGGTGCATCAGTCTTTTTCGGCTTGGCCAGCCACTCGCGCCCTTTGAGCATGCCGTGCCAGTACAGCATAGGCAGCGCGCGCTCCTTCAGCCACCATGCCAGTCGGGTCGGCTTGCGCCCATCCAGTAACCAGTTCGGGAAGCTCGGTGCGACCTTGCCGCCGTAAGTGAACTCGGCGAGCACGATCTTGCCCTTCTCGACGGTCAGCGGGCAGGAGCCATAGCCGTCATAAGTGGCCGTTTCGCTCAGGCGGCCCAGCGCCACCAGCAGGTTATTGGCCACCACCGGAGCCTGCTTGCGTGCGGCGGCAGCGGTTTTGGCGTTGCTGGTGTTGGTGGCATCGCCCAGCCCGTGAACATTGGCGAACTGCCGATGCCGCAGCGTGGCAGGGTCCACATCTACCCAGCCGGCTGCATCGACAAGCGGGCTGCGGCGGATGAAATCAGGCGCAGTCTGCGGTGGTACAACGTGCAACATATCGAAGCGTTGCTCGACTGTTTCGCTGCTGCCGTCCGGCAGGCTGCGGATAAACGTTGCACGCTTGCCCGGCCCGTCGACTGACACCAGCCGATGGCTGAACCTGAGGTCGATGGCGTAGCGATCCACGTAACTCATCAGCGCCGGAACGTAGTCCGCGACCCCAAACAGCACGCCGCCTGCGTTGTAGAACTGCGTATTGATCTGCGCGAGGCGCCCGGCTTTCAGCCAATGATCGCAGGACAGGTACATGGCCTTCTGCGGCGCGCCTGCGCATTTGATCGGCATCGGCGGCTGGGTGAACAGTGCGCGACCTTGTTTCAGTTCCTGCACCAGTTGCCAGGTATACGGCGCGAGGTCAAAGCGGTAGTTGGACGTCACGCCATTGCTGCCAAGGGTTTCGACCAGCCCGTCGATGGCTTCCCAGTCCAGCTTAAGGCCGGGGCAAACCACCAGTTGCTGATAGCTGATCGTGCGCCCGTCTTCCAGCGTCAACGCGCTATCCTGCGGTTCGAAGCTTGCCACCGCAGCCTTGATCCACTGCACGCCTTCAGGAATCAGCGACACCATGCTGCGCGCCGTCGACTGCGGTTCAAAGATGCCGGCGCCGACCATCGTCCAGCCTGGCTGGTAATAATGAGTGTCGGCCGGATCAATCAGCGTGATCTGCAGCGAAGCATCGCGGACGAGCAGGCTTGCGGCGGTGGCGATACCGGCCGCACCCGCGCCGACGATCAGGATCTGGCAGGTGATGTTCGAAGCATTCATTGCAGGATTTCCAGAAGCGGGCAGGGTTCAGAGCGCATTGAGCGGGATCTTCAGATAGACGACGCCGTTGTCTTCCGGCTCCGGAAAGTGCCCGCAGCGCATGTTGACCTGCACCGACGGCAGCATCAGCACCGGCATTTCCAGCGTCATGTCGCGGGCTTCGCGCATGTTGACGAACGTGTCTTCATCGATACCGTCATGCACATGAATATTGCAGGCGCGTTGCTCGGCGACGGTAGTCATGTATTTCAGCGCCCGGCCATTGGGCAGGTAGTCGTGACACATGAACAGGATGGTCTGTGGCGGCAAGGCGAGCAGCTTGTGAATCGAGCGATACAGCGTGCGCGCATCGGCACCCGGAAAATCACAGCGGGCGGTGCCGTAGTCGGGCATGAACAACGTGTCGCCTACGAATGCGACGGTCTTGTCTCCGACCTGCACCAGATAGCTCATACAGGCCGGGGTGTGCCCTGGCGTATGCATGGCTTTCACCTGCAGCGTGCCGATGGCGAAAGACGCGTCATCCTCCAGCAGCACATCGAACTGACTGCCGTTGCGTGCAAAATCGGGCGATGCATTGAACAGCGCACCGAAGGTTTTCTGCACCGCTGTGATGTGGCTGCCGATCACGATCTGCCCACCGAGCTTTTGCTTCAGGTAAGGCGCCGCCGACATATGATCAGCGTGTACATGGGTTTCGAAAATCCATTGCACGGACGCCTGCAACGCACGCACCCGGCCAATCATCCGGTCGGCAGACTCGGTGCGTGTGCGACCGGATTTGGGGTCGTAATCCAGCACGCTGTCGATCAGCGCGCACTGCTTGCTGTGCATGTCCATCACCAGATAACTGATGGTCCCGGTATCGCTGTCGAACAACGCTTCGACGTAAAGCTTTTCACCAATGATCATGCGCACTTCCCATGGCTGTAATCGCCTTCCAGACCGCTACCGCGGACTGGGCGGTTGGCAGTCGTCATTTGGCAGTCGCGATGGACCTGACTGCCATGCCCTCTCACGTATCTCACACCCCAACGCTCGGCGTTATACATGAGCCCTGAAGAGGTCAGGAAAATCGTGCTTTTTTTGGGAATACCATCGAGTGCCCTACCTGAACGTCACAACCCCGCCCGCCAGCGATTCGACCCGTGCCAGCGACTCTACACGATAGCCCTGTGCATCCAGCTCGGCGCGACCGCCCTGGAAGGACTTCTCGATGACGATGCCCACCCCGGCAACCGTTGCACCCGCCTGTTTGATGATCGAGATCAGTGCCTGCGCGGCTTTGCCGTTGGCCAGGAAGTCGTCGATGATCAGCACCTTGTCGTTGCTGTTCAGATGGCGCGGCGAGATGGCCACGGTACTTTCCACCTGTTTGGTGAACGAGTAAACGCTGGCCGACAAGAGGTTTTCGGTCAGGGTCAGCGACTGGTGTTTGCGGGCGAAGATCACCGGCACACCCATGTTCAGGCCGGCCATCACTGCCGGTGCGATTCCGGACGCTTCAATGGTCACGATCTTGGTCACGCCTGCATCGGCGAACCGCCGGGCGAACTCGTCACCGATGTCCTTCATCAACGCCGGGTCAATCTGATGGTTGAGAAACGCATCGACCTTCAGCACCTGATCGGACAGTACGATGCCTTCTTCGCGAATCTTCTTGTGCAGTGCTTCCACTTCAATTCCCCGGCTGCGCCATTGCGCAATAAATGATCAATTTCGTGTGTCGGCTAGCGTTTCAGCATGGCGCGAATGTCGGCCAGCGCGGTGTTGCCGCGCACCGCTTTGACTTCTGTCGGCGTGTCGTCGTTGCCTTCCCAGGCCAGATCGTCAGGGGGCAATTCATCCAGAAAACGGCTGGGCGCGCAGTCGATGATTTCCCCGTACTGCTTGCGTTTGGCGGCGAAGGTGAACGCCAGGGTCTGCCGCGCGCGAGTGATGCCCACGTAGGCCAGACGGCGTTCCTCTTCGATGGTATCGGCTTCGATGCTGGAGCGGTGCGGGAGGATCTCTTCTTCCATGCCCATGATGAACACATAGGGAAATTCCAGGCCCTTGGATGCATGCAAGGTCATCATCTGTACGCCTTCGGCACCGTCTTCCTCTTCCTGCTGACGCTCAAGCATGTCGCGCAAGACCAGCTTGCCGATGGCTTCCTCAATGGTCATGCCGCCTTCTTCGTCCTTTTCCAGCGTGTTTTTCAGCGCTTCGATCAGGAACCAGACGTTGCTCATCCGGTAGTCAGCGGCCTTTTCGCTGGAGCTGTTCTGGCGCAGCCAGTTCTCGTAATCGATGTCCATGACCATGCTGCGCAACGCGGCGATAGGGTCGTTCTGCGCGCATTGCTGGCGCACGCCATCCATCCAGCGTTTGAAGCGCTGCAAGCGGTCGGTGTAACGGCTGTCCAGATGCGCACCAAGACCGATCTCGTCGGTGGCGGCGTACATCGAGACCTTGCGCTCGGTGGCGTAGTTGCCAAGTTTTTCCAGCGTCGTCGAGCCGATTTCGCGGCGCGGAACGTTGATCACCCGCAGAAAGGCGTTGTCGTCATCCGGGTTTACCAGCAGGCGGAAGTAGGCCATCAGGTCTTTCACTTCCTGACGGCCGAAGAAACTGTTGCCGCCTGACAGGCGATACGGCACCTGATGGTGCTGCAGTTTCAGCTCGATCAGCTTGGCCTGGTAATTACCGCGATACAGAATGGCGAAATCACTGTAAGGCCGGTCGGTGCGCAGGTGCAGGGTGAGGATTTCCATCGCCACCCGCTCGGCTTCGGCGTCTTCGTTGCGGCAGCGAATCACCCGGATCTCGTCGCCATGGCCCATGTCGGACCACAGTTGTTTTTCGAAAGCATGCGGGTTATTGGAGATCAGGACGTTGGCACAACGCAGAATGCGGCTGGTCGAGCGGTAGTTCTGCTCCAGCATGACGACTTTCAACGACGGATAATCGTCCTTGAGCAGCATCAGGTTTTCCGGCCGTGCACCGCGCCAGGCGTAGATCGACTGGTCGTCATCGCCAACCACTGTGAACTGGTTGCGCGAGCCAATCAGCAGTTTTACCAACAGGTACTGGCTGGCGTTGGTGTCCTGGTACTCGTCCACCAGCAGGTAACGCACCTTGTTCTGCCATTTCTCCAGAACGTCGGGGTGTTCCTGGAATAGCTTGACCGGCACCAGGATCAGGTCATCGAAGTCCACCGCGTTGTACGCCTTGAGCGTGCGCTGATAGTGGGTGTAGACGATGGCGGCGGTCTGTTCCTTGGGGTTGCGAGCGTTTTCCAGCGCCTCGGCAGGCAGGATCAGGTCGTTTTTCCACGAGCCGATCATGTTCTTGATTTCGTCGACGCCGTCGTCGCCCGAATACTCTTTCTGCATGATGTCGGTCATCAGGGCCTTGACGTCCGTCTCGTCAAAGATCGAGAACCCAGGCTTGTATCCCAGCCGCGTGTGTTCCTTGCGGATGATATTCAGGCCCAGGTTGTGGAACGTCGACACCGTCAGACCGCGCCCTTCGCCCCCCCTGAGCAATGTGCCGACCCGCTCTTTCATCTCGCGCGCGGCCTTGTTGGTAAAGGTCATGGCGACGATGTACTGGGCGCGGATGCCGCAGTTCTGGATCAGATGGGCAATCTTGCGGGTGATCACGCTGGTCTTGCCGGAACCGGCACCGGCGAGCACCAAAAGAGGGCCGCCGACGTAGTTCACGGCTTCCTGCTGCCGGGGATTGAGTCGGGACATGGCGGTATGAAGCATCGTCTGCGAAAAAGGTCGGGCATTTTAACAGGCCCACGGGTTTGTGCAGCGATCATCGTCACCGGCAGTGACCGCTATCTAATTTTTCTGGTTTTGTTACATTTGCGCCGCAACGCGACGATACGTGTGCCTGTCACGCTCCCTGAAGAGTGCGGCCACCGATTTTTCCTTTGTACTTAGGAAGTTAGATTGCCTACGCCTGTCGAACCCTTGCAATTGCTATTGTTGGCGCACGAGCCTTTCTGGCAGGCGCTCGTGAGCGACTGCCTCACAGCGCCAGGCGGCAACATAACGCTGGTGTCAGCCACTCATTGGGATGCTTTCGATGTGCGTCATGGCAACCAGCGCAATACCGTGCTGTTGACGACACCCGAGCTGCAACCCCGCACCGGCAGCTGCCTGTTACCCACGGTTGTGCTGCTCGAAGAGGAACCGCTGGTCGGACCGAGTGGCGTCAGTGACTGGCTGGTGCGGGATTCGCTGACCGGTGATGCCCTGCGCCGATGCCTGCGTTACGTGCACGAACGCGGCCGCCTGGAAGACAGCCTGCGACGCTTGGCGGGTCAGGACCCGTTGACCGGCATCGCCAACCGCCAGGGTTTTCAGGTGCTGCTGGCGTCTCGTCTGGCCGAAGGCGGCGATCTGGCGCTGGGCCATCTGGACCTCGACAACTTTCGAAGCGCTAATGATGCACTGGGCCATCAGGCCGGTGACCGGCTGATCATGCAGGTCGTGGCCCGCCTGAAGAACCAGCTCGACGCTGGTGACCAGATCGCGCGTCTGGGCGGCGATGAATTCGCACTGCTGATCGATACCCGCAACACACCCGAACGCGCCATGCAGCTGGCTGAACGGATCACCGACGTGCTGTCAGAGCCTTACTGGGTCGACGGTGAAAGCCTGTTGCTCGGCTGTAGCCTGGGGATCGCCCATTCGCAAACCGAACCTGAAGTCGATCCGCTGATGTGGCATGCGCATATTGCCATGCGTCAGGCCAAGAGCACGCAGGGCTGCACCTTCCACCTGTTCGACGAGCGCATCAGCCGCAACGCCCGCAGCCTCGCGGACCTCGAAGGTGAACTGCGACGCGCCTTGCGCCGCGACGAAATGGAGCTGCATTACCAGCCACGGCTTTGCCTGCAAACCGGGCGCATCGTCGGGCTGGAGGCACTGGTGCGCTGGCGTCATCATGAGCACGGGCTGTTGCCGCCCAGCGAATTCGTGCCGCTGGCCGAACAGAGCGGCCTGATCGTGCCGCTGGGCTACTGGGTGATTTTTCGGGCTTTGCGCGACATGCAGGCCATGCGCGAACAGGGCTTTGCGCCTCTGCACATGGCAATCAACCTGTCGTTCCGGCAGTTTCAGGACAGCCAGCTACTCCCGACGCTCAGCCGTCTGATCGAAGAACACGACGTTGATGCGCGCTGGCTGGAATTCGAACTGACCGAAACCTCGGTCATGCGCCGCACCGATCAGGTCAGGCAGACCATGGAAGCGCTGGGCCGGCTGGGTGTTCGTTTTTCGCTGGATGACTTCGGCACAGGCTATTCGTCATTCATGCACCTTAATAGCCTGCCCATCGCGCTGCTCAAGGTCGACATGGGCTTCGTCGGGCAGATGGAGTCACGCGAAGAAAACCGCAAGCTGGTCCACGCGATGATCAATCTGGCGCACAACCTGAACCTGGAAGTGGTTGCCGAAGGCGTCGAAACGATCGGACAAATGGCCTTGCTGCGCAGTTTCGGCTGCGATCAGGTGCAGGGCTATCTGATCAGCAGGCCGCTGCCGATGGCGGCGCTGGTGAAGTATCTGCGCTCGGGGGCCGGCTACACGGAGGTATCGAAGTCGGGATGACGGTGTGCCGGCTCAGCCCGGCACCGCAACGCCCGATGCTTCCCGGCGTAACAGGCGAGCCGTCTTCCACTCGAACGCGTAAGTCAGCGCCGCCGCCGAGCAGAGCAGGCCCAACGCCAGCCCCCACCACACGCCCGGCGCCCCAGCGTTGGCATAAAACCCGAGCACCCACGCGGCTAGCGCCGCGATCAGCCAGTAACAACCGAGGCCGATCAGGAACGTGGTACGCGCATCCTTGAGCCCACGAATCGCGCCCATGGCAATGGTCTGAGTGCCGTCGAAGAACTCGAACCACGCGGCGATTGCCAACAGCTTCGCCGCCAGCACGACAATCTCGGCAAATGCCGGGTCATCGAGGTCCAGAAACAGACCGATGACCCAATGCGGGGCCAGCCAGAACAGAATCCCGAACATCAACATCACGGTGCCGCCAAAACCGATGCCCACGCGTCCGGCGGTGCGCGCCATGAGCATGTTGCCAGCGCCGTAGTGCTGACCGATCCGCATGGTCACCGCATAGGAAATACCCACCGGGATCATGAACGCCATGGACACCGTCTGCAGGGCGATCTGGTGCGCTGCCATCTGCGTACTGCCCATCGCCCCCATGCAGAAGGCCGCGAAGGTAAAGAGCCCGACTTCCACCGCGTAAGTCCCGCCAATCGGCAGGCCGAGGCGCCACAGCTCTTTCAGATGACTGCGCGACAGTTTCGACAGACCTTTGCTGATCGGATACGCCGCATAGGCCGGATGCCGCTTGATGTGCCACGCCAGCGCCAGTGCCATGCAGTTGGTCACGACGGCGGTGACCAGACCGATGCCCATCAACCCGAGGTTCGGCAAGCCGAGCCATTGATGAATCATCGCGTAATTGAGCACGAAGTTGGCGACTGCGCCGGCCACGCTGATGGTCATGACCGGCCCCGCACGGCCCAGCGCACTGGTGAAGCCGCGCAGCGCCATGAAGCTGAGCAGACCAGGCAGGGCAAGGGGCAGGGTGATCAGAAATTGAGCAGCCATGTGCACGTTGGCTTCGGCCTGACCGAACTGCAACAGCACCGGTTCTAGGTTCCACAACACCAATGCAGCCACCAGTGCCATGCCCCACGCCAGCCACAACCCGGCCTGCGTCAGACGCGTCGCCCCCTCGGTATCGCCGGCCCCATGGCGAATGGAAACCAGCGTACCGACCGCCGCCATCACACCGACACAGAAAAACGAGATAAAGCTGTAGGTCGCCGCGCCCAGACCACCGCCAGCCAGCGCTTCGGGGCCGATCTTGCCCATCATGACGGTGTCGGTGAAGACCATCAGCATGTGCGCCATTTGTGAAGCGATCAGCGGCCCGGCCAGACGCAGGATAATCCAGAGTTCTTTGAGGGCGGGCTGCTGCATGTTGGCGGTGCTCTACGGCGAAGGACGAATGAGCCGCGTATTCTGGGGATTTAAACGCTGGAGCACAAAACGATAAATCCGATGCTCAGCATGACTAAAACTCATCTGAAGCAATTTGCAGTAAAGTAGCGCTTCATCGCCAGCAGGACGCGCCGCATGCCTCGCAGTCTTCCGCCACTTTATGCACTTCGGGCATTTGAAGCCGCCGCCCGGCATACCTCGTTCACCCGCGCAGCAGCAGAATTGTCGATTACCCAAAGTGCCGTCAGTCGACATATCCGCACGCTGGAAGAGTACTTCGCCTGTCGTCTGTTTCAGCGCAACGGACGCAACCTGCAACTGACCGAGTCGGCACGCGCCCTGTTGCCCGGCGTGCGCGATGGCTTTCTGGCGCTGGAACGGGCATGCAGCACCTTGCAGACTGAAGAAGGCATCCTGCGCATGAAAGCGCCCTCCACCCTGACCATGCGCTGGTTGCTGGCGCGGCTCAGCCGTTTCCGTCATCTGCAACCGGGCAATGAAGTGCAACTGACCAGCGCCTGGATGGACATCGACGCTGTGGACTTCACTCAGGAGCCTTTCGACTGCGCAATTTTGCTTAGTCAGGGCCACTTTCCGGCGGACTGGGAAGCGACGCTGCTGTTCCCGGAGTTACTGATACCCGTGGGTGCGCCCACGTTATTGCAGGACCCGCCGTGGAATGTCGAGCGACTGGCCAGGGCCGAACTGCTGCACCCGACGCCGGATCGTCGTGACTGGCGCACCTGGCTCAACCGCATGGGCCTGGCTGACAAAGTCTCTCTGAAAGGCGGGCAGGTATTTGACACACTTGAGTTGGGGATGATTGCCGCAGCACGCGGTTATGGGCTGTCGATGGGCGACTTGCTGATGGTTGCCGAGGATGTCGCGCAGGCCCGCTTGAGCCTGCCGTGGCGCACAGCGGTGTTCAGCGGAGAAAACTATTATCTGGTCTGGCCACGTACCAGGCCCGGCGCAGAGCGCTTGAAGCGTCTCAGCGACTTTCTTCAGGGGGAAGTGAAGGCTATGGAATTGCCACTCGTTGAAGTCCTGCACTAAAAATTAGTTTAGTATTGAACTGCCACTACTGATTAATGTCTCGCTACGCCCTCAAGTAACGAAGTTGCTGGCCGAATAATTGTCTGACGACCGCCTGTCCGGTGGCGTGAAAACTCAACCTGAATTCGCTGAATGGTAAGCCAGGGAACCGGCAACTCCACTCATTTGGCGTGGAGTGCCTATGTCCAAGCCCCGTACCAGAATAGCCTCGCAACTCGGTATTGCTCTGGCGGTGATCCTTGCCGTCGTTATCAGCGGCAGTACGCTGTTCGCCTTGAGATCCCTGGACGCGTCCAACCTGGTCATTCGCGAAGAACACATGTCGAGCGAGGCCAGACTGCTCGCCGACCAGCTCAACACGTTTCACAGCACGTTGCGCGACAGCACCCAGCGCCTGAGCGGCTTGTTCGAAAAGCGCTTCGCCGAAGGCCTGAATCTGCAAGCCGACAAGCCGGTGACCGTGGCAGGCACGCCGACGCCCGGCCTGTACCTGCGTGATGCCGCACTGAACAACGACTTTACCGAAGTGGATGAATTCCGCTTGATGACCGCAGGCGTGGCGACGATTTTCGTGCGCAGCGGTGATGACCTGATCCGTATCAGCACCTCGCTGAGCAAGCAGGACGGCACACGCGCCATCGGCACCGTGCTGGACCGCAAAGGCGCAGCTTACGAGCGTTTGATGGCGGGTCAGAGCTATGTCGGCAAAGCGGTCCTGTTCGATCGCTATTACATGACCCAATACAGCCCTGTTCGCGACAGCAGCGGCAAGATCATTGCGGCACTGTTCGTAGGATTCGATTACACCGACGCGCAGAAAACCCAGTTCGATAACCTGAGAAATTTCCGCATCGGCTCCACTGGTTCGCTGGCCCTGCTGGACGAAAAAGGCACTTGGCTGGTTCCACCTGCGGGCATCAAATCCCAGGAAGGTGCTGCGAAAGCAGTCGCCGACCTCGCCAGCAAACCCGGCAAGGCGCAGTTCTGGAGTGAAGGCGACGAGAACTATTACAGCGTCGGCCAGCCGTTCGCCGGCGGCCCCTGGACGGTCATTGCCAGCATGCCGCGCGATGAAATCAGCGAAGTGACCTGGAATGTCGGCACCCAGTTGGCCATCGGCAGTCTGCTGGCCATGATTATCGCGGTGGTCAGCGCCATCTGGCTGCTGCGCAGCAAGCTGCGTCCGCTTTCCGAACTGGTTCGTCAGGCCGATGCGCTGGGCGCAGGCGACCTGAGCGTTCGCCTCAACGTGACCAGCAACGATGAAATCGGTCAGTTGTCCGGCAGCTTCAACAAGATGAGCGAAGCGCTGTCGTCCATGGTCTCGCACATCCGTACTGCCGCGCAGGAAGTCAGCAGCCGCGCCAATGCGTTGTCCGGCCTGTCCGGCGGTGCCTACGAGGGCATGGAACAACAGTCCGGCGAGATCACCAGCATGGCTGGCGCGGTTGAAGAGTTCAGCGCCACGTCGATGAACATCGCTGACAACATGGGCAATACCGAGCGTCTGGCGCAAGAAAACGCGCAACAGACCCGCATCGGTCGCACCTCCATGGAAGAAGCGTCTTCCTCGCTGCAACAGATCGCAACCTCGTTGAGCAGCACCGCAAAAGTCATCGACACACTGGGCCAGCGCTCGCAGGAAATCGGCAGCATCGTCGGGGTGATCACCTCAATTGCCGACCAGACCAACCTGCTTGCCCTCAACGCCGCCATCGAAGCGGCACGTGCCGGTGAACAGGGCCGCGGCTTTGCCGTAGTGGCGGATGAAGTGCGCAGCCTGGCATCACGCACCCGCGAAGCCACCGACGAAATTTCCGGCATGATCGCCAGCATCCAGCAGGAAACCGGCAACGCCATCAGCACCATGCAGCAGGGCAACACCCTGATGCAGGAAGGCCTGTCGCTGAACGCCAAAGTGGCTTCAGCACTGGCGCAGATCGACGAACAGAGCCGCTCGGCCGGGCATCAGTTCGCAGCCATCACCACGGCGACTCAGGAACAAAGCAGCACCGCGACCATGCTCAGCAGCAACCTGCAAAGCATCGCCATGGCCAACAGCGAACAACGCCAGGTCATGTCCAACCTCGCAATAACCGCCCAGGAGCTGAACGGCCTGGCAACCGAATTGCGCAATGAGGTTGACCGGTTTCGTTGAGCGTTCTTAACGCTGATCTTGCCAGTTGAATAACGTGCCAATGTGAAGCATTGGCACGCAGTTCGGTGCTCGATAACCTGACTATACGGCCCTGATCGATACACCTTGGATGTAGAAGCAGATTTGCGCCAGATGTATTTAACCTGGACTCAGGTTGGGGTCTTTCAGAAAATGGGGATGTCGGCCGATAGCCCACCGTGTCAGCAAACTTTTCCGTTCATTTCGTAGGACCCGCTGCCAGATATCCGGAAGCTACACTGTTATCGACTGACTGCAAAATACGACGCGGCTGTTCAGGCACGATCTCTGGCACGTCCCGCCTCATCTAACCCGTCAAGGACCTCGACCATGAAGCAATATGTTGAAAACTATCAGCCTACCGAGGGCTTCCTGCCTGCAACGGGTTATGTAGAAGGTGATTCGGTCTCTCCCAAGGCGATGATTTTCCATATCCTGAAAGACCTCAGTGCCGACGTAGAAGTGCTGGATATCGGGTTCGGTTCCGGAACACTGGGCACCCTGATCAAGGGGAACCCGGACACTGCGCACTGGTCGGTGGATGGCATCGATGGCTGGGAGGCCAACTGCCAGAATTCGCTGCTGTATGAAAATGCAACTTACCGCAACATCTGGCATGGACTGGCTCAGGAGTTGTCATCCGAACGACTCGCTCAGTACCGGATTATCTGCCTGCTTGACGTGGTCGAGCACTTGACGGCCGACACGGCGAGATGGCTCGTGCGCACGCTGCTCTCAAGTCTGGGGCCGGATTCCTATCTGTTCATCAGCACTCCGCTGTGGTTCTACCCACAGGACACTCAGCAGGAAGGTGATCTTGAGGAGCATCTGATCGGCGTGCCTGCGTCATCGATGATGGCGTTGTGTCCGCACTTGTATGCAGTCAATCAGCCGCTGATAGGCGGGTTTGTCTTCAGCCGTCGCAGTCTGGATTTCGTGGAGTTCTTCCAGCCCACTGCAGACAAATCGTTTTCGTACGAGAAAGGCACCAAGGTCGCCAAAGCAGTCGGGATGAAACTCGACCCCAACGTCGCTTTCGCGATGGACTGACACGCCAATCGACCTGTCGCCTGCGGGCGACAGGGATCACTGTGAACGTAAGGCCATGAGCGAAGTCTGTTAAACATACCGGCCCGCCAGGAAAGCTGTTTTATGCGTTGCCTGCTGTTCGCTTGTCTGCTCCTCGGTTCACTCCCTTCGTTTGCCCTTGACCGTCTTCAGGTCGAGGGCTATCTGCTGCCCAATGGTTTGCAAATACTCCTCAAGCCCGGGTACGAAAAAGGCCATGTCGCGATTCGGCTGGTCGTCGGCATCGGTTTCGATGATTTTCCCTGTGCGGACAAAGAACTGCCGCACCTGCTCGAACACCTGTTGTTCAGCGGGGTGGATGACAGCGGCGAAGGCGGGCTCGAAGAGCGCATGCAGGCACTCGGCGGCGAGTGGAATGCGTTTACCAGCAATGCCGACACGACCTTTGTGATCGAGGCCCCTGCGCGCAATCAGCGCAAGGTGCTGGACCTGCTGCTGGAAATCATGACCCGTACCGAGCTGAGCCAGGCGCGGCTGGACGGCGTCAAACGTGTGGTCGAGCGTGAAGACGGCGGGCACTTCTCGCATCTGCAGCACCTGCTCGAGCAACGCGACTCCGGACGCAGCGCCAGCAGCCGGCTGGCCGTGGAGCTGGGTTTGAAATGCGCTGAACGCCCCGAGGTCGACACTATCCGGCTGGAGCACGTCGAGGACGTTTTTGCCACCTGGTACGCCCCCAACAACATGACGCTGATCGTAGTGGGCGACCTGGACAAGCTGCTGCCAGCCTATCTGGAACGCACGTTCGGCAAGCTGGCACCCACTGACCCGATCGATCACCCGCCACTGGCGCAAAGCAATGGCGCTGCCGAACCGCGTCGCGAGCTGCAAAGGGGTGGGCTGGGCGCCAACGCCAAACTGCATTTGATCTATCCTGAGCCTCAGCTCGACGATCAACACGATGAAACGTGGGATCTGGTCAAGGCGTATCTCGACTGGGCGCTCTACACTGAGCTGCGCCTGAAGCACGGCCTGTCCTATGGTCCCTCGGCAGAGCGCGAAGTGTTTGGCGACGTCGGATTTATGAGCCTGAACGCCGATGTCGAGCGTGAAGATGTCACCGAAGCCGAGCAGGATATCCGGGCCATGGTCGAGCGGTTGCAGAAGGAAGGCATCCAGCCCGCCACGTTTGCACGGCTGCAACAACTCGCCATCGACCGGCAATCGTGGGCCACGCAGGGCAACAGTGCGCTGGCCGACTACTATTGGAGCGCGCTCAACGATTACGAAAACGGGCGTTTTGGCGATCCTGCAAAGCGCATAAAAGCGGTGAGTCTGGAGCAGGCCAATCAGGCTATGCGCCAGCTACTCGCTCAGCCTGGCTATATGCGAATCGAAAAACCGCTGTTCAGCTACGACGGCCTGTACGGGTTGCTTGCAGGAATGCTGGGATTGATCGTACTGCTGGCCTTGTGGCGTTGGCGGGTACGAAAAAAATAGAAGGCTGACGCCGGATTGCACCTCCGACGCAGGCATCGCGCAGTGTTGGTATGCTGCGCGGTTTTTTGTATGAATCCACCTGAGTGAACGACCCAAATGCTTGATCTGAATCGCTATGTGACACCCGTGCTCGACTTGATGCAGCGTTATCCGGGGCTCATTGCGGCGTTTGGTTTCGTTTCCGGGATCGCCAGTTTCATTCTGGTCGACCGCCAAGAGAGCCTGGCCACCTGGATCGCGGTGGTGATGCTGATCAGCTGGCTGTGGCTGATGATCGAGAACACCATGGTCGGGCTGCTCAACAAGGCACTGGGCCGCGAAATCCCGCAGGGCCTGCTGCGTTACGGCACGCAGATGATCCATCAGGAAAGTCTGTTTTTTGTCTTGCCGTTCTTTTTCATTACCACCACCTGGAACAGCGGCCAGGCCGTTTTTACCGCTGTGCTCGGGGCCGCCGGGCTGATCTCGATCATCGACCCGCTTTACTACAAATGGCTGGCACCGCGACGCTGGCTGTTCATGACGCTGCACACCCTGACGCTGTTCGCTGCGCTGCTCACCGCGCTGCCGATCATCCTGCACCTGACCACCGCCGAGAGCTACAAGCTGGCACTGGGCGTGGCGATGCTGTTGTCGGCACCCAGCCTGATGGCTAACTTTCCGCTCAACACCTGGCGCAGCGCGCTGACCGTCATCACGGTGCTTCTGGCCATCGGCACCGCCGGCTGGCTGCTGCGCTTCTGGGTGCCGCCGGCGACGCTCTGGCTGACCGAAGTCGCCGTCAGCACGGATTTCGATAACAAGAATCGCACGCCGGGCGACAGCATCTCGCTGATCAGCGCCAAGCAATTACGCAACGGCGGCTTGTACGCCTACACCGCCATCAACGCCCCACGCGGCCTGGATGAGCGCATTTATCATGTGTGGTGGCACGAAGGTCAGGATATGGACCGAATCGCCCTGGACATCCACGGCGGGCGTACGGAAGGCTACCGCGCCTGGACGCGCAAGCAAAACTTCCCGCAGGACGTCACGGGTCGCTGGCAGGTGAGGGTGCTGACTGAGGACGGACAAATGATCGGTGTATTGCGCTTTGTGGTCACCGATAACGATCAACCGGCAGTCAAGCGACCTACCGGCAGACTGATCAAGCTCAAGCCGGGCGGCGATTCGAGCGAAGAAGCAGCGCCTGAAGCAGTGCCTGCACAGCCTCAGGCGAGCGAGCCCAAGCAGAGTGCTGCGCCTGCACCGGCTGAGGCAGCACCGCCTGAATCGGCGCCCGCCGCGCCAGCGCCATAGTGCGTTAGCTGGCAGTGGCGCCGAAGAACCAGTAGCAGACGAAGATCGCGGCCACAACGCCGGAAAACTCTGCCAGCAGCGCGCAACCCACCGCATGGCGGGCGCGCTGAATGCCCACCGCACCGAAGTACACTGCCAGCACGTAGAAGGTGGTTTCGGTGCTGCCCTGAATCGTGGCGGCAGCCAGTGCGGCGAAGCTGTCCACGCCTTGGGTCTGCATGGTTTCGATCAGCAAGGCGCGAGCAGCGCTGCCGGAGAACGGTTTGACCATCGCGGTGGGCAGCGCATCGACAAAACGCGTGTCCAGCCCCAACCACTGCACCACATGCCGAATGCCTTCCAGGCCGAAGTCCAGCGCACCGGAGGCCCGTAGCACACCCACCGCACAGAGCATGGCGACCAGATAGGGCAGCAGGCTCTTGGCGACATCGAAACCTTCTTTGGCACCTTCGACAAAGGCCTCGTAAACCAGCACTTTGCGCAGCGTGCCGATGAGCAGAAACATCATGATCAGGCCGAACAGGGTCAGGTTGCCGAGGATCGATGACAGGCCCGCCAGCGCAGCCGCCGACAGTGTGCCGAGAAAGGCCATGAACGTGCCGAGCAGCAAGGCGCCGGGGATCAGATAGGCCAGCACCACCGGGTCCCACAGGCGCAGACGCTGCATGAACGCGACCGACAGCAGGCCGACGATGGTCGAAACACTGGTCGCCAGCAGGATCGGCAGAAACACCAGCGTCGGGTCAGGCGCTCCTTGCTGGGCGCGGTACATGAAGATCGTCACCGGCAGCAGGGTCAGAGATGAGGCGTTGAGCACCAGAAACAGGATCTGCGCGTTACTGGCAGCGTTTTTGCTGGGATTGAGCTCCTGCAACGAACGCATGGCTTTGAGGCCGATCGGCGTGGCTGCGTTATCCAGCCCCAAGGCATTGGCGGCAAAGTTGAGGGTAATCAGACCCAGCGCCGGATGGCCCGGCGGGACTTCCGGCATCAGGCGCAGAAACAACGGCCCGAGCACCTTGGCCAGCCAGTCGACAATTCCTGCTTTTTCCGCGATACGCAGAAAGCCCAGCCACAGGGTCAACGTACCGAACAGCAGCACCATCACCTCGACCGACAGCTTGGCCATGGCGAAGATGCTTTCGACCATCGCCGCAAAAATGCCCGCGTTGCCGCCCACCAGCCATTGCACCAGCGCGGAAATCGTCGCCACGACAAAAAAACCAAGCCACAGGCCATTAAGCATCGGAAAAGTCCCTCACAAGATGCGGGGATGATAGCGGCGGGCTGCGCTGGAGGGAAATCGGCTGATGCTGCGCGGCGCAATCAAGAGCAGACGCGGAGCGTCGCACGATAGTCGAGTTCCGATGAGCAGGCACAACGCGGCTTCTGCCCGGAGGGCGTGGGAGATTCAGGAGGTTACGACGGCTGCGATGGGCTGCGAAGCGGCCCTGAAACAGGCCGCCTCGGTTGTGTCTGATGCACCGGGGCGGCTGGTTTTACTGCCGGTTCCCGGCAGATCGCGGACAAGTCCGCTCCTACAAAAATCGGCAGCTCGCGGACAAGCGAAGCGACGCCCGGCGTGCTCAACGCCCGGCCAGCAGTTCCTGACCACGAACCACGGCGGCGCGGACTTGTTCGGGGGCGGTGCCGCCGATGTGGTTACGGGCGTTGACCGAGCCTTCAAGGGTCAGCACGGCGAACACGTCCTGCTCGATCTGGTTGCTGAACTGGCGCAGCTCTTCCAGGCTCATCTCCGCGAGGTCTTTGCCGGTCTCCACGCCATATTTCACGGCATGGCCGACGATTTCGTGGCAGTCACGGAAGGGCAGGCCGCGGCGCACCAGATAGTCAGCCAGATCGGTCGCCGTGGAGAACCCGCGCAGCGCCGCTTCGCGCATGATCGCGTGCTTCGGCTTGATGGCAGGGATCATGTCGGCAAACGCGCGCAACGAATCACGCAGCGTGTCGGCAGCGTCGAACAGCGGCTCTTTGTCTTCCTGGTTGTCCTTGTTGTAGGCCAGCGGCTGGCCCTTCATCAACGTCAGCAGCCCCATCAAGGCGCCGAAGACACGGCCGCTCTTGCCGCGCACCAGCTCAGGCACGTCAGGGTTTTTCTTCTGCGGCATGATCGAGCTGCCCGTGCAGAAGCGGTCCGGCAGATCGATGAACTGGAACTGCGCACTGGTCCACAGCACCAGCTCTTCCGAGAAACGCGACAAGTGCATCATCGCGATGGACGCGGCCGAGCAGAATTCGATGGCGAAATCGCGATCCGACACACCATCCAGCGAGTTGCCGCCCACGACGTCGAAACCCAGCAGTTTGCAGGTCAGTTCGCGATCGATCGGGTAGGTGGTGCCCGCCAGCGCAGCGCTGCCCAGCGGCATGCGGTTCAGGCGCTTGCGGCAGTCCACCAGGCGCTCGTAGTCACGACTGAGCATTTCGAACCAGGCCAGCATATGGTGACCGAATGTTACCGGCTGAGCCGTCTGCAAGTGCGTGAAACCGGGCATGATGGTTTCCGCTTCGCGCTCGGCCTGCCCCAGCAAACCTTGCTGCAGACGGGTGATCTCACTCAGGATCAGGTCGATTTCGTCACGCAGCCACAGGCGAATATCGGTGGCCACCTGATCGTTGCGGCTGCGACCGGTGTGCAGCTTTTTGCCGGTGATGCCGATGCGATCGGTCAGGCGTGCTTCAATGTTCATGTGCACGTCTTCCAGATCGACGCGCCACTCGAAGCTACCGGCCTCGATCTCGGCCTGAATGGTGTGCAGGCCGTCAACGATGGTATCGCGCTCGGCGTCGGTCAGCACGCCCACCTTGGCCAGCATCGTGGCGTGGGCGATGGAGCCCATGATGTCGTGGCGATACAGGCGTTGATCGAAGGTGACGGAGGCAGTGAAGCGCGCGACGAACGCGTCGACGGGTTCACTGAAGCGGCCGCCCCAGGACTGGTTGGTCTTGTCGGTGCTCATGGATTCGCTCGTTGCTCTACAGAAAGTGGCGTGCCCGATACCTGGCACAAGGGCGGTAGCGATGATAACAGGGTTGATGCTTTTTTATTCCCGGATGGCTTGCTGCTGACGAGGCCAGGGCAGAGACTGCACGCATGCAGACCAAACCGTTGAAACACCCTGCCAGGCCCGTCCCCGGCAAAGATTTTTTCCTCCCTGAACTGTGCCTGCCGCAGGCATTGCTGGTGCTCGTGGTACTGGCCGAGCTGCTGGTGCTGATTCTGGTGCTGGTGGAACCCATGCGCAGCGGTTTCGACTGGGTACGCCTGGCGCTCATGTCGCTGTTCGTGCAATGGATCGTGCTGCTATCGGCGGCGCTGCTCTGCGGGCTGCGCCCATGGCTGGCACGCCTTACGCCAGGGCTGGCCGGTATGCTCAGCTGCCTGTTGGTGGTCGGCCTGACGCTGCTCTGCACCGCCGTTACCGACGTGTGTCAGCTTACCGGGCGGATTTCCGTCGGCGGGATGGTCGAGCGTTATCTGCGTTACTCGACCATCGCCCTGATCATGTCCGCCCTGATGCTGCGCTATTTTTACTTGCAGAGTCAGTGGCGCAAACAGCAGCAGGGTGAGCTGCGGGCGCGCATCGAATCGTTGCAGGCGCGTATCCGCCCGCACTTTCTGTTCAACACCCTCAACAGCATCGCGAGCCTGGTGGCCAGCGATCCGGTCAAGGCGGAGCAGGCGGTGCTGGATCTGTCAGACCTGTTTCGCGCCAGTCTGGCCAAGCCCGGAAGCCTGGTAACGTGGGGCGAGGAGCTGGCTTTGGCAAAACGATATTTATCGATTGAGCAATATCGTCTCGGCGAGCGTCTACAGTTGGACTGGAGAGTGAGCGCAATTCCCGATGACTTGCCGATTCCCCAGCTAACCTTGCAGCCATTACTTGAAAACGCTTTGATTTATGGCATTGCTCCGCGTATCGAAGGGGGCGTAGTAACAGTCGAAGCAGACTATGAAGAGGGAGAGTTCATATTGAGCGTCAGCAATCCCTATGAAGAAGTTGCCACTCGGCAGACTTCCAACGGTACTCAGCAGGCCCTGACAAATATCGGTGCACGTATTGCGGCACTTTTTGGTCCGCACGCCAGTCTGAGCGTGGAGCGCCGTGACGGTCGTCACTACACCTGTCTACGCTATCCTTGTGCGAGACTCACGCAGGAAGCCAGAGCTATATGAATGTCCTGATCGTTGATGACGAACCCCTGGCCCGCGAGCGACTCAGCCGCATGGTCAACGAAATCGAGGGTTACCGAGTACTGGAATCCAGCGCCTCCAATGGTGAAGAAGCCTTGGCGCTGATTGAAACCCACAAACCGGATATCGTGTTGCTCGATATCCGCATGCCAGGCCTTGATGGCCTGCAGGTCGCGGCGAAACTGTGCGAGCGGGAAGCGCCGCCTGCCGTCGTGTTCTGCACCGCGCACGACGAATTTGCCTTGGAAGCTTTCCAGGTCAGCGCGGTCGGTTATCTGGTCAAGCCTGTGCGCTCCGAGCATCTTGTAGAGGCGTTGCGCAAAGCCGAGCGCCCAAACCGTGTTCAGCTGGCAGCGATGACCCGTCCTGCTGCCGAAAGCGGTTCAGGCCCACGCAGCCATATCAGCGCCCGGACCCGCAAGGGCATCGAGCTGATTCCGCTGGATCATGTGATCTATTTCATCGCTGATCACAAATACGTCACCCTGCGCCATGAGGGTGGTGAGGTGCTGCTGGACGAGCCGTTGAAGGCGCTGGAGGATGAATTCGGCGACCGGTTCGTGCGTATCCACCGCAATGCACTGGTGGCACGCGAGCGAATAGAGCGCTTGCAGCGCACGCCACTGGGGCATTTTCAGTTGTTCCTCAAGGGGCTCAACGGTGACGCACTGATTGTCAGCCGCCGCCATGTGGCGGGCGTTCGCAAGATGATGCAGCAACTCTAAGCGTCCCGCAGCCTTGCACGCCAAGGCCGAGTCACAGGGCTGACTGACGTTTCAGAACTGTGTGTTTTCCGGCTTTTCCATCATCAGCCTTCTTGTTGTCCCTTCAGCCACTGGCCGATTCGTCACTCGGGATCAGTAGGCTGATGCAAGTTTTCAGGCAACACTGAAGTCGTTCCGGCTGAGCTGTTATTATCCGTCGCATCTATTCAGTACGGATTGTTCAATGTCCTCTCGCGAAATCCGCATTGCCACCCGCAAAAGCGCGTTGGCCCTCTGGCAGGCCGAATACGTAAAAGCGCGCCTGGAGCAGGCTCACCCGGGCCTGATCGTCACGCTGGTGCCCATGGTCAGCCGTGGCGACAAGCTGCTGGACTCGCCACTGTCGAAAATCGGCGGCAAAGGCCTGTTCGTCAAAGAGCTGGAAACGGCACTTCTGGAAAACAACGCCGACATCGCCGTGCACTCGATGAAAGACGTGCCGATGGACTTTCCGCCAGGGCTGGGCCTGTTTTGCATCTGCGAGCGTGAAGATCCGCGCGATGCCTTTGTATCCAACACCTTCGACAGCCTCGAAGCGCTGCCTGCCGGAAGTGTGGTCGGTACCTCCAGTCTGCGTCGTCAGGCGCAACTGCTGGCGCGACGCCCGGACCTGCAAATCCGCTTCCTGCGCGGCAACGTCAATACCCGGCTTGCCAAACTGGACGCCGGTGAGTACGACGCGATCATCCTCGCCGCTGCCGGTTTGATTCGCCTGGGCTTCGAAGACCGGATCACCTCCTCGATCAGCGTCGATGACAGCCTGCCCGCAGGCGGACAGGGCGCGGTCGGTATCGAATGCCGCAGTGTAGATGCCGAAATCCACGCCTTGCTGGCGCCGCTGCATCACGAAGACACCGCTGTGCGCGTGATTGCCGAGCGCTCGCTGAACAAGCACCTCAATGGCGGCTGCCAGGTGCCCATCGCCTGCTATGCCGTGCTGGAGGGCGACAACGTCTGGCTGCGGGGTCTGGTCGGCGATCCGTCCGGCAGCCTGCTGCTGCATGCCGAAGCGCGCGCACCGCAGACATCGGCCCAGGCGCTGGGCGTGGAAGTGGCCGAAGCGCTGCTGGCGCAGGGTGCAGCCGACATCCTCAAGGCCGTCTACGGCGAGGCCAACAACCCATGAATGGCTGGCGTCTGCTGCTGACCCGTCCTGCCGAAGAGTCGGCGGCGCTGGCCACAGTGCTGGCCGATGCCGGAATCTTCAGCAACAGTTTGCCCCTGCTTGAAACCGAGCCTCTGCCCTTGACGCCTGCGCAGCGTTCGATCATTTTCGAGTTGCTCGATTATTCTGCGGTGATCGTGGTCAGCAAACCCGCCGCGCGTCTGGCCATCGAGCTGATCGACGAAGTGTGGCCGCAACCGCCCCTGCAGCCCTGGTTCAGTGTGGGTTCAGCTACCGGGCAGATACTGCTTGATTACGGCCTGCAAGCGAGCTGGCCGGAGCAGGGCGATGACAGCGAGGCCTTGCTCGAACTGCCGCGTTTGAAGCAGGCCATTGCCACACCGGGAAGCCGCGTGTTGATCATGCGCGGTGACGAAGGACGCGAGCTGCTGGCCGATCAGTTGCGCGAGCAAGGCGTCGACGTCGACTACCTGCCGTTGTACCGGCGCTACCTGCCACAGTACGCTCCCGACACCCTGTTGCAGCGTGTGACGTTGGAACGCTTGAACGGGCTGGTGGTCAGCAGTGGACAGGGTTTTGAACATTTGCTGCAAATGGCGGGTGATTCATGGCCGGATCTGGCCGGTTTGCCGTTATTTGTACCGAGCCCCCGAGTTGCCGACATTGCGCGTGCAGCCGGTGCCCGAACCGTTATTGATTGCCGTGGCGCCAGCGCCGTGGCATTGCTGGCAGCGTTGCGGAATCAGCCTCAGCCTGCCGTGAAGGCGTATTGATCGACACTTGTCGTTTACGCTATTACGCCAAAATGCAAAGGATGGGATACGTGAGCGAAACAGCCTTGCCTAAAGACGAAGAATCGGTGTTGAAAACGTCGACCCCCACGCCCGACCCTGTGCGCGTCGAGCGTACCGGCGCCCGCAGCAGCAGCCTGGTGACCCTCGCCTTGCTGCTCGGCATTGCCGGCGTCGCTGTCGCGGGCTGGGGAGTCTGGCAGCTGCGCATGTTGCAGGCCGGCCACCAGCAACAGCGCGGGCAGGTTCAGGACATCGCCGAACAGACGCTGGTACTGGCGCAGAACGACCAGCAACTGAGCGCACGTCTTGCGCAGCTTCCGCCTGCCGATCAACTGGAAGACAGCCGTCGTCTGGTGGCGCAGTTGCAGGGCGACCAGCAACGCCTGAGCCAGCGGCTTGAAACCGTGCTGGGCGCCAGCCGCAAGGACTGGCGTCTGGCCGAGGCCGAACACTTGCTGCGACTTGCCAGCCTGCGCCTCTCAGCGTTGCAGGACGTCAACAGTGCGCAAGCGCTGGTCCAGGGTGCCGATGAGATTCTGCGCGAACAGGACGATCCAGGTTCGTATGCCGCACGTGAGCAACTGGCCAAGAGCCTCGCCGCGCTGCGCAGCGTCGAGCAGCCGGATCGCACCGGACTGTTCCTGCAACTGGCTGCACTGCGCGAGCAGGCCGTTCAGCTCAACACGCTGGCCCCCGAGTACGAAGACAACGGTCAGTTGTTGCCGGGCCTGACCGAAGACAAGACTGAAAACAGCCAATGGTCGCGCTGGTGGGATCAGATTTCCCATTACTTCCGCATCGACTTCAATGCCGACAAGGACATCCGTCCGGTTCTGGCAGGACAAAGCCTGTCGCAGGTGCGTCTGGCGCTGAGCCTTGCCCTGGAGCAGGCGCAATGGGCCGCACTCAACGGTGAGCCGCAGGTGTATGCCAAGGCCGTTGCCGAGGCGCAAAGCGTGCTCAAGGCCAATTTCAGTCAGGAAGACCCGCAAAGCAAAGCGCTGAGCCAGGGCCTGGAGGCTGTGGCCAACAAACCGGTATCGGTCAAGACGCCTGATCTGGCGCCGACCCTGAGCGCCGTGCAGGCTTATCTTGAGCGCCGCCATACCGCCGGCCAGCCAGCCGAGGCGCAGCAGGGAACCAGCCGATGAAGCGCTTTTATGTGCTGTTGTTCATCGCCATCGTCGCTGCGGCGCTGATCGGCGTCGCCATAGCGGACCACGCCGGCTATGTGCTGATCGCCTACAAGAACTTCCGCTACGAATCGAGCCTGTGGGCGACCCTGGCGCTGCTGCTTGCAGTCATGCTGGTAATCTTCCTCGTCAGGCTGGTGATCACCTTGCTGTCCACCTCGGGCGGCGTGGTCAACCCATGGTCGCGTCGCAACCGTCATCGTCGCGTGCAAATGGCTATCGAGCAGGGCCAGATGGACCTTGCCGAAGGTCGCTGGGCCAGCGCGCAACGTCATTTGCAACGCGCGGCCGAAGCCGATGCGCATCCGCTGTTGTATTACATCGGTGCTGCACGCGCAGCTAATGAGCAAGGGCGCTACGAAGATTGCGACGGCCTGCTGGAACGCGCTCTGGAGCGTCAGCCACAGGCCGAGCTGGCAATTGCCCTGAATCACGCTCAATTGCAGCAGGACCGCGGCGACACCGACGGTGCGCTGATCACATTGCAGGCTATGCAACAGCGCCATCCGCATAACCCTCAGGTGCTGCGCCAGTTACAGCGCCTTTATCAACAGCGTGGCGACTGGTCCGAGCTGATTCGTCTGCTGCCCGAGCTGCGCAAGGACAAAGTCCTGCCTCCCAAAGAGCTTGCCGAACTGGAGCGCCGCGCCTGGGGTGAAAACCTGACGCTGGCCGGTTACCGCGATGACAGCGAGGGGACCCTGACCGGCCTGCCTTCGCTGGAACAGGCATGGCAAAGCCTGAGTTCTGCGCAGCGCCAGGAACCGCAGCTGGTGCTTGCCTATGCCGATCAGTTACGTCGCCTGGGCGCCGAGACTCAGGCAGAAGAGGTTCTTCGCACAGCGCTCAAACGCGAATACCACAGTCACCTTGCACGCCTGTATGGGCTGGTGCGCGGCAACGACCCACTGAAGCAGCTACAGGCTGCGGAAGGCTGGCTCAAGCATCACCCGAGCGATCCAAGCCTGCTGCTGAGTCTGGGCCGCATCTGTCTGCAAGGCAGGTTGTGGGGCAAGGCGCGCGACTATCTCGAGAGCAGTCTGCGCCTGCAACGCAATCCCGAAACCTGCGCAGAGCTGGCGCGGCTGTTGGCGCAGATGGGCGAGACGGATCGCAGCAATCAGTTGTTCCAGGAGGGCCTGGGTTTGCTGGATGAACGCTTCCTGTCACGACCGCTGCCTGCACTGACCCAAGGCTGAATCCATCGAGAGCCCTGCCTAAGGGCTCTTTTTCCCTGAAAACCAACAAACATAGGCATGTGGGAATTCTCCTACACTGATGTGTAAAAGAACCGCATGGCAGCGTGTTCGTTTTCTTCGTTAAACAGCGAAGCATCCGCACACCACCACCTTGAAAGCCTCTCGTCCTTTCCTCTACCGTAATCGCCTCGTCCTTTGTTACGGATTTGCCATGTATCTGGCTCGCACACGCTTCCTGTATTTCCTGGTATCGCTGGCCTGCGCATTGATCATCGGCACCGCTTTTTACCTTCAGCACACCTTTGACCTCGAACCCTGCATCCTGTGTATCTTGCAACGGATGGTGTTTGTCACTTGTGGTGTTCTGGCGCTGGCTGCCGCCTGCCACGCGCCGGGCAATACCGGTTTGCGTCGTTACAGCCTCGGGCTGCTACTGGTCGCGCTGGCAGGCGTGGGTACGGCAGGTGCTCAAGTGTGGCTACAGACTGCCTCGGTCGATCAATTGATACCGTTCATTGCAAGGCTGGAACATTTACTGAGCCTTCTGTCGCTCGACACGTGCGTCGACCGGCTGCGCAGCGACGCCATGCTGTGTGCCGAAATCAACTGGTCTTTGTTTGGCATAACCCTGCCAGAGTGGAGCCTGCTGGCTTTTACCGGGTTCACCGCCGTATCGCTGTATCCACTTTTCAGCGAATTGCTTGGTTGGCTGGCCGCCAAAAGTCGGGGAGAGTATTAAACGCTTGTATGAACTTTATCTCCTGCGTACCTTGATGGCCTTACCGAGCGGGCATAATCTGGGCCGCACGCGTCACTGGAAACAGGCTGTCCTGACGCACCATCAAGCCTGCTCCTTGTTTGTCATCAAGGCTGGCACAGGACCGCACGCCCCCGAAGGGAAGAGAGAAAACCATGCTGGAAAGTTGTCAGAATGCTCAGGAACGCTGGGGCGGAGTCAATAAGCTGATTGATCGCTGGCTGGAAAGCCGTCTTGAACTGATCGAAGCCTACGATGCGCTGGGCGACACACCCGAAGCCCTTGCCGCCGACCTGGACGGTTTGCAGAATCTGTGCGGGATTCTGGTGGATTACGTTTCCGCCGGGCACTTCGAAGTCTACGAACAGCTTGGCGATGAAGCCAGAGCCTTCAATGACCAGCGCGGGCTCGAACTGGCGGACACCATCTATCCGCGTCTGGATGTCATCACCAAGTTTGCGCTGGCCTTCAATGATCGTTGCGACAAAGGCGATTGCTCGGACGCTGCGGTCGTTGCCAAGGAGTTCAACCAGCTGGGTCGTTTGCTGCATGAACGCTTCGAACTGGAAGACTGCCTGATCGAAGTGCTGCACACCTCGCACAAGGAAGAACTCGCCGCACGGGCGTGATGCTGGAACGCATGATTGCCAAGGGTGCTTTTTTGCACCCTTTTGCTTATCTGCGGCGGGCTTGTCGTCGCTTACTGTGAAACGGCGACCAGCTCGATTTCGAATACCAGCGGCGTGAACGGATCGATCAGATCACCCGCCCCCTCGGCCCCGTAGGCCTGATCCGACGGAATCACCAGCCGCCATTTCGCACCTGTCGGCATGTTCTGCAGCGCAGTGGTCCAGCCGCTGATCACGCTGTCGAGCCTGAACCACTGCGGCTGCGCACTCTGGTCGAAGATCGTACCGTCCGGCAGCCGCCCGACGTAGCGCACTTCCACTCGGCCATTGGCGTCCGGTTTGGGGCCGGTGCCCGGTGTCAGTTCGGTCATGAGAATGCCGTCGGCCAGCACCTTGACGCCCGGCTTGGCCTTCTCGCTGTCCATAAATGTGCGCTCTACCTTGAGGGCGGCCTCGGTGGGCGCATCGTTACCTGAAGTCTCGGCTTGCGCGATCGCCGCGTCGTGCTCGCGTAGAAGCTGATCGATGCGCTCTTGCTTGAGGGCCAGCGGCTTGCCTTGATAAGCCTGCCTCAAACCTTCTACCAACGCCTTGAGATCAAGGTCCGGGACTTCCTGATGCAGACGCTCGCCAAGGCTTGCGCCCAGGCTGTAAGCCAGGTCATGACTGTCACTGGAAGGCGGCGTTTCGGCAGCCTGGGCCAGGGGTAGCAAGAGGAACAACGACGTTAACAAGTAGCGCGACATTAATGCTCTCCGGCCTGGGAAGTCAGCGATTATGCCAGCGTCAGGGCGTGTAGTGATCAGTCTTGAAAGGTGAATTTCACGATACCTGCGCGGTGTCGCGCCGTAATCATTTTTTGCAGTATGCAACAGCGCCCCGTTAGTGGTGTCAAGATGCCCTAGCGGCGATGCGCGCAGAAGCCTAGTATGAGCCGCAATTTCGTCACCCAGGAGGTAAGTCATGTCGGCCAAAAAGAAGCCAGTAAATACTCCGTTGCATTTGCTCCAACAATTATCGGGCAGCTTGCTTGAACATCTGGAAGACGCCTGCTCCCAAGCTTTGACTGATGCCGAGAAATTGCTCGCCAAGCTTGAGAAACAACGCGGCAAAGCGCAGGAAAAACTGCACAAGTCCCGTACCAAACTGCAAGACGCCGCCACCGCCGGGAAGGCCAAGGCGCAGACCAAGGCAAAAGATGCCGTGTCTGAACTGGAAGAATTGCTGGATGCGCTCAAGGAGCGTCAGACCGAAACCCGCACTTACATTCTGCACCTCAAGCGCGATGCTCAAGAGAGCCTGAAGCTGGCCCAAGGTATCGGCCGTGTGAAAGAAGCGGTTGGTAAAGTGTTGAGCACTCGCGCTGCCAAACCCGCTGCGCCTAAAGTCGCAGCCAAGGCGCCTGCTGCAAAAGCACCGGTGAAAGCCGCCACCAAGCCCGCTGTCAAAGCACCGGCCAAATCGGCTGCCAGCGCTAAAGCAGCGCCTCGCCCTGCCTTGACCAAAGCACCGGCCGCAAGCAAAGCGCCTGCCAAGCCAGCCGCTAAACCGGCTACCCGGTCGACTGCCGCAGCCAAACCGGTTGCTGCGAAAACCGCTGCGGCCAAGCCCGTTGCAGCCCGATCGACTGCCGCCAAACCGGCTGCAAAACCTGCCGTGACCAAAGCACCTGCTGCCAAAACCACTGCAAGCAGCGCTGCCAAACCTGCCGCCGCAAAAGCGCCGGTTGCCAAGCCAGCTGCGAAAGCTCCAGCCAAGTCGCCGGTAAAAGCAGCAGCCAAACCCGCAGCTAAACCTGTCGCCAAGTCAGCGACGCCAGCGCCTGCCGCCGCGCCAGCTGCTGCACCCGCCACACCGACCAACAGCGCAACACCTGGCAGCGCTTCTTAAGCCCGGTCAACGCTGATATCGACCGCGATGCGCAACACCTGTAGCGCATCGCGGTTCTCTGCGGCACTCCCCTCTACAAGTCCTTTCAGCCAGTCGCCTGCATTTCCTGCATCACCCTCTGGCCAGCCATCGGCTAACGCTTCAAGCCTCAGCAGCAGACTCCGCTCGGCCTCCAGTTCAAGCGCCTTTACGTTGGTTCGCAATGCACTCAGCGCAGCATCCTGCTGTGCCGCATCACGCCACTGAGTGCGCAAATCCCGCAGCGGGCGCACCACTTCATCGTGCCAGGGCGTCGCCAATTGTCCGATTTGCATGATTCGTTGCGCCGTGCAGGCCACGCCGCGCGACTCGAGCCAGACACCGCAAAGCACCATGCACACGTTGGCCCCGTTGGCTTGTAGCGCAAGACAAGCCCGTTCCACACCCGGCCGGGCGTAGAAATCGAGGGTGAAACTCCAGAGCGCTGAAGGCATAGTGATCCACCTGTTCAGGACGAAGCTGGTAGACTCCGCCGCCATTATGATTCGACTTCAAAGCCTTACCTTACAGCGTGGTCCGCAACGTCTGCTAGAAGACGCCGAGCTGACTCTGCACGCCGGCCATAAAGCCGGTCTGATCGGTGCCAATGGCGCCGGTAAATCAAGCCTGTTCGCGTTGCTGCGCGGAGAGCTGACGCCCGACGCCGGTGACTGCCTGCTGCCCGCCGACTGGCGCATCGCACACATGCGTCAGGAGGTCGATACCCTCGAACGCCTGGCCGTAGACTACGTGCTCGATGGCGATGAGCGCCTGCGCGAAGTGCAACGCTCGCTGGCCGAAGCCGAAATTGCGCAGGACGGTGCAGCTCAGGCGCGCCTGCATTCGGAGCTCGACAGCGCCGACGGCTATACCGCCGACGCCCGCGCGCGCAAGCTGCTGGCCGGGCTCGGCTTCACCAACGAGCAGATGGAACGGCAGGTCGGCAGCTTCTCCGGCGGCTGGCGGATGCGTCTGAACCTGGCGCTGGCGCTGATGTGTCCGTCAGACCTGCTACTGCTCGATGAACCCACCAACCACTTGGACCTCGATGCCATTCTGTGGCTTGAAGACTGGCTCAAGAGCTACCCCGGCACGTTGCTGCTGATTTCCCACGACCGGGATTTTCTCGATGCCGTGGTCGACCACATCGCCCACGTCGAGCAGCGCAAAATCACTCTCTATCGCGGCGGTTACAGCGCCTTCGAACGTGCTCGCGCCGAACGTCTGGCCCAGCAGCAACAGGCCTACGAGAAACAGCAGGTGCAACGCGCGCACATGGAGAAATACATTGCGCGCTTCAAGGCCCAGGCCACCAAGGCGCGCCAGGCACAGAGCCGCATAAAGGCACTGGAGCGCATGGAAGAGCTGTCCGCCGCGCACGTCGATTCGCCGTTCAACTTCGTCTTCCGCGAGTCCGACAAGATCTCCAGCCCGTTGCTGGACCTGTCCGATGCGCGCCTGGGATATGGCGACAAGACCGTCCTGGAGAAGGTCAAGCTGCAACTGACCCCAGGCGCGCGCATCGGCCTGCTCGGGCCCAACGGCGCGGGCAAGTCGACACTGATCAAAAACCTCGCAGGCGAACTTGAGCCGCAAAGCGGCCGACTGGTGCGTGGCGAAAACCTGACCGTGGGCTACTTCGCCCAGCATCAGCTCGACTCTCTGGACGCCAAAGCCACGCCGTTACTGCACTTGCAACGCCTGGCGCCGACCGAACGCGAACAGACGCTGCGCGACTTCCTCGGCGGCTTCGACTTCCGCGGTGCACGTCTGGACGAACCGGTGCTGAATTTCTCCGGTGGCGAAAAAGCGCGTCTGGCGCTGGCGCTGATCGCCTGGGAAAAGCCCAACCTGTTGCTGCTCGACGAACCGACCAACCACCTGGACCTGGAAATGCGCCTGGCGTTGACCATGGCGTTGCAGGAGTTCGGCGGCGCGGTACTGGTGGTGTCTCACGATCGGCATTTGCTGAAGAGCACCACCGATGACTTCCTGCTGGTGGCCGACGGCCGTGTGCAGGAGTTCGACGGCGATCTGGATGACTACACCCGCTGGCTGGCCGACTACCGCCTGCGCAATGCGCCGGTCAGCAACACGCCGGTCAACGCTGACAAGACCGACAAGAAAGCCCAGCGTCAGCAGGCCGCAGCGCTGCGTCAGCAACTGGCTCCGCACAAGCGCGAAGCCGACAAGCTGGAGCGCGATCTCGGACTGGTGAATGAAACACTCGCCAAAGTCGAAGCAGCCCTGGCGGACAGCACCAATTACGACGCCGCCAACAAAGACAAACTGCGCGATCTGCTGGCCGAGCAAGCGAAGCTGAAGGTGCGTGAATCCGAGCTGGAAGATGCCTGGATGCAGGCGCTGGAGCTGCTGGAGTCGATGCAGGCCGAACTGGAAGCGCTATCGTGAGCGGGGCAAGGGATTGATGGAAGTGTTGGGTTTGCCGATTTCCGCGTACTGGATTGAGCCGCTGCTGATCGGCGTGCAGATTCTGCTGATCCTGCTGGCCGGCTATGTGTTGCAGCGAATCGTCGGCGGCTTTCTGACCGGTCTGGGCGAACGCTATCCGTTGCCGCCCGAGCTGCTGGTGCCGGTTCGCGGTGGTTTGCGCTGGCTGATCATGGGCAGCGCGTTCGTCTTCGTGCTGGGCAGGCTCGGCGTTTCGGCCACGGTGCTGTGGACCGCCTTGTCAGGCTTCGTTGCCGTCGCGGCGGTAGCCTTCTTCGCCATGTGGAGCGTGTTGTCGAACCTGCTCTGCGCCATCCTGATCTTCACCATCGGCCCGTTCCGCATCGGTGACATGGTCGAGCTGGTCGACACGCTGGACAAGCCCGGCGTGAAGGGGCGGGTGATCGCCATCAATCTGATGTTCACTACCCTGATCGAGACGCCGGAGGCCGGTGGCGCGCTGGTTCAGGTACCCAACAGCCAGTTTTTCCAGAAGTCGGTTCGACGCTGGCGCGGCAGCGATCTGCTCCCGCAGGTGGCGGTCGCAAAACAGCCGGATGAGCAGGACTAGAAATAGTTAGCGTTGCAAAGCGTTAGGCACTAATTTATCGGGCATTGGACTTTGCTTGAGGTGCGAGATGGCGCTTGAAACGTGGCTGGGTTTTTTTGCGGCCTGCTGGATCATCAGTGTTTCCCCAGGTGCAGGCGCTATTGCCTCGATGTCGTGCGGCCTGCAATACGGTTTCCTGCGCGGCTACTGGAATGCCTTGGGGCTGCAAATCGCCCTGGTGGCGCAGATCGCCATCGTTGCTGCCGGTCTTGGCGCCGTACTGGCAGCCTCCGAGATGGCGTTCACGCTGATCAAGTGGTTCGGCGTGGCGTATCTGGTCTATCTGGGCATCAAGCAATGGCGCGCACTGCCTGCCGACCTTGCTGACGAATCTGCCGTTCGCCCTGTCGGCAAACCGATGACGCTGGTCATGCGCGGCTTTCTGGTCAATATCAGCAACCCCAAGGCGCTGATTTTCATACTGGCCATTCTGCCGCAGTTCATCGATCCGGCTGCGCCACTGTTGATCCAGTACGTCATCATCGCGGCGACCATGGTGGTGGTCGATCTGATCGTCATGGCGGGCTACACCGGGCTGGCATCGCGGGTGTTGCGCCTGCTCAAGACACCTCGCCAGCAGCGACGTCTGAATCGTACCTTCGCCAGCCTGTTCGTGGGCGCGGCCGGCTTTCTGGCTACGCTGCATCGCGGTACGGCCTGAATCGGTCGCACACCGGCTTTTGCCTGTGTGCCGATCACCTGAAACAGGGCATGAGGCACTGTTTCAGGCCCCCTCAGGGCTGATTGTAAAATTCAGTAACAAAAATGCACCTCTGCTATTGAGAAGCTCTCTTGCGAAGTTAACAATGCAACGCATCGCATTCTTGTTGAGATTCTGCAATGCCCCTCCGCTCTCATGTCCTTGCCTGGCTGCTGACGCCGCTCTTGATGCTGTGCAGCCTCAGCACTTTGGCCGACCCTGTTGAAGGTGCAGCCCAGGCGCTGCATCTGCTGGATTACCTCGGCGCTGATTATCCGGTTGCGGTAGCAGATGGCAAGGTTGTGGCTGACGCCAGGTATCAGCAGCAGCTTGAAAACCTGAACGCGCTGCAAGGCTTGATTGTGACGTTGCCGCAGAGGGCCGAGCGCGCAGAGCTGGAGCAGGGCGTCGCGGAGCTGAAAAGCGCCGTGACCAGCCACAGGGACAGTGCGCAGGTTGCACGTCAGGCGCGGCAATTGGGCGCGAAGCTCGCGCTGGCCTATGAAGTCAGCCAGGCACCGGCCATCACACCGGACCCGGCTCGTGGTGCGCCGCTGTATGCACAGCATTGCTCGGTCTGCCACGGTGACAGCGGCGCGGGAGACGGCCCGGCCGGCATCGGTCTGGAACCGCCACCATCGAACCTGCGTGACGCGGCGCGCCTCGATCGCCTTAGCCTTTACGACCTCTACAACGCAACCGGTCTGGGCATTGCCGGCACCGACATGCCTGCGTTCGCCGATCAACTGGATGACCGCCAGCGTTGGGACGTTGCTACTTACATCGCCAGTTTCAGTGCGCAGCCGGTCGTCAATCCCGCCAAGACCTTCAATATCGCCGACCTGGCTCGCCAGACGCCCGCCGAAGTTCTGGTTGCCGAAGGCCAGGACGCCGCCGCGACGTTTCGCGCTCAACGCGCGCAGCCGCCGCAAGTGCAGCGCGGTCCGGCGCAACTGCTGGATTACACCAGTGTAACGCTGGACAAGAGCCTCGCCGCCTACAAGGCAGGCGATCACGAGCAAGCCTACGACTTGTCGGTCGCAGCCTATCTGGAGGGCTTCGAGCTGGTCGAAAGCTCGCTGGACAACGTGGACGCCAACGTCCGCAAGGACACTGAAAAGAGCCTGATGGCCTACCGTCAGTCGTTGCAGGACGGCCTGCCGTTGCCGCAGGTTGCGCAAAAACTTGAAACAGCGAAGTCCAGGCTCAAGGAGTCGGCTGGCCTGTTGGGCAGCGATGGCCTGAGCCTGTCGCTGAGCTACATCTCGGGCCTGTTGATCCTGCTGCGCGAAGGGCTGGAAGCGATTCTGGTGCTGGCAGCAATCCTGGCGTTCCTGCGCAACACCGGCCAGCAGTCTGCCGTGCGAAGCGTCAATGTTGGCTGGGGATTGGCGTTGCTGGCTGGTCTGGGCACGTGGGCGCTGGCGGCTTACGTGATCGATGTCAGCGGCGCGCAGCGTGAGTTGCTGGAAGGCGCCACTGCTCTGTTTGCCAGCGTGATGGTGCTCTGGCTCGGCGTGTGGATGCATGACCGTCGTCACGCGGTCGCGTGGCAGGATTACGTCAAGAGCAGCCTGGTCGGCGGTGGCGGCCGATTCGGGTTCGCGGTGCTGGCATTCTTCTCGGTGTATCGCGAGCTGTTCGAAGTGATCCTGTTCTATGAAACCCTGTGGTTGCAGGCTGGCCCGGCTGGCCACGATGCGGTGCTGGCGGGCGGCGCCACGGCGCTGGTGCTGTTGGTGGGTCTGGCATGGGTCATCCTGCGCGGCTCGGCGAAACTGCCGCTGTCGATGTTCTTCGGCATCAACGCCGCGCTGCTCTGTGCGCTGTCGGTGGTGTTCGCCGGTCACGGCGTCAAGGCGCTACAGGAAGCAGGCATATTCGGCACCCGGCCGGTGCCGTTCTTCGAGTTCGACTGGCTGGGCATTCACGCCGATCTGTACTCGCTCAGCGCGCAGGCCATCGCTCTGATTGCCATCGCGGTACTTTACGGGCGCAGCCTGCTGGCAGAGAAGCGCCGGGTTCAGGCATCGGACTGATACTTTTGCAGGTGCAGGACAAGCGACGTCGGTCGCTTGTCCTGCACTCCCTTTCGGTGCGCCATTCCGGCGCGCGCCCCCCCCCTGCTTCAAGACCCTGTACAAACAACCACCTGCCATTTCTGTCAGTAGACGCTTTTTTAGTTCAGGCCTAGTGTAGTGAAACGCCAACTCGGCAACCGGGGACTGGCGCATTTACCTGAGAACGAGGTGGGTGATGGCCAAGTACGAGATTCGGTTGTGGGCGGAAGATACAGCGCGACATAACCATCCTGTAATAGCCATTGAGTTTTATGAGGACGATGAACTGCAAGAGCATGTTCTGATAAAACTTTACCCTCACGGGCGATACGAAATCATTGAAGGCGAATTGGGCCGGGACGAGGCAATGCTGCAGGTTTTGGCCTTGGCGTTCAGGAAGAAAGTCGCTGAGCTAGCGGATTGGTAAAGCCTGATTGATATAGGCAATGAACCTTGATACGCACAGCTACCAATAAGGCGCGGCATAACAGCATCTTTATTATTAACGAGGGCTTAAAAATGGCTAATTATGAAATCAGGCTGTCTCTTGATGAGCTTATGGGGGACAGCAGTCCTGAAGTGATGGTGGAGTTTTGGAATAGCAAACTTAACCGAGGCAAGGGCGATATGCAGTTTATCAGCTTCGTTACCTCTTCTGGGCGGGGTAAAGGTTACGACACCGTGCGGAGTCAGGCAGACGCCGATGGGGACGGAATTCTGGATGCTCGAGACAACACCTTGTTGATCGCGCTGGCTAACGCATTTGTTGGAATAGATACGTTGATTAAAAAAAAGAAGGTGAAGAAACCGAGTTGACCTGTATGCGAAGAGGGGCGCTTGGGCGCCCCCTGAGCGCAGTAGAAAGAATCTGAACTCAATCCAGATCAACCGGTTTCTTCAACTTCGGATTCGGAAAAAACTGCACACCCTGCACCTTCGGATCAGCCGGTTTGACCACCGCCTTGTTGACCCGCGTGCCCAGCTCTTTCGGGATCGAAAGCCCCTGTGCGTTGAGCGTATCGCTGTAGCCGCAGCCAACGCACTCGCGGTGCGGCACGTCGTCTTCGCTCCACATCATCAGCTTGTCAGGCTCGCTGCACGCCGGGCACACAGCCCCGGCGATGAAGCGTTTTTTGGTAATGACTGCCGGTGTATCGGTCATGCTGCCGCATCCTCACTCAAGCCGCTGTGACGCAACAATGCGTCAATCGACGGCTCGCGTCCGCGGAAATCGACGAACAGCACCATCGGCGCCTGCGAGCCACCACGCGCGAGAATGGCTTCGCGGAAAGCCCGTCCGGTTTCTGCGTTAAGCACGCCGTCTTCTTCGAACTTGGAGAACGCATCGGCGGACAATACTTCGGCCCACTTGTAACTGTAATAACCCGCTGCGTAACCGCCTGCGAAGATGTGCGCAAAGCTGTTCGGGAAGCGGTTGTAAGCGGGCGGGCGCATTACCGACACTTCGTCACGCACGCCTTCCAGCACGTCAAGCACACTGCGGCCATCGCCATGCGTGGCATGCAGCTCGAAGTCGAACAACGAGAACTCAAGCTGACGCACCATCATCAGACCGGACTGGAAGTTCTTGGCCGCGAGCATTTTCTCCAGCAGGTCCTGCGGCAGCGGCTCGCCGGTTTCGTAATGACCGGAAATCAGCGCCAGACCTTCAGGCTCCCAGCACCAGTTTTCCATGAACTGGCTCGGCAACTCGACTGCATCCCAGGCCACGCCGTTGATACCGGAAACACCGGCATGCTCGACGCGGGTCAGCAGGTGATGCAGACCGTGACCGAATTCGTGGAACAGGGTAGTCACTTCGTCGTGGGTCAGCAGCGCAGGCTTGCCCGCCACTGCCGGGGTGAAGTTGCACACCAGATTGGCCACCGGGCTTTGCAGCGTGCCTTCTGCGGTGCGACGACGATCACGCGCGCCGTCCATCCATGCACCGCCACGCTTGTTGGCGCGGGCGTAAAGATCGAAGAAGAAGCGCCCGACGTGTTGGCCGTTTTCCTTGATCTCGAACAGACGAACGTCCGGGTGCCAGGTGTCGAAGCCTTTCTGCTCGGCGATCTCGATGCCATACAGACGCTGGACGATGGAGAACAGGCCGTTCAGCACCGTGTCGATAGGGAAGTAGGCGCGCAGAATTTCCTGAGAAACGCTGTAACGCTGTTCACGCAACTTCTCGCCGTAGAAACCGCTGTCCCAGCTTTGCAGATCCGGGCAACCCTGTTCGGCGGCATACGCCTTGAGCTGCTCGAGGTCCTGAGCGGCGAACTGTTTGCTGCGCTTGGCCAGATCACGCAGGAAGCTCAGCACCTGATCGCTGGACTCGGCCATCTTGGTCGCCAGGCTCAGCTCGGCAAAGTTCGCATAGCCCAGCAATTGCGCCAGCTCCTGACGCAGATCGAGAATCTGCTCCATGACCGGCGTATTGTCGTTCTTGCCAGCGTTAGGGCCTTGGTCCGAAGCACGGGTGCAGTACGCCGCATAGACTTCTTCACGCAGGGCGCGGTCTTCGGCGTAGGTCATCACCGCGTAATAGCTCGGGAATTCCAGGGTAATCAGATAACCTTCAAGGTCCTTGGCCTTGGCAGCGGCGGCCATCTGCTGCTTGGCAGAATCGGTCAGGCCGGCGAGGGCGGACTCGTCAGTAACCAGCTTGGTCCAGGCCTGAGTGGCGTCGAGCAACTGATTGGAAAACTGGCTGCCCAGCTCCGACAGCTTGCTCTGCACTTCGGCATAACGCTTCTGCTGCTCGGGCGGCAGATCGATACCGGACAGGCGGAAGTCACGCAGCGCCTGCTCCAGAATAGTCTTCTGAGCCACATCGAAACTGGCCGCTTCAGGGCCGTTGGCCAAGGCTTCATAGGCCTGGAACAGCTCGCGATTCTGGCCCATCTCGGTGGAGTAGGCGCTCAATGCCGGCAGGCAGGATTCGTAGGCTTCACGCAGTTCCGCGCTGTTACACACGGCATTCAGGTGGCTGACCGGACTCCATGCCGCGCCGAGGCGGTCATTCAATTCGTCCATGGTCAGCACCAGCCCGGCCCAGGTCGGCGTCGAGCCCTGCGTGGCGAGGATGTCGGCAATCGCGGCACGGTTGTCGGCCAGGATCTGTTCGATAGCAGGTTTGACATGTTCGGCACGGATCGCCGAAAAGGGTGGCAGGTCGTACGATTGCAGAAGAGGGTTGTTCGCGCTCACGGTTTTGCACCTTGCCTGGAAGAAACACCCAGCCATCTTAATTACAATCGACGCGGACCGCAGCAACCAAACCCGTTCCGGATGTCTATCACTGCCAAAGAAGGAGCCTATCGTGGCCATTCGCAAGTTCCAGGACCACACCCCAGCCCTCGGCGAACGGGCCTTTGTCGACCATTCGGCAATCGTCATCGGCGACGTCGAAATGGGCGCCGACAGCTCCATCTGGCCGCTGACCGTTGTGCGCGGCGACATGCACCGCATTCGTATTGGCGCGCGCACCAGCGTGCAGGACGGCAGCGTGCTGCACATCACCCACGCCGGCCCCTTCAACCCGGACGGCTTCCCGCTGCTGATCGGTGACGAAGTGACCATCGGCCACAAATCGATGCTGCACGGCTGCACACTCGGCAACCGGATCCTGGTCGGCATGGGCACCACCATCATGGACGGCGCAGTTGTTCAGGACGAAGTGATCATCGGCGCAGGCAGCCTGGTGCCACCGGGCAAAGTGCTGGAAAGCGGTTTTTTGTATGTCGGCAGGCCGGTCAGGCAGGTGCGTGAATTGACCGAAAAGGAAATCGCCTTTTTTCCGTACAGCGCCACCAACTACGTGAAGCTCAAGGATCAGCACCTGGCTGAGGGGTTTGATAAGGCCTGACTATCGCTCCTGTTATACATAGGTCCGCTTCTTATGGCCGAAGGCCCGTGGGAGCGAACTTGTTCGCGAAGAGGGCGGTTCAAACGCCCTGTATATGAGCACGACACTGGCCTCTTCGCGCGCAAGCGAAGCGTCGCCCGGCTCGCTCCCACGAGGTAGCTCAAGGCATCAACTCCCGCAGCGCCGCCTTGCGCGCCTCAGCCGGCATTGCGCCCAACTTCTCTACCGCCTGATAAAACGCCGGCCAATCGCCATTTACCTGCCTGAACAACGCTTCAAACGCCGGCACCCATTGATCATACAAACCAAAGGGCAGCAGCTTGGCATTGTTCATGGGGCTGTTGATCCAGCCATCAAAACGCTTGTCGCCCGCCCATTGCTCATCACGCAGCGTCCGATAATCACGCCGCAGTCGCTCAAACTCCGCAGCCTTGCGCGCCCGCATCACGTCCGCCGACAACGGCTGACGATACAGCGCCTTGAGCCGCTCGCGAGTCTCCAGCACCAACCGAATGAACTGGTCACGCCGCGCCGACTGCGAAACACTTTCCGGCGGCAAGCCCCGCGCAGCACGCCACTGCCGCGTGCCTTCCTGCTCGACAAAACTGGCGTAGGACTCATTGAACTCAGTGTCGTCTTTTACGTAAAAACGCTGATGCGCCAACTCATGAAAAATCAGCGTCGCCAAACGCTCATCGCCCCAACCCAGCATCGAACTGAGAATCGGATCATTGAACCAACCCAGCGTCGAATAGGCTTCCACGCCACTTAAATAAACGTCCTTGCCCGCCTGACGCTGCAACGCCGCCTCACCACGCGCTCCGCCAGGGCTGTAATAACCGCGATACGCGACACACCCGGCAATCGGAAAACAATGCGTGACCGGCTCCAGCGAAAACTCATCCGTGGCAAACACATTCCACACCACATAAGGCCGACCCAGATCCGCATACAGGCGATAGCTCTGGTTATCCGGAAGATGCAAGTGCTCGCTGGCAAAAGTACGCGCCAGTTGCGACCGGGCCAGATGCTCGCGCAAACCTGCATCCCGAGTCGGGTCAGCCACGATTTTCTCTACCGGCTCACGTGCCTGCAGCAACTGCCACTGCCCTTGAGCCAACTGGCCATAGTAGGAAACGCTGGAGCAGCCGGCGAGCAGCGTGAGTGCCATCAGCGATAACAGATGGCGCAGGCGTGAGGCTGAGGGTCTGGGCATGGAGGGCAGGGCTTGGGTGGTGTCGATACGGTGATGTTATGCCGGACGGGTGTGCGGGTGTGCAAGTGTTGTGAGGGTATGAGACGGCGCATTGCGCTGCTTGTTAACCCCCTCTAATTGACAGACGCCGGCCGGTTCACTGTAATAGCTGGCGCTTACGAACAACGCAAAGGACCTGCCATGACCAAAACACCCACTTGCGGGCGAGATGAACTGCCCCGCGCGCTGATTTTCATCCCGCTGGGCCTTGGCCTGCTCTACCTTACTCTTTGCTTGGTCGTTGACCGGATTAACTTCCTGGCACAGGCGCAACGCGCTGAAGGGCATGTCAGCGCCCTGAATGCGGGCGGCAGCCACCCACAAATTGACTTCGCCGATGCTGCGGGTAACGCGGCCAGCTACCCCTCCAAGGCGGCTTTATATTCGGTTATTCGGTAGCCTACCGGTGACAGTGCTCTACCTTGGCGAAGCCCTCTCCAGTACCGCGATCATTCAAGACCAGGGCGCGCTATGGGGGGTGAGCCTGCTGACGGGCCTGTTCGCAATCGCGTTTACCGCAGGAGGCGGTTACCACATGGCTGCATGGATTCGCAGGCGTCGGATGGCACGGTGACTGTAAGAACATTCGAGTGCCCATTGTCATTCGCGGGCGCTAAAAGCCTGCCCCACGGAAACAACGTTACACAATACCGAGAGGCCATGCCTCTCCTGAACCTTCCCCCACCTCAACACTCCCTTCTAATGCCGTAGTTGTAACATCCTCAACGCCAACCGCCGAAAGGACTTCGCATGCCTACAGCCCCAACCCCGCAAACCCCTCCGGTCCAGCGCGAACTCAGCCTGCGTGCCGTCATCACCGGCATCGTTCTGGGCATCCTGCTAACCCCCTCCAATGTCTACGCAGGCCTGAAGATCGGTTGGTCGTTCAACATGTCGATCATTGCGCTGTTGATCGGCTATGCCATCTGGCAAGGACTGACCAGGCGTTCGCCCAATCAGCTGCCGTGGACGTTGCATGAGAGCAATATCAATCAGACGGTAGCGTCGGCGGCGGCGTCGATTATTTCCGGCGGGTTGGTGGCGCCGATTCCGGCTTATACGTTGTTGACCGGGCAGCAGCTGGATGCGATTCCGATGATGGCGTGGGTGTTTTCGGTGAGTTTTCTGGGGATCTGGATTGCGTGGTATTTGCGGCCTTCATTGCTCAATGACTCGTCGCTGAAGTTCCCCGAGGGCATGGCGACGCTGGAGACGCTGTTGCACATCTACAACCACGGCCGGGAAGCGGCTACGCGGTTGAAGGTGTTGCTCAGTGCTGCGTTGCTGTCCGGGTTGGCGAAGTGGGTTGATACGTTTGTGTGGGCGTTCCCGCGCTGGTCGCCGAGTGCGCAGCTGGAGCGGCTGACGTTTACCGCTGACCCTTCGCTGTTGTTGGTGGGGTTCGGTGCGATCATCGGCATTCGTGTGGGCGTAACGCTGTTGCTCGGTGCGTTACTGGCGTGGGGCGGTTTGGCACCGTGGTTATTGGCGCAAGGGCTGGTGACGTTACCCGCAGGGGGCAGCGGCCCGCAGTTCGCGGCGCTGGTGGAGTGGCTGTTGTGGCCGGGCGTGAGTTTGATGGTCTGCTCGACGCTGGCGTCGCTCGCGATTCGTCTATGGGGATTGCACAGGTCCACCAAAGCGAACAGCGGGACGATCTGGGCTGTGCCTAAAGCAGGGCCGGCACTCGGTCTGCTGTTGTCGATCATTCTGGTGGTGAGCCTGCAGACGCTGTTGTTCGGCATCAATCTGTGGATGGCGTTGCTGACCATTCCTCTGGCGATTTGCCTGGCGGCGGTGGCTGCGCGGGTGGTCGGCGCCACGGGTATCCCGCCGATTGGCGCAATCGGGCAGTTGTCGCAATTGAGCTTTGGAATCGTCGCGCCCGGGCAGGTGACGATCAATCTGATGAGTGCCAACACGGCGGGCGGGTCGGCCGGGCAATGCACCGATCTGATGAACGATTTCAAGGTGGGCAAGGCAATCGGGGCCACGCCACGCAAGCAGTTGGTCGCGCAGACGCTGGGGATTTTCGTCGGCAGTATCGTCGGGGTGCTGGCTTATATGGCGCTGATTCCAGACCCGCAAAGCATGTTGCTCACCGAGGAGTGGCCCGCCCCGGCGGTCGCCACCTGGAAGGCCGTGGCGCAAACCCTGACCCACGGGCTGGACTCGTTGTCAGCGAGCATCCGTTGGGCCATCTTTATTGCAGGCCTGACGGGCCTGTTGCTTGGGGTACTCGACAGCACGCTGCCCGCCCGTCGCGCCCGTTACTTGCCAAGCGCCGCTGCGCTGGGCCTGGCGTTTGTCTTGCCGGCGTCGGTGTCGTTGATGATGGCCCTTGGCGCAGTGATCACGTGGCTAGTGAGCTGTCGCTGGGCCAGCCTCACCGAACGTTTCGCGATTACTGCGGCAGCGGGGCTGATCGCCGGGGAAAGCATTACCGGAGTGGGGGCGTCGTTGTGGCAGATGTTTGGTAATGGGTGAGTGGTAGCGCTTTGGTGAGCCAAGGCGGATCGCCAATCGCGATCCGTCAGAGGCTCGCGAAAGCTGAATTCCAGTTTATGAGGTACTTCGGAGCACACCATGGGACCAGGCCATTGACTGGGGCTCTGCGGAAAAGAGCTTCCACACCGCATATTCCGCCCCTCAGCGAGGGCTGCGCTCATTACCGCACACAACAAAAAGCCCACCGTATGGGTGAGCTTTGGGTATTGCTATATCATCTGTCCGTGGGGGGAGGCATAAGCCAGCTAGGCCCTCGGCAAGTGAGCTGACTATAAGGAAATTCAATGTCGACTCTAGAAGTTGCAAAGGCAATCAGACTGTCCATTTCTTCTGCCCGGATTTCAACCTATGAAAATGCAGCGCTTGCTGTGGGCCGGGGACTCGATGAGGCCGTAACGTTATATGCCTGGAACGCCCTCGCCTCTGGAGCATTTCTTACACCTTTGCACCTGTGTGAGGTCATTGTCCGTAACGGCGTTGCCGACGCAATTGCTTCGGTATACGGCCCTCGATGGCCGTGGAGCCTTGGTTTCGAGCAGAGCTTGCCGGATGTCACAGGCCCGACTTTCAAGCCAAAGCAAGAGCTTGCAAGAGCCAGACAAAAATGTTCCACAACCGGGTCTGTTATCGCGGAGCTGAAATTTGTATTTAGGGAAAAAATGTTCACGAAACGGTTTGAGGGCCGTCTCTGGGCACCTTACTTACACCGTTTTTTTCTAAACCTGGAAAAATGCTTCACTGTATCTGCACACCGAGCAAAGATCGCAGCTGATCTTGAGCAAATCCGGTTGCTTCGAAATCGAATTGCTCATCATGAGCCGATCTTTTCACGAAACCTGAAAAGCGATTTTGCCGTTATTCAACGCCTGACTGAAACACGTTGCATCGTTTCTGCAGATTGGATGAATGGCCAACAACAGGTCATGTCAACAGTCGCCACTAAACCTTTTTAAGCAGAGGTACAGACTCAGGTGCCAAGCCGTTTTCTCACTTTAACAATCGCATTCACCCTCGCAACCCTCGCCGGGTGCGCCGGCCCGCTGCCTGCGGTTGATCCGAACATGGCGTGGATCGACATGCGCACACTCACCGGCCAGTTGATCATGGCCGACAAGCTCGATGGCGAAAACACCTACGACGGGCGCTATTTTCAGGTGACGCCGGGCCGTCACGAGTTGCAGGTGCGGTATGACTACGAATACCGGTCGGGCGGAATGGGAATGATCGGCGATGAATACACCGAAATCACCTGCTACGTCAGTGTTCGTTACGAGCACTTCGCCGCAGGGCAGCGTTACATGCTGGAGGTGCGCTCACTGGCCAACAGTGTCGATGCCTGGCTTTACGATGAGAAACGCAACGTAGTGGCCGAAGAGGAGGAAGAGGGCGGCGTGCACTGCATCTGATCAGCGATCATTACGCTGGTAGATGATTTTTTTCGTGCCGTTATCGCAGGTGCCGACGACCATATTGGGATCGGTGGCTTCTTCGTTGGCAACGATTTCCAGCGTGTAGGACGTAACGTTGTTGGCCTGGATCTTGGCTTCGATTTCATCCTTGAGTTCTTCACAGGATTTCGGAGCTGCCAGCGCGCTGGTCGCCAGTACGGTACAGGTCACTGCCAGAATAAAACGTTTCATGCTCGACTCCTGATCAAACTCAAACCACGCGCCGATAGACGCATGACCGGTGAAGCAAGCCAGCTTTATACAGTAGATACAGGAGCGCACAAGGCGCTCCTGCAAGGATCAGCTCAACAATGTCGCGTCCAGCGTGATCTTGGCGTTCAACACTTTCGAAACAGGGCAGCCTTCTTTTGCCTTCTTGGTCAGCTCGTCGAACTGTTCCTGTGTCGCGCCAGGCACTTTGGCCTTGAGAATCAGGTGTACAGCGCTGATAGCGAAACCGCCTTCGACCTTATCCAGCGAAACCTCAGCACTGGTATCGATGCTGTCAGCTTTGAGGCCTGCGTCGCCCAGAATCATCGACAGTGCCATCGAGAAACAGCCCGCGTGGGCTGCGCCGATCAATTCTTCGGGGTTAGTGCCCTTGCCGCCTTCAAAACGTGCCTTGAAGCCGTAAGGTGCTTCGCGCAACACGCCGGTTTCCGTGGAGATGCTGCCGATACCGCTTTTCAGATCACCTTCCCAGTGGGCAGATGCTTTCTTGACGATGCTCATGGTCGCTCCTTTTGGAATGAATGTGGATCATTACTCGTTACAAGGTTCTGAGGATAGCGGGCTCTGGAAAGTTCAACCGTCGGAAAGACCTACCGTTTAAGTAGGTTTTTACCCGACTGCCATTGAAAAGCCCGACTTGCGCCCGCACTGCTGTTTCATCGTGGGCAGCTCCAGCAGCCAGCCCATCTCAATTCGAGGAGCTACCCCCGGCCTATGAAACGTCTGGAAGATGTAAAAATTTCTACGCTTGATCTGGTGCCCGTGCGCCATGACAAGGGTCCCGCCGAATCACTGCGTAATTCCCTGAACCTGGCCCAGCATGTTGAAAAGCTGGGTTACAACCGCTTCTGGGTGGCGGAACACCACAACATGGACGGTATCGCCAGTTCGGCAACGGCGGTACTGCTGGCCTACCTGGCCGGTGGTACGTCGACCATTCGCGTCGGGGCTGGCGGGATCATGCTGCCCAATCACGCGCCGCTGGTGGTGGCCGAGCAGTTCGGCACGCTGGCGAGCCTTTATCCTGATCGCATCGATCTGGGTCTAGGCCGTGCACCGGGCTCCGATCAGATGACCGCCCGCGCGCTGCGCCGCGAACGCTCTGGCAGCGCCGAGGATTTCCCGGATGATGTCACCGAGCTGATGGAGTACCTGGGTCCGCGCACGCCTGATCAAAAAGTGATCGCCGTACCAGGTTCGGGCACCAATGTGCCGATCTGGCTGCTGGGCTCTAGCCTGTTCAGTGCTCAGTTAGCGGGCATGCGTGGGCTGCCGTATGCCTTCGCCTCGCATTTTGCACCGCGCTACATGCACGAGGCGATTCGCGTCTATCGCAATCATTTCCAACCCTCGGCAGTGCTCGACAAGCCTTACGTGATGCTCGGCGTCCCGCTGTCTGCGGCTGACACCGACGAGCAGGCCGAATACCTGGCGACCTCGGTCTACCAGCGCATTCTGGCGTTGATGCGTGGGCACAGCCTCATGCAGCGGCCGCCGGTCGACTCCATGGATGGCCTGTGGCTGCCGCACGAACGTGAAGCAGTGGCAAGCTTTCTGGGGCTGGCGATGGTGGGCGGTCCGGAGAAGATCCGCGCCAAACTGGACGTGTTGCTTGAGCAGACCGATGCCGATGAGCTGATCTTCACCTGCGACATGTACAAGCATGAAGACAGGCTGCGCTCCTACGAAATCCTGGCGCAGGTCGCACACGGCTAAGCAATTTTCCGATTCGGAAAAAAGTGCGCGACCAGAAACAGAATCGCCCCGGACTGGATGACAGTCCGGGGCGATTCTGTTCGTGAAGCCTGCAAACGGGATTAACCGGCGGCCTGACCTGAGTCAGATTCAGGCCCAACGGTAATCAACCGCGCTGGTAAACGATTTCCTTGGTGCCGCCTTCGCAGGTGCCGACGACTTGTTTGCCGGCCGCGCTGCCTTTTTCAACCACCTCCAGCGTGTAGGACGTTACGCCCTTCGCCTGGAGCTTGGCGTCGAGTTCACTTTTCAGCTCGTCGCATGGCTTGCCTGCCGCGAGGGCAGTGCCTGCAATGCTCAACAAGCCTACAGCCAACAAAAACTTCTTCATGGGTAATCCCTCTCGTCCGGCCAGATACAGACGCCATCGGAACAGGCGCCCATTGAACATCCCCGCGCTCATACCGCCCGTTGACGGGTCACGTGGTATATAGCGCAGGTTATGGCAATCGGCCAGCCGAAAGGTTCAGCGGTGTCAGCTGTTGGTAATGCGGAAGCCGACTTTCAGGGTGACCTGGAAGTGCGCAACTTTGCCGTCTTCGATGTGGCCACGGGTTTCGGTCACTTCAAACCATTCCATATGGCTGAGGCTTTTGCTGGCTTCGGCCAACGCATTGTTGATGGCATCTTCGATGGTGGTGGTGGAAGAGCCGACGATTTCAACTTTTTTGTACGTGTGGTGATCGGTCATGGCAGTTCTCCTGGAGGGTCTGAAAAAGACGCGATATAGAGCGCGCTCCCTGCTTCTGTCAGGGGAACGCGCGCAAAAGTTCAGCTCTTTGTACAAATCGCATCGCACTTTCCAAAAAGCCCGGAGTCCGAAACAACACACGCTCACTCAATTGCAGGAGAAACACCATGGCTACTACTTCACTACGTAAGGCCTCGTTGCAGAGCATGGAAGCTGAGATCGAGAGCCTCTTGAAGTCGCTCGAAGGCTTGAAAGCGGATGCTACCGACGAGTCGCGCAAGACCCTGAAAAATCTCAAAGCCAACGCTGAAAGCGCGCTGAGCCACTCGCGCAGCCTGCTGAGCGATGTTTACGAAGACGTCAAAGAAAAAACCCGCGAAAACGCGCTGGCTACCCGTGACTACGCTCAGGAACACCCATGGACCACCGCCGGCGTTGCCGTAGGTGCCATTGGCCTGATCGCAGCCTACATGCTGTTCAAGCGCGGCAACTGATCAGATTCTGATCGGGTTCCCAGGCTGCTTAAGCTCATTTTTCAACCACTGAGCCAATTGTTGCGCCCGACCATCGGCCGCACGTCTGGGTACCCACAACGCAAGCTGCGCCGGGGTTTCGCTGAAACCCCATGGCGCAGCCAGGCGTCCAGCCTTCAGGTCATCGACGACCAGTGGCTCCGGTGCAATCGCAATCCCCAGGCCGGCCACAGCCGCTTCCAGCAAATAATACAAATGCTCGAAACCCTGCCCGTAGTGCAACGCCTGCGCGTCGATGCCGTTCTGCTGCGCCCAGCTTGGCCAGGCTTGCGGGCGCGAGGTGGTCTGCAACAAGGGTTCTGTCAGCAGGGACGTGGCGGGCGCATGGCGCAGGCGTTCAAATCGTTCGAAACGAGGGCTTAAAACCGGCCCGATTCGCTCGCTGACCAGTTCGAAGACTTGCATGTCGGCAGGCCATGGCGGCTCGGCGAATACCAGCAAGGCGTCCAGCCCCGGACGCCGTGGATCAAGATCGCCTTCGCCCGCCGACAGGTGCAGGCGCAAGTCCGGTAGATCGGCATTCAGGCGGCTCAGACGCGGAATGAACCAGCGCGCCAACAGGCTGCCGGAACAGCCCAGCACGAAGGGCGCATCGGCACTGCCCTTGCTTAGTTCGACACAAACGCTGCGCAGCCGGTCGAACGCTTCGCCGCTGACATCACGGAGCCGAATGCCTGCATCTGTGAGTTTCAGGCCACGCCCGTCCTTGCTGAACAGGCTGATGCCCAAGTGCTCTTCAAGCACCTTCAATTGGCGGCTGACTGCGCCGTGCGTCACGCTCAACTGCTCGGCGGCCAGACTGACGCTGCCGAGCCGGGCGGTGCTTTCGAAGGCGCGCAACGCATTGAGGGGAGGGAGGTCGCGGCTCATGATCTGTGAGTTTTCCTGACAGTTTGTGGCGATCTTATCGGTTTTCATTCGGGCATGCGCTGGTTAAAGTGGACCCATTGCCGATCCGGCTCAATCCATTCGCTTAATACTGCAACTGGAGCACTTCATGACTCAGACAAACTTGCGCAGCGGCCCCGACGCCAACGGCCTGTTCGGCTCATTCGGCGGCCGCTACGTGGCTGAAACCCTTATGCCGCTGGTGCTGGACCTCAACCGCGAGTACGAAGCGGCCAAGGTTGATCCTGAGTTCATCAAGGAAATGGCCTACTTCCAGCGCGATTACATCGGCCGTCCCAACCCGCTGTACTTCGCCGAGCGCCTGACTGAGTTCTGTGGCGGTGCGAAGATCTACTTCAAGCGTGAAGAGCTCAATCACACTGGCGCGCACAAGATCAACAACTGCATCGGCCAGGTGCTGCTGGCCAAGCGCATGGGCAAAAAACGCCTGATCGCGGAAACCGGCGCGGGCATGCACGGCGTTGCCACTGCAACCGTGGCAGCGCGTTTCGGCCTGCCTTGCGTGATCTACATGGGCGCGACCGACATCGAACGCCAACAGGCCAACGTGTTCCGCATGAAGCTGCTGGGCGCTGAAATCGTGCCGGTCACTTCCGGCACCGGCACCCTGAAAGACGCGATGAACGAAGCGCTGCGCGACTGGGTGACCAACGTCGATGACACCTTCTACCTGATCGGCACCGTGGCCGGCCCACACCCGTATCCGGCGATGGTGCGTGATTTCCAAGCCATCATCGGCAAGGAAACCAAAGAGCAGATGCAGGAGAAGGAAGGCCGCCTGCCGGACAGCCTGGTCGCCTGCGTCGGTGGTGGCTCCAACGCGATGGGCCTGTTCCATCCGTTCCTCGATGACGCCAGCGTAGAAATCATCGGCGTCGAAGCCGGCGGCCATGGCGTGAATACCGACAAGCACGCGGCCAGCCTGAACGGCGGCGTACCAGGTGTGCTGCACGGTAACCGCACTTACCTGCTGCAAGATGGCGACGGGCAGATTACCGATGCGCACTCGATTTCTGCCGGTCTGGACTACCCGGGCATCGGCCCGGAGCACGCCTTCCTGCACGAAGTGAAGCGCGTCGAATATGTCAGCATCACCGATGAAGAAGCGCTGGACGCGTTCCATCAGTGCTGCTTGCTGGAAGGCATCATCCCGGCCCTGGAAACCGCTCACGCACTGGCCGAGGCCATGAAGCGCGCGACCAACCTGCGCGACGATCACTTGATGGTCGTGTGCCTGTCCGGGCGCGGCGACAAAGACATGCAAACCGTCATGAACCACATGGCAGCCGCCGACAAAACTCAGGAGAAGCTGGTATGAGCCGTCTCGAACAACGTTTCGCCCAGCTGAAAACCGAAGGCCGCGCGGCGCTGGTGACTTTCATCACCGCTGGCGACCCTGGCTACGACACCTCGCTGAAAGTGCTCAAAGGTCTGCCCGCTGCAGGTGCTGACGTGATCGAGCTGGGCATGCCGTTTACCGATCCGATGGCGGATGGCGTGGCGATTCAACTGGCCACGCTGCGCGCTCTGGATGCTGGCCAGACGTTGCAGAAGACGCTGCAGATGGTCAGCGAGTTTCGGGTCGACGATCAGACCACACCGATTGTGCTGATGGGTTACTACAACCCGATCCACCGTTTTGGCGTTGAAGCGTTCGTGGCGCAGGCCAAGGAAGCAGGCGTCGATGGCCTGATCATCGTTGACCTGCCACCCGAGCATGACGCCGAACTGGCGACGCCTGCACAGGCGTCCGGCATCGACTTCATCCGCCTGACTACGCCGACAACAGACGACGCGCGTCTGCCGCGTGTGCTGGAGCGCAGTTCCGGGTTCGTCTATTACGTGTCGGTTGCCGGGGTGACCGGTGCGGGTTCGGCAACCACCGAGCATGTCACCGAAGCCATCGCACGCTTGCGTCGACACACCAGCCTGCCGATCAGCGTCGGTTTCGGTATCCGCACACCCGAGCAGGCAGCCGCCATTGCCCGCCTGGCAGATGGTGTTGTGGTGGGCTCGGCGTTCGTCGACAAAATCGCGACGGCCGAGTCGCCGGATCAGGCAATCGATGGCGTGTTGACGCTGTGCGCCGCCTTGGCCGAAGGCGTACGTAACGCGCGCGTCAGTTGAGGGTAAAGTTTCTGATACAGAGGAATCAACGCGCTGGCAGCAGTTCTATGTAGCAAGACACAAGGGGTTCATGACCAGCGTCATGAGCCCCTTTTTGCTGCATTGAGTAAAGCCGAGGAAGCACCCATGAAACTGCCAAACCGTTTTATCACCGGGCTGGGTATCCTGATGATCAGCGCCAGCCCGCTGCTGCAAGCTGCACCACCTGATCAGCGCGGTGAAGGCCCGGACGACAACCGTGGCGGGCACAACGAGCGCGGCAATGAGCGTGGCCAAGGTAATGACAAAGGTAACGGCCCAGGCAAACAGGCTCATCAGGACAACCGAGGCGGCAATCGTCCGCCGCAGGATTTCGGCCCGGTACGCGAGACTTTCCAGCAGCACCGCGACGTCATCGGTCGGGGCCAGCCCCTGCCACCGAGCGTACACATCGTCAAAGGCAAACCGCTGCCACGCGGCTACGGCAAACGCCTGGACAGCCGTTCACTGCAATACCTGCCACGTTACGACGGCTACGAATGGCGCCGCCTGGGCACCGACGTCGTACTGATCACCGTGGGTTCGGGGATTGTTTACGCGATTCTGGATGGTGTGTTGAATTGATGCAGCACTCAGGTTCCGCGCCCAAGATTTTGCACAAGTCCGCTTTGTGATTATGGCCGAAGGCCGTAGGAGCGACCGGGGCGGCGCTCCCACGCCCTCCGGGTAGAAGCACGTTTCAACTATCGCATAATCCCTTGTG
>NZ_LGLN01000081.1:256252-303286 GCF_001293775.1 Pseudomonas syringae pv. cilantro
ATACATCTTCAGCGGATGTACTGGCCTCTTCGCGAACAAGCGAAGCGTCGCCCGGCTCGCTCCCGCAAGACTTATGACTTGAGCGCCTAGCGTAGATCCCCCGGCTCAACCCTGCTTCTGATTAACCCGTGCCAAAAACGTCATCAACGCCCCTGACACAAAGCCCGGGTTTTCCAGATTGGCGATATGCCCGGCCTCAGGCACCAGCACGTAAGGGCAGCCAATCAGATTCGCCATCTCACGCGTCTCCTCAGGCGGCCTCGGGATGTCCGCATCGCCACACATCACCAGCGTGGTATCCGCATTCAGCTGCTCGATCAACCCAAGCCGATCATCACGACCAAAGATCATTCGCCCCAATGGCACGACGGTCTGGCGCAACTGCTCTGCATTCATGCCCGCCAACGCCGACCGAAACGCCTGATACACCGGCGACTGCGGATCAATACCAGGCCGGAAGAAGATCGGCACCACAATGTCCAGCAGCGGCTCAGGAAAAGCACCGGCCTCTTCGAGCTTGTCGAGCAACGAGAAGTAATAGGCCTTCTTGGCCTCCGATTCTATGCCCAGATAAGTGTCCATCAGCACCAGCCCGGTAATCCGCTCGGGCGCGAGCAATGCCGCAATCGCACCCCACATACCGCCCACCGACAGCCCGACGATACTGCAACGCTCGATATTCAAATGATCCAGCAGCGCCAGCGCATGCCGGGCCAGATCATCGAGATTGCGAGTGCCCTCAGGAAACCCGTCAGACTCACCATGCCCCCAAAGGTCCGGCACAATCACCCGATACCGGCTGGCCAGCGTGTCGACCTGCGCACTCCACATCACCTTGTCCCAGAGGTAACTGTGGCCCAGCAGGACAACCGGCCCGGTGCCTTGGTCAGCGTAGTGAAGGGTATTACCGTCGATGAGTAGATCCGGCATTTCTGATGATCCTCTGTCTGGTCTTCCAGCATTCAGTTCAAACCACCCATGGCAGGCAGCTCATGATGTTGACGTGTATGCATGACCATTTTGTTTAAGTTCGCGCTGCAACGGACCAGTCGGTCATTTTTCAGCGGAGCTATCTTACACCGATCTTTTCGACGATGGATGCGCTAGTAACCGCAGAAGGAAAATGGCAGGAAGCTGGCTATCAGCCAGTCAGCGCACTCAAATCAAGAGGCCTGACCGCACCCATTCAGATGGCATGATCGGTATGGTCACGCAGCTCATCGCCCGTCAACGGATGCAGAAACACCACTAGCCCATCGCGATTCAACGCAAGCCACAGCGTAACGTCAGCCAACTGCTCATGCCCGAACGCCAACTGACAACTCCAGTCCGGATGCGGCCCGACCCGCTTCTGATGGACGCGCCCCATCTGCACGGCAAATTTCTCGGTCGCGGCCTCGCACAGGGCTCGGGCCTGGTCCAGGGTTTGGGCGTTGAAATAGATGTGGGCGTGGTAGCCGTGGATGTCTTGCATTGAGGTAGAGGCTCCTTTCTCAGCTGAAGGCCCGACTGATGCAGGTGTGTCGTCAGCCTTGATCATTTTTCTCGTGTGTAGACCGATAGTAGGTCCTGCATGAGGGTTGAGAAAGTCTCATGACCGTCTTAGATGTGAAGCCTCACAGCATCGAGCGGCTCCAAAACGACGCTCTTTGCCAATAAAATACACGCTGCACCGCAGACAGCCTCGAGCTCAAAAAATACAAGCTTGCCGGTGCGTACGAGGTCCAGTTTCTGTAAAAAGCCAGCGCTGTTTAAGTCGTCTGATTGAGGATCGCGTCCTTTCATCATGAAAAACAAACAATGTGCAGTTTTTACTGATTGATCGTTGCTGGCATCGAAAAATTTATGAGTTTGATAATATTCAAAACCTTAAAAACTTATTACCACCACAGCTTAAAAGAAGTGGAGAGTATCCTTAGATTAATTGCAGACCTTGAAGGTGGCGACTATAAAAAATTCGTTCCTTCTTGACCACGACGGCTCACACTTTTTTGCAAAACAGCGAAGAAATGGGTAACGTCGTGATTGAAGAAATCGTGACCATTCTGAATAAGAGGCAACCGTGAAAAAAGAATACTACATAGTTCTTGCATTGATGCTGATGATCTTCGGCGAGATTTTGACTATTTACAGCGAGGTCTACGCTGCAAAGCTACCGGGCAAGCTATTAGACTCACCGGCCATGTTTCTCAAGCCTATGATTTTGATTAGCATAGCCGGGATCAGCTTAGTATTCGCTTACTGGCTAGGGTATCAGGCGACAGGTAATATATGGGTGGTGACAGTAACGTCTTTAACGTTGCTATTGATACTTGAACCTATTGTTATTTATGCCATGCTAAGAGAGATACCGCAGAGGGGCGCTATTATAGGATTCATATTGGGTGCGGCGGGATTAATTTCAACAGTTGCACTGTAATATTAACGGGGGCGCTCATGACGACGACCGAGACGAAAACCTGTACCGTGTGCGGATATGAATACAACCCTTTAAATGGAGACCCTGATAATGGAGTACCTCCGGGCACGCCATGGGAAAGCATTGATAATTCTTGGCTATGTCCAGACTGTCAAATGCCGAAAACTGATTTTGAGTAAACGTCTTAAGCGGCTCGAAAGGACTCTCTAATCGCCGATAGCTTTGCTCCTGAACCAAAAAAATAAACTCCCTGCAGAACCAGTCGCGCACGCTACTGGTTCGCATTTGCAAAATCGCAGAGTCGGTGTATTTCTATCCAATGAATAATTTAGGCCTTTAACACCGAACACATCCCCCCCTTCAAACCGCAATCGAAGGCAACGGCCTGCCCGCCAGCGAAACCCCGCTCAACGCCTGCTCGCTCGCCAGCCAGTCCATGAACTGCTGAACAATCTGCACCCGCCGTTTGCGCTGTATCCGCGCCACAAACCCCACCTAGCAAAAAATGAGGATCTGGTTTAGCGAGGCATCTCTGGCGAGCAGTTTCCTGGCAACAACGCTTCGTAGTCTTCCTGATTTTTATCTTTCCATACATCACCGCTTGCCTCATGGAACCGGTAACCAAAGGGCAAGGCTAAAAACTTCACCAGGTCAGGACGATGCTCCGCCACATGGTAGGCGTGAACCGTCTTTAGCGTTTGTGTATCGCCGTTATACCGGTCTGTGGTTATCCACCAGCCAGACATATGCTCGGGCGACGGATAGCGAACGCCCTCAACGGCGTCGCCCTCGAACACACCATCAGAAATGACTATCAGTTGATCCTGAAGTGGGACGGAATACTCGACGCCGAGTTTTGCACACAGTGCGTGCTGCTCGGCCCACATTTTTAGCGTAGTTGTGATACCGAGTACATAGTCATCTGTCAAAGGGACTTGTTCAAAAAATATTAGCTCCTGACAATCATTGAGCTGCATTTTTGTTATCCAGGAGCCGTAGCCCAAGGTTTCATTTGGTGAAATCTTATGACCCGTTTCGAGATAATGAAAAACCGTCTCAACAAACTCAATTGCGTATTCTTCTAAATCTTCATCATGAGCCTGAACATTTATCTCGTAACCGTACTTTTGTAGAAGCCCATCGGTTTTTAGCATCAATCCAAATTTATTTAGGGATACATTTATCTTCACCGATTTTCCCTCTAGACGTAGCGTAATTTTTTACACCATGTACAGCTAGCAAAGCAGGACGTGTATGCATACATATAAGCCCATGCTCGTTAAACCAAGTGAAGCTAATTCCATATGATCCGAGGAAATCCTGGCTTCGAAAGCTGCATAGCTCCCGGCCCATTAAACCCATCCGGGCTCACATCAATTCTAACCTTTGCTAAACCTTCGAAAACAAACTCAATTTCCAGTTCGCTTTCTGAGACGCTTAAAAGCTTTTTCCCTTGTAGACCCTTAACTGTCGAGCCAATAATGCTGTATGAATTATAGACGCTCACTATAATGTCCTCGGAAAAAAAAATAGTTGAAAATAGTCGTGAATAACAAGCGCCGTTACAACATCACTTCCAACAAGATTAGTAAGAACAGCCATCGCATAACTCCCGATTATTTGATGCTAGTCCCATATGACCAGAGGAAACCCTGGCCTCAAAAGTTCCATAGCCTCCGGGCCACGAAAACCATCCGGACTCATATCAACCCTAATTTTTGCCAAGTTTCCAAATATCAATTCAATCTCCTGCTCACCTTCCAATACGCTTATAAGCTCTTTTCCTTTAAGCAAGGATATCGTCGAGCCATAAATTTCATATGTATTATTGACATTCAAGATACAGCCGCCCGTGAAGTAAATTTGCACATAATCATGCACAACGCACGCTTTTGTGACACGACGTCCGATAAGCCAGTCAAGACCACTCATTCTGTTAAACTCCAATACCGGTATGTGCCCAGTCCAGGTTTTATAATCCTCACCCACATTAACACTTTGTATGCCGATGCAATCAAAAAGCGAATACGCCTACTTCCGCAAACTCTGTAGGAAGTTTCCGTTAGAACTTTCGGCGCGGAAAAGGTTTGCAATTCAGCCCATGAGCACATCCACCCTTCAAACCGTAATCGAAGGTAACGGCCAGCCGCACGGTATGCTCCAACCAAAAAACTTAGTCATTTTCATTTATAAAAAACTACTAGATTATGCATGATGATTTATTAGTCTCATCACGACCTCTCTACTTTAGTAAGGCGAACTCAAAGTTAATGCTACTTACCTAAACCGCATCAAAAAAGGCCATCCATCCCACACATCTGAACTTGGATGACCTTTACATAAAAAAGTTATATTGTATCAAGCAGCTCTAAACTGACGCTTTCCGACAATGCAATAAATGTTGCACCGCAAACAGCCTCAAGTTCGAACAAAACAAGCTTGCCCGCGCGGACGAGCTCCAATTTCTGTAAAAAGGTAGAGTCCTTTAATTCTCCTTTTTTAGGGTCGCGCCCCCACAACAGAAAAAATAAACAATTTGCAGTCTCTACCTCTTGCTCTTTGCTGAAACCGAAAAAATTAACGCGATCAATAATATTCAAAATCCTCATATCATTAAGGACAAATTTATCGATACCTTTAACAACTATTTGATAGCACTTCTTACCCTCCCATGGGCTTGTTACGCGTATTCGAACTTGCTTTTCAATTGAAAATACATGGATAGATTCAAGTGTAGCTTCTACTAAAACATCCCACTTACTCATAAAACATCCTCAATTTCTCGGCAAAGGTGAATAATTACGACCAGGGTGCTCTCGAACGCCGCCCGGCCACTCATGCACATGAGGTGTATTGTGACCTTGATGGGGCTTATCATAGTCTCTCATCGGTGTACCGTCAGCCCCATACTCACGAGTCCGCCGGATACCCTCTTTGACTTCGCCAGGTTTACCTTCGTAAGGGACATCTTTATCACGAACTTTCTTCTTGGAATCCTTGTTAGTATTTTCACCTTGAGCTTGATCTGCCTCATTGGTTCCATAGCCACTTTCTGTGCTTTCGCTTTGTACCTGCCCTATGCTCCATGGTATGGGGCTGTTGCTGCTCACGGGATAAGCCATCACGTTACTATCAAAACCATCATCCTTCGCTAAGCCGCCGCTCTTTAGGGCAGACGTAATAGCCGCCGCGCCAGTCAAAGCTGTTAGCGCATAAAATGCTGGAGCTATTAGGAACGCGTATTCCCCGTCAGGATCTACATACTTTTGAGGATTATTGTTAGCATAAGCATATCGATTAAAGCTATGCAGATTACTTTCCTGAAAGTCGACCGGATCAGCACCCATGAAGCGACCGAGCAGTGGATCGTAATACCGTGCCCCCATGTAAGAAAGGCCGGTATTATCGTCAAATACTTTTCCATGAAAACCGACCTTGTTGCTACTGACTGGACTCGTTTGGTTTAGCTTTTCTCCATACGGTTTATAGCTTTCCTTCCAGAGTAGATTGCCAGCTGCATCGGTGGCGACCATAGGGCTGCCGGATATATCATTATGAAAATAGGTAACGTTGTTTGCCAAAGCGGCATGAGTCACCATGAGTGCCAGCATCGCGACACTGACTTTGCGAAATAACCTTTTTATGAATTGCATGGGTCGGTCTCCTTGACACCCGATCATGGGTTTACCTGCTGTGCAATGCGCTGGTCACCCAGATAGAAATACTCGGTTAGCTGGTCTCCCTCGAGCTCCATCCGTAACCTTCCATTAGCATCTTGCATCTCGTATATCTTGCTACCTGCAGAACTGACGGAGCTTCGTTGATTCAAACCATCGTACTGATATTCAACTTTTTTGTCGGGACTCTCGCAGTTAACGCACACGAGGTTGGACGCATTATTGTAAAGGTAAGCGTTGTCAGCACTACTGCTAACGTTGCCATACGCATCGTAGTTCATACTTGCGGTACGCTGTCCTTCGACAGAAGCCAGGCGATTTTGTGCGTCGTAGTTATAGGTCAGGCTTGAATTGCCAAACGTTTTTTGGATCAAATTTCCTACACCGTCGTAGGCAAGCGTTCCTAACCCCCAGAAACCATCGGCACTCACCAGACGATCAAGTCTGTCGTAAGCAAGGGTACGGTCCATGTTGTTGTCCACACCGTCCCTGATGGTCAACAAGTTACCCGCACCATCATAGTCGTACATGCTTTTCAGGTAATCGACTCCAGCGGGTGAGGTAATGTTGAAAGAAGCTGGCCAGGGACGACTATTTTGTTCGTAACTGACCGTCGTACCGTTGGCATAGATGACCTGTTTAATCATACCGTTCGGCCAATAAGCAATATTGCTAACGTAGCCCGATACCAGTGTGGGCCTGCCTAATACGTCTGGCGCATATTCAACTATGCGACCAGACGGATTATAAGTTAGGCTTTTCAGCCGATCATTTTCATCGTAGGCATAAGAAAGCTCAAACAGTTTACCTTCAATAGAAAGGCTTTCCGTTATGACGAACCCTGCAGGATTGTATGTAAAGCTTCGAATACCCGTGCTGCTCTCCGCTATTAGCAGATTATGTTGTTTATCATAAGTATTTTTGATAGCGGGAGTGCCTTGCGCATGATCGATTGCAGTTTGTCGATTCTGCCCATCGTATGTGTATGTTGTAATATCTGACTGCCCCACCTGCTTTGAAGTCATATTGCCTGCAATGTCTCGACCGTAGACCGTGTCTCCAGTTTCGGGATTGCTGACCGAGATCAAATAACCATTTGCGTTATAGCCGTAATGGCGGGTGTAATTGCCTTGTGTGACCGACGTCACTTGTTCGCGAGCATTTCGAGTCAAGGTTATACTGGCTGCCGGATCCGACGGCTGAAATGACATCAGAGACAATTTTTCGGGGTCGCCATAGCCACGATAGTTATAAGTAGTGGAATTGCCTCGTTCGTCAGTTACGACTTTGTGGGCAAAACCGTAGGCAGTGCTTTGGTAGGTACCGTCCGCATGGGTGATCCGAATGACGCGACCCAGCGCATCATACTGATAACTGGTTCCCATACTTGAGTTAGGGTCTGAAGTAAACGTTACGCGGCCATAGGCATCGTACGCATAGGTGGTTGTTATATCACCTCGAACACTACTGGAGACACGACCAGATAGATCATATTGAGTTATCTCGGACAGATTGCCGCGCAGATTTGTCTTGCTGGTGGGTGTGTATATTATTTTTTGACCAGCGCCTTGCGGCGGAGTGATAGATGTTACGCGATTCAGCCTGTCGTATTCGTAGTGTGTTGTGTGGCCTTCACCGTTGGTCTCAGAGGTAACATTGCCAGCGTCGTCGACCGCACGCGAAATAGTAATACCCTCTGGCTGAACCTCAGCTTGCGGAGTACCGAGTTTATAATTCGTGTAGCTGTAATGACGATCACCCGGGCGAATTTGCGTCGCTTGATTACCTTGCACATCGTAGGTATACGCAGTCGCAACACCATCGCGATTGTAATTGATTAGCTTGCCGTTCTCATCGTAGATACGATGTACAGAGCTATCAGGCGACATCTGGTCTATAGGGCGACCGATTATCCATTTATCAGTATTATTATACCAAGTCAGCGTGGTAGTTCGACCATCACTATTAGGACCTGTTTCAATCAGGGTCCCAGGATTGCCATAAGCATCGTAGTTAGAATAGTGACTACTGTAGGTTGCGCCATCACGAACAAAAGTTCGCTCTTGAAGGTCCGCCGCCCAGATTGCTTCGTCTATTACCACACCGAGTTCAAAAACATAATCTCTTCCCGGCGAAACAAACCGTTGCTGCCACTTGTATATTTCGTAACTCCCGTCCGGACGGGTAATTTTAACCGGGCTTCCTATGCTCCACACGGTATTGTTTATAGTATTTCCATCTGTAGCAATACTGTATCCAGGACCAATGAACTCATGGATGGTTGTGCCATCCGGCCCGGTGATAATTGTACTATCGTATTGTCCAATACTTCCTCGATTATAGGCATAAGCCCAGTGATTTCCGGCTGTATCAATTTTGCCGCTTATACGCTCGAATCGTGACCAGACAAAGCGCCCACCAAGACGCCCCTGCAGGTCCACATAAGAATATTCGTATGTTGTTGTTCCACCACTGGGCTGTTCAATCGATATGAGCTTGCGAGCTGCCGCTCTTTGATTATTTGCATGACTCGTATTGGAAACCTCTATCTGAAACCATTCTCCAGGATGATAGGCATATTTCCAGACTTCTCCAGTAGGTCCAGTTACCTGAGCCAGTGCTTGAGAGTTCAGATGATCTTTTGCGGTATATCCATACTGAACCATGCGCTGATTATTATCGACCAGCGAAAGCAGGCGGCCCGTCGCAGGTGCGTAATTAAAATCAACAGATCTGCCGTCACTGGACGTTATCCTAGATAAAAGCGTGTCGGATTTTTCGCAATTGGCGGCGTCTTCAATATTGACTTGAAGACAGTGATCAATATAGACGCTCCCTGAAACTGGAACGCTTAAAGGCGGGCCAAATTGGGTGTAATCATAAGCTATCCAGTTGCCATGAAGATCAGTTGCCTTTTTAGGCAGAAAAACAGATTCCGTAAAATCTGGATCTTCGATAGGAAGCGATGTAACTGAGGCACTAAATCTCATGTCTAAATCGGCGCGCCCCATGTCATACCGAACACCCGATGGAGACGTTAGCGTGAGCACCATTGAATCACAGCGTAAACGCCAATTTGATTTGGTTCTGTCTTCATAAGGAGCAACACGATAAAATTTTTCGCTACTACCGTCCGGAAGCCTCAAATTGAATCTGGCGTTATCACGTTCACCTTGATTGCTACACCACTGAAAAGTCGAGTTCATATAATAGTTAGGTGTCCCGCTGCCATCACGAAGATGATAATTGGTGGCATGATGAATCTTCGGCGCTGCCGCGATTGTCCAGCCTGGCCCTAAAGCGGTCCATTCCGTACTTTGTCTATATGGTGCAGCAAGTCCGGCTGTTAAACGCTGTAGGTCGTAGCTTCGATGAATATTGATATCCATACCTGCCGTTCCAGGAATACTCAAATCAATATGACTGACTTTGAGATTACCGGACCAAGGGTCCACAGTGTCAACCGCACTGGAAACCAGCCCAGGATTTTTCTTCGGTGCTAAGTCATACGGCGTGGACTCTAGCTCTTCAGAGTGTCCAAGCTGACTTCCCAATAGCGCGCCCAATAGCAAAACGTTCATAATATTGTTTTTCTTTTTTCCAGGCATGTTAGATCCATCCATTATCTTAAATAGTAAAAAGCAAAGCTCACGGCAGCCTTCCACAGCCTCATTGATTTGATATAGATTTTTAGGCCCATGATCATTTGTGACATGCCATAAGCTGGTTAGTATTGATACGTCATGGGCAAAATGCTTTATTTAGAAGCACTTAAACTGATCTATAAGTTAAACCTGAAACACTTATTTTATGCGCCTTTCAAGCACGACCCGGGATGATTAAATCCGTCAGATTGCGTCACAAAAATTTATTTTCGAAAGCCTTAACTTAAAGTCATACCCAATTGCAGCTGCCATCTGATGCACAACCTAAGTAATGCTATACAAGAGCAAAAGTAAACCTAATTACGTCCGAAAACCTTGTAGGAAATTTCGTCCTAACCAATAGCCGCTTCGAACTTAATTTAATTCAGCCTTGAACACCGAACATATCGCCCCTTCAAACCGCAATCGAAGGCAACGGCCTGCCCGCCAGCGAAACCCCGCTCAACGCCTGCTCGTTCGCCAGCCAGTCCATGAACTGCTGAACAATCTGCACCCGCCGTTTACGCTGGGGCAAAACCACGTAATAGCCCTGACCGGAAATCGCAGCGCCGGCGATGGGGCGGCAGAGCAGGCCTTGGTCGAGGAGGTCGTCGACCAGGTGTTTCCAGCCGATGGCGATGCCTTGTCCGCCGATAGCGGCCTGGATGAGCAGGGTGTAGTTGTCGAAGCGCAACTGGCCGGGCGCGGGGGCCTGGGGGATGTCGAGGGCGCGGAATACGCCAGCCCAGTCGAACCAGTTGTTGATGCTTTCGCCACGCAGGTGCAGCAGCGGGAAGTCGCGCAGGGCGTCGTCGGGCAGTGGCGTCTGGCGGTCGGCAATCAGCAGCGGGCTGCACACCGGAAAGACTTCTTCGCTGAACAGCCAGTGGCTTTCGCCTTGTTTGAAGCGCCCGTCGCCAAACAGCACGGCGACGTCGATATCGGCGCGCAGCATGCTGTGGGTACGCTCGCTGGTCACCAGGCTGACGTCCACGTCGGGGTTGACCTTGTGGAAGCGGTGCAGGCGTGGCATCAGCCAATAAGCGGCGAAGGCGAAGTCTGTCGCCACTTGCAGCACCTCGTGCTGGTGCTGCTCGGTGATCGCTGTCAGCCCGCTGTCGATGGACTGCAAGCCCGCCTGTACATGGCTGAACAATATTTCACCCGCTTCGGTAAGCTCGATACCGCGATAAATCCGGTCAAACAGTCGGGTTGCCAGTCGCTCTTCAAGACGTTTGATCTGCTGGCTGACGGCAGGCTGGGTGGTGCCCAGTTCGATGGCCGCTGCAGTAAAGCTGCGCAGGCGGGCCGCGACTTCAAAAGCACGCAGCAGGTCGAGGGACATGTCGCTAAAAGCTTCAAACATAAGCGGTGCTTATCCTAGGCATTGCTGTACATGGGCTTTACCATCAAACACGAGGGCTTCATCCTCATACCCGGCACTTTCGCATAACTTTTCACAATGGGATGCAGCGATTACATGAAGCGCAAAAATATTCTGTTCATCATGGCCGATCAAATGGCCGCGCCAATGTTGCCGATCTACGCGCCGTCCCCGGTCCTGATGCCGAACCTGAGCCGCCTTGCTGCCGGCGGTGTGGTGTTCGACTCGGCCTATTGCAACAGCCCGCTGTGCGCGCCCTCGCGCTTTACGCTGGTAAGCGGCCAGTTGCCGAGCAAGATCGGTGCGTATGACAACGCGGCTGACTTTCCGGCGGACATCCCGACCTATGCGCATTACCTGCGCGCGCTGGGCTACAAGACCGCGCTCGCGGGCAAGATGCATTTTTGCGGCCCGGATCAGTTGCACGGGTACGAAGAACGCCTGACCAGCGATATTTACCCGGCCGACTACGGCTGGTCGGTCAATTGGGATGAGCCGGATGTGCGCCCGAGCTGGTATCACAACATGTCATCGGTGTTGCAGGCTGGCCCGTGCATTCGTACCAACCAGCTGGACTTCGATGAAGAGGTGCTGTTCAAGTCTCAGCAGTACCTTTATGACTATGTACGTCAGGACGGTGATGCGCCGTTCTGTCTGACCGTTTCCATGACCCACCCTCACGACCCGTACACCATTCCGCTTCCGTTCTGGGACCTGTACAACAACGACGAGATCCCGATGCCGACGCCGCACGCCAATCAGGCTGCGCTGGATCCGCATTCGCAACGGCTGCTCAAGGTGTATGACCTGTGGGACAAGCCGATGCCGACCCACAAGATCCGCGATGCCCGCCGCGCCTACTTCGGCGCGTGCAGCTACATTGACCTTAACGTCGGCAAGCTTATGCAGACGCTGGATGAGGTCGGGCTGGCCGAAGACACCATCGTGGTGTTCTCCGGCGATCACGGCGACATGCTGGGCGAGAAGGGCCTCTGGTACAAAATGCACTGGTTTGAAATGGCCGCTCGCGTACCGCTGGTGGTGTACGCGCCCGGTGAGTTCAAGCCGGGGCGGGTCAGTGCGTCGGTATCGACCGCCGACCTGTTGCCGACCTTTGTCGAGATGGCCAAGGGCAAGCTGGACAGCGGGCTGCCACTGGACGGCCGCTCGCTGATGCCACATCTGAAACGCCAAGGCGGGCACGATGAGGTGTTCGGTGAATACATGGCTGAGGGCACGACCAGCCCGTTGATGATGATCCGTCGCGGCGCTTACAAATTCATCTATTCGGAACAGGACCCATGCCTGCTGTTCGATGTGAAGAAAGACCCGAAAGAACAGAACGACCTGAGCCAGTCGCCAGCCCATGAAAAGCTGTTCAATGACTTCCTGGCCGAAGCTCGGGCGAAGTGGGACATCCCGGCGATACACCAACAGGTGCTCGCCAGCCAGCGCAGACGGCGCTTCGTCGCCAAATCGCTGGCAATCGGCAAGCTGAAGAGTTGGGATCACCAGCCACTGGTCGACGCCAGTCAGCAGTACATGCGCAACCACATCGATCTGGACGATCTGGAACGCAAGGCACGTTTTCCGCAACCTTGACCCTGCCCACACCAATAATCAAAAAGGGGTACATCGATGAAGAAGTTATCCACAGTTGTTGCGGTCGCGCTCATGACATTCGGCAGCCTTGCAGCGCGGGCAGAGGATGCCAGTTGCAGCACCGTAAAAATGGCCGATCCAGGCTGGAGTGACATCGCCGCCACCAACGCCATCACCGGCGTGGTGCTGGAAGGGCTGGGCTACAAGCCCAAGGTCGATACGCTGGCGGTGCCGATTGCCTACGGCGGTTTGAAAGACGGCAAGCTGGATGTGTTTCTGGGTAACTGGATGCCGGCGCAGCAGGGCTTTTACGACAAGTTCGTGGCCACGGGTGACGTGACGCAACTGGCCAGAAATCTTGAAGGAACCGAGTTCACTCTGGCCGTACCGGATTACGTCTGGGACGCAGGTGTGCACAACTTTGCCGATCTGAGCAAATTTGCCGACAAGTTCGACAAGAAGATCTACGGCATCGGTTCCGGCGCACCGGCTAACCTGTCGCTGCAGGAGATCATCAAGAAGAACGAGTTTGATCTGGGCCAGTGGAAGCTGGTTGAATCCAGCGAACAGGCCATGCTCGCCGAGGTCAATCGCAACGTGAAGAAGAAGGCGTTCGTGGTCTTCCTCGGCTGGACGCCGCACCCGATGAACGTGCAGATCAAAGGCATGCACTACCTCAAGGGCGGCGAGAAATACTTTGGCGACACCGGCTCGGTCTTCACCCTGACCCGCAAGGGTTATGCACAAGCCTGCCCGAACGTCGGCAAGCTGCTGACCAACCTGAGCTTCACCCTGGACATGGAAAACAGCATCATGGCCGAGGTGACCAACAAGAAGGTCAGCAACAGTGCAGCCGCCAAAGCCTGGATCAAGGCCAACCCGGCGGTGCTGGACACGTGGCTGGAGGGCGTGAAGACGGTTGATGGCAAGGACGGGCTGGCGGCAGTGAAGGCGAAGTTGTAGGCCTCGACACTATGTAGTGACCCGGCGTCAGGGGGGTTCCACTGCGCCGTTTTTTCAGCAATATTGGCGCTGCGAAGCGTCATTCTGGAATAGCAATAAGGAACCAACGGAAGGGGACAAACCACTAGACTGCCGTGCGGCCTATCCGCTAACTCTGGAGAACAGTATGAAAAAGTCACTTATACCCCTCTCGCTGGCCCTGATTCTGAGCACATCGTTTGCCTCTGCGGGTAGCTGGCCTCCAGAAACCAGCGCCAAAGTGCCTGGAAACGCGCTGGAATATCCGACCAAGCTGGAGGCCGTCAATGTCTCTATGGAAGAGATGCTCAATGCAGGAGCAACGGTCGTTTCTTCGTACGTAGCAGACATTGGTCCGGTAGTGACCCTCAAGAACAAGAAACACTATGTTATCTGCATGCTCAGAGGTGCTGGAACCGGGTCAGACACAAACGTCGCCACCTCGAAATGCTACGCCATGAACTAGCGTTCGCTCGCGGCTCCGGGCAGAAACGGTCTGACGTAGTGATGCAGTGACCCATCCAACATGAGGGACCGATGCGCTGGTTCAATCTGCATAAATTCCTGCCGTTTCTCGCCTGGCTGCCGCGTCAGACTCGCGCCAGCGTCGGGCGGGATGCGCTGGTGGGTTTGAGTGGGGCGATTCTGGCGTTGCCGCAATCCATCGCATACGCACTGATCGCCGGCTTGCCGCCAGAATACGGCCTGTACGCCGCCATCGTTCCGGTCGTCATCGCCTGCCTGTGGGGTTCGTCCTGGCACTTGATCTGCGGGCCGACTGCGGCGATTTCCATTGTCTTGTATGCCAGTGTCAGTCCGCTTGCCGTCCCGGCCAGTCAGGACTACATCATGTTGATCCTGCTACTGACGTTCATTGCCGGGGTCTTCCAGCTAGTGCTCGGCATGATGCGTTTCGGCGCGCTGGTGAATTTCGTTTCGCACTCTGTGGTACTCGGATTCACCCTGGGCGCGGCCATCGTGATTGCCCTCGGGCAGATGCCCAATCTGCTGGGCCTCGATCTACCGAGTCAGACCACAGCCCTCAACAGCCTGAACGCCGTGCTTGAGCATCGCCGTGAAGTCTATATGCCGTCGCTGATACTTGGACTGCTGACGCTGGTGCTGGGCATCGGCCTCAAGGCTCTGGTGCCACGCTGGCCGACGCTGCTGATCGCGCTGGTATCGAGCAGTCTGCTGGTCTGGCTGTGGCCAGCGATGTTCGGCCAGGTCCGAGTGGTTAGCGCCTTCGCCGGGCATTTGCCGCTGTTCAGCCCGCTGTCGCTGGACCTCGAGTTGATCCTCAGATTGCTGCCGACGGCCGTAGCCGTGGGCATGCTCGGGCTGGTCAACAGCCTGTCGATTGCCCGCTCGCTGTCGGCACGCTCGCAGCAGATGCTCAATGCCAATCAGGAAGTTCGCGCTCAAGGGCTGTCGAATATGGTCGGCTCGCTGTTTTCCGGCTACCTGTCTGCAGGCTCGTTCACGCGCGCCGCGCTGAATTATGACGCGGGCGCACGCTCACCGTTGGCCGGGGTGTTTTCGGCGCTGTGGGTGGCGCTGTTCGCGGTCGCCGGAGCATCGTTGATCTCGCATATTCCGATTCCGGCCATGGCAGCCTCGATCCTGCTGATCTGTTGGGGGCTGGTGGATCGGCGTGGCATACGTGCGCTGTTCCGCGTCAGCCGCGCCGAGTTTTTCGTGATGGCGCTGACCTGCCTGGCTACGCTGTTGCTGGAGCTGCAAACCGCGATCTATGCCGGCGTGCTGGCCTCGCTGTTCTTCTACCTCAAGCGCACCTCACAACCCCGCGTGCAGCAATGGCGCGAGGGCGATGATGAGGTGCTGCGGGTCGGTGGCTCGATCTTTTTCGGCGCCAGCCACTACCTGCAAACCCGCCTGCAACGCACCAAAGGCCTGCGTGTGGTGATCGATGCGCAGCAAATCAACTTCATTGATTATTCGGGCGTGGAGATGCTTCATCAGGAAGCCAGGCGTCTGGGTCAGCAGGGGCGAGTGCTGGTTCTGCGCAATGCAAGACCGCAGGTGATCGAGGAGTTATACAAGCTGGAAGGTGCGGAGCAATGCCCGATTTCGTTTGAGGATTGAGCTATGGATCATCGTCATAGTGTTCAGCGTTGTACAAAGGTCCTGATAAGCCCGTAGATTTGGCTTCTGCCCAAAGGGCTTGGGAGCGGCCGGGGCGGCGATCCGCATTGTCCGCGAAAGCTTTATTTCGGGTGGTACATCTTTAGCGGATGTACCGGCCCATTCGCGAACAAGTTCGCTCCCACGCCCTCCGGGCAGAAGCCAAATCTGCGGGCTTAGCAAGACTTGTGGATAACGCAGAGCGTTGGAAAAATAGTCGTTCAGTTAGCGTGCCAGTGATTCAACCCGCCGCCAGCAACCTGCGCAACTCAGCCAGTACCGGAGCCGAATCAGGCCGCACGCCGCGCCACAGCAGGAAGGCTTCTGCCGCCTGTTCGACCAGCATCCCCAAACCGTCAACCGATTGCGCCGCGCCGTGCTCCGTGGCCCATCGGCAAAAGGCGGTGGGTTCTTTGCCGTACATCATGTCGTAGCAGAAGGTTACGCCGGGCTGGATCAGGCTTGGGGAAACAGGCGGCAGTTCTCCGGCCAGGCTGGCGGACGTGGCATTGATGATCACATCCACCGACTCTTCAAGCCAGTCGAAACTGCTGGCGAACACCGGGCCAAGGTCGGCAAATTCCTGCGCCAGACGTTCGGCTTTTTCGACCGTGCGATTGGCGATCACCAGCGCTGCAGGCTCTTGCGCAAGTAACGGTTCAAGCGCGCCACGCACAGCACCGCCCGCGCCCAGTACCAGAATCCGCTGGCCCTGCAAGCTTATTGAGCAATTGACCGTCAGATCGCGCACCAGTCCTGCACCGTCGGTGTTGTCGCCCAGCAACGTGCCGTCGTCGAGCTTGCTCAAGGTGTTGACCGCGCCAGCGCGCTGGCCGCGCTCGGTCAGGCTGTCAGCCAGACCAAACGCCTCTTCCTTGAACGGCACGGTCACGTTGGCACCACGCCCGGTCTGGAAAAATGCCTGGGCAAACGCAGTGAAGTCCTCGAGCGGGGCCAACGCAGCCTGGTAATCCAGTGGCTGCCCGATCTGCTCGGCAAACAGGCGATGAATCAGCGGCGACTTGCTGTGACCGATAGGGTTACCGAAGACAACGTAGCGATCCATCAGTTGTCCGCCAGCCAATCGCGATCGGTCAAAAAGTAATCAGTCAAACGCGCTTCTTCGCTGCCCGGCGCGGCTTTCCAGTCATAGCCCCAACGCACTTGCGGCGGCAACGACATCAGAATCGATTCGGTTCGGCCACCGGATTGCAGACCAAACAACGTGCCGCGGTCATAGACCAGGTTGAACTCGACGTAGCGCCCACGCCGGAACTCTTGAAACTCGCGCTGCTGCACGGTGTACGCCGCAGCCTTGCGACGGCGCACAATGGGCAGGTAAGCATTGATGAATGCATCACCGATGGCGCGGATGAACGCGAAGCTGGTGTCGAAATCCCACTGGTTCACGTCGTCGAAAAACAGACCGCCGATACCGCGCGGCTCGTTGCGATGCTTGAGGTGGAAGTAGGTGTCGCACCACGCTTTGTAGCGCGGATAGACATCATCGCCAAACGGCGCACAGGCGCGCTCGGCAACCCGGTGCCAGTGCACGCAGTCTTCTTCGACGCCGTAGTAGGGCGTCAGGTCGAAACCACCGCCGAACCACCACACCGGCTCTTCGCCTTCTTTTTCGGCGATGAAAAACCGCACGTTGGCGTGAGACGTCGGCACATGCGGGTTATGCGGATGGATTACCAGCGAAACACCCAACGCCTCGAACCCGCGCCCGGCCAGTTCAGGCCGATGTGCGCTGGCCGACGGTGGCAGGTTGCTGCCGAACACATGGGAGAAGTTGACGCCGCCTTTCTCGATGACCGCGCCGTTTTCGATAACCCGTGTGCGACCGCCGCCGCCCGCAGGACGTGTCCAGGCATCTTCGATGAAGTGTGCGTTGCCATCTTCCTGCTCAAGCGCGATACAGATGCGGTCTTGCAGGTCGAGCAGGTAGGCTTTTACGGCCTCGGTGCGGGTACTCATGGCGATCCCTTACGGCTGACTTCAAACGGCTGGCCCCCTGAGCAGAAGGGGCGCAGGCAAATTGGCGCGTAGCATACCATCGGCAGGCGGGACTGGCAGTTGACGCAGGTCGGGCGAAGGAGTCCGATAGGGTTTTTCGCAGCCCTTCAACCATCAAGGAGAGAACACATGGCAAAGCGTATCCAGTTCAGCACGGTCGGAGGACCCGAGGTGCTTGAATATGTCGATTTCGAGCCAGAGGCGCCGGGGCCGCAGGCGGTGGTTGTGCGTAATAAGGCTATCGGCCTGAATTTCATCGATACCTATTACCGCAGCGGGCTGTATCCGGCCTCGTCATTGCCGTCCGGTCTGGGCGCGGAAGGGGCCGGTGTGGTCGAGGCGGTGGGCGATGAGGTGACGCGCTTCAAGGTCGGCGACCGGGTCGCTTACGGCACCGGGCCGCTGGGGGCGTACAGCGACGTGCATGTGCTGCCCGAGGCGAATCTGGTCAAGCTGGCCGACTCGGTCAGTTTCGAGCAGGCCGCTGCGCTGATGCTCAAGGGCCTGACCGTGCAATACCTGCTGCGTCAGACCTATCAGGTGAAGCCGGGCGAGATCATTTTGTTTCATGCCGCTGCGGGCGGTGTCGGCTCGCTGGCGTGCCAATGGGCCAAGGCACTGGGCGCGAAGCTGATCGGCACGGTCAGTTCGCCAGAGAAAGCGGCCCACGCCAAAGCACTCGGCGCCTGGGAAACCATCGACTACAGCCACGAAGATGTCGCCAAACGTGTGCTGGAGCTGACCGACGGCAAAAAATGTCCGGTGGTCTATGACGGCGTGGGGCAGGACACCTGGCTGACGTCACTCGACAGCGTAGCGCCGCGTGGGCTGGTGGTGAGCTTCGGCAATGCCTCGGGGCCGGTTTCCGGCGTGAACCTGGGCATTCTGGCGCAGAAGGGTTCGGTGTATGTCACGCGCCCGACGCTGGGCAGCTACGCCAACAACGCGCAGAGTCTGCAGACCATGGCCGATGAGCTGTTCGACATGCTCGCCAGCGGCAAACTCAAGGTCGACAACATTCAACAATACGCCCTCAAGGATGCCGCCCAGGCGCAAACCGAGCTGTCAGCCCGGCGCACCACGGGCTCGACCATTCTGATCCCGTAAGTCAGCGTCAGCCTGCGCGCATGACCTGCCCGGTCGCGATGTCGCGGATTACGCTGGGGTTTCGGCGGCCGCCCAGGCTGCCACCGAGTACCCTGTCGATCTGACCGCGGAAATACTGCTCGACGCGTAATCGCGAGCGCGCAGCCGGACGGCCTGCCGGGTTGGCCGACGTCGAAATCAACGGACCGACCAGCGCGCACAGCTCGCGCACGGTCGGGTGATCGGTGACGCGCAACGCCACGGTTTCATGAATTCCGGTGATCCACTCGGGCAACAGGTTCTGATGCGGCACCAGCCAGGTGTTCGGCCCCGGCCAGGTGCTGGCCATGCGGTCGAGCCAAAGCTCCGGGAAGTCTTCGAACAGGAAGTCGAACTGGCGAATGTTGTCGGCAATCAGGATCAGGCCTTTTTCCACCGGCCGCGATTTGATCGCCAACAGGCGGTAGACCGCTTCTTCATCCCATGGATCACACCCCAGCCCCCAGACTGCTTCGGTCGGGTAGGCAATCACCGCACCGGCTCGAATATCCTGAGCGGCTTGTTGCACACGCCAACTGCTGACCATTGTTTGTCTCTCCGCTAAATCCTGGCAGCAGTTTAACCTCAGGGCGCTCTGGCGAACCATCGTCCCGCTTCACAGCTGATTCTCCCGTCCAGTTCCAGCTCCGTCAGGCCTGCCAGGACCTTGGGCAATGGCCAGCCGCTGGAAACCGAAAGCCCCTCGCTGGTATGCGGCGCGGCATGCAATAGCGCCAGCAACGGATGATCGCAGGGCGCGGGCCTTGCAGGTTGCGCGGCCCGGCCGGGCGCTACGCTCCTCCAGTGCTGCAAGCCTTCAAGGATGTGCTCGACGGTCTCGACCAGCGTCGCGCCGTCACGGATCAACTGGTGACACCCTTTGGCGCCCGGATGGTGAATCGAGCCCGGTATCGCGTAAACCTCACGGCCATGTTCGGCCGCCAGTCGGGCGGTGATCAACGAGCCGCTGGCGACGCTGGCCTCGACAACCAGCACACCAAGCGACAAGCCGCTGATAATCCGGTTGCGGCGCGGGAAGTTGCTGGGCTGCGGTCCGGCGTCCAGCGGGAACTCGGAAATCACCGCGCCGCCCTGTTCCGCCATCTGTGCCGCGAGAGCACGATGCTGCTGTGGATAAAGTTTTCGAGCCCGGTGCCCAACACGCCGATTGTCAGCCCGCCGACATCCAGTGCACCCTGATGCGCGGCGCCGTCAATGCCGCGAGCCAGACCGCTGGTGACCACAAAACCGGCACCCGCCAGGCTGCGCGCAAACGCCCTGGCGGTGTCCAGTCCGGGTCTGGAGGCGCGACGACTGCCGACCATGCCCAACTGCGGACGTTCGAGTATCGAGGGGTCACCGGCAATGAAAATCAGCGGCGGCGGATCGGCGATCTCGGCCAGCAGCGCGGGGTAGCAAGGGTCGTCCCACATCAGCAAATGCTGGCCCGGACGCTCTAGCCAGGCTAAGGCTGCGCTTGCACCATCGCGTACCGAGGCATCCCGTCGCGCCTCGGCGCACGCACTCGGAATACCCAGCGCACGCCATGCACTGGCCGGTGCGCTCAGTGCCGAGGAAGCCGAACCGAACGCATCGATGAGCCTGGAAAAGCGTTTCGGTCCGACCTCAGGCAAGCGATGTACGCGCAAACGCGCTTCCAGCTCTGCGGGTGAAGAGAGGGCTTTTTCGAACAGTGGCATGAGATCGTCCCTGATCCATAGTGCATCTCAAGTGATGCACAAACCTGTGGATAACTCTGTTGACAACAATTTGATAACTGACTGGCTGGTAACACAATTCCGTATCAGAACTGAAACATGGGCTACGGGTTGCGAACCTTGTCCATGATGGCCAAAGATCGGTTGGCTTGCAGGACCAAGGCGTAACTAAGCTTGTCGTAAGTGCGGAAAACCATCAGCAGGCCGGCCCGTTCGTCGGGGATTTTCACGTATTCACCCGTGACCCGGTCGCGCACCGTTTCGCTGGTCTTGTAGATCGCCAGGACGTTGCCTTCGGTCAGACCGTCGCGCTTGCCTCTGTTCAAGGTCACCACGTCCATCACGCCCACCTGGGTGACGCCACGCGGCACATCCAGAATCAAACCGTCGACCTGGCCCTGCGGCGCGCTGGGCAGGAAGGTCGAGTTGATCGCCCGCTCTTCGCTGGCGAACAGGCGATCGCCGGGGCGTACTTCCTGGGTGGTGCGCTGCAACGTCAGGGTCGAAACGTCGCCCTCGGCGGCAATCACCTCAGCACTGCCGACATCGTCGGCGTTGATCCCCAGCACTTCGTTGGTTTGCGGATCGACGTAAACCTTGCCTTGGCGAAAGATGCCGTAGACGGAGTGCGCCGGGTCCAGCCGGCCGCGCGAATAGGCGCGATCACCCGCGCCGCTGAGCACGCGCTCGGCGTTGCCGGCGACGATGTACGGCGCTCTGTCGAACTGTTCGGCACTGTCGACGATGCGGTTGCTGATCAGGAACGCGTTGATCGCGCCCAGCGGAATGCTCGGAATCGCCTCGACCATCGGCGTACTGCGCACACGCGGTGACAATTTAATGGTGCCACGCGACTCGCCACGGTTGAGCGTCACCCGTGGCTGGCCGTCTACCCAGCTCAGCGCAAGCGTGTCGCCGGGGTAGATCAGGTCGGGATCACGGACCTGCGGATTGGCCCGCCAGATCTCGCGCCATTTCCACGGTTCACGCAAAAACTTGCCGGAAATGTCCCAGAGCGTGTCTCCGGCGACAACGGTGTAGCTCTGCGGATAGCCTTCCCTGAGTTGCACTTGCGCCTGGGCAAGACCGCTGGCGGTCAGGAACAGCAGGGCGAGTAGTGATTTCCTCATGCGGTGAATCCCTTTATCATGTTGCCTCACGCGAACCCTAGAGTCCTGTCCTGGGTTGCCTGCCTTGAACTCCCGAGCCCGGCACCCGACCTTGACTTTACCTTAACAGTGCAGCTCTTACGTATATGGCCATTCTAAACATCCTCGAATTTCCCGATTCGCGCCTGCGTACCATCGCCAAACCTGTAGCGATGGTAGACGACGGCATTCGCCAGTTGGTCGACGACATGTTTGAAACCATGTACGAAGCGCCGGGCATCGGCCTGGCCGCGACGCAGGTCAACGTCCACAAGCGCGTGGTGGTCATGGACCTCAGTGAAGACCGTAGCGAGCCGATGGTCTTCATCAACCCTGAAATCGAAAAGCTGACCGATGAAATGGATCAGTATCAGGAAGGCTGCCTGTCGGTGCCGGGCTTCTACGAGAACGTCGACCGCCCGCAAAAAGTCCGCGTCAAGGCGCTGGACCGCGACGGCAAACCTTACGAACTGGTGGCCGAAGGCCTGCTCGCGATCTGCATCCAGCATGAGTGTGATCATCTGAACGGCAAGCTGTTCGTCGATTACCTGTCCAACCTCAAGCGTGACCGGATCAAGAAAAAGCTCGAAAAACAGCACAAGCTGAATGCCTGATCCGTCGTCCCTCCAAAAGGCCTGCACAAGGCCTTTTTGTTTTTTCAGAATGAGAAGCCCATGACTGAGTCACTGCGCATCGTCTTCGCCGGCACCCCGGAATTCGCCGCCGAACACCTCAAGGCCCTGCTCGACAGCCCTCACCAGATCGTGGCCGTGTACACCCAGCCTGATCGCCCGGCCGGTCGTGGACAAAAGCTGATGCCCAGCCCGGTCAAGCAACTGGCGTTGCAGCATGACATCCCGGTCATGCAGCCACCAACGCTACGCGCCCCTGAGGCGCAGGCCGAACTGACAGCGCTCGCGCCGGACTTGATGGTCGTTGTCGCTTATGGCCTGATCCTGCCGCAAGTGGTGCTGGATATTCCGCGCCTGGGCTGCATCAACAGCCACGCGTCGCTGCTGCCACGCTGGCGCGGCGCGGCACCGATTCAGCGCGCCGTGCAGGCCGGTGACACTGAAAGTGGCGTGACCGTCATGCGCATGGAAGCGGGCCTGGACACCGGGCCGATGCTGCTCAAGGCCGTGACGCCGATTACCGCGCAGGACACTGGCGGCACGCTGCATGATCGCCTGGCCGAACTCGGTCCGCCGGCGGTGTTGCAGGCTATTGCCGGCCTGGCGGATGGCTCGCTGGTCGGAGAGGTTCAGGACGACAGCCTGGCCAATTACGCTCACAAACTGAACAAGGATGAAGCGCGCATCGACTGGAGCCGTCCGGCCGATGAATTGGAGCGTCTGGTGCGCGCCTTCAACCCATGGCCGATCTGCCACAGCACGCTGAACGACGAAACCCTGAAAGTACTGGCGGCTGATCTGGCCGAAGGGCAGGGCGCGCCGGGGACTGTCCTCAGCGCCAGCAAGGACGGCTTGATCGTCGCCTGCGGCCAGAACGCCCTGCGCCTGACCCGTCTGCAACTGCCGAGCGGTAAACCGTTGAATTTCTCTGACCTGTTCAACAGCCGCCGCGAGAAATTCGCCATCGGCACGGTGCTCGGCCAATGAACCCGCGTCTGGCCGCCGCCAAGGCGCTCGCCGCCGTGCTCAGCGGCAAGGCGTCGCTGAACAGCTCGCTGCCCACGCAACTGGACAAGGTCGAGCTGCGTGATCGCGGTCTGACCCAGGATCTGGCATTTGGCACAGCACGCTGGCAGCCGCGTCTGTCGGCGCTGGCCGCCAAACTGTTACAAAAGCCGTTCAAGGCTGCCGATGCCGATGTCGAGGCGCTGCTGCTGGTGGGCCTTTATCAGCTGTTTTACAGCCGTATCCCTGCGCACGCAGCCATTGGCGAGACCGTCGGCTGCGCCGACAAGCTGAAAAAGCCGTGGGCCAAAGGCTTGCTCAACGCTGTGCTGCGTAATGCACAATGCGATGGCGAGGCGATGCTGATCGAACTGGAACACGACCCGGTGGTGCGCACCGCCCACCCGCGCTGGTTGCAAAAAGCCCTGAAAGCCGCATGGCCTGAACAGTGGGAAGCCATCTGCGCAGCCAACAACGCGCACCCGCCGATGATCTTGCGGGTCAACCGCCGCCATCACAGTCGCGATCAGTACCTTGAGCTGCTGAATACTGCCGGGCTGCAAGCCAGTGCCTGCACGTTCAGTCAGGACGGCATCGTGCTGGCCGAACCGTGTGACGTGCGCTCGCTGCCCGGTTTTGCCGAAGGCTGGATCAGCGTTCAGGACGAAGCCGCGCAACTGGCCGCCGACCTGCTGGAACTGGCCCCCGGCCAACGTGTGCTCGACGCCTGCTGCGCGCCGGGTGGCAAGACCTGCCATCTGCTGGAAGTGCAGCCGCAACTGAGCGCCGTGGTGGCCGTGGATCTGGAAGCCAAGCGTCTGGTGCGCGTGCGTGAAAACCTCGACCGGCTGGGCCTCGACGCCGAGCTGATCGCCGCCGACGCCCGCGACACTGCCAGTTGGTGGGACGGCACGCCGTTCCAGCGCATCCTGCTCGACGCGCCGTGCTCGGCCACCGGGGTGATTCGTCGTCACCCGGACATCAAGCTGACCCGCCAGCTGGATGACATCGCCGCACTCGCGACCTTGCAAGGTGAGCTGCTCGACGCGCTTTGGCCTACGCTGCAAGTAGGCGGCATGCTGGTGTACGCGACCTGTTCAACGCTGCCGACCGAAAACACCGAGGTCATCGAAGCGTTTCTGGCCCGGACGTCGGGGGCCAGAGAGCTGGATATCGCCGGGCAGGCCGGGCAGCCAGCGGCCGGCATCAAGCAGGCGCATGGTCGCCAGTTGCTGGCCCAACAGGGCGGTCACGATGGTTTCTACTACGCCAAACTGATCAAGATCGCGACGGCGCGGGAGTAAGCAGTTGAAAATCATCATTCTCGGTGCAGGTCAGGTCGGCGGTACGCTGGCCGAACATCTGGCGGGCGAAGCCAACGACATCACGGTGGTCGACACCGATGGCGACCGCTTGCGCAATCTGGGCGACCGTCTGGACATCCGCACCGTGCAGGGCAAAGGCTCGTATCCGGCAGTGCTGCGCCAGGCGGGTGCCGACGATGCCGACATGCTGGTCGCGGTCACCAGCAGCGACGAAGCCAACATGATTGCCTGTCAGGTGGCCTACACGCTGTTCCATACGCCCACCAAGATCGCGCGGATTCGCGAGTCGGCCTATCTGACGCGTGCAGGCCTGTTCGACAAGACCGCAATCCCGGTCGACGTACTGATCAGCCCGGAACAAGTGGTGACCAATTACATCAAGCGGCTGATCGAATACCCCGGCGCGTTGCAGGTGATCGACTTCGCGGAAGGCAAGGCGCAACTGGTCGCAGTCAAAGCCTATTACGGCGGGGCGCTGGTGGGTCAGCAATTGCGCCAGTTGCGCGCGCACATGCCCGATGTCGACACCCGCATTGCAGCGATCTACCGGCGCGACCGGGCGATCCTGCCGCGAGGTGACACGGTCATCGAAGCCGACGACGAAGTGTTTTTCATCGCGGCAAAAGCAGACATTCGTGCAGTGATGGGCGAGCTGCGGCGGCTTGACGAAAACTACAAGCGCATCGTCATCGCAGGCGGCGGCAACATCGGTGAACGCCTGGCCGAGGCCATTGAAAGCCGTTATCAGGTCAAAATCATCGAAATGAACCCGGCGCGCTGCCGCTACCTGTCGGAGAACCTCGACAGCACGGTGGTGCTGCAGGGCAGCTCATCGGACCGCGACCTGTTGCTGGAAGAAAATATCGGTAACACCGACCTGTTTCTGGCGCTGACCAACGACGACGAAGCCAACATCATGTCGTCGCTGCTGGCCAAACGGCTGGGCGCGCGCAAGGTGATGACGCTGATCAACAACCCGGCCTATGTCGATCTGGTGCAGGGCGGCGAAATCGACGTCGCGGTCAGCCCGCAACTGGCAACCATCGGCACATTGCTGGCCCATGTGCGACGCGGCGATATCGTCAGCGTGCACTCGCTGCGCCGTGGCGCGGCGGAAGCCATCGAAATCGTCGCGCACGGCGATTCGAGGTCCAGCAAGGTCGTCGGTCGCGCCATCAAGGACATCAACCTGCCGACCGGCACGGCGATTGGCGCAATCATCCGCGACGAGCAAGTGTTGATTGCCCATGACATCACTATGATCGAGTCCGGCGACCACGTGATCATGTTTCTTGTGGATAAAAAGTGCATCCGCGAAGTCGAGCGGCTGTTCCAGGTAGGGCTGAGCTTTTTCTGAACAGCGGCCAGACTGACTGAACCTCTTGCCGGCCGGCCCGGTCGGCAACGCTCGTCGACTCGGGCGAATTCTCTCTGGGTGCGTGTATCACAGACACACGCACCATGCCTTCACGGGCTTTATCAGGGAGAACACACACAATGTCTGAATCCGAAAATTCCCAGGCCCCGCTACAAGGCTCGCAGACCGACGGCTCGGCCGCTGGCGGCTGGCCTGCGCTGAATGCGGTCAACAAACACCTACTGCACCAGCACGTGCTGCTCAAGGGCAACCGCACCTTGCTGTCCATGAACAAGCCCGGCGGCTTCGATTGCCCCAGCTGTTCCTGGCCGGATCCAAAGAAGCCGCACACCTTTGAATACTGTGAGAACGGTGCCAAGGCGCTGGCCTGGGAGTCGACCAAAAAACGCGTGACGCCTGAGTTTTTCGCCCAACATACAGTCACTGAGCTGGCCACCTGGAGCGATCACGACCTGGAAGCAGAAGGCCGTATTACCGAGCCGATGCGCTACGACGCCGCCAGTGACAAATACCTGCCCGTCACCTGGGATCAGGCTTTTGCCGAAATCGGTGAGGAGCTGCGCCATTTGAGCGACCCATGGAAGCTGGAGCTGTACACCTCCGGACGCACCTCGAACGAAGCCGCGTTTCTGTATCAGCTGTTTGGCCGGATGTACGGCATGGCCAATTTCCCTGACTGCTCGAACATGTGCCACGAGACCACTAGCGTGGCGCTGCCCGAATCGATCGGCGTCGGCAAGGGCACCACGACGCTGGAGGATTTCGAGAACGCGGACGCGATTTTCATCATCGGCCAGAACCCCGGGACCAACAGCCCGCGCATGATGTCCGAGCTGCACGCCGCCGCACGGCGGGGCGCCAGCATCATCTCGTTCAACCCGCTGCGCGAAAAAGCGCTGGTGCGCTTTGCCTCGCCGCAGGACCCGCGCGACATGCTCAGTCGCAGCGGCGTGAAAATCAGCTCTCAGTATCATCAGGTCAGAATCGGCGGCGACATGATTGCGCTGCAGGGCGTCTGCAAAGCAGTCATCGCGGCGGATGATGTGGCGCAGCGGGAAGGCCTGCCGCGCGTGCTGGATGTGGATTTCATTGCAGAACACACCCACGGCCTGGAGCGCTACGCCGACTACTGCCGACAGTTGCCGTGGGACACCATCGAGCGCCATTCGGGCCTGACGCGTCAGGCCATGGAAGACATCGCGGCGGTCTACATGCGTTCGGAGCGGGTCATTTGCTGCTGGGGCATGGGCGTCACTCAGCACAAGCGTGGCGGCGACGCGATGCAGCAGATCATCAACCTGCTGCTGTTGCGCGGCAACATTGGCAAGCTAGGTGCGGGGGCTTGTCCGGTACGTGGGCATTCCAACGTACAGGGCGACAGGACCATGGGCATCTACGAAAAAGCCGGCGAGCCGTTTCTGGCCAGCATGAGCAAGGTGTTCGGTTTCGAGGCGTCCAGAAAAAAAGGTCACTCCGTAGCCGAGACCTGCGAAGCCTTGCTGCGTGGCGAGGTGGAAGCCCTCATTTCCATGGGCGGCAATTTATTCCGCGCCATTCCGGACATCGACGTGATCTGCCCGACCGTCAGCCGCCTGAGAATGACCGTGCTGGTCAACACCAAGCTCAACCGCAGCGCGACGGTGCATGGTCAGAAAGCCTTTTTGCTGCCATGCGTGGCGCGCTCGGAACTGGACATGCAGAACGGCGTGGCGCAAACCATTACGGTCGAAGACTCGATGTCGATGGTGCATGGGTCGACCGGCATGCTGGAACCTGCGTCGAAACACCTGATTTCCGAAGTGGCGATCATCGCCGGTATCGCCAAGGCGACGCTTGCGCCCAATCCCAAGGTGGACTGGGACAGCTACGTGAACCACTACGGCCGGATTCGCGACAAGATCGAAGAGGTAATGCCCGAGCAGTTTTACGACTTCAATCAGCGCATCCTCGAACCCGGAGGGTTCCGTCTGCCCAATGCCGCCAGTGAGCGCAAGTGGGACACCGAGTCGGGCAAGGCCAACTTTCTCTTTCCCGAAGGCATCTACGACGAAGACGACACGCCGCCGGGCGCCGAGCATCTGCAGTTGATGACGATCCGCAGCCATGATCAGTTCAACACCACTGTGTATTCCAACGATGACCGCTACCGGGATATCTACGGCGACCGCATGGTGGTGATGCTCAACCCGCAGGATATCGAGCGCCTGGGGCTGAAGGCCGGGGATTACATAGAGTTTCAGACGGCGCTGGACCCGAGCACGCCGCGGCGCGCACCGGGCTTCAAAGTCATCCCCTTCGACGTGCCGCAAGGCTGCTGCGCCGCGTACTATCCGGAAACCAACGGCCTGCTGCCCTTGGCCAATCGCGACAGCCGCAGCAACACACCGGCGGCGAAGTCCATCCCGGTGAACCTGGTGCGGATGAGCCCGGAGGGCATGCAAGTGGCATTGGAGCGGCGTGGGTTGATAGCGGCGGCGAGTTAGCGCTCAGCGTTGTCAGCGACTTTTGAGCCGTCCGGAAAACATGACTTTGTGGGAGCGGACTTGTCCGCGAAGACGGTCTGGCGGATCAGCGATCTCCATAGCCTCTTCGCGAGCGAGCTCGCACACACAGATTCCGCCCTCCGGCCAGAACCGAAAGCGCACTTGCGTATAACGCTGAGTGCCCCACGCCCAATCGTTCCTAATACCAGCGCGCTTCGCCCGGCGGGCGTTTCTTGAAGCGTTTCATGGTCCACATGTACTGGCTCGGGTAGGCCCGCACGTATTTCTCGACCACTTTGCTCATCGCCGCTGCCGAGGTTTCGGTGTCGGTGCTGTACATGTCTTCGGGAGCCGCCTCCAGCACAACCTTGTAGCCCGAGCCATCCGGAAGGCGCATGGCGTGCAGGAACACGCCGACTGCCTTGCCACCGGCGAGCATGTTCGGCACAAACTTGCTGGTCAGGGCCATGGTGCCGCAGAACGGCACGAAGATACCGGCTGATTCCGCCGGCTCCGGATCGGCCGGAATGCCCACCGAACCGCCTTTGCGCACTTCCTTGATGACGCTGAGAATGCCTTCCTTGGTCGACGCCGCCACCCGGTTGCCCAGTTGCACGCGCTGTTTGCGCAGCAGGTCATCCACCGCCTTCAACTTGGGCGGACGATAGAAGATGATCGGCTTGCACTGGCTGCAATAGAAATGATTGAGCACTTCCCAGTTGCCCAGGTGGCTGGTAATCCCGACCACGCCCTTGCCAGACGCCAGCGCGTCCTTGAGCACATCGAGCCCTTCGACTTCACGCACCAGATTGATCGATTTTTGTGCAGGCCAGATCCATGCGCAGGCGCTTTCGGTGAGCGTCTTGCCGATGTCCATCAGGCTGCGGCCGACCAGCTTTTCCAGCTCGGGCTCGCTCAGCTCCGGAAAACACTTGGACAGATTGATCCGCGCCACTTCGCGCGAGCGGTTGGGCAGCTTCCACATCAACCAGCCGATGGCCGTGCCAACCCACTGCACGGCTCGCCACGGCAGCAGGGCAAACAATCGCAGTGCGCCGACCATTACGGCGCCTTTGAACTTATCCACAGATGACTCCCAGATTATCGAGGCGGGTAGTGTAACGTCAGCGGCTCAGGATCGCGTACCGATCACAATCGACCGTGTGGTCCATGACCATGCCGCTGGCCTGCATATAGGCATAACAGATGGTAGGGCCGACAAACGTGAAACCGGCCTTTTTCAGCGCCTTGCTCATCGCCTCGGCTTCAGGGGTAATGGCCGGCACTTCGCTGCGATCCTTGAAATGGTTGATCTTCTGTTTGCCACCGACAAACGACCAGAGCAGGCCGACCGGGTCTTCCAGCGCCAGCCAGGCCCGTGCATTGGTGCGCACGGCCTTGAGCTTGAGACGGTTGCGGATGATGGTCGGATCGAGCATCAACGCTTCAATTTCGGCGTCGCTCAAGTCCGCCAGCCGCTCGACATCGAAGCCGTGCAGCACCTCGCGATAACGCGCCCGACGCTTGAGAATCGTGATCCACGACAGCCCCGCCTGGAACCCTTCGAGCAAAAGCAACTCGAAGAGCTTCTGCGCATCGCGCAGCGGCACTCCCCACTCCTGATCGTGATAAGCGACGTACAGGGGGTCTTCGTTGCACCAAAAGCAGCGTGTCATAGGGCTCCCAGGAGTGGACGTGCGGCCGAATCGGGTATACTCCCGCTCTTTGAATCGCAGCCCAGCACAGGTGAAATTTGTGAGCCAGCCTACGCCAGCCGTGCGTACCTTCCAAGACTTGATCCTCGCCCTCCAGCAATACTGGGCAGAACAAGGTTGCGTGGTACTTCAGCCCTACGATATGGAAGTAGGCGCCGGCACGTTCCACACTGCCACGTTTCTGCGCGCCGTAGGCCCGGAAACCTGGAATGCCGCTTACGTACAGCCCAGCCGTCGCCCGACTGACGGCCGTTACGGCGAGAATCCGAACCGCCTGCAGCATTACTATCAGTTTCAGGTGATTCTCAAGCCCAACCCGGACAACTTCCAGGAACTGTACCTGGGCTCGCTCAAGCACATCGGCCTCGATCCGCTGGTGCACGACGTGCGTTTTGTCGAAGACAACTGGGAATCGCCGACGCTGGGCGCCTGGGGTCTGGGCTGGGAAATCTGGCTCAACGGCATGGAAGTTTCGCAGTTCACCTACTTCCAGCAGGTCGGCGGCATTGAGTGCTACCCGGTCACCGGCGAAATCACTTACGGCCTCGAACGTCTGGCGATGTACCAGCAGGGCGTGGACTCGGTCTACGACCTGGTCTGGGCTGACGGCCCGTTCGGCAAAGTGACTTATGGCGATGTGTTCCACCAGAACGAGGTGGAACAGTCGACCTACAACTTCGAGCACGCCAACGTCGACAAACTGTTCGAACTGTTCGATTTCTACGAAAGCGAAGCCGCACGCCTGATCGAGCTGGAATTGCCATTGCCGGGCTACGAAATGGTTCTCAAGGCCTCGCACACCTTCAACCTGCTGGATGCCCGCCGCGCGATTTCCGTGACCGCGCGTCAGCAATACATCCTGCGCGTGCGCACGCTGGCCCGCTCGGTGGCTCAGGCCTACCTGCAAGCCCGTGCCCGCCTCGGCTTCCCGATGGCGCCGCCTGATCTACGCGATGAAGTATTGGCCAAGCTGGAGGCAGCGCAATGAGTGCTCAAGATTTTCTGGTCGAACTGGGCACCGAAGAACTGCCACCCAAGACCCTCGTTTCGCTGGCCGACGCCTTTCTGGCCGGTATTGAAAAAGGCTTGCAGGGCGCAGGTCTGACCTACAGCGCCAAGCAGGTCTACGCCGCGCCGCGCCGTCTGGCCGTGCTGATCACCGCACTGTCCACGCAACAACCGGATCGCAGCGTCAACCTCGACGGCCCGCCGCGTCAGGCCGCGTTCGACGCCGAAGGCAATCCGACCCAGGCAGCGCTGGGCTTCGCCAAGAAGTGCGGCGTCGACCTGAGCGAGATCGATCAAAGTGGTCCGAAACTGCGTTACAGCCAGACCATCCTCGGCAAGCCGACCCTGTCGCTGCTGCCGACCATCGTCGAAGACTCGTTGAACGACCTGCCGATTGCCAAGCGCATGCGCTGGGGTGCTCGCAAGGAAGAGTTCGTGCGGCCGACCCAATGGCTGGTCATGCTGTTCGGTGATCAGGTCGTCGATTGCACGATCCTCGCCCAGAACGCGGGTCGTCACTCTCGCGGCCACCGTTTCCACCACCCGGAAGACGTGCGTATTTCCTCGCCTGCCGGTTACCTCAGCGACCTGCGCGCTGCCTATGTGCTGGCCGACTTCAACGAACGTCGCCAGATCATCAGCAAGCGCGTCGAAGAGCTGGCTGCCCAACAGGAAGGCACCGCCATCGTGCCGCCAAGCCTGCTGGATGAAGTTGCCGGTCTGGTCGAGTGGCCAGTGCCGCTGGTGTGCTCGTTCGAGGAGCGTTTCCTTGAAGTGCCGCAAGAAGCCCTGATCACCACCATGCAGGACAACCAGAAGTATTTCTGCCTGCTGGATGGCGATGGCAAGCTGCTGCCGCGTTTCATCACGGTCGCCAACATCGAGAGCAAGGACCCGGCCCAGATCATCGCCGGTAACGAGAAGGTGGTTCGTCCACGCCTGACCGATGCCGAGTTCTTCTTCAAGCAGGACAAGAAGCAGAAGCTGGAAACCTTCAACGACCGCTTGAAGAACGTCGTGTTCCAGGCCCAGCTGGGCAGTGTGTTCGACAAGGCCGAGCGTGTTTCGAAGCTTGCCGCCTACATCGCACCCCGTATAGGCGGCGACGCCCAGCGTGCGGCGCGTGCCGGTCTGCTGTCCAAGTGCGACCTGTCGAGTGAAATGGTTGGCGAATTCCCGGAAATGCAGGGTATCGCCGGTTATTACTACGCCAAGGCCGATGGCGAGGCAGACGATGTCGCGCTGGCGCTCAACGAACAGTACATGCCACGCGGCGCAGGCGCCGAACTGCCTACCACGCTGACTGGCGCGGCGGTTGCCATCGCTGACAAGCTGGACACGCTGGTCGGGATCTTCGGTATCGGCATGCTGCCCACCGGCAGCAAAGACCCGTATGCGTTGCGCCGTGCGGCGCTGGGTATCCTGCGGATCCTGATCGAGAAAAAACTCGATCTGAACCTGGTCGAGACCGTGAAGTTCGCGGTCACGCAATTCGGGGCGAAGATCAAGCCAGCCGGTCTGGCGGAGCAGGTGCTCGATTTCATCTTCGACCGCCTGCGTGCGCGCTATGAAGACGAAGGCGTCGATGTGGCGGTTTACCTCTCGGTGCGTGCCCTGCAACCGGCTTCGGCGCTGGATTTCGATCAGCGCGTCCAGGCGGTTCAGGCGTTCCGCAAACTGCCGCAAGCGGCCGCACTGGCTGCCGTGAACAAGCGCGTGTCGAACCTGCTGAGCAAGGCCGAAGGCAATATTGCCCAGACCGTCGAGCCCAAGTACTTCGACAACGCCAACGAGTTCTCGCTGTACTCGGCGATTCAGCAGGCTGACCATGCGATTCAGCCAATGGCTGCCGAGCGTCAGTACAGCGAATCGCTGGCGCGTCTGGCGATGCTGCGTGAGCCGGTCGATGCGTTCTTCGAAGCCGTGATGGTCAACGCGGAAGACGCCAACGTGCGTGCCAACCGTTATGCCCTGTTGTCGCGTTTGCGCGGCCTGTTCCTCGGCGTTGCCGATATCTCGCTGCTGGGCTGACAAGGGATCGCTGGTGAAACTGCTGATACTGGATCGGGACGGCGTGATCAATCACGACTCCGACGCTTATATAAAGTCGGTGGAGGAATGGCTGCCCATTCCCGGCTCGATCAAGGCTATCGCAGACCTGAGCAAGGCCGGCTGGACGGTGGCGGTTGCCACTAACCAGTCCGGCATTGCCCGCGGTTATTACGACCTGGCCACTCTGGACGCCATGCATGCGCGTTTGCGCGAACTGGTGGCGGAGCAGGGCGGCGAGGTGGGTTTGATCGTCTATTGCCCGCACGGGCCGGACGAAGGCTGTGACTGCCGCAAACCCAGACCCGGCATGTTGCAAACCATCGCTCGTCACTACGCGGCCGAGCTCAAGGGTCTATGGTTCGTGGGCGACAGCAAAGGTGACCTGCAGGCCGCGTTGGCCGTCGATTCCCAGCCTGTGTTGGTATTGACCGGCAAAGGCCGCAGGACGATGGACGGTGACGTGCCTGAGGGCACTCTGATTTTTGACGATCTGGCGGCGGTTGCCGCAGAACTTATCCACAACAGCGCTTCACTGAACAGCTGACCCATCAGGTTCGGAACGCTCCAGGAGCGGGCACCTGCCCGTACGGTAAACGTAACTATGTCGATCATGCAGGCAATCAGGACTTTCTTCTTTTACCTGTTGCTGGGCACCAGCTCGCTGCTGTGGTGCACATTGAGCTTTTTCATCGCGCCTTTTCTGCCGTTCAAGGCCCGCTATCGCTTCATCAACGTCTACTGGTGCAGCTGTGCACTCTGGCTGACCCGCGTGTTCCTGAACATCAAGGTTGAAGTGACCGGTGCAGAAAACGTCCCGAAAACGCCGTGCGTTATCATCTCCAACCATCAAAGCACTTGGGAAACCTTCTTTCTCTCGGCGTATTTCGAGCCGTTGAGCCAGGTCCTCAAGCGTGAGTTGCTGTATGTCCCGTTTTTCGGCTGGGCCATGGCCATGCTGCGCCCGATCGCCATCGATCGTGAAAACCCGAAAGCGGCTTTGAGGGAGATCGCCAAGAAGGGCGACGAACTGCTCAAGGACGGTGTCTGGGTGCTGATCTTCCCTGAAGGCACACGCGTGCCTTACGGCCAGGTCGGCAAATTCTCGCGCGGCGGCACTGCATTGGCAGTCAACGCTGATCTGCCAGTCCTTCCTATCGCTCACAATGCCGGCAAATACTGGCCTCGAGATGGCTGGGCGAAGAAACCCGGCACCATCCAGGTGGTGATTGGCAAGCCAATGTACGCAGAAGGCACCGGCCCCCGCGCTATCGCCGCCTTGAACGACCGCGTTCAGACCTGGAACGAAGAGACGCAACGCGCGATGGGCACGCCGGTCACGCCTGCAACCACCGCAGAAAAAGTCCCGGCGTGATTTTGTGGATAACCTGTGCACGGTTTTTGGAAAAGCATTGGAAAACCGATATAAGTGCCTAATTGTGCAGCTTATTTCCCAACGTGCTTAACACGCTGAAAACGTGCATAAGTTTTAGTGATGTACAAAAACCGACCGTTTCGAGGTCGGTTTTTTATTGGCGCGCGATTAACCGCTGCGTCATTTATTCCAGAGAAAAGCTGGCGGACTGGTAAGAATTTTCCTCAAGTAGGAATTTTCTTACATGTGCGTGGTCTGTTTCACGATGGTTACACCTGATATCACTTAGCCGCTATTCGGCATGAGGTTGACTGTCGTATCGACTAACCCCGAGTAGGCGTAACTCTCGCCTCCAGCGCTTTTAATGGAATATTTATGCTTGCCTCCAAGAGGACATGGCTGGGTCTGTGCGCGTTATTGTGGGCTATGGGAGCGTTGACGCCTGCTCAGGCCGCGACTCCCGGTGAACAGGACCTCATACGCGATCGCCAGGACCGTTTGCTCGAAGAGCAACGCCGCCGCCTGGAAGAGCTCAAGGACCTTCCCGGCAAACAGACCACGCCAACAGCACCTGTCGCCCCGGCCGACACCCGCTGCTTCACGATCAACCGCATCGAACTCAAGGGCGCTGACACGTTGTCGCCCTCCGAACGTGATGCGCTGATCACGCCGTTTCAGGGCAAATGCCTCGGCGTGGCCCAGCTCAACGAACTGCTCAAGGCCATCACCGACCATTACATCGAGAAAGGTCTGGTGACCACTCGTGCCTATCTGCCGCAGCAGGATCTGTCCAAAGGCGACCTGCAGGTACTGGTCATCGAAGGCAAGCTGGAAAAACTGCGCAGTGACGCTGACAGCGGTCTATCGGATCGCGAGCTGGCGATGACCTTTCCCGGACAGGAAGGGCAAGTGGTCAACCTGCGTGAAATCGAGCAGATGGTGGACCAGCTCAACCGCTTGCCCTCCAACCAGGCGCAAATGGAGCTGACCCCGGGTCAGGCTGTAGGTGGCAGTGACGTGCTGGTCAAGAATGCTCCGCAAAAACCCTGGCGCGCCAGCCTTTCACGCAACAACGAAGGCCAGCGCAGTACCGGCGAGCAGCAGTGGAACGTAGGCCTGGACTGGGACAGCCCGCTGGGCCTTGCCGACCAGTTGAGCCTGCGCGGTGGGCATGACGCCGTCAGCGATCATCAACAGGGGTCGCACAACGGCCTGCTGTCGTACAGCTTGCCGTGGGGCTGGTGGACCTTCAGTTACCTGTACAGCGAAAGCGAATACCGCTCGCAAACCCAGGCTAACGGCTTCAAGTTCAAGCAGGACGGCGACAGCCAGAGCCACCAGTTCCGTGCCGAACGCGTCATTCAACGTGACTCGGTCAGCAAGACCTCGCTCAACGCCGGTCTGGCGTACCTGCGCACCAACAACTATCTCGACAACAGCAAGATCGGCGTGAGCAGCAATCGCATCACCGAAGCACAGTTCGGCATCAACCATGGCCGACGGGTCGGCTCGGCGTTCGTCAACATTGACCTGGGCATGCAGCAGGGCATCGGTTTGCTGGACGCGCAAGGCAATCACGATCCGGGGCCTGGCGAAGCTGACGCGCGTTATCGCAAATACACCGGCACCATCAGCTACCTGCACCCGTTTCAGCTGTGGGGCGAGAACCTGGCGTTCACCAGCCTGGCCACCGGACAGCGCAGTGAAGACGTGCTGTTCAGCCCGCAACGCCTGAGCCTAGGCGGATCGTCGTCGGTGCGCGGCTACAAGGATGAGTTTCTGTCCGGCGACAGCGGCGGCTACTGGCGCAACGAAATACGCCTGACCCGCCCGGTCACCCTCGACTGGTTGCGGCCGGTGTTTGTCGAGTACGGCGCGGCGGCGGGTTACGATCAGGGCGTGATCAGCAATGACCGTTACAACGGCCAGGAACACGGGCGGCTGTCCAGCAACTCGTTCGAGCTGTTTACCCGCGGCCAGCACGTCGCCGCGTCTGTCACCTTTGCTCATTCTCTGGAACGTCCCGACGTCATCGAGCGCGAAGCGCCGATCTATTTCCGCGTGGACCTTTTCCTTTAATAACGCCGCTCCTGATAACACTGCCCCGAGGTTACTCACATGGACGTTCATCAACTGGCTCTGCTGGCACGTCAGCCTTCTGCTGCCCTGACCGAACGTCCACACTTCTGGGGTATTCCCAAACGCGGCCTCGCGCTGATCCTCGCCAACGCACTATTCTGGCAGCCGCTGCTGGTGCAAGCCGAAGGCATCGCGGTCAGCGGCACCACCAACACCTCTGTAGGCCAGGCTGGCAACGGCGTGCCGGTGATCAACATCGCCGCGCCCAACGGTGCCGGGCTGTCGCATAACCAGTACCAGCAGTACAACGTCGACAGCAAAGGCGTGATTCTCAACAACGCGACCAATGCCACCCAGAACACCCAACTGGGCGGCATCATCGTGGGCAACAAGAATCTTGGAGGCACTGCCGCCCGGACGATTCTCAACGAAGTGACCGGTGCCAACGCCAGCCAGCTCAACGGTTACACGGAAGTCGCGGGGCAGTCGGCGCGGGTGATCGTGGCCAACCCCTATGGCATCAGTTGCAACGGCTGCGGCTTTATCAATACTCCGCAGGTCACGTTGACCACCGGCAAGCCGGTGCTGGACGCAAGCGGTCAGTTGAATCGCTTCAACGTGCAGGGTGGCAGCGTGTCCATTGATGGCGTAGGCCTGAATGCGGACAACGTCGATCAGTTCGACATCATCACCCGCAGCGCGAAAATCAACGCCGAGCTGCATGCCAAACGCCTGAACATCATCGCCGGCCGCAACGACGTCGATGCGCAGACGCTCGATGCCACACCGCTGCCAGACGACGGTAGCGCCAAACCCGAGCTGGCGATCGACTCCTCGGCGCTGGGCGGGATGTACGCCGGGGCGGTGCGGCTGGTCGGCACTGAAACAGGCGTCGGCGTTCGGCTTGCCGGAGACCTGGCGGCCAGCGGTGGCGATATCAATATCGATGCCAACGGCAAGCTGACCATGAATCAGACCGCAGCCAGCGGCAACATCGTTGCCAAGGCTCGCGATATCACCGTCACCGGTCCGGCCTACGCCGGTTCACAGCTGACGCTCAATGCGTCAGGCACGCTGACCAACAGCAGCGATCTGGTGGCCGCTCAGGCGGTGAATCTAGATGCCGAGCAACTGAGCAACACCGGCGTCATCGAATCCGGGATCAACGCCGACAACACACGCAACAGTACGGGCACCTTGAGCCTGCGCGCCCGCAACATCGTTAATCAGGGCACCCTGGCCGCCAGCAGCACACTCAGCGCCATCGTCAGCGAAACCCTGGATAACCGCGCCGGGAAGATCGTTTCGGAAGGTACGCTGACGGCAAGCGCGGCGCGCCTCGACAACAGCAACGGCCAGCTCTCCAGCGCCGGTCAGCAATTCGTTACAGCCAGCGAAAGCCTGGACAACTCCGCCGGGCAACTGGTGACTGACGGCGCGCTGACCGTAAGCAGCGCACGTCTGAACAACAACGGCGGCACGCTGAGCGCGGCTCAGGCCCTGAACATTACGTCGGCACAGCTCGACAACAGCGCGACCAGCCGCATCACCAGCGGCGCGGCACTGGTGCTGAACACCACCGTACTCAACAACCTTGGTGGCCTGATTTCCGGCTGGCAGGGCGTGACCCTGACCGGCGACCGCTTCGACAACAGTGCAGGCACGCTGGTCAGCAATAGCGACATGGCACTCGCCCTGAATGGCGCCTTCACCAACACCAACGGCACCGTGGTCAGCACTTCAGGCATGACCCTTGACCTGCCGGGCGTGCTGAACAACAGCAATGGCGCGATTGTCAGCGGTGCGGATCTGCTGCTGCAGCGCGGCGGCACAGTGACCAACAACAATGGTCGCCTGACCAGTCAGGGCCTGATGACCCTGTTCGCCAACACCCTGGATAACAGCAACAACGGCACGCTTGCAGGCAGCACGGTCTCGATCACCGCCTCTGGCGACGTGCTGAACGGCAACAACGGGCTGATCAACAGCCGCACCGGCACGCTCGGGCTGAACGCTGGCGCGCTAAACAACGACGGCGGCATCGTGCAAAGCGCCAACACACTGACGTTGGCGACCGGCAATGGCGCCACCAGCAACGTGGGTGGCAGCCTCATCGCGCAGTCGGGTGACCTGTCGATCACCGGTGCTAGCGTCGACAACAGCGCGGGCGTGTTGGCCAGTCTGGCCGGAAACGTGAACACCAACCTTGCCGGCTTGCTGCGCAACGGCCTTTCAAACGCCAAGGGCGGTGTCATCCAGGGCCAGCGCCTGCTGCTGACCGCCCGTGGCGGCGTCGACAACAACGGCGGCAGCATCGCCGCCCAACAAGGCGACGCGCTGATTGAGGCGTCGACGTTCGATAACCGCAACGGCGCTTTGTCGGCCAATGGCGTGGTGCAAGTGCGGGGCGACAGCTTCGACAACAGCGGTGACCAAGGCGGCCAGGTGGCAGGTCGCGATATCGATTTCGACCTGTCCGGCGCATTGAACAACCGTCAGGGCATCATTGAAAGTGACAACAGCCTGCTGCTCAAGGCGGCCAGCCTGGACAACACGTCGGGACAACTGCGCGCGCTGGGCAGCGGTGGTTCCACCGCACTGACCCTGAGCGGCGTGCTGGAAAACACCGGGGGCAAGCTGGAAAGCGCGAGCAGCAATCTGCAATTCGCCCTCGGCAGCCTGGTCAATACCGACGGCTCCATTCTGCACGTCGGCCAGGGCGCTCTGGGCCTGAGCCTGGCCCTGCTGCAAAACGCAGGCGGCAGCATTTCCACCAATGGCACCCTGGCCCTGACCGGCGACAGCTGGACCAACAGCACGACGCTGCAAGCGGCCAACCTGGACCTGAACATCGGCAGCTTCACCCAGCTCGGCGGCGGGCAGTTACTGGCAGCCAATAGCTTCATCGGGCGTGGCGGCAACTGGACCAACGACGGGCGCATCGCCAGCAACGGTACGCTGGACGTGCGCTTGACCGGTGCCTACAACGGCGCAGGCAGCATGACCAGCCTGGGCGCTTCGACGCTGAAGGCCGCGCAACTCAACCTGACCGACGCCAACGCACGGCTGGCCAGCGGCGCTGCCGGTGTCATCGATATCGATGGCATCCTCAACAACAGCGGGCGCATTACCGGCAACACCGACCTGCAAGTGAACGCGGGCACCCTCAACAACTTCGGCACCCTGGGCGCGGGCGGCAATCTGTCCGTCAGCACCCCGACGCTGCTGAACCAGAACGCGCTGATCTTCAGCGGCGGCAATACCTCGCTGCTGGTCAATGATTTCACCAACCAGTACGCCGATGTATACAGCATGGGCAATCTGCAGATCAGCCGCGATGCCGCAGGCGCATTCGCCAACAGCATCGTCAACCGCTCTGCCACGCTGACCAGCGACGGCAGCATGCTGCTGGCCGCCAACACGGTTCAGAACATTCGTGACGTGCTGTCGGTCAAGGACTCCGGAATCTACAGCGCTCGCATCGACGAACTGTCCTGCTCCACCCCAGGCACCGGCAATCTGGATTGCGACGGCGGCAAGGAGCATCACGTCTGGAAGATCCAGCAGCTGGAAAAGCTGGAAGTAATCGCCGCCAGCGCCGCTTCGAGCATCACCTCTGGTGGCAACATGACACTGGCCGGTGGCGACTTCCTCAACAGCAGCAGCTCGCTGGCCAGCGGCGGGGCGCTGACCGCTACGTTCAACAACTTCAACAATGTGGGCGTGGTCACCGGCCAGACCGAGAACGACCGCATCTTCGTCTCTCGCCGTACCCGGGACGATGACCGTTGGGATGAAGACGCCAGGCTGTTCAACCTGCGCTATTCGCAGGACAGCCCGCGCTACGACCCGAACAATCTGGGTGGCTTGCAAGCCGCGATGAGTAACTTCATCGCGATCACTGAACGCGATGTTCCAGAGCTTGAAACCAACCGCCAGCTCGCCTCCGATGCCACGACCTACGCCGCCATCATCCAGGCTGGCGGCCCGGTCAGCATTACCGCAGGCAACAACTTCGACAACAGTGTCGTGCGCGGCGGCTTCACTTACGTCAGCGGCGGCACACGCACGGACACCACGGCGCCGGGCACCGACTATGCGACGGTCGTGACGCTCAATCGTCAATTGCCGCCCGACCTTGCACAGCAGCAGGTCAACCCGACGGCGCTGCCAGGCTTCAGCCTGCCGACCGGGCAGAACGGCCTGTTCCGCCTGAGCGACACGCAAAACGGCGCGAGCCTGCCGGGCAGCGGCGCGCAACTGCTGAGCGCCGCCACAGCCGCCCAGCCCCACCCGTATCTGATCGAGACCAACCCGGCGCTGACCGACCTGCGGCAGTTTCTGAGCTCCAGCTATTTGCTCGACACCGTCGGTTACAACCCCGACGCCGCCTGGAAACGCCTGGGCGATGGGTATTACGAGCAGCGCCTGATTCAGCAAGCGGTCGTCGCGCGTACCGGGCAACGCTTCATCGACGGTCTGACCAGCGACGAAGCCATGTACAAGTACCTGATGGACAACGCCATCGCCAGCAAAAGCACGCTGGGCCTCAGCGTCGGCGTGGCGCTGACTGGCGAGCAGGTCGCGGCCCTGACCCACGACATCGTCTGGATGGAAGATCAGGTCGTGCGCGGCGAACACGTACTGGTGCCGGTGCTTTACCTGGCCCAGGCAAACAATCGACTGGCCAACAACGGCGCGCTGATCCAGGGCGGCGACCTGTCGCTGATTGCGGGCAACAACCTGACCAACGTTGGCACGCTCAGAGCGACCAACACCCTCAACGCCCGCGCTGGCAACAGCCTCATCAACGAAGGCCTGATCCAGACCAATGAGCGTCTGAACCTGAGTTCCGGAAACGACCTGATCAACCGCGCAGGCGGCGTTGTCGCCGGTCGCGACGTGACCCTCAGTTCCGTGAATGGCGACGTGAGCAACGAGCGCAGTGTCACCCGCCACCAGAGCGCGGTCGGCAACTCCACGTGGCGCAGAGACTTCGCCAACAACGCCGCCCGCGTCGAGGCCGCCAATGACCTGACCGTCAGCGCCGGGCGCGACGTCAACAGCAGCGGCGCATTGCAGGCCGGGCGCGACGTGACCCTGCTGGCAGACCGCGACGTCGCGATCAACGCCGCACAGCTCCAGCAAGGCCGCACCGACGGACCGAATCACGTACGCACCAGCACCACCCAGCTGGGCGCCAGCGTAAACGCCGGTCAGGACGTTGCCGTGCAGGCGGGTCGTGATGTGGGTGTCACCGCCAGTCGTGTGGACGCCGGACGGGATATGGCCTTGCGCTCTGCTGGCAACATTGCGCTCGAGTCGGCAGCCAACCAAAGCGAGTACGTCTCGCGAAGCAAGAAAACCAAACTGGAAACCCGCACGGTCAATCAGCAAGCCAGCGACCTCAACGCGGGCGGTAACCTCTCGGCAGATGCCGGGCAAAACCTCGACATCGTCGCCAGCCGGGTCACGGCAGGCGGAAACGTTGCGCTGGATGCCGCGCAGGACATGACCATCGCGTCGGCCAAGGACGAGAACTCGTACTTCTACTCGAAAAAGAGCAAAAGCTCATTCGGACGCAGCAGCAGCAAGCAGCAGGAAAGCTACGACAGCACCAACATGGCCTCCGAGGTCAACGCAGGGCAGGACCTCACCGTCAATGCCAGCAAGGCCGCCGACGGCAGCGTCAACATCAATGGCGGTCGTGACGTCAGCGTGATCGGCAGCAAGCTGTCGGCAGGCAACGACCTGGTACTGGGTGCCACCAACGATGTAGCAGTGCTCTCGGGCGTCGAAGAACACGGGGCGTACAGCAAGAAGACCAAGTCCGGTTTCCTCGGCCTGTCGAAAAGCGGAAAAAGCCAGCTGAAGACCAGCGCCACGCAGGTCGGCAGCGAGCTGAACGCTGGCGACGATGTGGTGCTTGCGTCAGGCAAGGACGTGCGGCTGCGCGCCAGCGAAATCGGCGCGGGCAATGACGTGGACGTCAGAGCCGGTCTGCTGGACAAGACCGGTGATATCAATCTGGTCTCGGCCAACGACCAGGCCTACAGCCGCAGCGAGGAGTACAAGAAGAAAACCGGCCTGTCAGTGTCTGGCGGTTTCCTGTCCATCTCGTCAGCCAAGGAAGCCGGCCGCGTCGCACAGAGCAGCACCAGCGTCGGCAGCCAGGTCAACGCCGTGCGCGATGCCGATCTGCAAGCCGAGCGCGACATCAATGTCATCGGCAGCAGCATCAACGCAGGCGGCAACGTGCGCTTGAACGCCGGTCAGGACGTCAACGTGCTGGCCGCGCAGAACAGCACCTCCAATCAGGATTGGGAAAAGAACCGGCAGACCGGCATCGGTGTGTCCTCCAACGCCAACGGCGTGACGTTCTTCGCAGGCGTTGATCGCACCAAAGAGAAAAACCGCCTCGAACAACAGACCGCTGCCGCCAGCCAGATCCGCGCCGGTGAAAACCTGGCGGTCGATGCCAAACGCGACATCCATCAGGTCGGCTCCGATCTGGAAGCCGCCAACAATGTCGACCTGACGGCCGGGCGCAACATCAGGATCGATGCAGCGCGTGAGTCGCAACTGATCGAACAGCAGCGCGAAAGCTCGCGCAACGGCCTCAGCCTGAGCGTCAACCACAACTACGGCAGCACCCGGGATGCCGTGAGTGGCGCAGGCAAAGGTGACGACGCGGTCAGCAAGGGGTCGAGCACGCTCAGGGCGGTTGACGGGGTTTCGCAGTTCCTGTCAGGCCCGACGGCTGACGCCAAGCTGGGCAACAGCAAGCAGAGCACCAGTCAGCAGGTTATCGAAGAGACCAACCGCGCCTCGACCCTGAACGCCGGCAACGACGTGAACCTGTCGGCGAACAACGCCGTGCAGGTCACCGGTGGCCAGCTTCAGGCGGGCCGCGACATCAACGTCATAGGCCAGGACGTCACCCTCGATGCCGCCAGAGGCCGCTACAGCCAGGAAACCCGCGAGCGTCAAAGCTGGGGCGGCATTCACGGCGGCACCAGCGGCGGCTTCAAGCTCGGCATCGGCGGCAGCAACGGCATCGCCAGCGGTGATCAAAGTCAGGAGGCTTCGACCGTCACCGCACTGCAAGCCGGGCGTGACATCAACCTGCAAGCCCGCAACGACCTCAACCTGATCGGCACCCAGGCGCAGGCACAGCGTGACATCGACCTGCGCGCCGGCAATAACCTCAATATCCGCGCCGCCCAGAACAACAGCAGCACCGACAACACCCGCAAGAACGGCGGCGGCGAAGCCGGCATCGCGGTAGGGCCAGGCGGGATCGGCGTCTACGCCAGCGTCAACATCGGCAAGGGCGACCTCGAACGCGAAGGCTTGCAGCAACAGGAAGCCTATCTGTACGCGGGCAACCGCTTGGGCTTCACCAGCGGCCAGGACACCCACATCGGCGGCGCCACGCTGCGTGGCAATGACGTGGTCGGGCGCGTCGGCCGTGACCTCAACGTTACTTCACTCGCCAACACCGGCAAGGTCGAAGGCAAGGAATACGACCTCAGCGCCACCGTCGTGGTCGGTCTGGGCGGCAGTGTCAGCGGCTCGGCCGGCTACGGCCGCACCAACGGCTCGACCCACTGGATCGAGCAACAGACCAGCATCACCGGCAAAGACCAGGTCGACATCCGCACGCAGAACCACACCCAACTCGACGGCGCAGTTATCGCCTCCGACACCGGCAACCTCAAGCTCGACACCAACACGCTGGGCTTCAGCGACATCGCCGGTAAGGACAAAGAGCACGGTTACTACCTCAACGTCGGCGGCTCGTACGGTAACAGCAGCGGTGCCATTCAGGACCAGAGCCAGGTCAGCAAAGGCAAACAGGGCCAGAACGGCTGGAGCGTCGAAGGCTGGAACTACGAGAAGGATCGTCAGCAAATTGTGCGCGGCACGGTGGGTGCGGGCGATGTGGTGGTGCGGGGCGATGCGGCGGCGGGTAAAGACTCGACTGCCGGGCTGAACCGCGATGTGGATAAAGCGTACGAGATCACGCGCGATGATGAACATCGGACTGATTTGTATGTGACGAAGAGTTCGGTGGAGGCGGCCAGTCAACCGGTCGTCACCGCCAAACAGTGGACGAACCAGTTACTGACCTACGACGACACCGCCAGGCAGAACTACGAGAATGCTTCTCGCGATTTGACGCGTGCCGTCAATAAAATCGAAAGCACCCTAGGCCGCCAGATGGATACGGGCGCCTCCAAACTGATGGGTGCTGACTTCGCCGAAAACACCATGGACTCGCTGCTCCAAGGTGGCATGACGCGCGACCAGGCCATGAAAACCATGGCCGATCCTCAGTTCCAGGAAAGCGTCGTCGCAGAAATCGCACGCCTTGCCGGGATCGACCTCAACCCGGTTGAAGACCTGGACAAGACGCTTCAGCAAGACAATAGGCCCAATAGTCCAGATGCGATGGAATTACCTGCCTCCTTCGTCAATCCGACGGACAAGGAACAGCTCACCGTCGCTCAGGATACGCTGCGGTCGATGGCTTCGATCAACCAGTACATCCAGGAGCATCCGGGGCAACAGGAAGCGGTGAGTGTATTGGTAGCGGTTGCGCAGGGGCCTAAAGGTCTGGTGCAACTGGCGGTTTACAACGCGGTTTCCGAGACGCCGTTGGGGCAGAGCCTGGGCCAGAAGCTTGCAGAATACAGCGACGCGCTGGGGGAGCAGGTTGCAAGTGCAATGGAGGGCAAGCCGCTTAACAAAGATGACAACAGTGAGCTATACCTCATCGGCGGAGGAGGGCTCGCCGCAGGGCTCTTGACGGGTGTGCTGGCAAGCGGCAAATTCTCAGGCAAGTCCAAGGTAGTCACAGCCGAAATGAGGGCTGATCCGTACCATCCTGACTGGAAGAACTATACCGGTAAGGATAGAGGGGTTGGGGCTGATGTTGTTAAGGGCGGGGAGGGTGGGAAAAACGTAAGTGCAGTAGAGGATGATTTTTTTGCAGGCACAAAATACACAGATAAAGTGTTAGGTCAGATCAAGACTGGCGATCTTCATGGTTTCCCGGAAAGTGTGACAACGTTCCAAGGCGCTGGACAGGTAACGAAGATCAAAGGGGGAGATGGCGTGGTAAGAGATATGCTGAAAATTCCAGGCGAGTATCGTGGGAAGCAAGGCGTTTTCGAATTTATAAAAGAGTCGGACGGATCAATAAATCATCGACTGTTCAAACCGACTTCGACGGAGTAATTTATGAGTATTATATGGTCGGAGCAAATAGACCCCATTCTAAGTCAAGGTAAATCCCTAAATCATTTGGGGGTAAGAAATTGGGCCCTAGGTCATGATGAGGCTTTACTTGCTATTCACGAACTCGAGGCTTTAGGAATTGCGATTCTCGGGGGAGATGTATATAAATTGGTTAGTGATAAATTTGAGCATACATACGACAGTTGGCATTGCGACCAAGAGGTCGATGAGTGTGATTCTATTTTTTTAAAACGCAGTTCAGACAAGGCAAGAAGTTATATTTTAAACTACCCAACGGATGAGGGACTGTTTATTCTAGTTCCTAAAATCTGATTGTGCAAAAGGCATTAAAAATGAAGAGGATTGATGATAAGGCCAAAACGTTATAACCACTGTCAAAGGTAGCTTCTTGAAACCGACCGTAACCTACAAAGTTACCGGAAGATCTGGGGGAGTTATGGATGTGATTGGACCAGATGGACGAGGTCTACGCTACGACACTAGTAGAAATTTATTGGACTTTTAGAGCCGAAGCTATGACACAGTTTTCTTCTTTGATAAGTAGTCCACCAGATCGAGAAAATTTGGTATTCGAGATCTGGTCAGGAACTGAACAATTAGCTGAAGTATCTCGCGAGCCTGGAAGGCCAGTTGAATTCGTAATATTCCCGACGGCTGATGGCAGGAAGTGGCATTTTAAACTTGAAGAGTTTATGACTCTGATGGATAAAGCAGTTAAAAAATTACAACAAACTAGTTAATATTCGGAATTAGGCGCAGGCATCCGTTGCCAATATAAAGACCGCGACGTTAATAAACGGTCTTTGCTCAAAAAAGTCTTATAGTCCTCCAACGCCGACGGCGTGACGTTCTTCGCAGG
>NZ_LGLN01000028.1:0-983 GCF_001293775.1 Pseudomonas syringae pv. cilantro
GCCACTTATCAGCACACCTATTTCTCAACACTGCCCACAAGTGATTGGTCAGGGGAGTCGCGGCTATGAATATATCAATTAATGAGCCAAGCACCTCCTTACTCAAACAAGCCTTGGCGCACGCTGTCCGGCAAACCACCGGCCAAGACGTACCAGCCCTACAGAAAGCCTGGTTGACCCGCTTTGGAGTTTACGCCCTCTATCCTGCGATCTACCAAGAGATGGCGGTGTTTCTGGAGGAGCATGGGGCCACTTGCACTACGTCGACGCAGCAGACGCTGCCAGAAAAGCTTTACGCAGCCGGTTTGATTTCAAAGCCAAGAGGGTTTGGTGTTAGGCAGACACGCAGCACGTGCGTGTCAATCCTCAACCTCGTATTTGAGATAGACCCTGATCACATCTGGTGCCCGGGTGAGAGTCGTCCAGAACTCTGGTACCTCACCCCTGCTGTGGGCCAGTGGTATGCGTGGGTGGCAAACCTAGCGGGTTTGACGTCCAGGCCAGCAGATCAACAACGCCTATACCTTCATACCGTGCGTGCCAAGCCGCTACAGCCGCCCGAGGAAACTCCAAACTCAGCAAATCCTGATGTAGTGCTAGCCATTTACTGGCAGGTTCAAGAGTTCGAAGGTGATCCGGATGCCAAGAGTATTTGGTCATGAGCGCAAAATCTATTGCCTCTAAGCCGCGGACACTCCATGCCCTCTGTTGCGCGAGTGCATTGCCTAATACCGACAGCGAGTACAGCTCCAAGCGCGTTTTGATCGCTCTCACTGCGCCTAGCCCGACGCTGTTGGCTGACGGAACAAGTTCCTCCAACGCATCAATCAGCGCTTCATACGAATACGTGTCTTTCATGCCGGACCTCCGGTGGTCTGGGTTTGTCTTTGGAAACCAAACTTTACCACTGGCTGCGTCCGGCACCCTTTCCCCACGAGTCCGCGCGGTCCTGCCCGCTCAGGTTCAACGGTCTGCTGGTCAGC
>NZ_LGLN01000028.1:2134-3027 GCF_001293775.1 Pseudomonas syringae pv. cilantro
CGCTATGAATACGACAACCGACTTCAGCACAGCAACACTTGTCTGGTCGCAGTCAACGCCAACCCAACCCGGCTACTATTGGTACTGGGATGGAAAAGAGGGTAATGCCCCTACTCCATTTCAAATAGTCGACTTACGACAAGCGCCTGCAGGTTGGTGGGCAGACATGCTCACGCCCAAAAAACCAAACTCAGTATCGGTAGAAACACCGCTGCCCGCCACCGCCACGCTTTTATCGTCGCCGGATATGCCAGGTATTTCCAGCGAAATACTCTGTACCGCGCTCATTGAAGTTTGCCGTCATCAACTCACCTACGAAGGCGTCAGGACCAACGCCTGGCTCGTCAATGATGTGCTCCTGACCGCTCAACAGTGGCTATTTGCCGAAATTCGAACTTACTTCGAAGACAACACCGACCTGTTGGTTGACGGTCGAGCCTTTAACAGCAAAACCATGATGGACAGGCTCAGAGATGAACAACTGATCAGCGAACGCTGTGCTGCCGTAATGAATCAGCACGAAGGTAATTTTCAGTTCTCGGAAGTCATTCGCATAAATCCCGAGATTATTTGGGGGGAAAGCGAACCGCGTCCTATGTCATGGCTCACAAAACCATTCGATTGTATGGGTTTGCGGGTAGTTGAAAGCCGGGCGAATCGCAACACCAAGGGGCGTCGCAGCTGCCTGCCTCTCCTAATGGCTCTCCTGCCAGATCAAGCCACGCGTCCTTCTCAGGTGCATTCAGCTCAAGGCCTGCCAGGGTTTCATGCAGTACTAGCCACTTATCCCGAATTGGCATGGCCCGAACTGTCCCAAGCAGCCAAGGAATCGCTATGAATACGTGTGCTAATCCCCTTTCGATTACCGATGAATGCCGCAACTGCGGCCAACA
>NZ_LGLN01000028.1:4473-5322 GCF_001293775.1 Pseudomonas syringae pv. cilantro
ACAACATTCTTGAAGAGGTTCTACCCACTCCGTCCGATCGAGAGAGAGACAGGCGACGGATTGAAAAGGCCATTACCGAATACTTCAGTCGCGGAGGGTCCGTCCAACGGGTGAAAGCCGATCAGCATGTGAATGACCCTTCTTTGCTCATCAATGCTGAAAAAGCGACCCCGTTGAAGGAGTGGCCTGCACCTCGGGCGAAGAAGGAATCAACGGTGCTCAATGAGACCGAGCTGGCGCGCTTGCTAAAAGCTCACTGCACAGCTGGCTCATCGCTCGCCTCTGCGGCCGCAACCCTGGGCCAGACGAAAAAGCGCTGTCAAACAATAGCACGCCGCTACCATATTCCTTTTCGCTCGGCGGCCTTCAGCAAAACGAGGGCACGGACATGAGCCATCCGTCTGCGCATCTTCGAGGTGCAAAGAAATCACTGCAGGCGTTGGCTCAATTCGCCACCTCACAGGGATGGGCGGTCCATCGCACTCACGGTGGCCACGTCAAGTTCACCAAAGGTGGTTGCGCCCCCATTTTCACCTCTTTCACACCCAGCGACCACAGGGCCAGCCTCAATGCTCGCGCTCAACTGCGCCGCGCACAAACCCTCAGCCATGATGGAGAACGCCATGTTGAATAACCACGTCCTGAATAGTCGCACGTACCGCATTGATTGCCGCCTCCAGCCTGTGATCGACAGGCGGCTCCACAGCGGGAACCCCGCGATCGTCCAACATCCTGAAGCGGGTCAATAACCATGGCGAGCAAACTCACTGCCGATGAAATAACGGGCAAGTTGCTCCAGGGCTCATTTAGTCGATCAGGTCCATCCGTAGATCGACTGCCAGACCCTAT
>NZ_LGLN01000015.1 GCF_001293775.1 Pseudomonas syringae pv. cilantro
AGAGTGATCATCACTCCAGTCAAGTGGGGTGCCCGTGCGGCGGTGTTCGGTACTGGCGCATTCTTCGTGGCGTGGGGATTGCTGTATGCTTTGGGAGTCGTCGCTATACTCGGAGTAATATTGGGCATATTGAATACGTCAGCCACATGCGGTGCTTTGAACCGTTCTCTCGCGGAAGAAGAATTGCCTTATGGTATAGAGTCAAATGTCTTCGGGCAGACCAAAGGGTGGTTTGATTCTGATAATGAATATAGATAGAAAAAGACCAGCATTTGCAGGTCTTTTTCTATTATTCCGTTATTTTCTTTGTTTCATGTGATTTCTAATTTCTTCAGCCCCTTTCGCCCCAGCTGCTTGAGCCGACTTTGTACCTTCACTCAGTCCGTTCATAAGTGATCCAAGTTTCATTCCGGTCCAGCCGAGCGCAACGACCCAGAAACTTGGCAGGACGATGAACATTGCCCCTATCACGAAGTCTAGCAGCAGGTCTCCCTGTGCATTGCTGGCCCCAAACACTGGGTCGAAGTTGGAATGAGGTACGTCACTGCCGATCCCATTGCCGTACAAGGCGTCCAGTATCGTGCTATCCACCCAGCGGGCCAATTGAAACCAGAAGTCCACGAAGATCAATGCAAACTCGGCGAATGTGATCGTCATCACGACCTTCAGATCAAACATTCCGAATACCAGGACAAATGGAATGCAGATGATCAAAGCCATCTTCAAAAAGGCCATTACCATGGGGGCTGCCTGACGGACGCTGTCCATGGCGGGGTACATCGCCAACGATCCTGCTGCCTGACCGACGGTTGCGGTCAGGCGTGTGAAGTCATTCATCACTGAACCACCCACTTGGCCGCCGTAGTCGGTATACACCTGTCCCTGGGTCAGTTTCTGCTTCCTCGGGGAGACCAGATCGCGGATGACCGAGTCGTTTACCTCATTCGGGGTCATGAATTTTGCCCACTGAGCGAGCTTGCTCAGCAGATCTGGACTGACCTGCTCCAGCAGCCTGGCTCGTAGGCCAATGCTGCTATCCGACCACCACTGCGTGCAGGTAGGGAAGCCACCGCCACCGGTGGTTTGGGGCAGGCCTGCATCGCGAGTTGTGTCATAAGGCCATTTGGTTCGAGGCGTGTGTGATCTAAATCCAGAGAAACCATCATCGTAATAGCCTGGCGTCTGCAGAAAGAACCTCGAGCCGATCCAGTTGACGTCGTTGAGTTGATCCTTACTCAGGGTAGGCTGGGTCATGAACAGTTTTGCACGCGCCCGTGCATAGCAGTCGTTCGTGAAGTCAGCGACCTCCTGTGCCAGTAGTGGGTCGTTGATACGCGCTCTAT
>NZ_LGLN01000078.1:0-63925 GCF_001293775.1 Pseudomonas syringae pv. cilantro
ATATAAATGCTCAGCTCTCACGAGTTGGTTTCAGATGAGCATAGATCATATTTTCATTGGTACTTGTGAAACACCCCACTAGGCTCTGTACGAAAAGTAGGCGAACGAAGGTCAGCAAGGCAAAAACAGGCAAGGAACGGCCGGCTTCGTACAAAGCCTTGCAGCAGCGTTCGAGCTGTGAGCAGCCAGGCTCAAGGTGGGTTCAATATCCCGTTGTTGATTGCGCCACAGTCATGGCAACCTTGGTTCTTTGTCTCTATGCCAAGGAAGCCTGATGCGATCGTTCGATTTCAAACAACTGGATGTGTTCAGCGATCAACCGCTACTCGGCAATCCGCTGGCCGTGGTGCTGGGCGCCGATGGCCTGACCGACGAGCAGATGGCAGCGTTCGCGCGCTGGACCAACCTCAGTGAAACGACCTTTCTGCTCAAACCGACAGACCCGTGCGCCGACTATCGCGTGCGTATCTTCACGACCCTTGTCGAGCTGCCGTTCGCTGGCCATCCCACTTTGGGCAGCTGCCACGCCTGGCTGGAGAGTGGCGGCGTGGCGCAGGGTGAGGAAATCATTCAGGAGTGCGGCATCGGTCTGGTGCGCATTCGCCGCGAGGGCAGCGGACTGGCATTCACTGCGCCTCCATTGCTGCGTTCAGGCGCGGTAGAACCGGAGCTGATCGAGCAGATTCGCCTCGGCATGAAGCTCGGCACGGGTGAAATTCTGGATGCACGCTGGGTGGATAACGGCCCCGGCTGGGTCGCTTTCAGGCTTGCAGATCGCGCCAGTGTGCTCAGTTTGCAGCCCGACTACGCGCAACTGAGCGGCCTGAAGCTCGGCGTCGTCGCGCCATGGGACCCTACGGTGGATGGTGACGAAGCGCAGTTTGAAGTGCGCGCTTTCGTGCCCGGTGACGGCATGGCCGAAGACCCGGTGACCGGCAGCCTCAACGCCGGTATTGCCCGCTGGTTTCTGGAAGAGGGCCTTGCGCCCGAGCGTTACGTCGTCAGCCAGGGCACTGCACTCGGACGCAAGGGGCGGGTGTCCATTCAGCGCGTGGGTGACGATATCTGGGTGGGCGGTTCGACCGTAACCTGCATTGAAGGGCGGGTTTCGTTCTAGGTTATACATCAACCCAGGCATTCCCAATAATCTCGACTAGCGTGCGACCTCGTGCGACGCGCCGCCTCCGCGTCGCATGCCGTTCTGGACGCTCTGCGTTCGATCCTGGATGCATAAGCCGGGGCACGAGCGTCGCAACGTTAAGGACTCAATCCCTCAGCGCAATCTTCTTGCCGCGTCGGGCGGCGATGTCGCTGGCCTGGCCGTCGCGCTGTTTGCCGGTTCTGGCCTGAGTGATGAGTGCCGGGATCAGCGGACCTTCCGGCAGGTTTTTCCAGAAGCGTGAAGGAAAGTGACCCTCCATGACCTTGGGGTTCAGCCGGGCGGGATTGAAGATGTGGCTGTAATAAGTCAGCCAAAGCTCACCGTGCGGGTCCTCCACCTGCCGCGCCATGGTCTTCCAGGCTTCCGGGCAGCGGCGTTCGTGAATCAGCTCATTGCCGTCGTAATAGACACCGTCGTATGGCGTGGCAATCATCCAGCGATGCTGGCCCATTCGCCCGATAAAGTGTTCGCTGGCACTCAGCAGAATATCGTGGGCAGGCTCATGCCAGGCCACATACTGCGGGCGCATGATTGCTGCGTCGTTATCGGCAGGCGGCAGCGCTACAAAACGCAGAAAGGCATGCAGATGATGCGCCTCGCGCCGTACCGATTTGAGACGTCGATGCAGCTCGCTGCCCAGTTTGTCGCCCGCCATCATGGCCGTTCGATCACCATGCGTAACACGCCACAGCACTTCATACAGCAAGCTCCAGCGCTGCTCGCCGCGATAGCGCGACGAGCTTTCAAGCAGTTTCAGCAACTCCAGCGGAACCCGCGCCTGAAACGGCCCGGATTCCCTGGGGTATTCTTCTTCGCTGCCGAACAAGTCAGCTGCGTCAGGAGATCTCCAGCTGACCTGGCTGGGGTCGATCTCGTGGCTCAATAGCCAGCGTGCCTGAGTTCGCCACGTTTCGAACAGATCATCACAATCAAGACAGATCATCCCCAGAGCCCCATTTGCTGGGGCTGCGGCCGGTCGCGCAGCTGATGATGCAGGAACTCGCTGGTGGTCTCGGCATGTGGCGGATGATAGTCGCTGGTGATGATGAACGGTTTGGCTTTGGCCAGCACACAACGCATGCGGGTCAGGTCTTCGTAACGAATGCGCCGCTGCTTGCGCAGTTCGACCAGCCGCTGGGTGGTACGAATGCCGATGCCCGGCACCCGGGCGATCAGCGCCGGGTCGGCGTTGTTCAGGTCCAGTGGAAACACTTGCCGATTGCCCAATGCCCACGCCAGCTTCGGGTCGATATCCAGGGCAAGATCACCGGGCCCGCTGAGCAATTCGCCAGCAGTGAAACCATAGCCGCGCAGCAGAAAGTCTGCCTGATACAGGCGGTGCTCGCGCATCAGCGGCGGGGCGGCCAGCGGCACGCTGTTGGGGCTGTTAGGGATCGGGCTGAACGCCGAGTAGTAGACCCGGCGCAGCTTGAAGTCACTGTACAGCGACTGCGCGCTGTGCAGGATGGTGCTGTCATCGGTGGCGTCAGCGCCGACGATCATTTGCGTGCTTTGCCCGGCTGGTGCAAAACGCGGCGAGCGCGGTTCGTTGCGCACGGTCTGTTCGCCGGTGTAGATGGTCTGCATGGCCTGCTTGATGGACGCGACGTCTTTTTCCGGCGCAAGGGTTTGCAGGCTGAGATCGGTCGGTAGCTCGATGTTGACGCTCAGGCGGTCGGCATAACGCCCGGCCTTTTCGATCAGCGCCGGGTCAGCGTCGGGAATGGTCTTGAGGTGGATGTAGCCGCGAAATTCGTGCACCTCGCGCAGCAACCGCGCCACCTCGACCAACTGCTCCATGGTGTAGTCGGCCGAGCGAATGATCCCGGAACTCAAAAACAGCCCGCTGACGCAATTGCGACGATAGAAGTCCAGAGTCAGGGTGACCACTTCTTCGGGGGTGAAGCGCGCGCGCGGCACATCGCTGGAGCGACGGTTGACGCAATACTGGCAGTCATACAGGCAGAAGTTGGTCAGCAGAATTTTCAACAACGAGACGCAGCGTCCATCGGGCGTATAACTGTGGCAGATGCCCATGCCATTAGTCGAACCCAGCCCGGATTTGTTCTGCGAGCTGCGCTTGGGGGCTCCACTGCTGGCGCACGACGCATCGTACTTGGCGGCGTCTGCGAGGATGCTGAGCTTGTCGATGAGCTCCATGGAAAGACCCTTGACTGTTTGGATGTACAGTATAGGTTTGCCAGTACAGACTCAAGCAATGCAAACGCGATCAGACCGAAGGTCGGCAGGCGTAAACACGGCAACAAGCCGTATTTTTTAAATGTTATTTTATAACGAAGCGTGTCTTTGGTATGTAATACTGTAACGAATAATTGCAGGTTACTGGCGCGTGAAATCTTCTCAATCTTCTTCGATCCCGGCTTCCGTTCTGGCCCAGTCGGCCTGGAAACGAGTGCTGTTCTCCCTTGCGGTACTGGCGCTGTTGTGGGCGGCGATCGGCTGGTCGGTGGCCATTCCGTGAGTGCCGCGATCAGCCTCGAAAACCTTACGGTGGCTTACGAGCGCCGACCCGCTGTGCATCACCTCAACGGTCGATTCGAAGCGGGCAGCCTGACGGCGATTGTCGGACCGAACGGTGCCGGCAAGTCGACCCTGATCAAGGCCATTGCCGGGACCATGAAGCCTGCGCAGGGGCGTGTCGATCGGGGGCGTCTGGCAACCCGCACGATCGGCTACCTGCCTCAGGCCGCCGAAATCGATCGCAGCTTTCCGTTGAGCGTGGCGGATACCGTGGCCATGGGTGCATGGCACAGCATCGGGCCGTTTCGTGGCCTGACGCGCAATCATGCCCGGCTCACCGCAGAGGCGCTGCGCACCGTCGGGCTGGAAGGGTTCGAAGGTCGCAGCGTGGGCTCGCTGTCGTCCGGCCAGTTCCAGCGCGTGCTGTTTGCCCGGCTGTTGCTGCAGGACGCTTCGGTGATCCTGCTGGACGAGCCGTTCACCGCCATTGATGCGCGCACCACTCGCGATCTGCTGGAACTGGTGCGGGCCTGGCACGGGCAGGGACGGACCGTGATTGCCGTGTTGCACGACATCGATCAGGTTCGTCAGCACTTTCCGCAAACGCTGTTGATGGCCCGCGAAGCCATCGCCTGGGGTGACACAGCAGATGTGCTCAGCGTCGCCAACCTGCGCAAGGCGCGCAACATGGCGGAATACTGGAGCCCCGACGCACTGTTGTGTGATGTCGAGGACGAGCGCTCATGATGCTTTACAGCCTGATCGTCGAGCCGTTTATCGAATTCGGTTTCATGCGTCGCGCGCTGGTGGCGTGTCTGGCCCTGGGTATCGGCTCGGGCCCGGTGGGCGTGTTGCTGATGCTGCGACGCATGAGCCTGGTGGGCGACGCTATGAGTCACGCGGTGCTGCCGGGGGCCGCGATAGGCTTCATGCTCGCCGGCCTTTCACTGCCCGCCATGGGCTTCGGCGGCCTGATCGCCGGGTTGGCGGTGGCGTTGCTGTCCGGGCTGGTCAGCCGCCTGACGTCACTGCGCGAGGATGCCAGCTTCGCCAGTTTTTACCTGACCTCGCTGGCCGCCGGGGTGCTGATCGTGTCGCTGCACGGCTCTAGCGTCGACCTGCTGCATGTGCTGTTCGGCACCATTCTGGCCATCGATGACGCGTCGATTTACATGGTTGGCAGCATCGCTTCGTTTACGCTGGTGTTGTTGGCGGTGATCTACCGCCCACTGGTGCTGGAATGCTTCGATCCGGGTTTCCTGCGCGCCGTGGGTGGTCGTGGATCGCTGTATCACGTGTTGTTTCTGCTGCTTGTCGTGCTCAATCTGGTCGCAGGTTTTCAGGCGCTGGGCACGTTGATGGCGGTGGGCATGATGATGCTGCCTGCAACGGCTGCGCGATTCTGGAGCAATTCGCTGAGCGGCCTGATGTTGATTTCGACGCTGCTCGCCACCTTGTCCGGGCTGATCGGCCTGATCGTTTCCTATCACCTTGGCGTTGCTTCGGGGCCCGCCATCGTGTTGACCGCCAGTGCGTTTTACGCGTTTTCCCTGCTGTTCGGACGCACAGGCATTGTGCGTCGGCTGTTTCCCAAACCTCACCTGGCCCACTGAAAAGGTATGTCATGAAACGATTGATGCTGTTGAGTTCGATGGCTGCACTGGCGTTGTCCGCGTTCGCCAGTCTGGCCCAGGCCAAACCACTTGAGACGGTGGCATCGTTTACGGTGATCGCTGATATGGTCAGCACGGTCGGCGGCGAGCGTGTTCACGTTAAATCGCTGATCGGCCCGAATGGCGACCCGCACGTCTACGAGCCAACGCCAAGTGATGCCCAGGCACTGAAAAATGCCGATCTGGCCTTTGTCAGCGGCCTGCATCTGGAAGGCTGGATGGACCGGTTGATCAAGGCCTCAGGCTACAAAGGCCAGCCGGTGGTGCTTTCGCAAGGCATCAAGACGCGCAGCATGGATGAAGACGGCAAACGCATCGTCGATCCGCATGCCTGGAACAGCGCTGCCAACGGGGTGATTTATGTGCGCAACATCATCGCTGCATTGAAGAAAGCCGACCCCGAAGGTGCCAGCGAATACCAGGCCAATGGCGACCGCTACATCGCTGAGTTGCAACAGCTCGATCAGTACGCCCGTGACCAGATCAATTCAGTCCCGGCGGCCAGCCGCAAGATCCTGACTTCTCACGATGCGTTCGGTTATTTCGGTGATGCCTACGGCGTGACGTTCCTTTCACCACTGGGTCTGTCCACCGAGTCCGAGGCGTCGGCAGCCGATGTTTCGAAGCTGATCCGGCAGATAAAGGCCGAACACGTCAGCGCGTATTTCTTCGAGAACTCCAGTGATCCGCGTCTGGTCAAGCAGATCGCCCAGGCCAGTGGAGCCCAGCCGGGCGGCGAGCTGTACGTTGAATCGCTGTCGCCAACCGATGGCCCCGCGCCGACGTACGCGAAGATGTTTCGCTACAACGTCGATACGCTGACGGCAGCGATGAAGCGCAATCAGTAAACCCGAATACGCGCAGCCCGTGCGAGTTGGGCTGCGCGATGTCATGCCTCAGTCAGTGAGGAATTTGAACACAGTGGTCTGAGTGTAGGCTTTGCCCGGATCCAGTCGAGTGCTGGGGAATGTCGGCTGGTTGGGCGCGTCAGGGTAATGCTGGGTTTCCAGCGTGAACGCACCCCAGTGCGGGTAGACCTTGCCGCCCTTGCCGTGGATGCTGCCATCCAGGAAGTTGCCGGTGTACAGCTGCACGCCGGGCTCGGTAGTGAACAACTGCAGTTTGCGCCCGGACTGTGGATCGCTGACTTCGGCAGCCAGTTTCTTCACATCGCCTTTGGTGTCCAGAACCCAGTTGAAGTCAAAGCCGCCTTGCTTGGGCTCGGCGTACTTGAGCTGCGGATGATCATCCTTGATGTGCTTGCCGAAGGCGGTGGGTTTGAGGAAGTCCATCGGCGTGCCAGCCACGGCGGGCAGTTCGCCGGTCGGGATCAGTTTGTCGTTGACCGGTGTGTAATGCGAAGCGTGCAGGGTGGCGACCTGTTTGAGCACATCGCCGCTGCCTGCGCCGGCCAGGTTGAAGTAACTGTGGTTGGTCAGGTTCAGCACCGTCGGCTTGTCGGTGGTGGCCCGGTAGTCGATTTTCAGCTCGTTCTTGTCGCTCAGGCTGTACGTGACTTCGGTCTGCAAGGTTCCGGGGAAGCCCATTTCGCCATCGGGTGACACGTAAGTCAGTTTCACGCCGACCGAATCACCGGTTTTGGTTTCCTCGGCTTTCCACAGGCGCTTGTCGAAGCCCTTGTCGCCGCCGTGCAAGGCGTTGGTCTTGTCGTTGAGCGGAACCTGCCAGGTCTTGCCATCGAGGGTGAATTTGCCGCCTGCGAGGCGGTTGCCGAAGCGGCCAATGGTCGCGCCGAAATAAACCGTGCCGTTGTTCTGGTACCCCTGCACATCATCGAAACCCAGCACGATGTCTTCGACCTTGCCAGCCTTGTCCGGCACCAGCAGCGATTGCAGGGTGGCGCCATAGGTGATGATGCTGGCCTGCACGCCGTGGCTGTTGCGCAAGGTGTATTTCTCGACGGCGGTGCCGTCCGGCAGTTGGCCAAAGGTGCTGTGTTCGCTGGAGAGAGCTGCAGCCTGTGCAGTCAAGGTGCTGATCATCAAAGACAGTCCAAGGGTGCTGAGAAGAGCATGCGTTTTCATCTGATCTACCCACTTTTATTGTTATTGGTAAGACTATTTGATCGGATTTCATCCGATGCATGGGTTTATAGCCGATAAAATGCCGCTTGAAAAATAAATTGTAATACTATTTAGTAGTGCATGTGTCAGCGAAGCGCTGTGCGTCACTTTAGCCGATCTGGCAACATTTTATGCCGGACGGGCTTGTCTGATGCGCGATGGACAGGCTGGCAAGGTGCACGACACGACCATTGAGCGATACCCCTATTTTAAAAGTGCCTTTACAACAATAACAAAGGACATTTTTCATGAACTGGCTGCCCGTTTCCGAGCACCGTTTCAAGCTGGCCGAGGGCTCCTTCTGGGATGCCGAAGCGCAGGCCCTGTACTGGGTCGACATCGCCGGCTTTTTCGCCTGTCGGCTGGCTGCCGGGCAGTACCGCCAATGGCGTATGCCCGAGCCTGTTTCCGCGTTTATTCCGACCGCACAAGGCGACGCACTGGTGACATTGGCCAGCGGCGTTTATCGCCTGGATCTGACCTCTGAAAAAACCTCATTGTCGTTGTTCTGTGTGGCCGACCCGACGCCCGGCAATCGCGCCAACGAGGCCCGTTGCGACGCAAGTGGCCGCCTGTGGCTGGGCAGCATGCAAAACAATATCGACGCTGAGGGAGGTGACGTGCCTCTGGTTCGTCGTTCGGGCGGGTTGTTTCGCGTCGATGCCGACGCGAGCGTGACTCGCTTGCTGGACGGGCAGGGCATCGTCAACACCTTGCTCTGGAACGCTGACGGCAGCGTGTTGTACAGCGCCGATACCCTCGATGACGTCATTTATCACTACCCGGTGCGGGAAGACGGTGCGCTGGGCCCCCGCCAGATCTGGGCCGCCGGGCACAGTCGCGGTTCGCCCGACGGCTCGGCAATGGACGCCGAGGGTTATGTCTGGAACGCACGCTGGGGCGGCAACTGCCTGATCCGCTTCGCGCCCGATGGCAGCGTCGACCGGATCGTCGAATTGCCTGTCAGCCATCCCACCAGTTGTGTGTTCGGCGGTCCTGATCTGGACACGCTGTATATCACCAGCGCTGCGCCTGCCGACGCCCATGGTCAGTTCGACGGTGCGTTGTTGATGGCGCATGTCGGCGTCACAGGAACACGGTGCCAGCGCTTCGCCGGTTGAGGCTTTTTTTCGGTCGGCGCATTCCGTCAGGAGCGCGGCGGCAGAGTGACATTAGGTTACATAGCGGTCATACATTATATGGTATGACTATTTGATCGGTGCCGGACGTCTCCGCGCTCGTCACCGCCAACTCGCTGAACGTTGTAGCTATTCAATAAAAATAAGGAGCTAGCTATGTTGAGTCGTCACGGGATTCGTTCCCTGTGCTGTGCCGCTGTTGCCACCGCCATCCTGGGCATGAGTGGTGTCACTTCTGCCGCTGAAGAAGTCAAAATCGGTTTCCTGGTCAAGCAGGCTGAAGAGCCGTGGTTTCAGACCGAGTGGCAATTTGCCGAAAAAGCTGGCAAGGACCTTGGCTTTACCGTCATCAAGATTGCCGTACCCGACGGCGAAAAGACCCTGTCAGCCATCGATAACCTGGCCGCCAACGGTGTCAAAGGGTTCGTGATCTGCCCGCCTGATGTTTCCCTCGGCCCTGCAATCGTCGCCAAAGCCAAGTCCTACAACATGAAAGTCATGGCAGTGGACGACCGCTTTGTCGACGCCAAGGGCAAGCCTATGGAGGACGTGCCGTACCTCGGCATGGCGGCTTTCGAAGTGGGCCAGAAGCAGGGCGCCGCCATGGCAACCGAGGCGAAGAATCGCAAGTGGGATGAGGGCGAGTGGAAAGGCACTTACGCAATCATTAACACTTACAGCGAACTCGATACCGGCAAGAAGCGCACTGACGGCTCGGTGGACGCGTTGAAAAAAGCCGGCTTGCCAGCGGATCACATCCTGTTTTCTGCACAGAAGACGCTTGATGTTCCGGGCGGAATGGACGCAACCAACTCGGCCCTGCCAAAGCTGCCGGGCGATGCTAAAAACCTGATCATCGGCGGCATGAACGACAACACCGTACTGGGCGGTGTACGCGCCACCGCCAGTAACGGCTTCAGCGCCAGGAACGTGCTGGGGATCGGTATCAACGGTACCGACGCGATCGATGAATTGAAGAAGAAAGAGAGTGGATTCTTCGGCTCGATGCTGCCCAGCCCGGACAAGGAAGGCTACAAGACGGCCGAGTACGTGTTCAACTGGGTCACCAAAGATTTGGAACCGCCGAAGTACACCGCTATGGATGACGTGACACTGATCACTCGCGAAAACTTCCAGGCCGAACTGACCAAAATCGGTCTGTGGAAGTGAACTGAGCGAGGGGCCTGATTTTCGGGCCCTTCAACTGTGCGAGGAGGTTGGTTTCATGCAACAGGCTATCGAGCTTCAACCCATAGGCGGCGCGCTGCGTTTCAATGGCATCGGCAAGGTGTTTCCGGGCGTCAAGGCGCTGTCCGACATCACCTTCGAAGCCCGTCCCGGCAGCGTTCATGCGCTGATGGGCGAAAACGGCGCAGGCAAGTCGACGCTGCTGAAAATCCTTGGCGGGTCGTATCAGCCCAACAGTGGCAGCCTGCAGATCGGCGACCAGACTCACCAGTTCAGGTCCACTGCCGACAGTATTGCAGCGGGTGTGGCGGTGATTCACCAGGAGCTGCATCTGGTGCCGGAAATGACCGTTGCCGAGAATCTGCTGCTCGGGCACATGCCCAACCGTTTCGGTCTGATCAATCGTCGCGCGATGTACCGTCAGGCCGCCGAGTTGCTCAAGGGGCTGGCCGACGAAATTGATCCGCACACCCGGCTGGGCGATCTTTCGCTGGGCCAGCGGCAACTGGTCGAAATCGCCAAGGCCATGTCGCGCAATGCCCATGTCATCGCCTTCGACGAACCGACCAGCAGCCTGTCGGCGCGCGAGATCGACCGCTTGATGGCGATCATCGTGCGGCTGCGTGACGAAGGCCGGGTGATTCTTTATGTGTCCCATCGCATGGAAGAAATCTTTCGCGTCTGCGATGCCGTGACAGTGTTCAAGGACGGACGCTTCGTCAAAACGTTCGAGCAGATGGCCGACCTCGATCACGACCGGTTGGTGACCTGCATGGTCGGTCGCGATATCCAGAATATCTACAATTACCGGCCCCGCCAGCATCAAGGCCCGAGCCTGCGCGTGACCGGGTTGATGGGGCCAGGCCTGCATGAGCCGGTCTCCTTCGCCGTACAGAAGGGCGAGGTGCTGGGCTTTTTCGGCCTGGTGGGCGCGGGGCGTACCGAGTTGTTTCGTATGTTGTCAGGGCTGACGCGCAGCACGGCGGGCAGTCTGCAACTCGATGGCCAGCCGCTGACCCTGCGATCGCCGCGTGATGCCATCGAGGCGGGGATTCTGCTGTGCCCCGAGGATCGCAAGAAAGAAGGCATCGTGCCGTTGTCGAGCGTTGCAGAAAACATCAACATCGGTGCCCGGCCGCGGCACGTGAACCTTGGCTGCCTGATTCAGGGCCGTTGGGAGCGTGATAACGCGCGCAGTCAGATCAAGTCGATGAACGTCAAGACGCCGTCGCCTGACCAACAGATCATGTTTCTGTCCGGGGGCAACCAGCAGAAAGCGATTCTCGGTCGCTGGCTGTCGATGCCGATGAAGGTACTGTTGCTGGACGAGCCGACTCGCGGCATCGACGTCGGTGCCAAATCTGAAATCTACGAAATCATTCACAACCTTGCTGCTGACGGGATTGCGGTGATTGTGGTGTCCAGCGATCTGATGGAAGTCATGGGTATTTCAGACCGCATTCTGGTGATGAGCGAAGGCGCAATCACCGGCGAACTCAACCGCGACGAGGCTGACGAGTCGCGACTCCTGCAATTGGCTCTGCCACGCACGCGCGGCTGACAATCGGTCCCTGACCATGAACAATAAAAAAGAGGTGCGTATGTCTACCGAATCCAGCCTGCAGGCTCCCCGTCAGGGCATGAACCTGCGTCGTTTTGTCGATGACTGGGTGATGCTCCTGGCGGCCGTGGGAATTTTCCTGCTCTGCGCCGTGTTTATCGACAACTTCATGTCGCCACTGAACATGCGTGGCCTGGGCCTGGCCATTTCAACCGTGGGTATCGCGGCTTGCACCATGCTGTATTGCCTGGCGTCCGGACATTTCGACTTGTCGATCGGGTCGGTGCTGGCTTGTTCCGGGGTTATCGCCAGTATTGTGATCCGCGACACCGACAGCGTGTTTCTGGGCGTGTCTGCCGCACTGGCGCTGGGCTTGGTGGTCGGCCTGATCAACGGCATCGTGATTGCCAAATTGCGCATCAACGCTCTGATCGCGACGCTGGCGACCATGCAGATCGTGCGTGGTCTGGCCTACATCTTTTCCAACGGCAAGGCCGTCGGCGTGTCCAACGAGGACTTCTTCATCTTCGGTAACGGTCAGGTGTACGGCGTGCCGGTGCCTATCCTGATCACCATTGCCTGCTTCATCTTTTTCGGCTGGCTGCTCAATTACACCACCTACGGGCGCAACACTATGGCCATCGGCGGCAACCAGGAAGCTGCTTTGTTGGCCGGCGTGCATGTCGACCGTACCAAGATCATCATCTTCGCTGTGCACGGCCTGATTGGCGCGTTGGCGGGGGTCGTCCTGGCCTCGCGCATGACCTCGGGTCAGCCAATGATCGGTCAGGGCTTCGAGCTGACCGTGATTTCAGCCTGTGTGCTGGGCGGTGTGTCGCTGAGTGGCGGGATCGGCATGATTCGTCACGTCATCGCTGGCGTATTGATTCTGGCAATCATCGAGAACGCGATGAACCTGAAAAATATCGATACGTTTTATCAGTACGTGATTCGCGGCACGATTCTGCTGCTGGCGGTGATCATCGACCGGATGAAACGCCGCTGAACGTGTGACTCCGTCATGAAAATAACCCTTGCCGGTACAGTGGCAGGGGTTTTTTATGGGCGTTGGCCGGGCGCGACTGGAGTATCAAAGCGGTAGTGGTGCTGCTGAACAGTTCATGTGTTCTCCGAGGTCGATGATTCTTGTAACCGGAAGTCCAGTCCGGCCCGGGTGCCCAGTGTCGGCATCGACTCCAGCGTCAGCGTCCACTGAAAGCGTTCGCAGATACGTCGCACCAGAAACAGCCCCAGGCCTTTGCCGCTGCCCGTCCTGATCGGGTTTCTTAGCAGCGACAGGTAATGGCGGGAAGCCTGCTCGGTGTCAAAGCCTTCGCCCGAGTCGGTCACGCTCAACACATCATCCTTGAGCCGCACAGCGATTGTGCCGTCGTAGGTGTTATCCGCCGCGTTGCGCAACAGATTGCCGACGGCGATACGCAACATCGCTTCCGGCACGTGCAACGTCAGCGTCTGCTGGATCTGCACCGAGAACTTCACCGGCTTACCGTCGAGTAAATGCTCATGATCCTTGACCAGGCCGGGTAGCAGGCGATCGAGTTCGATCGGGTCGTCCCGGTTGGAGGTCAACGGCTCACGTGACAGGTAAAGCAGCGCAACCATGATTTCCGTCAGGTTATCCACGGTGGCGCGCATGCGTTGCAGTGGCGGCTCTGCACGTAGCGGCAGTTTTTGCCTGGCGAGGATATCCAGCGCACCGCTGATCACCGCGATCGGCGTGCGGAACTCATGGCTGGCCTGATCCAGAAGCGCGCGTTCTCGGGCCATGAATTGCTCGACCCGCTCCAGATGCGCGTTGATGCCGCAGGCAATGTCCCTGAGCTCCTCCTGAGCATAGCGCACAGGCAATCGCTGAGCAGGACGCTCCGGGTCGAGTTGTTTCATGCCCAGTGCAAGGCCCTGAACCGGAAGATGCAGGCGGACGTACAGCCAGGCGATCACGGCGATGATCAGAATCAGATTGAGTACCAGGAACATTGCCCCGACCAGCGCGATGAAGTTCTGTTCCCGCTCCAGATCGCTGATGTCGATGGCGGCTATCAGGCGCTCTTTGCCAAGCGAGGTCACCAGCACCGCGTAGTCGCGATCGCCATTATCAGCGTCGTGGCGGTCCAGATCGCCCTCGCTGTAATAGCCCGGCGCGAGGGCAGCGAGAGAGGGCGGCAGGTCCGTGGCCGGTGTGTCGTCTGACAATTTCCAGATTTTGACCCTGTCGTTCTTCTGTGACCCCGGCCGAACGTCGTCCTCAAGCGTTCTGGCGGTCGCGGTCTCCAGCAAATCCTTCCAGATCGGATGATCAATGAGCTCCTGGCTCATGAATGCGAGGGTGGTCAGACCGGTCGTCATCAATAGCCCGAAACCGAGAATTATTGCGCTGACGAGGCGATGCAGGCTGCCCCGTCGGCGAGCAAAGTCAGTCATTCGCACACGCACAGACGAAAGCCGATGCCCTGCACCGTGTGAAGCAGCTTTTGCCCGGCAGCACGCTCGCCATCAATTGTTTTTCTGAGCAGGTGCATGTGTGAGCGCAGCAGGTCGCCATCGGGCACGCTGTCACCCCAGATGAGTGTTTCGAGCTGCGTGCGGGTGACCACCTGCGGTGATTGGCGCATCAATACTTCCAGCAGCGTCCGTCGGATCGGCGAGAAGGGCAGCGCAACACCGTCGCGCGTCACTATTTGTGTGCCGAGATCGAAACGCAGGTCAGCGATCTGCAGTATTTGTCGCGCAGCTGACCGCTGCTGGCTGCGCGCTGTCAGCACGCGTAGGCGAATCTCCAGTTCAGGCAAGGCCAGCGGTTTGACGATGTAGTCGTCCGCGCCCGATTCGAAGCCTTCGAGCTTGGCATCCAGCTGGTCCTTGGCGGTCAGCAACATGACCGGCACCGGGTCGTTCAACTCGCTGCGCAGATGACGCAGCAGCGAGATCCCGTCCATGCGCGGCATCATCCAGTCCAGCACAATCACGTCATAGCGGTTTTCCACGAGCAGGCGAATGGCCGACTTTCCGTCCGGAGCGGCATCCGGCGTATGCCCGCAGGCCTCCAGGTAATCGAACATATTGGCGGCCAGCGCAAGGTTGTCTTCAACGATCAGGATGCTCAGCGAACGGTCAGGCATGGCAGGCTCACAGTGAGTAGCGCAAAGGTGAAAAAGCGGGGCGTCAGCATCAGAATTTTCGCGATATTCCGATGAACAGCGACGTGGAGCTGTCGGTGTCACGTTCCACCAGCGGGCTGTCGCTCAGTTCATCCGGCAGGGCGCTGTAGCGCAGGTTTCCCGAGACCTCCCATTGTTTGCCGAGCGGCTGGGAGAAGCCGATGCCGACATAAGACACTGTGGCGCTGCCGGGGCGGTACTCGGCAATGCCGCGTCGCTCTTCCTCTTTCAGGGTGCCGTAATAGTAGTCCACCAGATTTCCGGACAGGTGGGTGGCGCCGATATTAGGTTTGAAACGAGTGTCGCCCCAGCTGAAGGGGTAAGCGTATTCGAGGTTCAGCGAGTAGCCATCGCTGGCGCCGCTGATGTCATTTTTGGCCACCAGTTCAAGCAGCCCGGCAGATCCTTGCCATTTCGCTGCCAGCCCGGCGTCGATGCCATTGTCGCGGTCTTCCAGCAGATCGCGGTTTATGCCGTTTCTGGCCAGTTCACGGCGACCGAAATCGTCCCGGTCGATGCCGTCCATCTGCAGGGCAAGAATGGCATCGAGCGCGAACGACTCTGTGTTGATCAGGTGGTAACCGGCCGTCACGCCATTTACGTAAAAGCGTTCGCCTTCGTAGTTGATCAGCGGGATCGGGTTGACCTGTGTGCCGACGCCTGCATACGGGCTTTCGTTGATGGCGGCGCCCAGGCCCAGGCTGAAATCACCCGGTTCTGCATGAGCGGATGACAACGACAGCGCGGGTAGGGCAGCAGCGACCAAAGCAGGTATGAAGACAGGTTTCATAAAGGGTGTTCTCTGAGTGAGTGTTCTGACGTGCTTCAGTGTGCACGTACGCATGTCGCGCGCACGTCGTTGTCTCTCACGATCTCGTGTTCGATACCCCCGAGCACCGCAGTCAGATAGTCCGTGGCCACCTGCGCGAAGTTGGCCATTGCCACGAGTCCGACGTAGCCGTCGGGGCGTATCAGAAAGACGATGTTTTCCCCGGTGCTCACGCCATAGGCGTGATGGGCCTGACGGTCTTCATCCGCCAGCCCGCGCCTGTCGTGAGTGACGTGTGCGGGTCGCACGGCGTAGACCCGCAGGCGATGTTTGTCGTGGGCGCCAAGCGCGTTGATCGCGTCGATGGCATGTTCACCGAACGCCAGCACAGTGAAGTGCCCACCCCGGAACACATCGAACAAACGAGTGCTTCCACAGGCTTGCTGCGAACACACGGCATCCGGGGCTCGATCACCTGCCTGAACCTTGCCGTCAGCGTTTTCACGATCGTTCGAGGAAAGCGAACGGTGGCGATAGTTGAGCAACAACTGTCGCTCCCGGTCGCCACGCCTGAGTTTTGGAATGCCGGCGCTTCTGCTGTTTTGAAACAACTCGTTCGACAGTTCCAGCACGGCGGCCGCTACCGGCCTGCGTTCCTCTTCATAGGTGTCGAGCAACGTCTCAGGTGCACCGCCCAGCACGGCGGCCAGTTTCCAGCCGAGGTTCCAGGCATCCTGCACGCCAGTGTTCAGGCCTTGCGCACCTGCCGGGGTGTGCACATGGGCAGCGTCGCCAGCGAGGAATACGCGTTCGACCCGATAACGCTCGGCCAGCCTTATATTGGGGCGGAATACCGACAGCCAGGTCGGGCTGTGCAACCGAATGTTTCTGCACCCGGTGGCGGCCAGCCAGCGGGCCTGGATGACCTGCTCAGAGAGTTGCGGAGCTGGCTCGTCAGGCTCGAGGCGCATCATCAACTGGAACAGATTCGAATGCGGCAGCGGACACAGACCGATCATTCCACCCTTGCGCGTAGGCCAGACATGCCATGCATCCCGGGAGAGTCCTTCGACGTGCAGATCGCCAACGATCATCCGGCCTTCCTCTGACGTGGAACCGGCAAAATTCACCCCCAATTGCTTGCGCACGAAGCTCTTGCCGCCGTCAGTACCGACCAGATAGCGTGCGCGCAGGGTGTGGGTCCGCCCCTGGCTGGCGACCTGTACCGAAACACCTTCGGCATCCTGGCTGATGTCCAGCGCCTCCGTTGCCCACTCGACCTGAATGCCCGATTCCGCCAGCCTTTCGCGCAAGACCTGCTCGGTGCGCCATTGCGGCACCAGCCATACGTTCGGGTACGGAATATCCGCCGTTTGTTTCTGGTACTTCATCATGTTCCATTTGATTTTCACCCAAGAGACATGAAACTTCATCGGCGGATAAAGCTGCCCGGCGCGCAACAGTGGCTGGGCGACGCCAAGGCTATCGAATATCTCAATCGTTCGTGGCTGTATGCCCTTGCCGCGAGAACCGTTGAACGGCACAGCCGCCTTTTCAATGATTCGGACGTTGATCCCGCGTCGGGCCAGATCGCAGGCCAGGGTCAGGCCGGTCGGTCCGGAACCGATGATCAAGACGTCGGAATACTCCTGATCCGGCGAGTAGTGATTTTTTGCAGGCGATATCTGCGAGTGAGCACCGAGACGGCTATCCGCTTCCGGCATGATTTGAACTCCACATCAAGGGGGCCACATCCAGAGGCGAACAGGGTTTGTCCATTTATGGATACGACGTATCCGTAAAATGCTTCTGTCAATCGCGTTGTTGTGTCTGGAGAGCGGCGATCAGACAGGCGGTGTTGGACAAACGTGCACGGCGAGGCTGGTCGCGGGGGTTCGGGTTTGGCTTATAATCCCCGAATGACTAAAGACCTTGATTGCCAGCCCGCTCCCGGAACCCCCGCCTGGTGGCGAAACCGCTCACCCCGTTTGCAGAAGACCGGGGGGCGTGGGCGTCCCTCGGTTTCATTCGACAGAATTATCGCAACGGCGCTGGAGACGGTTGATGCGGTGGGTGCGTCGGCGTTCAACATGCGTTTGCTTGCCGAACGCCTGGGGTCAGGGACCGCGACGCTTTACAGGCACTTCACCAGCAAGGACGAAATACTGGTGCATGTGGTCGATAGCGTGTTGGGCGAAACGGCTGCCGATCAACAGGCCTCATCGGTCAAGAAGGGCACCGCTGCCACGACCTGGCAACAAGCCTGTGCGTCGGGCGCCGAGCAGCTCTATGGCGTATTGCGCAGGCATCCAGGCGTCGTGCCGCTGCTGGTTTCACAGATTCCGGTCGGGCCCAACGGCCTGAAGCGCCGCGAGCAGGGCATTGCGTTGTTTCTGGACAACGGCTTCCCTGCGGAACTGGCCGCCCGTGCTTATATCACCGTGGCCCACTACGTTTTAGGGTTTGCCATACAGCAGCATGCCAGTGGCTCAGGCGAGGCCGTCGAAAGCGATGAACTGGTGGTTTTTTTTGCCACGCTCGATGCCGGTGAATACCCGGCCATTGCCGCCGCAGGCAGCCATTTACCGGGTATTTCGGTCGAAGACGAGTTCAGGTTTGGGCTGCAACTGATCATCGACGGGCTGGGGCTGGCGTTCGATGCTCAGCGCGGATGCGACACAAACACCGAGCTGCCCAATCGCGCCAGCCCGTAAAGCGCGGCGCCGACGGCCAGCATGATGCCTGCGCGCAGCCAGGTTTCCGGACCTTGCTGGGTGAGCAGCAGCAGGCAGGAGAGAATGCCCAGGACCGGAATCACCCAGTGAACTTCGAAGTGGTCGGCTTCGACCTTGTCGCGCTTGAGAACCAGCACAGCGATGTTCACGCTGAGAAACACGAAGAGCAGCAACAGCACTACGGTTTCAGCCAGGATGGTCAGGGTGCTGGTAAACGACAGTGCGATGGCCACCAGTGTGGTTGCCAGAATCGCCAGACCCGGTGTGCGCCGTTTGGGCAGCACCGAGCCCATCACCGCGGGCAGCAGGCCTTCGCGGGCCATGCCGAAGGTCAGTCTGCTGGCCATGATCATGGTCAACAGCGCGCCATTGGCAACCGCAATCAATGCAATGACTGCGAACCAGGGTGCGGGTATTCCGAGGCCCGAGGCACTGACCACGTCCATCAGTGGCGCGTGCGAATCTTTCAACTGTTCGACGGGCAGCACCATTGCAGCGCCTACGCCGACGAGCATGTAGATCGCACCGGCGACCAGCAGCGCGCCGAACAAGGCGCGCGGATACACCCTGCGCACATCCTTGATCTCCTCGGCAAGATTGGCCGACGTTTCAAAACCCACGAATGAATAGAACGCCAGCAGCGACGCGGCAAGAATGGCTGTGGCCGGAGAGGCGGCATCAAGCTCGAAGACTCGTTGCGCAACGCCATGGCCCTGGCTGACGAACCAGGCAGCGGCGGCGATGACCATCAGCAGGCCGCTCAATTCGATGACCGTCATGACCAGATTGGCCGAAAGCGACTCCTTGATACCGCGCGCATTAAGCAGGCCGACAATGACCAGAAATCCGACACAGACCCACTGCGCAGGCCAATTGACCAGAGCCTGAAAGTAGTCGCCGGCAAAGGCCACCGCCAGCCCGGCGGCACTGGTGACGCCAGCGGCGACCATGGAAAAACCGACCAGAAACGACAGCAACGGTTTACCGAAAGCCTTTTCGGCATACACGGCGGCACCGCCCGCGCGCGGGTATTTGGTGACCAGTTCAGCGTAGGAAGCGGCGGTCAACAGCGCAAAGCACAGGGCGATCAGCAGCGGCGCCCAGATGGCGCCTCCGACGCGTCCGGCGATTGTGCCTGCCAGGGCGTAGACCCCGGCGCCGAGTACGTCGCCAAGGATGAACAGCGTCAACAGGGGGGCGGTGATTGCGCGGTGCAGCGACGGTGTGTCTGGAGTGGCCATGGTGAAAGATTCCTTTTTCATTAGCGCTGCTACGGGGTTGGGCTTACGGCTAAAGGGCGCAATCGAGTAGTGGTTCGGTCAGGCGTTTTCGCGTGGGCTGCTCAACGCCGTTGCTTCGTTCTACAGAGGTCAGGCAGACGTCGACGCGGCGCTTCCGGACGCAGCGCTAAGCAAAGGTCTGCAGAAAATACGCTATTCGCAGCATGGCGCAGGCAGGCAAAGACCGTTTCACGCGCCGTTGCCGGTCAATTGCAGCAGTCATCGGTTCCTCCGGCAGGGTTCACATCTGTCACCGATTACCATCGATGCAGGCACTGAAAAGTGATCGCCATCGCGAGGGGAAATTCAAAGCGATGGGCAGCGACCCTGACCGGCGGTGTTTTCAGCTCGTTATCGAGGAATAAAACGGAGCATCCGGGTTGCAGGCTGTCTCAAGCGTATGCCCAAGAGAATCGAGAGGATAAAAAGGTGGGACACAGCAGCCAGCAACAGTACCGTCTGGTCTGGACGACTCTGCAAACGTTACGCGAAGAGGTTCGTAACCTGCAGCTCAGTGAACTGGAACGCGACGAAAGTTTGCGCGGTCGGCAGACAGTCGATGACCGGGAAGCCATCCAGCAATCGTTCGTCGGTCTTGATCAGGCGCTCGATGATATCGAAGCCACGCTTGCCACGATTGGTGAGGCGACTGGAGAGATCGGCAAGCTTTGATCTCTGTCTGGCTGCCTTTAAAGGTGTGGGCCCCAAGACGGTGGAAATATTCATGCGTGAGGCAGGGAAGGTGTTGTATTGAGTACTTCGCAAGCATCGCGTATCGGCTGCGCCGGCTGGAGTCTCGGACGCGAGCACTGGCCTGTGTTTCCTGCGCAAGGGAGCCATTTGCAGCGTTATGCGTCACGCTTCAACGCCGTCGAAATCAACAGCTCCTTTTACAGGCCGCATCGTCCGCAGACTTACAGACGCTGGGCGCAGTCGGTGCCTGCCGATTTTCGCTTTTCGGTAAAGATTCCGAAACGTGTTACCCATGAACAACGCTTGCAGGGCTGTGAAATGTTACTGGATACGTTTCTTGCTCAGTGCTGCGAACTGGGCGAAAAACTGGGCTGCCTGCTTATCCAGTTGCCACCTTCCCTGGACTATATCCCGGATGTTGCGGGACGCTTTTTCGACGCACTGCGTGATCGTTATGCAGGCACACTGGTTCTTGAACCACGTCATGAGTCCTGGCGCCAGGCCGAAGCTTTATTGCTTGCGCAGCGCATTGCACAAGTGGCAGCCGATCCTTCGCCGATAAGCCAGGGCGGTATCCCCGCAGGGTGGCAAGGAGCGCGTTACTGGCGGCTGCATGGCTCACCGCAGATCTATCACAGTGCCTATGGCGCTGAACGGCTGGCATCTCTGGCCCGACAGGTACAGGCATCGGTCGAAGAGGGCGTTGAAACATGGTGCGTATTCGATAATACAGCCAGCGGTGCCGCTGTCGGCGATGCATTGTTCCTTCAGACAATGAGCCAATAAGTAGCACCGCGTGCCCATTCTCAAGCGCATTCAATGGTCCCGCTTTCAGTTGCCAGACAACGACGCCTGTTGAAAAAAAACGGGTCAGGCGTGGAGCAGATCGTCCAGAGCCTGATCCAGCTGATCGGCACTGAACGGTTTGCTGACGCACTGCCGGTCCATCCAGGTCTCGGGAATGCCCAACCGGCCATATCCGGAGCAAAACATGAAAGGTATGCCCCGATCAGCGATGGCGGCAGCTATCGGAAATGAGGTGCCGCCGATGATGTTGATATCCAGTATGGCCAGCTCGTACTCGCCGTTGCGGGCATATTCAATGCCGTCCTCCAGCGTGCTGGCGTGGTAGGCAGTCGCAAAACCCAGGTCTTCAAGCATCATTTCCATCAGCATCGCGAGCATGGTCTCGTCTTCTACCAGTAGTACTCTGGGCAGCGATGTTTCGTTTGATCCAGAGTTCATAGACAACTTTCCGGTTTTTCTGGCCAAGGGATCAGCATTGACCAGTTGATACCGGTCCGGGCGAACTGAACGTCGACCTTGCCTTTGAGCTCTCGCTCGATACTGCGGCGTATCAAGCGAAAGCCGAAACCTTTGACGCTGGACGGGCTGATCAACGGGCCGTCTGTTTCCAGCCATTCGATGTTCAGCGTGGGTGGGTTCTGTTCGGTCTCCAAGGTGGAGATCACGGTCACCCGGCCTGTCGATGATGAGAGCGCGCCGTGTTGCACCGCGTTAGCCATCAGCTCATGCAGCACCATTGACAGCGTCAGGGATACCCGAGGCTCCAGAGTGACCGGATCACCTTTGAAGTTGATCAGGTGCTGGCCGCCGTCCATCTTCTGCAACAGCTCAATCAGATCAACCAGTTCGGTGGAGATCCATTCTGCGCGTGCCAGTGCATCGTGAGCCTGGCTCAGTGCAAACAGGCGCGCATCGAAGCTCTTGCGAAAGGATTCGAGGGAAGCGGAGCTGTTGACCGTGAGAGAGGCAATCGCCTGCACAGTCGCCAAAGTGTTTTTGACCCGGTGGTTCAGCTCGTTCAACAATCCCGCGCGGGTGAGACGATCCTCCTGTTGCTGGCGTTCGAGTTTGCTGGAGATCGATTGGGCCAGGCGGTGAGTAGTGCCACTCTGCTTCAGAAATGTCGTTTCACCCACGGTATTCAGGCCTTGGTGGAGGGGCAGGGTGAAGGAAAACACGCTGCCAGCGTCGAGCGAGCTGTCCGCCCATATCCGGCCACCATGGGCGGTGACGATGCCTTGGCAAATATACAATCCCAAGCCGTTGCCACGCGGGTTGCCTTCCTTGACGGACCAGTAGCGCTGAAAAATATACGGTCGATGTTCCTCCGGGATGCCAATCCCGTCATCGCTGACCCTGAACAGAACGTCGTTTTCATGGGCGACCGCATCGATGTTGATCCGGCCTCCTTTCGGGGTGAACTTGATGGCGTTGCCAACCAGGTTGGAGAGCACCTGGAAGATCCGCTCCGGGTCAGCGTCAATGATCAGGCCCTGTGCAGCGCTACAATTGAGCTCGATATTTTTCTCCGTTGTCAGCATGACCAGCAGGCTGCAGGCTTCTTCCAGCAGGCTGGTGACGCTCAGGGGCAGACGCGACAGCTGATAACGGCCGGCTTCGATCTGGGCAGTGTCCAGCAGATCTTCCAGCAGGCTGTTCATGCGCGTCGTGGCTTTCTCTATGGTGCCCAGCGCACGCTGGATATTGCGATTTTCAATGCTCGAGTCGCCGACGGTCCAGCGTTGCATCATGCCGCACTGCATGATGATGATCGACATGGGGTTGCGCAGGTCGTGGGACACCACGGCGACCAGTTCATCACGCAAGCGAACCGCTTCCTGCTCACGCTGCACCTGGCGTTCAAGATCGGTTTCCAGAGCAGAGCGTCGCAGGTCTTCCGCGCCATAAAGATCGCCTTGGGACCAAGGTCTGGCGATACCGGTAACCTCCTGTGCCCAGACGTCGAAAGACTGCCGCGGACGCAGGCGATGGCTCGCAGAACCGGCCGGGCTGACGCTGACGTGATGGGCCGGGTCGCCGCTCCAGTTCATGGTGGAGGTAAGCTGGGCACGGAACCACATGACGGCGTTATCGACCGGCTTGGGTAAGGTGAACGCTATGATTCCGCTCGCCAGCGCGCGATAGGCGGCGCTGTCAGGGTAGAGTTTCTGCATTGAGTTCGTGTGGAAAACGCCCAGCCCCTGCAGGCCTGTCGCCTGCTCTGTACCCCGTTGACTGGTCAGCCCATTGTTTCGTATCCACAGATACAGCGCGCGCACCTCGTCGTGGGTCGGGCACTGGCCAAACAGATGAATGCGGTCATCAATCAAAACGGCGGCACCGTCGGCCAGTGTCAGCGACTGAAGCAACTCCGGCCTGCTCATCAGGCCGTCCAGAATGTCATGATCAGCCCGACTCATGGCATCTGCGAGTTGCCGCAGCAAAACAACTTTCTCTTCGCGCTCACGCTGGATCTGTGTCGCAACGATTGCGGAGATCTTCACCGACAACAGTTGGCCGATCATGGCACAGGCGTCGCGCAGCTCTCGAGACACCAGCAGCGGCTCGGGATGACCGCAGGCGATCAGGCCCCACAGTTCACCCCCCTCCAGCAGCGAGATGCTCATCGATGAGCGCACGCCCATGTTCTTGAGGTACTCGCAATGCACGGGGGACACGCTTCTGAGTGTCGAAAAACCCAGATCGAGTGGTTGCCCGGTGGCCGGGCGTAGCGTCGGAACCAACGGGACAGGAACGTAGGTGGCGTCCGGGATGACGCGAATCCAGTTCAGGCGATACAGTTCGCGCGCCTGAGCGGGAATATCCGAGCCAGGGAAGTTCAAGCCGCTGTAACTGGGCAGGGGCCCCGTCAGAGCCTGTGCGACCACCTTGCCATGGCCTTCGGGCTCGAAGCGGTAAATCATCACTCGGTCGTAACCGGTCAGCGCCTGAATCTCGTGAACACCGATATCGAACAGCGTTTCCAGGGTGGTGGCCGCCTGAAGGTTGCGCAACACGCGGGTAATGATTCTGGATTGTTCCTGAGCCACTTCAACAAACGGCTCCAGCTCGATAATCAGTACATCCCCGGCACGGTGCAACGAAGCACTGTAATCGACAGCGCCTACCGTCAGCCGCATCGGATCACTGTTCGCTGCGGCGGGGTGGTTATACGCCTGATCAACAAGCATCGAATGCTCTGGTGACAACAGCGTTGAAAGCAGATTGCCCAATAGCTCGGCGCTGTCCAGCCCCAGCTCCGTCGCACAATTGGCGCTGATCTGTTCGATACACAGTGGATCGCCAGCGACGCTGAGCAACACGCCGTGCGGCTGAATCGCGCCAGGCACACGGATCGGCTCACGTGCACATTCGGCAAGCGCGGCTTCGAGACCGGCATCGGGGCTTGCTTCGAGTGTCTGCTCGATCATTTCGTGGAACTCCATGGGGTGTTTCAGCCGGGAACAGCAATTCGCTGCCCTTGTGCGCCAGGCAGTTGTAATGCACTACAAACGATTTGGGCAGGTTTCATCAGCCGCAACAATGCTTTGGGCGGCCTGTGGCCCAGATGGACAGCGCAAGAAATGCGAGGTTGCCGCGAAGGTGCGGCGTGGAGACTTGGGTGATGCAGCTCTGCTGGCGCAGCCAGAGATGGAATGAAGCGGGCCACCATAACAGGTGCCAAGAGGATGCGTAGCTTTAACTGGTTTTGCGGCTGATTCCTGCCCGGGCACAAAAAAGCCCCGCCAGACAGAGTCTGGCGGGGCTTTGCTTCAAGCGGTGTAGGCCTTAAAGCGCCATGTCACTGGCTGGATTGCTTTTCGCTGGCTGAGCAGCAGGCGTTGGCGCGGTGCCTGTCTTGTTGACCGGCGGTGGTGGAGTCAGCTGCAGGACTTCGGCGGTGTAAGCCCATTCCTCGGCAACGCGATCCGGGTTGTTGTTCAGCTTGGTGCCGTAGCTAGGCACGATCTGGCGCAGTTTTTCCTGCCAGGCCGGGGTTGCTACCTTGTCCTTGAAGACCTTCTCAAGCACGCCCAGCATGATCGGCGCTGCGGTCGAAGCGCCTGGCGATGCGCCCAGCAGACCGGCAATCGAGCCGTCCTTGGAAGCAACTATTTCGGTACCCAGCTTCAGAACGCCGCCTTTCTCTTCGTCACGCTTGATGATCTGTACGCGCTGACCGGCTTGCATCAGGCGCCAGTCTTCTTTCTTGGCGTTCGGGAAGTACTCTTTCAGAGCAGCGAAGCGATCGTCGTCAGACATCATCACCTGGCCTGCGAGGTATTCGATCAGCGGGTACTGTGCGATACCGACGCGGGTCATCGGCCACACGTTGTGCATGGTGGTGCTGGTCAACAGATCGAAGTAAGAACCGTTTTTCAGGAACTTGGTCGAGAAGGTCGCAAACGGGCCAAACAGGATCACGCGCTTGCCGTCCAGGACACGAGTGTCCAGGTGAGGAACCGACATGGGTGGCGCACCGGTCGGCGCGATGCCATAGGCCTTGCCCATGTGTTGCATGGCGAGGTCCTGGTTCTCGGTCACCAGCCACGAACCGCCGACCGGGAAGCCGCCGTATTCCTTGGCTTCAGGAATGCCCGACTCTTGCAGCAGATGCAAAGCCGCACCGCCGGCACCGATGAACAGGAACTTGGTATCGGTTTCGGTGACGGTGCCGTCTTTCAGGTTTTTGTACTTGACGCGCCAGGTGCCATCGTCGTTGTGATTGATGTCTTCGACTTCACTCGACAACTGCAGATTGAAATTCTGCTTGGCTTTCAGATTGGCAACGAACTGACGAGTGATCTCGCCGAAGTTGACGTCGGTGCCGATCGGGCTCCAGGTCACGGCCAGCTTCTGCGCCGGGTCACGACCTTCCATCATCAGCGGGACCCACTTCTTGATCTGCTCGTGGTCCTCGGAGTATTGCATGCCGCTGAACAGCGGGCTGGCCTGCAATGCTGCGTAACGCTTGCGCAGGAACTCGATGTTGTTGTCGCCCCACACGAAGCTCATGTGCGGCGTGGAGTTGATGAACGAACGCGGGTTCTTCAGAACGCCGGTCTTGACCTGCCAGGACCAGAATTGACGCGAAATCTGGAACGCTTCGTTGATCTCGATAGCTTTGGAGATATCAACGTTGCCGTTCTTGTCTTCCGGGGTGTAGTTCAGTTCGGCCAGAGCCGAGTGACCGGTACCGGCGTTGTTCCAGCCGTTGGAGCTTTCTTCGGCGACGCCGTCGAGACGCTCGACCATTTCCATCGACCAGCTCGGCTCCAGCTCATTGAGCCAGACCGCCAGGGTTGCACTCATGATGCCGCCGCCGACGAGCAGTACGTCGACTTTTTTGGTTTCAGCTGCATGCACGGGCATGATGCCCATGGAAATGGCCATACCCAAAAGGGCCGTATTCACTTTCTTAAACATTCTGCCATCCATTTGATAAACGCCATCCGCCGACTGCTCCTGAAGCTGCGGCCTGTCACATGCATCGACGCATGCGACAAACTCTCGCACTCACAGGGACTAGAGGTGGACATACAAGGCCAATATAATACCGATTGAGACCTCAATTTATGTCCTGCTGCGCTGGCTTCTTATCATCGTTGGACTCAGCGTCATGAGTGACATTCTTGCTCTGTCGGTGTGTTGCAGTGACCGGAAATCTATCCGGATACACCCAGGCAAATCACACCGGGTCAGCCTGCTCACGGAGTCTGAGACGCCGCACTAGGGCATGGAGGCACGCTAGAGGCGTATTTTTTACACGCTCTGCGCAAAACCATGGTGCCATTCGGCGAAGACGCGGCATTTTCGCATAAACCGGGTACCGGTTGCGAGGTGCCACCATCAAATCGGTCATCAATGCCCCGATTTAGACGCCTCAAGACTTTCACATGACCTTCTATATCGTCATTTTCGACCAAGTCTTGAGCGGCCAGCTTCAGCTGACGCTTGACCGTGCACGCCTGTATCGACCACTCCTTTTCCGCCCACTGATGCGAGCGTTGCTGAGCGCACTCGGCCATCGCTCTACCTATTCATGAATGTTTTTCATGACCGCTAGTCAATCTGGCTGGCTAATCAGCGCCTGAACCAGCTGCTAGGGTCAACAGCGATCGTGCGTCGCGTTGCCAGCCTCCGAATACAGACGCCCGTCAATGAGTTGGAACTTTAGTGGCGCTGGCCAGTTAAACACTTATGCCGGTGATAGCGTTTTGGCTCTCATGACCGATGAAAAATAACAGGTCAGTGAGCACAAGCACGTCCGGGCCGCTGACCAAAAATAACGCCTGTCGCTTGATAGCAGCGTCGGCTATTACCGAGTGATCCTGATGACTGAACCAAAAAAGCACAAGGAACCTGCTGCTGACAGCAGTGCCGTGCAGCCCTCGCGCCGCAACTTTCTGAAGTTCGGCGCATCGGGTATTGCTGCCGCCACATTGTCCACCTGGATACCCGCCGACGGCATGCTGCAGGCAGCACCCGCTGCAGCGGTGGCGCCAGTGGTCGAGGACAATGACGCACCGGCAGCCGGCGAACACCGTATCCAGCTCAAGGTCAACGGTCAGGTTCATTCCCTGAACGTGCCAGCCAACGCGGTGCTGCTCGACGTGTTGCGTGACCGCTTGCAACTGACCGGCACCAAGAAAGGCTGCGACCATGGCCAGTGCGGCGCCTGCACGCTGTTGGTCAACGGTGTGGCGATCAACTCCTGCCTGTCCATCGCCGTGCAGCATCAGGGCGACAGCATCATCACCATCGAAGGGCTGGCCGAGAACGGCACGTTGCATCCGGTTCAGGAAGCCTTCTGGGAACACGACGCCTACCAGTGCGGTTATTGCACGTCAGGGCAAATCATGAGCGCGGTCGCCATTCTCAAGGACCCGAACATCCCGTCCGATGATGCCAGTGTGCGCGAAGCCATGAGCGGCAACATCTGCCGTTGCGGTGCGTACAAGAACATTCTGTCGGCCGTGCAGTCGGCGCGTTCGAAAATGGGGGGAGCTGCCTGATGCGAACTTTCGATTACGCGCGCGCGGCTTCGTCCGCACAGGCGGTCACTTCGGCGTCGGGCCAAGGCCAGCGTTTTTATCTGGCGGGCGGCACCACCTTGCTCGATCTGGTCAAGCTCGATGTCATGCAGCCGGAGCAGTTGGTGGACATCAACCACCTGGCGCTGAAACAGGTCGAATCGTTGCCTGACGGGCGTCTGCGCATCGGCGCTCTGGTCAGTAATACCGACCTGGCCAGTCACCCATTGGTGCAGCAGCGCTACCCGGTATTGTCCGAAGCGTTGTTGGCCGGGGCATCGACTCAGTTGCGCAACAAGGCCACCACGGCTGGCAACCTCATGCAACGCGTGCGCTGCCCGTATTTTCGCGACAATGTATCGGCGTGCAACAAGCGCCAGCCTGGCTCGGGCTGCGCAGCCATCGGTGGCCTGAACCGCAGCGTACACGCCGTGTTGGGCACCAGCGATCACTGCATTGCAACGCACCCGTCGGACATGTGTGTGGGTATGGCGGCGATTGGTGCGCAGGTCACGGTGCAAGGTGCCAATGGCACACGGGATATTCCGTTTGCCGACTTTCACCTGCTGCCCGGTGACACGCCGCACCACGAACATGCGCTGGCCGCTCACGAACTGATCACCCATGTAACCCTGGATGCGCCACTGGCAGGCGGACGATCCTCTTATCTGAAACTGCGTGATCGCACCTCCTACCAGTTTGCACTTGCGTCAAGCGCGGTGATTCTGGTGATGGACGGCAAGCGCATTGCCGATGCACGCATTGCACTGGGTGGCGTGGGCACCAAGCCATGGCGTGCGGTCGAGGCGGAACGGGCGCTGATCGGTCAGCGTGCTGACATGAACACCTTCACCAGGGTCGCAGAGCTGGCGATGAAAGGCTCGCGCGCCTACGAACACAACGCCTTCAAGATCCCGCTGGGTCAGCAGGTCATCGTCCGCAATCTTCGCGACCTCACGGCCTAGGAATTTCTCATGAGCGAAAATATTATCGGCACGCCGCAACGTCGCATCGACGGCGGCCAGAAAGTCAGTGGTCAGGCGCGCTACGCGGCGGACCATCCCATGGGCAAGATGCTTTACGCTTATGGCGTCTACAGCACGATTGGCAACGGGCGCATCGTGGCCATCAACGACCAGCAGGCAAAAGCGATGCCGGGCGTGGTGGATGTCTTCCATCACGGCCACTTTCCTGCGCTGCACCGCACCCCGAATACCAAGCTGAGCTTCGCCAGGATGCTGTCGGCGAGCAAGGCTGACGAGCACCGCCTGCCGTTTGAAGATGATCAGGTTTACTATCCCGGACAGTTCGTTGCGCTGGTGGTCGCCGAAAGCTTCGAGCAGGCGAGAGCGGCCGCGCATCGTGTGGCTGTCGATTACCAGCAGCGGCCGGCGGTCAAGGATCTGCAGGAAGGCATGCGCGTCAATGGCGTCCGCGATGGCGGTGCGGGGCATAACCGTGGCAACCCGGACAGCGCATTTCAGAGCGCCAAGGCTCAGGTCGATCAGACTTACACCACGCCGGTCGAAGTGCATAACCCGATGGAAATGCACGCCAGCACCGCGTGGTGGCAGGACGGCAAGCTGTTCGTCTGCGAGAGCACTCAGGGCGTGGTCAACCATCGCAACCTGCTGGCCAACGTTTTTGACCTTCCGCCCGACCGGGTGGAAGTGCGGGCACCGTTCATAGGCTCCGGATTTGGCGGCAAACTCTGGCCGTGGCCGCATTCGGTGGCCGCCTGCGCTGCCGCCAAAATGACCGGGCGACCGGTGCAGCTGGTGCTGCCGCGTGCGCAGATGTTCACCACCGTGGGCCACCGCCCGGAAACCCGTCAGCGTCTGCGTATGGCCACTGATGCCAGCGGCAAGCTGGTATCGATTCGGCATGAATCGCTCAACAGCACTTCGATGCTCGATGACTACACCGAGAACTGCGGTGGCGTGACGAAAAGCCTGTACGCCTGTGACAACGTGTTGGTCAGCCACAAGATCAGCCCGATCAATCGCGGTACGCCCACATCAATGCGCGCACCGGGTGCCGCCCCGGGCCTGTTCGCGCTGGAGTCGGCTATCGATGAAATGGCCCTCGCCAGCGGCATGGACCCGCTGGCGTTCCGCAAGCTGAACCTGTCCGACATGGATCAAAGCATGGGCTTGCCGTGGTCGAGCAATCACTTGCCGGAAGCCATCGACAAAGCTGCCGAACGGTTCGGCTGGCAGGCGCGCAACGCTGAAGTCGGGTCGATGCGTGAAGGTGATGAAATCATTGGTTACGGCATGGGCGCGTGCAATTGGGAGGCTCATCAAGTGCCGACCGATGCGCGCGTCATTCTGCGTGCCGATGGCACGGCGCTGGCACAGTGTGGCTTGCAGGACATCGGTACGGGGACTTACACCATCGTTGCGCAGACCGTCAGCCAGTTGACCGGCATCCCGATGGAGCGTGTCGAGGTGGAGCTGGGCAGCTCATCGTTTCCGGCAGGCCCTGTTTCCGGTGGCTCATGGGTCACCGCCAGCGTGATGCCGGCGATTGCCGGGGCAACGCGTGAAGCCTTGCAGAAGCTGCGTCAGTACGCGGTCAGCAAGGGTTCGGTATTCGCCGGGCAGGATGCCGGGTCGATCAAGGTCGAAAACGGTCAACTGGTGATGGGCGAGCAGCGCGTCAGTTTTGTCGATGTTCTAAACGGCCAGCGTCTGGCACGCGCCGAGGGTAATTTCCAGAGCGGCATGCCCGAAGCCGGCAAGCACTCCTTCCGTTCTTTCGGTGTGCATTTTGTCGAAGTGCGCTGGGACCCGGGCATTTCCAGCCTGCGGGTTTCGCGTGTGGTCAGCGCGATTGACGTGGGCAAGGTGGTCAACCCGCTGGCGGCACGCAATCAGGTTGAAGGCGCGATTGTGATGGGTATCGGCATGGCGCTGTTCGAGGCGGCCGAGTACGACCCGCGCAGCGGCATGCCGGTCAATAACAACTACGCCGAGTACGTGGTGCCGGTGCATGCCGATCAGCCCGACATCGATGTGCTGTTGCTCGATTACCCGGATTACAACCTTGGCGAGTTCGGTGTGCGCGGCATCGGCGAAATCGGCGTGACCGGCCTGGCGGCGGCGGTGGCCAACGCGGTCTATCACGCGACGGGCAAGCGGGTGCGCAGTCTGCCGATCACCAAGGAAAAACTGATGGCAGGGTTGTAAGGATGAAACAACTCGATTTGCAGGTTGTGCAACAGGCGCGTGACTGGCTGGTCACTGGCAAGCCGGTCTGGCTGTGCACGGTGCTCTCGACCTTCGGCTCGGCCCCGCGTGGGCCGGGGGCAATGCTGGTGGCGCTGAGCAGTGGTGAGCATCGCGGATCGCTGTCGGGCGGCTGTGTGGAAGAAGACTTTCTCGAGCGCGTCGCCGCCGGACAGTTTCAGCAGGTCAATCAGGTGGTTCGCTATGGCGATGGCGGTTTTGCGCCTGCGCGGGCCTTGCCGTGTGGCGGCGTGCTGGACGTGTTGATCGAATTCATCGCACCAAGTCCGCAAGCCGACGCCCATCTGGCGGCTATCGAACAGGCGCTGGCCGGACGCGAGCTGGTCAGCAGGGAAGTGCAACTGGGTGGCGTGCAGAGAAGCGTGGGACCTGCCGCGCTGGGTGAGGCGCGGATACAGGTCGACGGCGAACGCATCAGCATCCGCACGGGCGCGGTTTATCGCGTACTGCTTGCCGGTCTGTCACCCGTGGCCGAGTTCTGCGCCAGTTTTGCCGTCGCCATGGGCTACGAAGTGATTGTCTGTGACCCGCGTGTCGAAGTCACGGCAGGGTTCTCGATGCCGGGCGTTGAAGTGCGCGGGGTTTTGCCTGCGGTGTTCATCGCCGAAGGCGGCTGCCACGGTTCGACGGCGGTACTGGCGTTGACGCACGATCCGAAGCTGGATGACCTGAGCATGCTTGAAGCCGTGCGCACCGAGGCGTTTTATATCGGCGCAATGGGCTCGATGCGCACCAGCAGCAAGCGTCTGGAGCGTCTGGCGCGGATCGGCGGGCTGGAGGCCGAGGTGCTGGAGCGCATTCACGCGCCTATCGGTTTGAATCTCGGCAGCAAGACCCCGGCAGAAATTGCGATTGCAGTGATGGCCGATATCCTGCGGGTCGCCAACGGGGTCAGTCGCGACGATCTTTAAGCTGTTGCCGGCAGGCCATGGCCAGCGCTGATTGCGTGTCTGCATCGCGCAAAACGCCGGGATCGTCGCAACCCAGTAAGTCGCACCGCTCTGGGTTATCGACGATCAGCGCCTTTGCACCCTGATCACCTTCGAGTGACAGCAACTGCGGCCAGAACCGGCGCCCGATGATCACAGGATGGCCGCGCTGGCCTTCATGCATCGGCAGGGCGATGCGCAACGGATCAGCCAGCACGGCCAGGTCGCGCAAGGTCTGTGGCTGTATCCAGGGCATGTCTGCCAGCAGCACTGCGATTGCGTCGGCCGACGAGTTCATGACCGCTGCGACTCCGCTGGCCAGGCTGTGGCCCATGCCGAGATCGGCGTGTTCGCTGCGAATGATCTTGACCTCTGCGGGAATATTCAGCGCTTTGGCATCATCGTCCGGACGCAGTATCACGGCGACATGCACAAAGGCTTTGCTGGCATTTTCGAGACTTGCAGTCAGCAACGTATGTCCACCGGGCAGTGGCGCCTGACGTTTGTCACCGTCAAATCGCCGACTGCGGCCTGCGGCGAGGACCAGGGCGAACACTTTGGGGTTCTGGCTGTCTATGCTGCTCAATCCGATGCCTTATGAGTGGTGAAGGGCTTCGCTTGCAGCCGCGCAATATTGCACGGCGTAGCGCATGCAGGATGCCTTATTTAGCTGCTCGGCCGGTAGCGGTACGAATCATGTTTCCGAGGGTTACACGTGGACAATCACATCCGTCCTGTCGAGCTGGAAAAAGCCTACCGTCTGCTTAAGCACGGCCCGACCGTGCTGATATCTTCCAGTCACGAAGGCGTTCATAACGTCATGGCTGCAGCCTGGGCCTGTGCGCTGGACTTTGCGCCACCCAAGGTGACGCTGGTAATCGACAAGATGACCAAGACCCGCGGGCTGGTGGAGAAGAGCGGCTATTTCGCGCTGCAGGTGCCTAATCTGGATCAATTGCAGATGACCTTTGACGTCGGCACCCAGAGCAAGGTGTTCACCCCCGACAAGCTGGACAAGGCCAATATTGACCTGTTTCGCTTCGAGGATCACGACACTCCGCTGGTGGCCGGATGCTCCGCCTGGCTGATCTGCAAAGTCATCCCCGAGCCGCATAATCAGCAGGCCTACGACCTGTTCATCGGCGAAGTGGTGGGCGCGTGGGCTGATACCCGAGTGTTTAGAAACGGGCATTGGGAATTCGAAAAAGCCGATCCGAAATGGCGCAGCCTGCACTACGTCGCAGGCGGGCACTTTTACACGATAGGCGAGCCTGCGATTGTGGAGGCGGGCGAAGAGTAATCGGCCTGAACATGCGAGAAGATCGGACGCGGAGCGTCCAGAACGGCATGCCAACGCAGAGCGTCGCACGACAGTCGAAGCACACACACACACAAACACGGCTCCCTCGGGGGCATGTGTACGGGGGTCTCCCATTCCTCAGTGGCGATCGCGCCACACGGTCTGTGCATTGCAGAACTCACGTACGCCAAAGTGCGAAAGCTCTCGGCCAAAGCCGCTTTTCTTCACGCCACCGAAGCTTACGCGCGGGTCTGAAGCGCTGTAGCCGTTGATGAACACGCCGCCGGTTTCCAGTTCTTCGGTCATGCGTTCTGCCAGCTCCAGATCGCGGGTGTACACGGTTGCGGTCAGGCCGAATTCGCTGTCGTTGGCCAGTTCCAGGGCGTGCTGCGCATTGCGGGCGGTGATGATCGAGGCGACCGGGCCGAACAGTTCCTGCCGGAATGCGGTCATCTGGTCGGTGACATCGCCCAGAACAGTCGGCTCGTAATAATTGCCCGGTCCATCCGCTTTCTTGCCGCCCAGCAACAGCTTCGCGCCTTCGCTCAGGGTGTCGCGAACCTGGGCATCCAGTTCGTCGCGCAGATCAAAGCGTGCCATCGGGCCGATGCAGGTTTCGCTGGAAAGCGGATCGCCCACCGCCAGCTGGCGCGTCTGCTCAACGAACCGACGGGTAAATTCCTCCACCACGCCTTGCTCGATAATCAAACGCTTGGCCGCCGCACACACCTGCCCGGTGTTCTGAAACCGGCCAACGACTGCCGCTTTCACTGCCTGATCCAGATCGGCGTCGTCGAGCACGATAAACGGATCGGAACCGCCCAGTTCCAGTACACACTTCTTCAGCGCTGCACCGGCCTGAGCGCCAATCGCCTGGCCGGCACGCACGCTGCCGGTCAGCGTCACCGCCGCAATGCGCGGGTCAGCGATGGCCTTTGAAACGCCCTCTGGCAACACGTTAAGCACTTCGAACACGCCCTCGGGAAAACCCGCTTGCTGGAACGCGTCGCGCATCAGATACGCACAGCCCATCACATTCGGTGCATGCTTGAGCACGTAGGTATTGCCAGCCAGTAACGTCGGTATCGCACCGCGCAGCACTTGCCAGATCGGGAAGTTCCACGGCATCACCGCAAGAATCGGCCCCAGCGGGCGGTACTCGATACGCGCCTTGTCATCCTCGACCTGAGTCGATTCGGCCACCAGCATCGCCGGGCCCTGTGCCGCGTACCAGTCACACAACTGCGCGCATTTTTCGACCTCGCCTCTTGCCTGCACCACGGGCTTGCCCATTTCCCGACTTATCATCCGGGCGATGTTTTCAGCGTCGTCGCGCAGCACTTGGCCCATGGCGGTGATCAACTGGGCACGTTGCTGGACAGGCGTGCGCTTCCAGCCTGCAAAACCGCTGGCCGCACGCGAGAGGGTAGTGTCCTGCACCGCTGCAGATTCAAATAGATAGTGGCCGATCTGCTCGCCGATAGCCGGGTTGATCGAGATCGCATGGGTATTGCTGTTGATAGTGGTCATTGCGCCATCCTGTCCAGGTGGGGAGTGGGGCCAGTCTATCGACGTGCTATGCTCTCGAAAACTGAATAATAATGATCGCATAGTTCATGTTTGGAGAATGAAGTGGATCTGGTCCAGCTAGAAATATTCAAGGCCGTCGCTGAACACGGCAGCATCAGCGCTGCCGCGCAGCAGATTCATCGCGTGCCTTCAAACCTGACCACGCGCATCAAGCAGCTCGAACAGGACCTCGGCGTCGACCTGTTCATTCGCGAAAAACATCGCCTGCGTCTGTCCCCCGCAGGCTGGAATTTTCTCGATTACACGCGACGGATTCTGGACCTGGTGCAGGAAGCGCGTGCGGCCGTTTCCGGAGACGAGCCACAGGGGCCTTTTTCGCTGGGATCATTGGAAAGCACCGCTGCTGTGCGCATTCCGGCATTGCTGGCGGTCTACAACCAGCAAAACACCAAGGTCGAACTGGACCTGTCCACCGGACCGTCCGGCACGATGATCGATGGCGTGCTGGCTGGACGACTGGTGGCCGCGTTCGTCGACGGGCCTGTCCTGCATCCATCCCTGGAAGGCGTCCCGGTATTTGAAGAGGAGATGGTTATTATTGCGCCGCTTAACCACAGCCCGGTCAAGCGTGGCCGTGATGTCAATGGCGAAAGCATCTATGCGTTTCGCGCCAATTGCTCGTACCGCCATCACTTCGAGCGCTGGTTCACCGAAGACGCCGCGGTGCCGGGCAAGATCCACGAAATGGAGTCCTATCACGGCATGCTCGCCTGCGTCAGCGCCGGTGCCGGCCTGGCGCTGATGCCGCGCAGCATGCTGGAAAGCATGCCCGGTTGCGCCACGGTCAGCGTCTGGCCGCTGTCTGAAAAGTTTCGCTTTCTGCACACCTGGCTGATCTGGCGCAGGGGCACGGTGTCTCGCAGCCTGACCCGTTTCGTGGAGTTGCTGGAGCAGCGCGGCACGCCGGCCAGCGTCACGCAAAGCGCTTAACGGGCCGCAGAAACTCGCTCGACAATCGCCGCGCCCACTTGCTGAGTGGAAAGCGTGCCGCCCAGATCCGGCGTGATGTCGCCATTGGCGATCACCTGTTCGATAGCTGTGATGATGTCGTCATGCGCCGTTGTGAATCGCTCATTGCCCTGACCGAGGAATTCCAGCATCAGGGCGCCGGACCAGATCATGGCGATTGGGTTGGCGATATTCTTGCCGAAGATGTCCGGGGCCGAGCCGTGCACCGGCTCGAACAGCGACGGAAAGTTGCGCTCCGGGTTGAGGTTGGCCGACGGTGCGATGCCGATGGTGCCGGCGCACGCCGGGCCGAGGTCGCTGAGGATGTCGCCGAACAGGTTGGAGGCCACCACCACGTCGAAGCGCTCGGGTTGCAGCACGAAGCGCGCACACAGGATGTCGATGTGCTGCTTGTCCCAGCTGATGTCCGGGTACTGACTCGCCATGGCCTCGGTGCGTTTGTCCCAGTAGGGCATGCTGATCGCCATGCCGTTGGATTTGGTCGCCGAAGTGACGTGCTTGCGCTCGCGTTTGCTTGCCATCTCGAAAGCAAATCTGAGAATGCGGTCGACACCGCGACGGGTGAACACCGATTCCTGCAAGACGAACTCGTTTTCGGTGTTTTCGAACATGATCCCGCCCAGCGACGAGTATTCGCCTTCGGTGTTTTCGCGTACCACGATGAAGTCGATGTCACCCGGTTTGCGGTTGGCGAGCGGGCAGGGTACGCCGGGGAACAGTCGAACCGGGCGGATGTTGGCGTACTGATCGAACTCACGGCGAAACTTGAGCAACGAGCCCCACAGGGAAATGTGGTCGGGCACTTTGTCCGGCCAGCCCACGGCACCGAAGAAAATCGAATCGAAGCCTTTTAACTGGTCGAACCAGTCGTCCGGCATCATCTTGCCGTGTTCCAGATAGTAATCGCAGCTGGCCCACTCGAAGTACTCGAATTCCAGGTCCAGCCCGTGTTTCGCAGCAACCGCCTGAACGACCTTGACCCCCTCGGGCAAGACTTCAAGACCGATGCCGTCTCCGGCAATGGCCGCGATACGCAGTTTTTTAGTGTTCATGGCCGACACTCCCGATGAGTGAATTGTGATGAATAGGCTTGGAAGGACACCCATGCTATAAGCGCACGATATAAAGATAATCAGCCGATTAATGGATTGAGAAAACACGAATCGTGAACTATCCAAGCCTTGATGACCTGAACGTGTTCATTCACGTTGCGCGGCGTTCCAGCTTTGTCGGGGCGGCCAATGAATTGGGCATGTCTACTGCGTACGTCAGCAAGCGCGTCAAGTTGCTGGAGCAGAACATGGGTGTGGTGTTGCTGCACCGTTCCACGCGGCAGGTGTCGATCACCGAGGACGGCGAGCGGGTCTACGAGTGGGCCAAGGGCATTCTTGAGTCCGTGCAGCAGATGAGCGATGAAGTGGCGGCGTTGCACGGCGAACCGAGCGGCCTGTTGCGTGTGGTCAGCAGTCAGGGCTTCGGCCGGCGCTTTGTTGCGCCGGCCTTGTCAGAGCTGGCGGCGCGTTACCCGAAGCTGGATATCCGGCTGGATATTCAGGATCGGCTGGTCGACCTGATCGAGGAGGGCGTGGATCTGGACATCCGCGTCGGTAACCAGATCGCTCCGCACCTGCGCGCCCGCCATCTGGCCCGCAACTGGCGCGTCTTGTGCGCAAGCCCGGCGTATCTGCTGCGCCAGGGCACGCCGGTCAATCCGGGTGAACTGGCCAACCACGATTGCCTGGTGATCAAGGAACGTGATCGGCCATTTGGCATCTGGCATCTGCACGGGCCGCAAGGCGCAGAAACGGTGAAGGTGACCGGCAGTCTGTCGACCAACCATGGCGAAATTGCCCGCCAGTGGTGCCTGGACGGGCGAGGGCTGTTATTGCGTTCGCTCTGGGATGTGCGCACCGACCTGGCCGAAGGTCGGCTGATCCAGGTTCTGCCGGAGTATCGGCAGGATGCAGATATCTGGGCGGTGCACACTTCACCGCTGATGAGCTCGGCGAAAATTCGCGTCACAGTGGAATTCCTGCGCGATTACTTCGCCGTGCATCACGCGCCCGTCTGATTCAGAGTCAGTGCGCCCCGGCTGCCTTGTTCAGGTCGCTGTCGGTCCACTCGGTGTAGATACACGCGTCGGCGGCGGCCCAGCGCACTCGCACCGGATCGCCGGCCTTGAGCGGCATGCCTGTGGCCGACAAGGCTTTGACGGTCATCGCCATGCCACCGGTGGTCACCACCGAGCAGGTCTGGCTCTCACCGAGAAACAGCACTTCGGTGACATTCGCGCTGACTTCGTTCCAGCCGGCTTCCAGTGGCGTGGCGGCTGTCTGGGAAACGCTCAACGCCTGAGCCTTCTCCGGACGCACCATCAGCAGCACGTCTTGATCAGTCTTGAGCCCCGACGTCAGGCGAATCGCCAGCGAACTGCCTTCGAACGTGGCCACGGCGTTGCCCTGTGCCTTGAGCTTCAGGAAGTTGGAGTTACCGAGAAACGAAGCCACAAAGGCATTCGGCGGGTTCTGATACAGATCGTAACCGCTGCCCAGACCGACAATCTTGCCGTGGCTGAAAATCGCAATGCGCTGGGACAGGCGCATGGCCTCTTCCTGATCGTGGGTCACGTAAACAATGGTGATGCCCAGCCGACGGTGCAGTTGACGCAGTTCATCCTGCAAGTCTTCGCGCAGTTTCTTGTCCAGCGCGCCGAGTGGTTCATCCATCAGCAGGATGCGCGGTTCGTAGACCAGCGCTCGGGCGATGGCGACCCGTTGCTGCTGGCCGCCTGACAGCTGTGAAGGGCGGCGGTGAGCGAATTCTTCCAGCTGGACCAGCTTGAGCATCGCATCGACTTTCTTCTCGCGCTCGGCCGTCGGCAGCTTGCGGATGGCCAGCGGGAAGGCAATGTTGTCGCGAACCGACAGGTGCGGAAACAGCGAATAACGCTGGAACACCATGCCGATATCACGCTTGTGCGGCGGCACATTCACCAGTGATTTGCCGCCCACCAGAATCTCGCCTGAACTGGGGGTTTCGAAACCGGCCAGCATCGACAGCGTGGTGCTTTTGCCCGAGCCACTGGAACCCAGAAAGGTCAGAAACTCGCCCTCCTGGATATCCAGGGAAATGTCGTCGACGGCGGCAAAGTTGCCGTAATGCTTGTTCAGGTTGCACAGCGCGACCAGCGGTTTTTGCTGTGGCTGGGCGGAGTCTTTGATCACGGCACTCATGAAATACTCCTGGCTTCGTTGCGACGACGCAGGGTCGCAGCGATGAACATGATCACCACCGACAGTGCGATCAGCAGCGTTGAGGCGACAGCGATGACGGGCGTCAGGTCCTGACGCAGCGTGGTCCACATTTTCACGGGAAGGGTCTGCAGGGTCGGGCTGGCCATCATCACGCTCAGCACCACTTCGTCCCACGACACCAGAAACGCGAACAGCGCGCCGGCCATCATGCCCGGCCGGATACCGGGGAAGGTCACCTTGTAGATCGCCTGCAAACGCGATGCGCCGCAGATCACCGCAGCATCCTCGATGGACTGATCGAACAGCTTCAGCGAGTTGATGATCGAGATGATGGTGAACGGCAGGGCGACGATCACGTGACTGACGACGAAGGAAAACAGCGTGCCGGTGTAACCGAGTTTGAGGAACAGCGCATACACCGCCACGGCGATGATCACCAGCGGCACGATCATCGGCAGGGTGAACACACCGTACAGCATGTCGCGTCCCGGAAACCGGCCGCGTACCAGGGCAAAGGCGGTCGGCAGGCCCAGTGCTACCGAGGCGATGGTGGTCAGTATCGCGACCTTGAGGCTGGACATCGCCGCCGCCATCCAGTCCGGGTTGGAAAAGAACTGCTGATACCACTTCAACGTCCAGCCAGGCGGAGGAAACACCAGCCACTGCGATGAGCCAAACGACAGCAGAATGATGAACAGGATCGGCAGCAGCAGAAACAGCGCGATCACCGCTGTGGTCAGGTACAGGCCCGTGCGCAGACCCGGGCTCATGGCATTGGGTGTCAGGAGCATGGCGGTTTACCTCGCGTTACTGGCGCCGACCGGAGATTCCGGCTGGAGCTTCAGGTAGAAGTAGAAAAGCACCAGCGTGATCAGCACCAGCAACGCAGCGGCGGCACTGGCCAGCCCCCAGTTGAGGAACGATTGCACCTGCTGAACGATGAACTCAGGCAGCATCATGTTCTGTGCGCCGCCCAGCAGCGCGGGCGTGACGTAGTAACCGAGCGACATGACGAATACCATCAGGCCTCCGGAAAACAGCCCTGGACGGCACAGCGGCAGAAACACCCGGAAAAAATTGCTCCACGGGCTCGCGCCGCAGATCGAACCGGCCTGCAACACCATCGGGTCGATGGCCTGCATGGTCGCCTGTAACGGCAGGACAATGAACGGAATCATGATGTAGCTCATGCCGATCACCACGCCGGTCAGGTTGTGGACCATTTCCAGCGGCTGATCGATGACGCCCATGCCCATCAGCGCCTTGTTGATTACCCCGGAAGCCTGCAGCAATACCAGCCACGAATAGGTGCGGGCCAGCAGGCTGGTCCACATCGACAGCAGCACGATATTGAGAATCCAGCGTCCCCAGCCGCGTGGCACCAGGGTAATCACCCAGGCCAGCGGGAAGCCCAGCAACAGGCTGAACAGCGTGACCAGCCCGGCAACCGAGAAAGTGTTCAGCAAAACTCTGGAATAGGCCGAGTTGGCGAACAGTTGCTCGTAGTTGCCCAGGCCGGGCACTGGTTCAAGTACACCGCGCAGCAGCAAACCAATCAACGGCGCGAAGAAAAACAGCCCTAGAAACAGCAGCGCCGGCAGCAGGTTGCGGCTGCCACGCCAGCGCTGTGCGAGGGAAGGGGATGGCTGCATGCTCGTCGCCTTGTGGTAGGCCGCGCCGGCAGTGCTGTGCGCACCACCGGCCGGGTTGGGTTGACGAGAGACGGCAGCCGTCATTTTTATTTGACCAGCCATTCGTTCCACCGTGTCGCAATGTCCGCACCGTTCTTGGCCCAATAGGCGAAGTCGAGGGTGATCTGGTCGGCGACATGCGCGGTCGGCAGGTTAGGTGCCAGCGTGGAGTCCAGTCGCGCCACGCTTTGGGTATTGACCGGCGCGTAGGCGCTGAGGTTGGAGAAGTCGGCCTGGCCTTTGGCGCTGGTCGCGTTGGCGATGAAATTCATCGCAGCGGCCTTGTTTTTGGCGCCTTTGGGCACCACCAGAAAATCAGCCATGACCAGGTTCTGCTTCCAGCTCACGCCCACCGGTGCGCCGTCCTGTTGCAGGGCGTAGACCCGGCCGTTCCACATCTGGCCCATCGACACTTCGCCGGAAGCCAGCAGTTGTTGCGATTGCGCCCCGCCGCCCCACCAGACGATGTCTTTCTTGATGGTGTCGAGTTTCTTGAAAGCGCGATCGAGGTCCAGAGGGTACAGCTTGTCAGGCGCTACGCCGTCCGCCAGCAGGGCCAGCTCGAGTACGCCGGGGCTAGGCCATTTGTACAGGGCGCGTTTGCCGGGGTAGGTCTTGGTGTCGAACATGGCGGACCAGTCCGCAGGCGGCTTGGCGCCTACTTTGCTCTCGTTGAAGCCGAGGACGAAGGAGAAGAAGAACGAGCCTGCGCCATGATCGGTGACAAAACGCTTGTCGATCTCGTCGCGCTTGATGGTGTTGAAGTCCAGCGGCTCCAGCAAGCCTTCGCTGGCGGCGCGCAGGGCGAAGTCTGCTTCGACATCGACCACGTCCCACTGCACGTTACCGCTTTCGACCATGGCCTTGAGTTTGCCGTAGTCGGTCGGCCCGTCCTGCACGACGGTAATGCCACTGGCTTTGCTGAAGGGGGCTGCCCAGGCTTCTTTCTGGAAGTCCTGGGTGGAACCGCCCCAGCTCACGAAATTGACGCTTTCGGCAGCGATAGCGGCAACGCTCGATATAGCCAGCACCCCGGCTGCCAGGACTGCCGTTGCACGTTTGTTCAACACCATGTTCACGCCCTCATTTGTTGTGTTTTGAGCGGGCTTTTGTCGCCCGCTTAGTCGGGAGCAGTCGGTCCAGTGGGCCTCGAAACTTGAAACGGTCAGGTGCTTTTATTGATGCTGTCCCGTGCCGGGTGTACCTGACAAAACTTACGATTTATGGAATGCCATATTATGGTATTCCAAACTTTCTGCAAGGGTTTTGCCCTGTCCAAATGCCTTCATTCGGTGCTTTTCAAGCGTGAAACCCAGGGGGACAAAGGCCGTTCGTCACCGCATCAGCCGGGAAACGGAATGCTTTCAATCACTTCCAGATCGTAGCCGGTCAGGCCGGCGTATTTCAGCGGTGGGCCGAGATGGCGCAACTTGCCGACGCCCAGGTCCTGCAAGATCTGCGCACCAGTACCGACTTCGGAATAGATGCGCGATTGCGAACGTGTGTACTGCCGGGGCGGTTGAGTGAGTTGCGGAATGCGCTCCAGCAAGGCTTGGGAGGATTCGTGATTGGCCAACACCACAACCACGCCACGACCTTCTTCGGCGACCCGTTGCAGAGCCGCCCATAACGTCCAGCTGGGCGGGCCGGTGTATTCGGCACCGACCAGGTCACGCAGTGGATCGACCACATGCACGCGCACCAGCGTGGGGTCGTCACGGCGAATCTCGCCCATCACCATGGCCATGTGCACGCCACCTTCGATGCGGTCTTCGTAGCTGAACAGGCGGAAGGTGCCATGCACCGTGGGCAGTTCGCGCTCACCGATTCTGACGATGGTGTGTTCGGTGCTCAGCCGGTAGTGAATCAGGTCGGCAATGGTGCCGATGCGAATGCCGTGTTTTTCCGCGAACCGCTCCAGGTCCGGACGCCGCGCCATGCTGCCGTCGTCGTTCATGACTTCGACAATCACCGAGGCGGGCGTAAAACCGGCCAGCCTTGCGAGATCGCAACCTGCCTCGGTGTGACCGGCGCGAGTAAGTACGCCGCCGTCCCGCGCACGCAACGGGAAGATATGGCCTGGCTGCACGAGGTCTTCGGGAATTGCAGCCGGATTGACCGCCGCCTGCACCGTGCGGGCTCGATCCGCAGCGCTGATGCCGGTGGTCACGCCGGTGGTGGCCTCGATGGACACCGTGAAGGCCGTGGCGAATACGCTGCCATTGCTCGGCACCATCTGTTCCAGGCCCAGACGCTGGCAATGCTCATCGGTCAGCGTCAGACAGATCAGCCCGCGTGCCTCACGGGCCATGAAGCTGATGGCCTGCGCCGAACAGCAGTCGGCGGCCAGCAGCAGATCGCCTTCGTTCTCCCGGTCTTCGTCGTCGACCAGTAAGACCATCTTGCCCTGGCGGTAGTCTTCAATAATGTCTTCGATGCGATCGGATGCCATGCTCGGGATCCCGGTTTAATGGATGACTAAATCGTGGTATACCATAAGACAGAATATTTCACAGATTCCCAATCAATGAAACAGTGAGATCGTGATGAAGGCTTATTGGATTGCGCACGTCGATGTGACCGACCCTCAGCAGTACAGCGAATACACCCAGCGCGCGCCAGCCGCTTTCCAGTTATATGGTGGGAAATTTCTCGCTCGCGGCGGTCGATCAGAAGCCATTGAAGGGCGAGCGACGCCGCAACGCACGGTGATTATCGAGTTTGAATCCTATGAACAGGCGGTTGCCTGCTATAAGTCACCCGAATACCAGGACGCCATGAGCCATCGGCAGGGCGCATCGAAGGCTGAAATCGTGATAGTGGAGGGGCAGCTGTAAACTTGAGCTTCAAGCTTCAAGCTTCAAGCCAGAAGCAAAATCACGTGCGCCTCGGACCGCTTCGCTTGCAGCTGCTCTTCACCTTATAAAGTGGACTTTTCCAGTGTCATCGTTGCCGATGTAGATGCCGTACACACCGGCCTGGCGCTCTTCAATATAGCGTTCCAGTATCTGGCGGATGGCGGGGTAGTAGATGCTGTCCCAGGGAATGTCTTCGGGGGCGAAGAATTTGTAATCGAGGGTTTCCGGGCCGAAGCGGCCGGTGATTTCCAGAGCAATGGCGCGGAACACGATGTACACCTCGCTGATCCGCGGCACGCTGAAAATCGAGTAGGGCGAGAGGATTTCAGCGCGCACGCCGCTCTCTTCCCAGACTTCACGCAAGGCCGCCTGCTCGGTGGTTTCGCCACTTTCCATGAACCCGGCGGGCAGTGTCCAGGTGCCGGGACGTGGCGGGATGGCGCGCTGGCAAAGCAGATATTTGCCTTCTTGCTCGATGATGCAGCCCGCGATGATTTTCGGATTGACGTAGTGAACGTACTGACAGCCGCCACAGATCAACCGCGCATGGGTGTCGCCCGAAGGGATACGCTGAACCAGGTCAGCGCCACCGCATTGAGGACAGAAGCGCGGTGTGGCCATTTCATCGACCTATGCGGGGTTCTTTGAGGGCCACAGGCGCAACGATATCGCGGACTTTTGCGTCGTCATCCTGTTTGGATTTCAGGTATTCCAGCGCCACCCGCGCAGCGTTGCGCACGTGATCGACCGAGGCCTGATGCGCCGCCAGCGGGTCACCGCTCTTGATCGCTTCGACGATCAGTTCCATTTCCTTGTTGCTGGCGTCGCGGCGGTTTTCCTGAGAAACCGAGGTCGCCCGCAGGTAACTGATGCGCGCCTGCAACTGGCGCAACTGAGTGGCGGCAACCTGATTGCCCGAGCCTTCCAGCAGCACATCATAGAAACCCTGCACCGAGTCGATCACCTGCTGCAACTCGCCTTCCTTGAGCGACTGGCGATTCTCTTCCAGCGCCTTTTCCAGCGCTCGAATGTCCTTGGGTTTGGCGCGCAGGGTGAACAACTGGACGATCAGGCCCTCCAGCACGCAGCGCAGTTCGTAGATGTCGCAGGCATCTTCGAGGGTAATGATGGCGACGCGTGGACCCTTGGCATCGGCAAACTCGACCAGGCCTTCTGATTCCAGATGGCGCAGCGCCTCGCGTACCGAGGTGCGGCTGACCCCCAGACGATCACACAGATCCCGCTCGACGAGACGATCGCCGGGCAGCAACTGGAAGTTCATGATCGCGCTGCGCAGCTTGTCCAGCACGATCTCCCGCAGTGTGATCGGGTTGCGATTGACCTTGAAGTTGTCGTCGAGTGGCAGGCGTTTCATCGGGTGTGCTCGGTATTGGGCTGTCAATGTAAAAAGGCTGGCGGTGTAAAAAACATGACGGTAGACATGATCGTAAACAACGCCTTGCTCATGTCGTCAGCCCGCGAACCACGCGGCCTGCTGCATGCCCCGGCGCTTTGAACCCGGGTCGCGGCCGAGTTTATCACGCCGATGCCTGCCACCACCAAAAGCCCCCGCCGCAGCCTCAGACGATTGGCGCCAGCGCTCCCATCTTGCCCCGGTGATAGATCATGGGGGTGACCGGGATCGCCGGCAGAATCAGGTTCTTCACCGCGCCGACAATGATCGCGTGATCACCGCCGTCGTATTCGCGCCACAACTCGCACTCGATGATGGCCGTGGCCTTGTCCAGCAACGGGTTGCCCAGCGCGCTCAACTGCCACTCGATGCCCTTGGTCTTGTCTTTGCCCTTGCTGGCGAACGCGTAGGCCTCGACCTGTTGATCGGCAGACAGCAGGTGAATCGCAAACTTCTTGCTGTCGCGCAGCACCGGATAAGTGTCGGACGCGTAGTTGGGGCAGAACAGCACCAGTGCCGGGTCGATGGACAGCGCACTGAACGCACTGGCGGTGATGCCGACCAGATTGCCCTCGGGGTCCAGTGTGGTGACAATCGTCACGCCGGAAGGGAATGACGCCATGACTTCTTTGTAGATACTCGGTTCGATCATCGCAGCGGCCTCGTTAACGCATGACAAATGGATCAGGCATGGGCGCCTGCGAAAGGTTGATCCACACCGTTTTCAGTTCGGTGTAGGCCAGCACGGAGTCTATCCCGCTCTCGCGGCCGTAGCCGCTGTTTTTGAAACCGCCGATGGGCGCCATGGCCGATACGGCGCGATACGTGTTGACCCAGATGATCCCGGAACGAATATCCCGAGCCAGCCGGTGGGCGCGGCCCAGGTCGCGGGTCCAGATCCCGGCGGCCAGGCCGAACTGCGAGTCGTTGGCAATCGCCAACGCTTCGGCTTCGTCCTTGAAACGGATCACTGATGCGACCGGGCCGAAGACTTCTTCCTGCATGATCTTCATCGAGTTGTGGTCGCACTCGAACAGCGTCGGCTCATAAAACCAGCCTTTGCTGTCCAGCTCGGGCCGCTTGCCGCCCAGCCGCAGGCGTGCCCCTTCGGCCAGCGCGTCGGCCACCAGGCCTTCGACTACCGCCAGCTGTTGAGCGGTGGACATCGGGCCCATTTCAGTGGTTTCGTCCTGAGGGTTGCCGATGCGGATCCGGCTCGCACGTTCGGCCAGGCGCTCGACGAACTCGTCGTAGATTTCATGCTGCACCAACAGGCGCGAGCCGGACACACAGCTTTGTCCTGAAGCGGCATAAATGCCGGCGACTGCGCCGTTGATGGCACTGTCCAGGTCGGCGTCGGCAAAAATGATGTTGGGTGACTTGCCGCCCAGTTCCAGCGACAGCTTTGCAAAGTTTTCGGCGCTGCTGCGCACCACGTGACGTGCCGTGGCAGCGCCGCCGGTGAAGGCAATCTTGCGCACCAGCGGGTGGCGAGTCAGGGCCGCGCCGGTGGTGGGGCCGTAACCGGTGATGACGTTGACCACGCCGGGCGGAATGCCTGCTTCAAGCGCCAGTCGCGCCAGTTCCAGCACAGTCGCCGAGGCGTGTTCCGAAGGCTTGAGGACGATGGTATTGCCGGCGGCCAGCGCCGGAGCGAGCTTGATGGCGGTCAGGTACAGCGGGCTGTTCCAGGGAATGATCCCGGCCACCACACCCATCGGTTCGTGCACGGTGTAGGCAAACAGGTCAGGCTTGTCGAGGGGCAGGGTGCCGCCTTCGAGTTTGTCAGCCAGCCCGGCGGTGTAATGGAAAAACTCTGGCAAGTAACTGACCTGGCCACGGGTTTCGCGAATCAGTTTGCCGTTGTCGCGGCTTTCCAGTTGCGCCAGTTGCTCTTTGTTTTCGGCAATCAGATCGCCAAGCCGGCGCAACAGTTTGCCGCGTGCGGTGGCCGTCAGACCGCGCCATGCGGGGCTTTCGAAGGCTTTTTGCGCCGCCTGCACAGCGCGTTCGACGTCCGCCTCATCGGCGTCGGGCAATTGCGCCCAGGGTTCGGCCAGTGCCGGGTTGAGGCTGTCGAAGGTCTTGCCGGACAGCGCGTCGACCCACTGGCCGTCGATGCACATCTGAAAACGGGTAAGGCTCATGCAACGATCCCCTTTATCGAGTTGTGGACGGAAGCCGACTTGTCCAGAAAGTCGAGCAACACCTGGTTGACCAGGCGCGGCGACTCCACCGGCATCATGTGGCGCTGATCTGGCAGTATCGCAACTTCGGCGCCGTGGATGCGCATGGCCAGTTCACGGGCCATTTCCGGTGTGGAACCAGAGTCCAGCTCACCAGTGGCGATCAATGTCGGTGCGCGAATATCGCCCAGATCTTCCGCGCGGTACATATCCTGAGTGGCAAACAGTTTGTACGTGGTCAGGTAGCCCTGCGGATCGTTGCTGGCCAGGTTTTGCCGAATAGCCGCGATCTGCGCCGGATTGGCCGCCTGATACTCGCGGCTGAACCAGCGTGACAAGGCCTCGGCGGCGTTGGCATCCGGGCCGTGTTCGGCAGCCTGACTGGTGCGCTCGACCACGCGCGCGCGCTGTTCCGGACTGCGATTGAAGACACTGTTGAGAATGACCAGCCCCGAGAGGTGCCGGGGAAACTGCAGCGCGAATGCGCGTGCCACCAGCCCGCCCATCGAGAAGCCGATCACCGTTGCTTGCGCCAGGCCAAGGTGCGCCAGCAGCTCGCGCAATTGCTCGGCATAGCCTGGCAGGCCAGTGTCAGGATCGGGGCGCGGGCTGGCGCCATGGCCGAGCATGTCGTAGGCAATGACCTGATAATGCGGCGCCAGCCCCACGATCTGGCCGCCCCACATCTCTTTATTCAGGCCCACCCCGTGAATCAACACCACGGGGTGACCTTGGCCGGTAGCCAGATAGCTGGTACCCGCCGGGGTGCGTTCAGCGGTGAGCTGAGTCATGGATCGCTCCTGCGCAGAAGGTGATAGAGACGATTACTGGGCCTTTTCGGCAGCAAGCTCTTCCAGATCGAGGTAGCGATTGCCAATACGCGGGTGCAGACGTCCGCCATTGGCAGCGCCCAGCACGACGATGATCTCGTCGGCGCGCGGCGCGTCTTCGATGTGCATTTCCAGGGTGATGTAGTGCGAACGCAGGCCTTCATCGTCCTTGTGCATCATCGGAATCTGAATGGAAGTGCCAGGGCCGCCGCGCTTGTTAGTGAAGCTCAGGTAGCTCTTGGCTTTTACCGCTTCGCGGTAGTGATTGCCGAAGCGCAGGGTGTGAATCACCGCCGAGGCGTGTTCGATTTCGCCGTCCGTACCAACCACCGCCGCCTTGCCATAGGCCTCGATCCGGTCTGCACCGCCGATGGCATCGGTGAGGCGCTTGACCATCAGTTCACCCAGATCCGAGCAGTTGGCGCGAATTTCCGGCTTGAGATCCTCGACAAAGCCACGGCCCAGCCATGGGTTCTTGATCACGACCGCCAGGCCAACCATGGTGACCGGCTTGTCGGTGGCTTTGCCGCCTTCGATGAGGGTTTCTTCGGTGTAATTAACGATCTTGCGAATTTCAAAGCTCATGAACGACTCCCGGAGCAGCTACTTTGTATTTCGTATTATGGTATACCATAAGGTTGGGCGTGAAAACGCTTATTTACGCGCGGCACACGCGTGTATCCGTCACCTGGATTGATCTTGAACTGCTGTGAAGTGTGAACTCTGTCTTGGTCGCCCACGACCGCTCGTCAGGTGTGCAGGCAATCGTTTTGAACATGCCCGTTCTCGTTGTGACAGACATTCGGTGAGCCGTAAAAAGCTACAGCGAATTTTCAAACTCAGGAGAGCCGGATATGAAAGCCATCGTCTATAGCGGTCCGCGTGACGTCAGTGTCAAGAACGTACCGGACGCGAAGATAGAGAAGCCGACAGATGCTCTGATCAGAGTGACTTCCACCAATATCTGTGGTTCGGACCTGCATATGTACGAAGGCCGGACCTCGTTCGAAACCGGGCGTATCTTCGGCCATGAAAACATGGGCCAGGTCATCGAGGTCGGCGCAGGTGTTGACCGCATCAAAGTGGGGGACTGGGTCTGCCTGCCGTTCAACATCGGTTGTGGTTTCTGCGAAAACTGCGAGAAAGGCCTGACCGGTTATTGCCTGACCGCCAACCCGGGCAGTGCTGGCGCAGCGTACGGCTTTGCCGACATGGGCGACCACGAAGGCGGCCAGGCCGAGCTGCTGCGCGTGCCGTACGCTGACTTCAATTGCCTGCTACTGCCAGAAGATGCGTCCGAGCGCGAGGATGATTACGTCATGCTCTCGGACATCTTCCCGACCGGCTGGCACGCCACCGAGCTGGCAGGTTTGCTGCCGGGTGAAAGCGTGGCCATTTATGGCGCTGGTCCGGTTGGCCTGATGGCCGCGCATTCGGCAATGATCAAGGGCGCTTCGCAGGTGTTTGTGGTCGATAACCACCCTGACCGTCTGGCCCTCGCAGCGAAGATGGGCGCGACGCCGATCAACTCGCTGGAGCAGGGCGCTGTGGATCAGATTCTTGACCTGACCAATGGCAAAGGCACCGATCGGGGTTGCGAGTGCGTCGGTTATCAGTGCTGTGACCGGCACGGTCACGAAGCCAATCACGTGACCATGAACAACCTCGTGGCCTCGACCAAGGCGACCGGCGGGATCGGCGTCGTAGGCGTGTTCGTGCCACAGGATCCGGGGGCTCATAACGACCTGGCGAAGGAGGGCAAGATGGCCTTCGACTTCGGCTCGTTCTGGTTCAAGGGCCAGCAGATCCGCACCGGCCAGGCCAACGTCAAGGCTTACAACCGTCGATTGGCCGAGCTGATTCATCACGACCGTGCCAAGCCTTCGCAGATCATTTCTCACCGCCTGAAGCTGGAAGAAGGCCCGGCGGCCTATGAGCACTTCGACGCTCGCGATGAGGGCTGGACCAAAGTCGTGCTCAAGCCTGGCGCCTGATTGTCTTGCTGCAACCTGCACCAGCGCCCTTGTCGAGCCAGGCCACAGTGCCGCCGACAAGGGTTGTTACCGTTCAAGGAGACGTATCCAGATGAATGAAGACTACCCCAAACCACCGTTTGCCAGTCAGCCGCAACAGGTTCCAGGCCTGCAGGGCAAAATGGACCCGTACCCGGATTGCGGCGAAAAGAGCTACAAGGGCTCTGGCCGCCTCAAAGACAAGATCGCACTGATCACCGGCGCTGACAGCGGCATTGGCCGCGCCGTGGCGATTGCTTTTGCCCGCGAAGGCGCTCAGGTCGCGATTTCGTACCTGGACGAGCACGAAGACGCTGAAGAAACCAAGCGCTGGGTCGAAGAGGCCGGCAGAAAATGCCTGTTGTTGCCGGGCGATCTGGCGCAGAAGCAGCAATGCGAAGACATCGTCAGCAAGACCGTCGCCGAGTTTGGCCGTATCGACGTGCTGGTCAACAATGCTGCGTTCCAGATGAATCACGAAACGCTGGAAGAGATCTCCGACGAAGAGTGGGTCAAAACCTTCGATATCAACATCACCGCGATGTTTCGGATCTGCAAGGCTGCGGTTCCGCACATGCCACGTGGCGGATCGATCATCAACACCAGTTCGGTCAACTCGGACATGCCCAAGCCGACACTGTTGCCTTACGCGACCACCAAAGGCGCGATTGCCAACTTCACCGGCGGCCTGGCGCAATTGCTGGGCGAGAAAGGCATTCGCGTGAACAGCGTAGCCCCCGGCCCGATCTGGACCCCGCTGATTCCGGCGACCATGACCGACGAGGACGTGAAAAGCTTCGGCGCCGAGACTCCGCTGGGCCGCCCCGGTCAGCCGGTCGAGGTTTCCCCGATCTATGTGCTGCTGGCCTCCGACGAAGCCAGTTACATCTCGGGTTCGCGTTATGGTGTGACGGGCGGCAAGCCGATTCTGTGATGCGTGATATGACCTGTCAGGTGCCTGATGCGGGCACCTGGCTCATGCACCGTTCCCAGCAAGACCTCCGATGTTGCTCGACCCACTGCGTATTACCGTTCTAAATGCTACACCGCTTTTTCGAGCGATTTCCTCCTGATCATCATGGAGAATTCTGATGTATCCAGACGTACAGCTTTATATTGACGGCCAATGGCGCGCCAGTCGCGATAACCGCAGCCTGCCAGTGATCAACCCTGCCACCGGCGAGTCGCTGGGCAGCGTGGCACACGCCAGTATCGCCGATCTCGACGAAGCAATGGCGGCAGCCGAGCGTGGCTTTGCCACCTGGCGCAGCACATCGGCCTACGACCGTTACAAGATCATGCAAAAAGCCGCCAATCTGCTGCGCGAGCGTGCTGACAGCATTGCCCGGATCATGACGCAAGAGCAGGGCAAACCGCTCGCCGAGGCGCGCATGGAAACCCTTTCGGCTGCGGATGTCGTCGACTGGCTGGCCGAAGAGGGCCGCCGCTCTTATGGCCGACTTGTGCCTTCGCGTGGCGCGTCCATCGAGCAAAAGGTCATCAAGGAACCGGTCGGTCCGGTCGCCGCGTTCACGCCGTGGAACTTCCCGATCAATCAGGTGGTGCGCAAGCTGTCGTCGGCCTTGGCGGCCGGCTGTTCAATCATCGTCAAGGCGCCGGAAGAGACGCCCGCATCGCCAGCCGAGCTGATTCGCGCGTTTGCTGATGCTGGCGTCCCGGCAGGCGTTATTGGCCTGGTTTATGGCGATCCGGCGGAAATTTCCGGCTACCTGATTCCGCATCCGGTGATTCGTAAAGTGACTTTTACCGGTTCTACGCCGGTCGGCAAGCAGCTCGCGGCCTTGGCTGGCAAGCACATGAAGCGCGCGACCATGGAACTGGGCGGGCACGCGCCAGCTCTGGTGTTTGACGACGCTGACATTGACCTCGCTGCTCGCGTGCTGGCCACTGCAAAGTTCCGTAACGCCGGTCAGGTCTGCGTATCACCGACACGGATTCTGGTGCAGCGCAAGGTGCTGGACGCGTTCACCGAGAAATTCATCGGTCTGACCCGTGAGATCAAGGTCGGCAACGGACTGGAGTCGGGCACGACCATGGGGCCAGTGGCCAACGACCGACGCATCCCGGCACTGGTTGACCTGATTGAGGATGCAGTGGGCGCCGGTGCAACGCTGTCGGCCGGTGGCAAGGCTATAAACGGGCCAGGTTATTTCTTCGAACCAACAGTGTTGAGCGGCCTGACGCCTGCCATGCGTATCATGAACGAAGAGCCTTTTGGTCCGGTCGCGCTGCTGGTGCCGTTCGATACGGTCGAGGAGGCCATCGCCGAATCCAATCGTGTGCCATTCGGGCTGGCGTCCTACGCATTCACCACGTCGATGAAGACCGCTCAGGCGCTGAGCAGCCACATTGAAGCCGGCATGCTGTCGATCAATCACCAGGGCATCGGCTTGCCGGAAGTCCCGTTTGGCGGGATCAAGGATTCCGGCTACGGCTCCGAAGGCGGCACCGAGGCCATCGAGGCGTACCTGAACACCAAGCTGGTGACGCAGTACAACTGAGTGCTGGTCGGTTAAATGAAAACGTTCGCGATGTGCAAGCATCGCGACCGTTTTTCGTTACGCACCAGGGATGATCAATCCTTGGCCTGAATACCGGTCTGCTTCATGACCAGGTTCTTCTCTTTCTTGTATTGCAGGGCGACTTCCGGTGCCGGACCGCTCTGGCCGGTTTCCATCCACTTGCGGATCCGGCTGGCGTCGGCGAAGTGGGTGTATTTGCCGAAAGCATCGAGAATAACCACTGACACTGGGCGGTTGGCCATGGTCGTCAGCAGCACCAGACAGTGACCGGCCTGGTTGGTGAAGCCGGTCTTGGTCAGTTTGATGTTCCAGCTATCCTTGCGCACCAGATGATCTGTGTTGCTGAAGCCGAGGGTGTAGGTCGGTTTGCGGAAGGTGACCGTCTTCTGTTCGGTGGTGCTCAGTTCACTGAGCATCGGGTATTTGCGTGCCGCCATCACCAGTTTGGTCAGGTCACGTGCGGTCGAAACGTTGTACACCGACAGGCCGGTAGGTTCGACATACGCCGTGTGTTTCATCCCCAGCGCCTTGGCCTTGGCGTTCATGGCCAGGATGAACGCCGGATAGCCGCCCGGATAGCTGTGCGCCAGACTGGCAGCAGCGCGGTTTTCCGAAGACATCAACGTGATCAGCAACATGTCCCGACGGTTCATTTCGCTGCCGAGCTTGACGCGGGAGAACACGCCTTTCATTTCCGGAGTCTGGGAAATATTCACCGGGATGACTTCATCCATCGACTGTTTGGCGTCGAGCACGACCATGGCGGTCATCAGCTTGGTCACCGAGGCAATCGGTACGATGACATCCGGATTGCTGGAATACAGCACTTTGTCGGTCTGCAAATCGATGACCATCGCGCTGCCGGAAGCGAGATGCAGGTTGGACGGGTCGCGGTTGAGGACAGCGGTTTCATTGGCAAACGTGGTAGTGGAAAGTACCGGACCTGTAAGTACACATAATAGGCCCAAAACAGACAGACGAATTTTCAAGAGCAAGGCTCACTCGATAAAGGGTGGTAATGGAGGGATCGCGTCAAAACGCTGCATTTTATGAGCAGACTTTGACGTATGTCGATGGGTGATGTAGGGCGATTCATCAATAGATGCAGGAATCGGGATTCCGTTAAGTCACTGTTAAGTGGCTTTCTGCTCACGGGCTACCTAAAACGGCTTGGGAATTGAATAGTCGTGGTGCGCGCGGCCCGCACCGATTAGCATTCCCTGCATTCAGGTCTGCGGTTCAAGGAGTCATGCAATGCTCAAGGGGTTTATCGGCAAGGATTATCTGCTACTGGTGATCGCTGCTTCGCTGGTTGTCGTGCTGTTACTGGGCGCAGGCTTGACCTCGCGCCCGGCCGACTGGGCTGGCTGGATGCAGGCCATCGGCCTGATCGTCGGTTTGATGGTTGCCGTGGCGGTCCCGGCCATCCAGCGCAAACAGGACGCAGCGCTGGCGCACAAGCAGCTGCGTGATCGGGAAGTGGGCTATGCCCGTCGCATGCAATACCTGTGTGGCGAGTTGAGCGAGTTGCAGGGGCAGATCAGCCTGAACCTGACGCACTTGCGTGCCAGTGACCGGCACAGCCTGAAGTACACGTTGCAGGATTACCTGCACCGGCTGTTCGAGTCCCACAAGCAGGACCTGAATGACGACCGGGTGGTGTTGGCGCATGAATTGCGACAGGTCGCCAATGACCTGATAGACGAACTCGACAGCGGCCGCACTGACCGCGTGGTGTTCATGGCGCTGGAGAAGCGTTTGCAGAAACTGGCTCACCGCTGCCAGGTCAACGCGGCAATGGCCGAACGTATCTGAGGGAAAGCAGCGTGTTAATCAGCTGTGGAGGGGTTGGCGTTGCAGTTGACGCGACAGCGCTTCGGCCACCGGCAACGACGCGAGCGGGCCACTGACCGGCTCGCCGTCCTGAATGAGATACCAACAGGCCAGCAAGCCTTTTGCTCTCAGCGTGGCAGGCACTGCGCTGCCGACGACGGACATGATGTTTACCTTGGTCATAACGCTGCCTCCTCGAACCATGGCGTTACTGTAGGGGGCAATCGGCAACGTTAGAAATCGACGTTCTCGATAGTAGTCATTGATAACAACAGGGGTTCGCAGCATTGCGCGAGCGGGCCATGTCATGCGCACACCCATTAAAAAACCCGCCTGAAAAGGCGGGTTTTTGTTCTGTTACCAACGACCGCGTGGCGGACCATAGTAATAAGCGGGGCCTGGGGGCGGGCCCCAGCGATGGTAGTAGCCCGGCGGTGGGGGCGGCGGGTAGCGCTCGACAACCTGATACACCGGAGCCGGCTGGTAGTAGACCGGCGGTGGTGCGTAATAAACCGGCTGCTGTTGCACGTAGACCGGCTCGCGTTCCACGTAAACCGTTCTGTCACGGCCTGAAGATACCGCCGCCCCGACAACGGCAGCGCCTACGATAGCACCTACCACGGCAGGGCCACCCCAGCCACGGTCAGCATTCGCCTGGCCAGCAAGGGCCAAGGCACCTACAAACAAGGCAATTTTGGGGATTTGACGAATCATGACTGTTCCTCGCTCTCAACCCGTTGTCGCGCGCCTGCATCACTCTCAAGCACTGCCACGGGATAACACTATGACATCGAAATTGTAAGAATCTGCGAAAGCGCTGAGTAAATTTTATGTAAGGTGCGTTTCCGCATCGGCCAGGGTCTGTTCCCGTTGCATCGCGGCTCGTGATGCAACGGGAACAGACCCTGGTGCGTAGCTTACGCTGTTGTCGAAGTGGCAAGCCATTACCGTCTGGAGGAAGCATCATGCCCATTACAGCTAACAGGGACACGCAGTTGTGTATGTCCATGGCCGCGCGCCCGGGAAACTTCGGCGTCCGTTTTCATAATCATCTTTTCCAGCAATTGGGCCTCAACTTCTATTACAAGACCTTCTCGCCGAATAATCTGCCGGCTGCCGTAGCGGGCATCCGTTCGCTGGGTATTCGCGGCAGCGCCGTGTCGATGCCGTTCAAGGAAGCCTGCATCGAACTGGTCGATGAACTGGACGCGTCGGCGGCCGCTATCCAGTCGATCAACACGATCGTCAATACCGACGGCCATCTGAAAGCGTTCAATACCGACTACATTGCCGTGGCGCAGTTGATGGACAGTCACGCTGTGCCACACAGCGCATTTGCCCTGCGCGGCAGCGGCGGCATGGCCAAGGCCGTTGCATTTGCGCTAAGGGATGCAGGCTTTACCGATGGGCTGATTGTGGCCCGCAATCAGCAGGCTGGGCAGCGTCTGGCCGAGGCCTGCGGGTTTCGCTGGCAGGCGGAACTGGGAACGGCGCGGCCTCCGTTGCTGGTCAACGTCACCCCGTTGGGCATGCAAGGTGCGCAGGCCGATGAACTGGCATTCGACCTGCCGGCTATCGAAGCTGCGCAGACTGTTTTTGACGCCGTGGCGATGCCTGCTGAAACACCGTTGATCCAGGCTGCACGTCGGCTGGGCAAGCGCGTCGTGAGCGGCGATGAAGTCGCGGCCATCCAGGCCCTGGAGCAATTCGTGCTCTATACCGGCGTGCGCCCGACCGATGAGCAGTTCCAGCAAGCGGCGGCTTTTGCCAGAGCCGGATAGCCACACGCTGCTGTGCGCTAAAGACGGGCAGGGCAGTGCGTTTCACTCCAGCCTGGCGAGGCGTTCTTCCAGTGCGGCAACTCGCGCTTCCAGTTCATCGATGCGCTGACTGGCGGCCGGATTCGCTGCGCCGCGTTCCGGCGGTTGCTGGCGAGTCGCGAGAAGCTCTTGCCTGTCTTGCGGATCACCCAGCAGGTGCATGTAGCGGTCTTCTCGCTGGCCGGACTGGCGTGGCACCAGGACCGCCAGCCCGCGGCTGATCAGGCGTTCGAGTTGATGAACGATCTGCTCGCTGTCTTCGAAGTCGTGCATGCGATTGCTGCGGGTCAGCAGTTCACTGACGGTTTGCGGGCCGCGCAGCAACAGCAGACCGGTGAGGATTACTTGTGCAGGAACCAGCTCAAGACCCTTGTCGACCTTGTGCTCCCAGCGATCGGCACGGCTGCCCATCACCAGACGCGTCAGGCCGCGTCCTTCCAGCGCGCGCAGGCTTTGACCGACCTGGCCCTGGGTCAGGTTCATGACCGGATCACGGCTGGTCTTCTGGTTGCAGGCAATCACCAGTGCGTTAAGGGTCAGCGGGTAGGTCTCGGGGTTGGTCGCCTGCTTCTCGATCAGGCAGCCAAGAATGCGGATTTCCGTGCTGTTGAGCTGCAATGCCTCGGTGTTCGCGGGCGATTCGCTGGATGAGAGTTCGGTAGACATGACGCTTCCCTGGGTGATGGCGGTGGATCAGCGTAGGGCGTGGCAGAAATTATTGCCAGTGGCGCAGGCGATCATCTGCGCATCGACTGAAAAGTGTCACGGTGATTCGCAGCCGGGCGGTCTATAATTGCGCCTTTCTCACTCAGGATACGTCATGTCTATTTCCCTGTACGCCGCCTCCATTCCTGTCTTTCAGCAGATGCTCAACGCGCTCAGCGATGTGCTGACCAAGGCTGAAACCTACGCGACCGAGAAGAAAATCCAGCCCCCGGCCTTGCTGCAGGCCCGCTTGTTCCCGGACATGCTGCCTTTTACCCGTCAGGTGCAGATCGCTGTCGACTTCGCCAAAGGCGCGTCGGCGCGTCTGGCTGGCGTCGAGATCCCGCAATACGAAGACACCGAGACCACCTTCGAAGAGTTACAGGCATTGCTGGCCAAGACTCTCGCCTTCATCGGCAGCATTACGCCTGAACAGGTAGACGGCAAGGAAGGCATCGAGATCGTCCTGCGCCCTGGCACTGAAAAGGAAAAGCGCCTGAATGGTCAGGCTTATCTGCTCAGCTACGCCTTGCCGCAGTTTTTCTTTCACGTAACCACCGCTTACAACCTGCTGCGCCACAATGGCGTCGAGATCGGCAAACGCGACTTCATGGGCAAGTTTTAAAATCTGAAACCAGGTGCCTGTGGGAGCGTCGCCCGGCTCACTCCCACAGCGCCTCATTCTCACACGCTGATCGATAAACGCTACATCCTGCTTCATCCCGCTTCAATCCCCCCCGGCAGGTCGCGCTGTCGAGCGATCTGTATCGTTGTTATGGAGTATTCATGTTGTTGCCCATCCTTCTGTTGTCGGCCGCCGGTTTTACCGTGCTGACCACAGAATTCGTCATTGTCGGCCTGTTGCCTGCGGTGGCCCGTGACCTGAATGTCACGGTTTCTCAGGCAGGCCTGCTGGTGACCCTGTTCGCTTTTACCGTGGCCGCTTTCGGTCCTTTCCTGACCGCTTACTTTTCGCGCTTCGAGCGCAAGCGTCTGTTCATCAGCATCCTCATCCTGTTCGGATTCGCCAATGCGCTGGCTGCAATGGCCCCCAATATGGCGGTGATGGGTATTGCGCGCCTGATCCCTGCGCTGGGGTTGCCGGTTTTCTGGGCGCTGGCCAGTGAAACGGCGGTGGATATCGTCGGGCCGGAGTTTGCCGGGCGGGCGATTGCCAGAATCGGTTTCGGAATCGTCTGCGCCACGGTGTTCGGCATTCCTGTGGGCACACTGATTTCCGATGCCTTTGGCTGGCGCAGCGCGTTTGCGGTACTGGCCATACTGGCGCTCGCCAAGGCGCTGTTGCTCGTGGTCTACCTGCCCAGAACGGCGGCGAAGAAAAATCCGGTTTCAATCCTCAAGCAATTCGCCATTCTGCGCAGCCCGATAATGCAAGGGCACGTGTTGCTTTCGGTGTTGGTGTTCAGCGGCATGTTCACGGCGTACACCTACCTGGCAGACATGCTGGAGCGCCTGGCCGGTTTCGATGGCAATCTGGTCGGCTGGTGCCTGATGGGCTTTGGCGCGGTCGGTCTGCTTGGCAATGCGCTGGGCGGGCGCATGGTCGACCGTCATCCGCTGATCGCCAGCCTGCTATTCTGCGCGTTTATGGTGATCGGCCTGGTGGCGGTGGTGCCAAGCATTCATTCGATCATTGCGCTGGCGCTCGCACTGGCGGTGTGGGGCATCACGCAGGCCGCGCTGTTTCTGGTCAGTCATGTGCGCCTGATCAAGGCCGCACCCGAAGCGCCCGCGTTCGGCGCATCGCTGAACATTGCCGGGGCGAACCTGGGCATCGGCATCGGCGCAGTCATCGGCGGCCGGGTGATTGATCATCTGGGGCTGGGCAACGTCGGTTTCGCCGCCGCCGCAATCATCGTGCTGGCCATCGTGCTGGCGCTGGTGCTGATCAAGCGTGACCCTAGCCCGCGTCGGTAAACAACTGGTTTCGGGCGCTTTCGGCGATGGCCACTGCGCCGGGGTGCCGAACCTTGCGCTCGACGGTAATGGCGTAGAACGACTCGGTCACCGCATCCGTCTGGCCGATGAGCTGCACGTCATACTGGCTCTGCACTTCATCGGCGATCACGCTGGGCGCTACGAAAATGCCGCTGCCCGATTTACCGAATGCCTTCATCAGGGCGCTGTCGTCGAACTCGCCGATGATGCGCGGCTGGATTTTCAGCTCGGCAAACCAGCGTGTCAGTCTGCCACGCACCACGGTTTCCGGCCCCGGAATCAACAGCGTCGCGCCGTGCAGACACTGCGGGAAATCTACCCCGACGCGTTCGGCCACTTCGCGCGTGGCGAAAAAACTGATCCCGCATTCGCCCAGTTTGTGGCTGTGACCTTTGATATCCAGATGCGGCGGCATCGGGCTGTCGGAGATCACCAGGTCCAGACGCTGCACTGCCAGCTCTGCGAGCAGCCGTTCCAGCTTGTCCTCGCGGCAGGTAATACGGATGGATTCCTGCAGATTCATGGTCGGTGAAATCAATCGATACACAATTGATTTGGGCACCACATCCGCCACGCCAATACGGAACAGCAACTGTTGTTCGTCCGGTTGCGAACGCAGCAGGTTTTCCAGCTCGTTGCCCAGTTGAAACATCTGCTCGGCGTAGGGCAGGGCCATGCGACCGGCTTCGGTCATTTCCAGTTGTCGCCCCACGCGCTGAAACAGATCGACGCCCAGCGAGGTCTCCAACAGGCTGATCTGCCCGCTGACGGTCTGAGCCGTCAGGTTCAGCTGCTCGCAAGCACGCACGATACTGCCGGTTTTGGCCACGACCCAGAAGTAATGCAGCTGCCTATAGTTGAGCATGATTTTTTGCCGATTCGTAAAAACCGAAGTATACGCCTTGTAAAATCGAATTTTCCTGATGTTTCAAAATGTATAGAGTTGTTGCCAACGCCGGTTACGACAGAACATCTGGCAGGACATCCGGCCTCACACATTGAGGGAAACTCATGAAGACTTCCATTTATGCGGTAATGCTGAGCGGCTCGCTACTGGTAATGGCAGGATGCGATCAGATAGAGTCGTCTACCAAGCGGGCGCTCGATACCGCAGCAGAGACTGCAAAGCAGACCATCGTAGAGACACATCAGGCGGCGACCAAGGCGCTGGATGAGGCCAAACAGGAACTTTCCATTCTTGAGACGCCACCAAGCAAGGCTGAAACAGAAAGCAAATCCGACAAAGAAATCTAACGCATAACTATTGGCTCAGGCGGGGCAGTGATCTATGGAATACCTTTTGGAACTCGCGACAAGTCCGGCAGCCTGGATTGCCCTGGCGACGTTGGTGGTGATGGAAGTCGTGCTGGGTATCGATAACCTGATCTTCATTTCGATCATCACCAACAAGCTGCCGGAACATCAGCGGGAAAAAGCCCGGAAACTGGGTATCGGCATGGCGCTGGTCATGCGCCTGGGTCTGCTGAGTACGGTAGCCTACATCGTGCAGCTGACAGAGCCGGTGTTCGAAGTGTTTGGTCAGGCGTTCTCATGGAAAGATATGATCCTGATCGCCGGTGGTCTGTTCCTGGTCTGGAAAGCGACCACGGAAATCCATCACAGCATGGACGTCAAGACTGACGAAGAGAAGGCGCTCGGTTCGGTGGTTGCGTTGAGCATGGGCGCGGCAATCGTGCAGATCCTGATGCTGGACCTGGTGTTCTCCATCGACAGTATCATCACTGCCGTGGGCATGACCGAGCACTTGCCGATCATGATCATCGCTGTAGTGAGCGCCGTGATCGTGATGCTGGTGGCTGCCAACCCGTTGGCGAAGTTCATCAACGACAACCCGACGGTGGTCATGCTGGCACTGGGCTTCTTGATCATGATCGGTATGACGCTGATTGCTGAAGGCTTCGGCGCCCATGTTCCGAAGGGCTACATCTACGCAGCCATGACGTTCTCGGCCGCCATTGAAGGCTTGAACATGCTGGTACGCAGAGCACGTCGCAGGAAGGCTGCTGCTGCGAAAGTATCAGCCAGCTGATAGCGCGCGAGGCTGGAAAAAAGGTCTACCCGGGTAACCGGGTCGACCTTTTTGCATTCAATGCATGATGCACATGCATGAACACAGGCGTGCATGGCTCAGCCGATTACCGCAGGTTGCCCGTTGGCCGGCTTTGCCAAGTCCGGCTTCTGCACCGCAATGGGCTCGATGCTGCGCGGAGGGTGGCGACGCCGCGAAACGCGCATTACCCCCCACAGCATGGCGCTCGACACGGCGAGCCACGAAGCGGTCAGCATCACGATTGTCAGTTCCAGGCTCATAAGCGCCTCCCCATCCTGCTTTTCTGTAACGGTCTTGATAACTGACAGTCTAGTACGGGGCATGTTTCGGTTTAATTGACCAATGGCATCGGGCTATGACTGATTGGCTCGTTTCCGCCGAACGGGCGGCTGAACAACGCTATACCGTGACGCCGGACAGCTCTATGATCAATGCCCGGATCGGGTCGCGGGTTGCCCGACATCAGTTCAAGTGAGTGAGCATGCTGTCGTTGTCTGTTTTTTCCAGTTCCAACCCCTTCAAACGCTGCTGGCTTGCCGGTGCACTGGCTCTTGGCCTGGCCGGTTGCACTTCGATGGTCACGCCCGCTATCAAGCGCCTACCAGACCGGGTCGAATTGACCTCTGTGCCGTTCTTCCGGGGTAACGCCTATCAAAGCGGCCCGATGGTGCTGGCGAGCATGCTGGCTAATCAGCAGGTGCAGACCACGCCTGGCTTGCTCGACAAGCCGCTGCAACTGCCAGGTGCCGAAGATCGCCTGGAGCAAAGCCTGCCGAAAGTTGCACGCGAATATGGCTTCATGGTTTATCCGCTCGGTGGCGAATTGCAGGACTTGCTGGCTCAGGTCTCGGCCGGTTATCCGGTGATGTTGCGTCTTGCCCAAGGCTCCGCATTCTGGAAAGGGTCGCGTTACGCCGTGTTGATCGGTTACAACCGGGTTAAAGAAACGGTATTGCTCAACGTCGGGATGGACCGTCGCTATTCGATGAGCTTCAGCAGCTTCACCTCTGCCTGGAAAGGCGCTGGCAGTTGGGCGGTACTGGTTCAGTCACCTCGCCAGCTGCCCGCCAACGTCGATCAGCAGCATTGGTTGCAGGCGGCTGATGCGCTGGCGAAGGCTGGTCAGGAACAGGCGGCAGGCGAAGCCAGGAAAACCCTGGCACGCGGCGTTAAATGAAATCAACGCAGCGTTGAAAAAAACGGCACCGATGAGGTGCCGTTATGAGGTTGATCAGAAACCCAGCTTATCCCGCAGGCTGTAATACCAGGCGCCCAGCGCAGTCAGCGGCGTGCGCAGCATCTGGCCGCCAGGGAACGGATAGTGCGGCAGGTCGGCGAACGCATCGAAACGCTCGGCCTGACCGCGCAATGCTTCGGCCAGCACCTTGCCGGCCAGGTGCGTGTAGGTGACGCCATGGCCGCTGCAGCCCTGCGAATAATAGATGTTCTCGCCGAGCCGTCCGACCTGCGGCAGGCGCGACAGGGTCAGCAGGAAATTTCCGGTCCATGCGTAGTCGATCTTCACGTTCTTGAGCTGCGGGAACGCCTTGAGCATCTTCGGTCGAATGATCGCCTCGATGTTGGCCGGATCTCTTGCGCCGTAGACCACACCACCGCCGAAGATCAAACGCTTGTCGGCGCTGAGGCGGTAGTAATCCAGCAGGTAATTGCAGTCTTCGACGCAGTAGTCCTGCGGCAAAAGGTTTTTTGCCAGCTCATCGCTCAATGGCTCGGTGGTGATCACTTGAGTACCGCATGGCATCGATTTCGCCGCCAGCTCCGGAACCAGATTACCGAGGTAGGCATTGCCCGCCACAATGATGAACTTCGCCCGGACTTTGCCCTGTGCGGTATGGACCACCGGGTTGGCACCGCGCTCGATACGAATCGCTGCAGACTGCTCGTAGATCGTGCCGCCCAGTGTCTCGACAGCCGCGGCTTCGCCCAGCGCCAGATTGAGTGGGTGGATGTGGCCGCCGGTCATGTCCAGCAAACCGCCAATGTATTGATCGCAGGCCACCACCTCATTGATGCGGCGTTTGTCCATCAGCTCCAGCTTGCTGTGGCCGTAACGCTCCCAAAGACGCTGCTGCGCTTCCAGATGCGCCAGTTGTTTGCTGGTCAGCGCAGCAAACACGCCGCCGTCCTTCAGGTCGCACTGAATGCCATAACGGGAAACCCGATCACGGATAATGGACGCGCCCTCGAAAGCCATCTGCCCCAGCAACTGCGCCTGACGCGGGCCGACCGTGCGCTCGATCACGTCGATGTCACGGCTGTAACTGTTGACGATCTGCCCGCCATTACGCCCCGACGCGCCAAAGCCGACTTTGGCCGCTTCCAGCACCGTGACCCGGAATCCGTTCTCCAGCAGGAAAAGCGCGCTGGACAAGCCCGTGTAGCCAGCACCAATGATGCACACGTCCGTCTCGACCTCGCCCTGCAAGGCGGGACGTTCTGGCGCGGGATTGGCCGAGGCAGCGTAATAGGACTGCGGGTAGGGCGTGTTCGCCATCCTGAGACTCCGTTTAATATTCTTGACGATGGCGCTGATCGTACCCGAGATACCAAACCTCTGCCAGCCACAGAAGAAAACAGCTCTGACCTGTTTTTTAACAAAAAGCGCTGTAATTCATGGGCTTAGGATAAAAACAGATTGACAGGCAGTTGAATGCCCGTAGAATGCCGACCCACAGCAGGCACGTAGCTCAGTTGGTTAGAGCACCACCTTGACATGGTGGGGGTCGTTGGTTCGAGTCCAATCGCGCCTACCAGATAAAATCCGCTCTGCTGGGCGGTGAAAAAAGGGTCAACCGAAAGGTTGGCCCTTTTTTGTTCGTGCGATTTTCATGCCTATGCCTATGCCTATGCCTATGCCCTGCATCGCACGATAGTTGATAATTAAAGCGCTTTTTTATCACGATG
>NZ_LGLN01000078.1:64033-102220 GCF_001293775.1 Pseudomonas syringae pv. cilantro
TAACCAAACATCACTGACATCGCAGAACCGTCGTGTGACGCGGAGCGTCACGAACTGCATGCCGCCGCGGAGCGTCGGCACGATATTCAGGAGCATGACCTTGATTCAGCTGACACCGCAGAACCGCTGTGCAACGCGGAGCGTCAAGCCCCTCAAGGAATCAGCCGATCCCGACGCAGTTTCTCAAACACATTGAAAAACGCATCATCGCTCGCCTCGAATGCCGTAAAGCCCAGCTTGCGGCTTTTCGACATATCCGTGACCACCTCAATCGGACGACCCAGGTCAGCATCAGTGTGCCACGGCGAAATCAATCGGCTGATGTCCGCTTCCTTGAGCTGATGCTTACCGACAATCTCAGTCCACGCCGCCTGATCATTGGCCATCTGCGTTTCCAGCAGCGCCGGCTGATCCGGAAAGGCTGCCGGCTGCAGATCGAAATACCTGGCGATCTGACCCCACATCCAGCTCCAGCGGAACACATCACCGTTAGTGATGTTGAAGGCATGATTAGCCGCCGCCGGAGTGGTGGCCGCCCACAACTGCTGCTTGGCGAGCTGCCGCGCATCGGTCATGTCCGTGAGGCTGTCCCACTGCACGCGTGAGCCAGGGAACACAAATGGTCGACCAGTGGCTTTGCAGATCGACGCATAGACGGCCAGTGTGGTCGCCATGTTCATCGCATTGCCGACCGCGACACCGGTCACGGTGTGCGGGCGATGCACACTCCAGGTGAAACCGTCTTTCTGCGCAGCGGCGAAGACTTCATCTTCCTGCGCGTAATAGAAGTTTTCAATGTCCAGGCGTGGCTGGTTTTCGCGGAACGGAGTTTGCGGCAATGTGCCTTTGCCATAGGCCTCGAATGGGCCGAGGTAATGCTTCAGGCCGGTGACCAGTGCCACGTGCTGCACACTTCCGGCAGGTCGCACGGCGTCCAGTACGTTACGCACCATCGCTGAGTTGACGCGAATATTCTCGGCTTCGGTAGCTTGACGAGACCAGGTGGTAATGAACACATGGGTGGGTTTCAAGTCAGCCAGCGCCGCGTTCACCGACGCCGGGTCCTGAAGATCCGCAGCCACCGGAATCACGCCGGGCACGGTAGACGGGTTACGGGAGAGGGCGGCGACCTGCCAATTGTTTTCCAGCAACAATTGTGTGATCGCGCTGCCGACAATGCCACTTGCGCCAACAACCAGGGCGGTCTGAGTCATGGTGTTCTCCTGAGACGGGGTGAATGTAATGAGCCGTCTTGCTGTCTAGGAACAGCTTGAGGCCATACGGTTCAATCAAATCTCTCAGGTAATCCCTTGAATGAGCGCGTGTTTCTGAACAAATCAGGCCTGTCGGGCGTGTGACTTGACGATGGTTTTGGTCGCCTTGCTGGCTTTCAGATCACCGAGATTCTTCGGCGCGAGCCACTTGCAGGCAGATATCTCGTTTTGCGGCGACGCTTCGATGGAACTGGGCACCTGGGTCATGAAGACATAGTGAGTGACCTGATCTTTCTCGTAGACAGCAAGGTACGAGAGGTCAAGGTTTTCCAGCCCTGTTTCTTCGCTAAGCTCGCGCATCGCGGCCTGAGCAGGCGTTTCGCCAGACTCGATTTTGCCGCCAGGCAATGCCCACCTGGACTTCGGTTTGCGCACGTAGAGGATCTGGCCGTCACGTTTGCAGATGACTGTCGCTCGTTGTTTCATAGTCCGTTCACCTGTTAAAACGTCCGTTGCCATCAATATCTGCAAGGATTTCGTGAACTTGAGATCCAAGGGCAGTCAACTGCAGTCATTGATTTGTAATAAAATTTTTTTGGGGGGGCAGGCCCGGTGCCGGGTCATTAGCGCCTGCGACCTTGCGGTCGATCAACGCTATCGTCAACTTATGGATGAAGTATGGAGCGTCAGTGGGCAAATGCAGGGTTTCAGTTCCCCTGTTGCGACGTACGGAAGGTTTTTTTTGATTGCCGTCCCTGGCATCGTTGTTTTTTGGGCGTTCTTGACGCACTCAGGCCGCTGAAGCTTCCTGCTTGAGGCTGGCCATATCGATGACGAAACGGTATTTGACGTCGCCTTTGAGCATGCGCTCGTAGGCTTCGTTGATGTCCTGCATGGCAATTACTTCAATGTCGGACACGATGCCGTGCTCGGCGCAGAAATCGAGCATTTCCTGGGTTTCCTGAATGCCGCCGATCAGCGAGCCAGCCAGGCTGCGACGCTTGAAAATCAGGTTGAAGACGCTTGGAGACGGGTGCGGCTCGGCCGGGGCACCGACCAGCGTCATGGTGCCGTCGCGTTTGAGCAGTGCCAGAAAGGCATCGAGGTCGTGGGGTGCCGCTACGGTGTTGAGGATGAAGTCCAGGCTGTTGGCCTGCGCGGCCATTTGTGCCGGGTCCTTCGACACCACCACTTCGTCTGCGCCCAGACGCAGGCCGTCTTCGCGTTTGTCCGGCGAGGTGGTGAACAGCACCACATGCGCGCCCATGGCGTGGGCGATCTTGACGCCCATGTGGCCCAGTCCACCGAGGCCGACGATCCCCACTTTCTTGCCGGGGCCGACTTTCCAGTGGCGCAGCGGCGAATAGGTGGTGATGCCCGCGCACAGCAGCGGCGCTACGGCGGCCAGATTGGCATCGTGAGAGATGCGCAAAACGAACTTTTCCTTGACCACGATGGTGTCGGAATAGCCACCGAACGTGTTTTCACCGCCGAATACCGGGCCATTGTAAGTGCCGGTGAAACCGCTCTCGCAATACTGCTCCTCACCTTCGGCGCAGGACGCACAGTGCTGGCAACTGTCGACCATGCAGCCGACCCCGGCGAGGTCGCCCACCTTGAAAGTCTTGACGCCGGCACCTACAGCGCTGACGCGGCCGACGATTTCGTGGCCCGGGACGGACGGGTACAGCGTGTTATGCCATTCATTGCGTGCAGTATGCAGATCGGAGTGGCAAACGCCGCAATAAAGAATATCGATCTGCACATCGTCAGCGCCGGGGGCACGTCGCTCGAACTGATAGGGTCTCAGTACGTCCTTGGCGGACTGGGCTGCGTAGCTGTAAGTCTTGACCATGGGTGTCTCCTTCGGGGTTGAACAGGTGTAACGCTGGACGACAGCATAGTCGAGCCGCGTATTTTCGTGTTTGAGCTGGTGTAACAGCGAAATCCGACCAGCGGGTGTGCAAATGTGCGCTTTGCAATGCGTTCTGCCTCACATGTCGGCATCGCAGCCCCACAGGGCGCTGCCAAAAAACATTGAACTTTGTAACAATGCCGCGACACGCTTGTAACCTTTGGTCATCACCGTTGAATATGACCGCCGCTGGCCCACGCATCTGGTGTTTTCATGACAGTCAATCATCTGGCCACGGGCCCGCACTCGCTGAGCGAAGCATCCGATCCGCGTGTCGCCCCGGTTGACAGTCATGTCAGGTTTTCCGATCAAGTGGGCATTGATGCGCTTTTGAGCGCCTCGCGCCTGCTCATACCGGGCATTGCGTGGGCTGCTTACTCAGCCGGTGAACAGAAATGCCTGCTGGGGCAGGGCGATGGGCAGGCGTGTTGGCCGGCCCATATTCCGTTCGAAGACTTCGAGCCGTTTTGCACGGAAAGGCAATTGCATTGCAGAGTGGCTGGAAAGGGCGAGGCCGTGTTGGGCTGGGTTCTGGCGCCCGTTGCCGAGCAAGGCAACACATTGTTGAATGACCTCGCTGTCCAACTGGGTTCGCTGTTGCAGACGGCAGCGCTGGTACGGGCCCAGAACACCCAACGGGTACTTTACGAGATCAGCCTGCTGGCCAGTTCCACGCTGGATCGGGGTGCCTTTCTTCGCGGGATTCACGAGCAACTGGCCACATTGATTGACGCCGAGAACTTTTACCTCGCGCTCTATGATCGACAAACCGGCAGGATCACCTATCCCTACTACATCGACCGCTTCGATGACGAGGCGCTGGCACCGGAGGCGTTCGAGTTTCTCGACGTCAATCGAATTTCGCTCACCGGCCATGTGTTGCTGTCCGGGGAGCCTTTGTTTCTGGGGGCCTCTTGTATCGAGCAGGCGCAGGCTCAGGGACGTTTTTTCTGCGTCGGCCGTCGTCCCGAGTTCTGGATGGGCGCGCCGCTGAAAAATGCCTCGGATGAGGTGTTCGGCATGGTCGCGATGCAGGTCTACGACGTGTCCCGGGTTTACAGTTCGCCGGACCGCGCCTTGTTTTCGGTGGTTTCGCGTCATGTGGCGATGGCGCTGGACAGGCTGTTACGCCGTACCGATCTGGAACAGACCGTGATGCTGCGCACCCAGCAACTGTCGGCTGCCAATGACGCGCTCAGGCAGGAAGTGCAGGACCGGGAGCGCGCCGAACACTTGCAGCGTGCGTTGTTTCGCATCGCCGAGCTTTCCAGCCAGCCCGGAGACATGAACGAGCTGTTTCACAGCCTGCATACCATCGTCGGCGAGCTGCTGGTGGCGCTCAATTTCTACATCGCGCTTTACGACAACGCAACGGGCGAAGTCACTTTCCCGTATTACATCGATGAATACCAGCTCACATCACCCCGTTCCCGGCGCGGGCAGCGGGGGTTCACCGAATATGTGATCGGTCAGCGCCGACCGTGCCTGATCGATTACGAGAACGCGCGCAAGCTTGAACGCCTGGGTGAAATAGAGGTGCAGAAAAAGTCCAGTCGTTCCTCTTCCTGGCTCGGTATTCCATTGTTCGACGGCGACGATGTACGGGGCGTGCTGGTGGTGCAGAGTTATTCCAAATCGGTCAGCTACACATTGCGTGACCAGGAGCTGCTGACTTTCGTTTCCCGTCACATCGACACCGCACTCTCGCGGCGCAGCGCCGCCGAGGCGATCCACACCGCCAATCTGCGGCTCGAGGCCCGCGTCCGCGACCGCACCCGTGAGCTGGATCAGGCCAATGCCCGGCTTCAATACGAAAACTCTCACGACTCGTTGACCGGTCTGCCGAACCGCAGCCAGTTGCAACAACGTCTGAAGCAGGCGTGGCAGGACTTCTGCGTTCAGGACCGGCAACTGATTGTCATGTTCATCGATCTGGACCGTTTCAAGATGATCAATGACAGCCTCGGGCATCACTGCGGCGACATCTTGCTGATTCAGGCCGCCGAGCGATTGCGCAGTTGCATGCGCGAAGGTGATCTGCTGGCCAGACTGGGCGGCGACGAGTTTGCCGTGCTGGGCATCAATGCCGCGCTGCAAGTAGGCGTGGATATCGCCCAGCGGATACTGACCGCGTTCGAGCAGCCGTTTGTGATCGACGATCACACGGTGTTTTCGTCGTGCAGCATCGGTGTGGTGGGCGCTGATCGCCAGTTTCATCAAGAACCTGCCGACCTTTTGCGTGACGCGGATACCGCCATGTATCGCGTCAAGAATGGCGGGCGCGACAGCTTTGCGGTGTTCAACCAGGCGTTGCGCCGTGAAGTACTGGATCAGGTCGAGCAGGAAGGCGCGTTACGCACGGCCCTGAAATGCACGGATCAACTGATCCCGCATTTCCAGCCGGTAATCTGCACCGCCACAGGCGAGTTGCTGGCGCTGGAAGCGCTGATCCGCTGGCGGCAGCCGGACGGGCGCATCATCGCGCCGGAAAGTTTCCTGCCGGCGCTGGAGGGGCTGCGACTGATCGGCCGCCTCGACCTGTACATGCTCAAGCAGGTCATCACCATTCTCGCTCAGCCCGAGAACGGCGACTGGCCGCCCGTGCATGTGAACTGCTCCAGCTACAGCATTACCCGCCCGGCCTTTGCCGCCGAAGTGCTGGCCATGCTCGCTGAACAGGGCGTTGCGCCCGGACGCCTGTGTCTGGAGCTGACCGAAGGCGCGCTGGTCGCTGATCCCGAGCAGGCACGGCTGTCCATGAAGCAACTGGCGGATCAAGGCATGTCGGTGATGCTCGATGACTTCGGCGCTGGCTTTTCATCCCTCAGCTATGTGCATCAGTATCATTTCAGCGGCTTGAAGATCGACAAGTCGTTCATCCTCGGCCTGGCGTCCAGCGTGCGCAGTCGTGCCATCGTCCGCGCGATTGTGCGCATGGCCGAATCGCTGGACCTGACCGTGGTGGCCGAAGGCGTCGAGGACCTGGAAACCCTGGAGCTGCTGCGCGAGATCGGCGCAGCGCAGGCACAGGGTTACTATTTTTCGGCGCCGGTGCCGATGGAGCAGCTGCAAGTTTCAAGCGGCAAGCTTCAAGCCAGGAGCCTTTAGATTGCCGCTTGCCGCTTGCCGCTTGCCGCTGCCACTAGCGGCAATGCCTGGCTGTTTTTTGACGGTGGCTGGTCGGGCGTCTTCAGGCGACGCCATGCAAATCAACGGGTTAGCTATTTCACGCGTACTTGGCACTGGACTTGCTGTTGAACTTGCGCAGCATGTTCATCGGGAGGTGAAAGATGATTATTGGCACAAATGCGCTTGAGCAGTTGGTGTCCCGAGCGGTTGGCGGGCGCAAGACTGTGGACGAGGTGTCTCAGGACGCTTTCAGCGCGGTCGCCGCTGCTGGCCTGACTTCAGGTACAGCCCCGGTCACTCAGCAAATCGGCAACTCGACATCGCAAGACAGCAAGCAGGACAGCAGCGGTTACAACGAATCTTTCGCCCGCATGATGATCAACCTCAAATCTGCCGGTGATACGTCGCTGTCGGAGAAGACGGGGGATCGTGATAACGGTTTCACGGGATCGATAGCTAACGTTGCCAGCACCACTGACACCGGGTCGACAGGTTCGGTAGAACAGAAATTCATGGACGCTCTGAAGCAGACAGCTGAAGAGAAAGTGCGCGAGAAACTGACCGGCATCAGCCAGAAATCCTACGACGCCATGGCGCCTCAGGACCAATTGGCGATCGACCAGAAAGTCCAGGACGCGCTCAAGGACAAGCAGAACGATGTGGCGGATGATATCAATACGCGCATCAGAGGGATCAAGGCCGGAATGGTGGCCTGATCGAGGTAGCCTGTTCAGTTGTTTGTTCGTTGACTGTAATGGCCCCTTCGTGAGCAAGCTCACTCCCACAATCGGAATGCACTCCGATTGTGGGAGTGAGCTTGCTCACGAAGGCTATGCTCGATGCAGCGCAGCAGGAATGGAGCTGCACGGTCTCTTGTCTTTTTCTGAAGCTTTTTACCCCAATTGATGCCGATACGGCAGATCCGGGCCGACCTTGGTACAGGTCAGCGCAGCTGCGCCGACGGCAAAATTCAGCATTTCGTTCAGGGTTTCTTTCGACAGCGTTGACAGCGCCTCTGGCGTGTCCAGCTGGCGTTCACTCAGGAACGTCAACAGCGCCGCCTGAAATGTATCTCCAGCGCCCACCGTATCCGCCGTCACCACGGTTTTGGCGGGCACCGACCAGGTGCCATGCTGGCGGGTGAACACGCTGGCGCCCTGTGTGCCTCGGGTCACGATCACCAGTTGAGTCTGCTTACCTAACCAGCCCTCTGCCAGTTGCTGCGCATCACTGTCCGGATACAGCAGGTGCAGGTCTTCGTCGCTGACCTTGATCAGATGAGCATGTTCGGCAAAGGCCGCCACCTGGGTGCGCCAGCGCTGAATGTCCGGCGCCGGGTTGAGGCGCACGTTGGGGTCGAGCGAGATCAGCCGGTTGGCGCTTTCCCGGGCGACCAGTGCCAGCAACGTGTCGGCAATCGGCTGCACGACCAGTGAGAACGAGCCCACGTGAACCCCGCGGACCTGCTCGCCCAGCGCAGGCAGGTGCTCAAGGCGCAGTTGTCGATCTGCGCAACCATCGCCGCGAAAGCTGTAGGTGGGCGAACCGTCGCTGCCCACCGCCACCATGGCCAGCGTGGTGGGCGCATCGAAATCGATCAGGTGCTCGGCCGCGACCGTTTCCTGCTCCAGCACCGCCCGCAAACGACGGCCCAGATAGTCGGTGGATAGCCCGGCGAACAGGCCAGCCTCCACGCCCAGACGACGCAGGCCGATGGCGACGTTGAACGGCGAACCACCGGCAATTGCGTCGAACCCTAGTCTGTTGAGAGAGCCGCCGTCGTCAGGGCGGGTGAAAATATCGAACAGTGCTTCGCCGCAAACCAGAAACATAAGTGCTCCATGAAAAGACCGGGTTCAAACTTCGCGTTATTGTGCCTGATGTAGCTGTGCCTGGTAGCGCTGGTAAACCTGCTGATAAGCCGCCACATTCTGCCTGACAGGACGGGTTTCGCTGCCCTGATCGAGACTGACGCAACGGTCGCAGAGTTGTTGCAGGCTTAGCGTCTCGCCAGTGCTCCTCGCGACGCACCAGGCCGCCTGGATCGCCGCGCCCAACGCTGCGGCCTCTGAATGATCGGTACAGATCACCGGCGTGTCCATGATGTCAGCAACGATCTGCCGCCACACCGCGCTTTTCGAGCCGCCGCCGATCAGTCGGATTTTCTCGCTTCTGATACCGCTGTCCCGCAGCAGATCGAGCCCGTAACGCAGCCCGAATGTAGTGCCCTCGACCACCGCCCGGCTCAGGTTGGCCTGTGTCAGGTTGGTGCTGTCCAGTCCGATGATGCTGCCGGTAGCGTCGGGCAGGGCCGGCACGCGCTCACCGTTGAGGAAGGGCAGCATCAGCACACCTTCAGCACCAATAGGTGACTGAGCGACCGCCTGATTGAAGCCCTTGATATCCAGCGCAAACAGCTCGCGAATGGCCGAAGTCGCGTTGGTCAGGTTCATGGTGCAGATCAACGGCAGCCAGCCGCCTGTCGATGAGCAAAACGTAGCCACCGACTCATGCTCGCTGACCCGTGCCTCAGCGGCATAGGCGTACACCGTGCCCGACGAGCCGAGGCTCATGGTGATCAGCCCCGGCTGAATGTTGCCGGTGCCGATTGCGCCCATCATGTTGTCGCCGCCACCGCTGGACACCCGCGCGGCCGGGTTCAGGCCCAGCAGCGCGGCGATTTCGGGAAGCAGCGTGCCAACCGGCGCGTCGGCTTCCAGCAAGTCCGGCAACGCCTTGCCGAGTCGGCCGCTCGGGTCGATGTGGGCCAGCAGCGGCAGGTCCCACTCGCGGCTGCGAACGTTGAAATAGCCGGTGCCCGATGCATCGCCGTATTCCGTGCAGGCGCGCCCGGTCAGCCAGTAATTAAGGTAATCATGCGGCAGCAGTACTTTGTCGATACGTTCGAACACCTGCGGATACTGTTCTTTGGTCCACAGCAGTTTGGACACGGTATAACCCGGCGCGATGACCAGACCCAGGCGCTGCAAGGAGCCCTGTGCGCCGCCCAGATACTCCAGCAGACGCTGGTTTTCCGGGGCCGACTCGGTGTCGCACCAGAGTTTCGCCGGACGCAGTACCTGGCCCCGATCGTCGAGCAGCACCAGCCCGTGCTGCTGGCCGGAAACGCCGATGCCCTGAATCTGTTGCCCGGAGACGTCGGCCAGCGCCAACGCTTCGCGGACCGCCTGCTGCAGCGCATTCAGCCATTGCTGCACGTCCTGTTCACGACGACCGTTGTGGTCGCTGATCAGGCTGTGCGGCGCTGAACCTTCGCCCAGCACCTTGCCGTTTTCGGCATCCAGTAGCAGCGCTTTGGTGCCTTGGGTCCCGCAATCGATGCCAAGAAACATGGCGCGTCCCTCAGAGGCTTTTGGCCAGCAGTTTTTCCAGTGTGCCACTCACACCCAGTTCGCGTAGATCACGGAGGTTTTGCTCGAAGGCCGCGACGAACTCGGCGGATTGTGGAATAGCCAGGCCGAAGATCTCTTCGACGTTCAGCAAGCGCTGGGTAATCAGTGCGTCATCAGCCACCAGTGCCTGACAGAACTCGGCGCGCGGGTCGGGAATTTTGTAGACCGCGTCTTTTTCGTCGACGCCCTTCAGGTACAGCGCCCAGGCCGCGACGACTAGCGAAGCGCGCTCGAGATTGCCCTGATCGACGATCAGCCGGTTGATGGTCGGTATGGTGAATTTCGGGAATTTCGACGAGCCGTCCGAACACACCCGCTCCAACTGATCGGCAATCGCCTGATTGGAGAAACGCTCGATCAGCGTGTCCTTGTAACCTTCCAGATCGATACCGGGCACCGAGGCCAGTTGCGGGGTGACATCCAGGTCCATATAGGCGCGGATGTAACGCACGAACAGTGGATCGTTCATGGTCTCGTGCACAAAACGGTAGCCCTTCAGAAAGCCCAGGTATGTCAGAGCCAGATGGCTGCCGTTGAGCAGTTTGATCTTCATCTCTTCGTAGGGCGTGACGTCGTCAGTGAACTGCACGCCGACGTGTTCCCAGGCAGGTCGGCCGCTGACGAACTTGTCTTCCAGCACCCATTGCACGAACGGTTCACAGACCACCGGCCAGGCGTCGTCGATGTGCTTGTCATCGGCCAGCTGCTGGCGATGGGCTGCGCTGGTCATCGGCGTGATGCGGTCGACCATGGCGTTGGGGAATGTGACGTTGGCAGCGATCCAGTCGTGCAGCGCAGCGTCGCGCAGGGCCGCGAAGGTCAGCAGCGCCTTGCGCGCCACTGCGCCGTTATGCGGCAGGTTATCGCAGGACATGACAGTAAACGCCGGCGTACCTTCGTCACGGCGACGCGCCAGCGCTGCGCAGAGGAAACCGAATACGGTTTTCGGCTGCTCCGGGTTGGTCAGGTCGTGCTGGATCTGCGGCAGGTGGGCCATGAACTGGCCGTTGCTGTCGTCGATGCAATAGCCGCCTTCGGTGATGGTCAGCGAGACGATGCGAATCTCTGGGCTGGACAGCGTGTCGATCAGCGCCTGTGGGCTGTCTTCGGCCAGCAACATGCCGCTGATCGAGGCAATGATGCGGGTTTTGGTGTCCGGCGTATCGCCCAGTTCATAGAGCGTGTACAGGTAATCCTGTTCGGCCAGGGCATCGCGCACGGCGCGGTCTTCTGGTCGCAGGCCGACCCCGCAGATGCTCCAGTCCAGGCCTTCGCCACTGTTCATCAGCGCATCGGTGTAAAACGCCTGATGCGCACGATGGAAACCACCGACCCCGATGTGGGCAATGCCCTGGCGAGTGTTTTCTACGGCGTAGGCGGGCAGGGCGATATCAGCGTCCAGCTGTGACAGATTCTTCTTGTTCAGCTTGATGTGTTGAGCGGACATGACAGGGTTCTCCGGGACTCAGGCAGCGACGGTCTGCAAGGTTTTGGCAATCACCAGACCTTGTGCGTCGAACAGGTGGCAATGGGCGCTATCCAGATGCAGGTTCAGCGTTTCGCCGTACTGGCTGGCCAGATCGCCACGAATACGCAGAGTCAGCGGCTCACCAGAGCGGGTTCGCACGTGGCAATACGTATCACTGCCCAGGCGTTCGCTGACATCGGCGATGACCTGCAACTGGCAATCGCCGTCCTGCGCCAGGTTCAAGTGTTCCGGACGAATGCCCAGGGTGACCGCGTCACCGACACTTCGCCCTGCGCCGTTGACCGGCAGGTTGATGCGCGTGCCGGCGTCCAGTTCGACTTCGCATTCTGTGCCGCTCACCCGGCTGATCTTGCCTTTGAGGAAGCCCATTTTCGGCGTGCCGAGAAAACCGGCCACAAACAGGTTGGCAGGGTGGTGATACAGCTCCAGCGGCGAGCCGACCTGCTCGACCTTGCCGCCGTTGAGCACCACCACTTTGTCGGCCAGCGTCATGGCTTCGACCTGATCGTGGGTGACGTAGATCATCGTCGCCTGCAACTCTTTGTGCAGCCGTGACAGTTCGAGTCGGGTCTGTACGCGCAACGCGGCATCGAGGTTGGACAACGGTTCGTCGAACAGGAAGATTTTCGGGTTGCGCACGATGGCCCGGCCAATCGCCACACGCTGGCGCTGACCACCGGACAGTTGCTTGGGCTTGCGCTCCAGTAGCGGGCCGAGTTCCAGAATGCGGGCCGCTTCGTCGACTTTCTTCTTGATCTCGGCCTTGTCGCCACCGGCCAGGTCCAGTGCAAACGACAGGTTCTTGCCGACCGTCATGTGCGGATACAGCGCGTAGGTCTGAAACACCATCGCCAGATCGCGTTTGGCCGGAGTGACCTGGGTGATGTCGCGGCCATCGAGTTCGATGGTGCCGGAGGTGACTTCCTCCAGCCCGGCGATCAGCCGCAGCAGGGTGGATTTGCCGCAGCCCGACGGGCCGACGAAAACCACGAATTCCCGGTCTTTCACGTCCAGATCGATGCCCTTGATGATCTGATGACCGTCAAAGCCTTTTTGCAGGTTTCTGATGCTGAGGTTAGCCATGGTGGACTCCTTTTTATTCTTTGGGCCGGGCTATTTGACAGCGCCGAACGACAGGCCGCGAACCAGTTGTTTCTGACTGATCCAGCCGAAAATCAGGATGGGTGCGCACGCCAGGGTCGACACCGCTGACAGCTTGGCCCAGAACAACCCTTCGGGGCTGGAGTAGGACGCGATCAGGGCGGTCAGCGGCGCGGCGGCGGACGAGGTGAGGTTCAGTGACCAGAACGCCTCGTTCCAGCACAGGATCAGCGACAGCAGCGCAGTCGAAGCCAGGCCGCCCTTGCAGATCGGCATCAGTACCCGGAAGATTTCCTGGCGGGTGCTGGCTCCGTCCAGTCGCGACGCTTCGAGGATTTCACCGGGAATGTCCTTGAAGTAGGTGTAGATCATCCAGACCACGATCGGCAGGTTGATCAGCGTGTAAATGATGATCAGTGCCAACCGCGAATCCAGCAGGCCGAAGGTCTTGGCCAGCAGGTAGATGGGCATCAGCACGCCCACCGGCGGCAGCATCTTGGTCGAGAGCATCCACAGCAGCGTGCTTTTGGTCCGCTTGGTTTCGAAGAACGCCATGGAGTAAGCCGCCGGTATGGCGATCAGCATTGCCAGGGCGGTGGCGCTGAAGGAAATCAGCACCGAGTTCCAGGCAAAGTGAAAGTAGTCGCTGCGCTCCTGAATGTGCAGATAGTTCTCCAGCGTCGGGGTGAAGAACAGTTGCGGCGGCGTGGCGAAGGCGTCGATCTCGGTCTTGAAGCTGGTCAGCACCATCCAGAAGATCGGGAAAAACACCACTGCGGCGATAATCCAGGACAGGGTTCCGAGCAGCAGGCTTTGCAGGCGGCGTGATTGCTTGAGGGTCATCATGGCAAGGTCCTCATGACTTGTCGGTGAGGTTTTTGCCGATCATCCGGATCAGGATGATCGCCGCGATGTTGGCAATGACCACGGCGATAAGGCCGCCCGCCGAGGCCATGCCGACGTCGAACTGCAGCAGCGCCTGGATGTAGATCAGGTACGCGAGGTTGGTCGAGGCAAAACCCGGCCCGCCATTGGTGGTGGTAAAGATTTCAGCGAACACCGAGAGCAGGAAGATCGTCTCGATCATCACCACGACCGCGATAGGGCGAGCCAGATGCGGCAAGGTCAGGTGCCAGAAGATCGCAATGGGACCGGCACCATCCAGGCGCGCTGCTTCCTTTTGCTCCTGATCCAGCGACTGCATGGCGGTCATCAGGATCAGAATGGCGAATGGCAGCCATTGCCAGGACACAGTGATAATGATCGACAGCATCGGATAATGCGCGAACCAATCGATCGGCTCGGCACCGAAAAACTTCCATACCGCAGCCAGCACGCCGGACACCGGATGAAAGATCAGGTTTTTCCAGATCAGGGCGCTGACCGTCGGCATGATGAAGAAAGGCGAGATCAGCAGGACGCGCACGATGCCGCGACCAAAGAATTCGCTGGCCTCGAGCAGCGCCGAAATCAGCATACCGAGGATCACACTGATCGCCAGCACACTGCCGACCAGCAACAGGGTGTTGCCGGCGCCGGGCAAAAAGCCGCTGTCGGTGACGAAATACTGAAAATTCTCCAGCCCGACGAACTCGTTTTCGCCCGGTGACAGCAGGTTGTAACGAATCAGCGAGAAATAAATGGTCATGCCCAGCGGCACGATCATCCAGATCAGCAGCAGCGCGACGGAAGGGCTGACCAGAAACCAGCCCGGTTTGAATCGATGTTGCTTGAGTGGGGGCTGATCGCCGGACAGGTCCGTGCGTTCAGGAGTGGCTGAGGTAGTCATGGGGAGCTCCGAACCGGATTGCACGAGGTGATGCGCAAGTGGGCGACAGAGCGCAAGCCGCAGCCTGCGCCCTGATGCCGGACGTTTACTTCTTCGGGTAACCCGCGCGTTTCATGTCCCGCTCGGTAGCGGTTTGTGCATTGGCCAAGGCTTTTTCAACCGTGGCCTGGCCGATCAGTGCGGCAGAGAACTGCTGGCCGACACTGGTGCCGATGGCCTGGAACTCAGGGATGGTGACCAGTTGAATCCCGACATAAGGCACGGGTTTGAGCGTTGGCGCCTTGGGATTGGCCACCTTCAGCGATTCCAGGGTGATGTTGGCAAACGGTGCGGCTTTCTTGTACTCGTCGGTGTAGGTCGAGGCGCGGGTGCCCGGCGGTACGTTGGACACGCCGTCGGTGTCGGCGACCAGCCTGGCGTACTCTTTCGAGGTCGCCCACTGAGTGAACTCGGCAGCATCTTTTGCATTCTTGGCACTGGTCGGGATCGCCAGCGACCACGAATACAGCCATGAAGAGCCCTTGTCGGTCACCTCATGCGGTGCGTAGGTAAAGCCTACGTTGTCAGCCACCTTGCTTTGCTTCTTGTCGGTGACGAACGAGCCGGCGACGCTGGCGTCTACCCAGATCGCGCACTTGCCGCTGTTGAACAGCGCAAGGTTTTCGTTGAAGCCGTTGCTCGATGCGCCCGGCGGGCCGGACTGTTTCAGGGTGTTGACGTAGTAATTCAGCGCGTCCTTCCACTCTGGCTGATCGAACTGCGGTTTCCACTGCTCATCGAACCAGCGTCCACCGTAGGCGTTGGCCAGCGTGGTGATCAGCGCCATGTTCTCGCCCCAGCCCGCCTTGCCGCGCAGGCAGAGGCCGTACTGTTCCTTGGATTTGTCGGTCAGTTTGCCGGCGAACTCGGCAATCTGCGTCCAGGTCGGGCGCTCCGGCATGGTCAGACCGGCTGCCTTGAACAGGTCGGTGCGGTAATAGGTGATCGACGCTTCGGCGTAGAACGGCAGGGCGAACAGCTTGCCGTCCACTGACAGACCGTCGCGTACCGACGGGAAGACGTCATCCAGCGCGTAGCTGGCCGGCAAGTCCTTCATTTCCTGCAGCCAGCCTTTCTGACCCCAGAGCGACGCCTCGTACATGCCGATGGTCAGCACATCAAACTGGCCGCCCTTGGTGGCAATGTCCGTGGTCAGACGCTGGCGCAGGACGTTTTCTTCGAGTACCACCCACTTGAGTTTGATATCGGGGTGAGTCTTTTCAAACTCGCTGGAGAGGCGTTGCATGCGGATCATGTCGCTGTTGTTGACCGTGGCGATGGTCACGGTGCCGGCCGTGGCGCTGCCACTGAACACGAAACAGGTACTGAGGACGGAACTGGCGAGCAGAAGTTTTGCTGAGGTCTTCATTGATCACTCCTCTTCCACGCCCAGTGAGCAGTAGAAGGATGGTTATTGTTTTTTTCTCTTCCGGAGGTGAGGAAGATGTGCGCTGATTACAACGGCGTTCGGTCTGAAAGACAAATCCTGCACCGCACTCCGGCTGATACTTTTTTGCACACGCCAATTGAGCAGCGATGCCGCGCAATCGCCCTCGGACACGCTTTGAGGCAATGGCAGCGTAGACGAAGATTGCGCGGCGAGGGGCAAATCAGTACAGGTTTTGCTCGGTCAGACGCTGTACGGCGAGGCGGCGATAGTGCGAGGGCGTCATGCCCTTGAGCTGCTGAAAGCGCCGGTTGAAGTTGGAAATGTTGTTGAAGCCCGACTCGAAACACACGTCGGTCACGGGTTTGTCGCCATCGGCCAGCAGCTCACAGGACTTGCTGATGCGCAACCGGTTGACGAACTCCACGAAGCAGCGCCCGGTGGCCTGCTTGAACACTCTGGAAAAGTAGGTCGGCTTCATGCCCAGATAGTCCGCGACTTCCTCCAGCGGCAGTTCGCGGCTGTAATGGGCAAAAATATAGTCCACGGCGCGGTTGGTGCGGTCGACACTGTGTTCGTCGGCGGTATGCGCGACTGCCGTGCCCGACAGCAACTGGTAGTCGTCGCTGCTAGCCAGCAACTCGAGCAGAATGAAAAAGTGCCCCAGGCGCGTGACCCCGCTTGAATCAGCGATCTTCTGCATCTGCTTCATTGCCTGGCGAATCGTGCGCTTGCAGCGGAATTCGATGCCGTAGCGGGCGCGCTCCAGCAGTGGCGTGAGGGTTCTGAGCTCGGCAAACACCTGATTGCCGCGTTCCAGCAATTCATCGGTAAAATTGACCAGCATGTCGCGCTTGGGAACCACCTGACCCTCTTCGATCTGGCTGATCCAGTTGTGCGGCAGATTAGGACCGGTGAGAAACAGGCTGGCAGGGTTGAAATTACCGATGTAGTCGCCGACAAAGACTTTGCCGGAACTGGCGACAATAAGGTGCAGCTCGTATTCCTTGTGGAAGTGCCAGCGCACCAGCGGGCAGGGGAAACCGTGCTCGCGATAGATGATCGACAGGCCGTTGTGATCGTCCATCAGCTCGTAGGAAGGGTCTGCAATTCTTGTTGTTTTATTCATGGCGTCGTCATGTTCAGCAAGTGCCAGGGCCATAATGTGCCTGATTTTTTACATCAATGCGCAATCGTCAGCCAACTATCGCCTGCGATCAGGCGTTCGCCATGATTCGCCACACGGGAGTGTACCGCTCGATGAAACAGATTCTTCTGATCGGCATGGGCGCTGGTGACCCCGAGCAGATTACCGTGCAGGCGATCAACGCCCTGAATCGTGCCGGGGTGATTTTCGTGCTCGACAAGGGCTATATCGACGACCAGCTGCTGCAACTGCGCAAGGCTGTCTGCGAGCGCTATATCACCCATCAGCATTACCGGATCGTGCAGGTTCAGGACCCTCGGCGCGAAAACGATTCAGAGCATTACGCGCGCGGCATCGAGCACTGGCATGAGCAACGCGCGGTGTTATTCGAACGGCTGATCGGTGATGAGCTGAACGAGCAGCAGGTCGGCGCATTTCTGGTGTGGGGCGATCCGTCGTTGTACGACAGCACGCTGCGTATTCTGGACCGGGTGCTGGCGCGGGGCAGGGAGGCGTTCGACTATCAGGTGATTCCCGGCATTACCAGCGTCCAGGCGCTGGTAGCCCGGCATCGGATACCGCTCAACCGGATCGGTGAGTCGATCCACATCACCACCGGCCGACGCCTGGCGGCAATGAGCGACGACATGCCAGACTACGTGCCAGACAATGTGGTGGTGATGCTCGACGCGCATTGCAGCTTCGAGCGGCACGTCGGGCAGGGGCTGGACATCTATTGGGGCGCCTATCTGGGCACGCCTGACGAAATACTGATCGCTGGCAAGCTCGATGATGTCTGTGAGCCGATCAAGCGGCTGCGGGCCGAAGCACGCAGCCGCAAGGGCTGGATCATGGATACGTACCTGCTGCGCAAACCGGCTTAGCTGTTTTCATCCTTGTGGCGATTCTTGGCTTCGATCCATTGCGCCATGTATTTGGTGCTTTTGTGATGGTGATGCCGAAGCATGGCGCCGGTGAAGTTGGCCAATCGATGGGCTGGCAGGTTGCTGCGCAGCGCTTCGATGCGTTCTATCAGGCTGGTACTGTGCTGCTGGTGCCGGTAGCGTGCCTGCAGCAGTACCCAGCCGGCGCGTTGCGCTTCCAGCCACGCCCTGCGGTCGCGGTAGAGCTGGACGGCCGACGCGGCGATCTGCGCCGGTTCGCTGGCGATCAGGCCCGGCCATGGCAGCCCGCCGCTCATGGCTTCTGCACCAATGGGCGTGGTCACTGACGGGGTGCCGCACAGCATGGCGTCCATCAGTTTGCCCTTGATGCCGGCGCCGAAGCGCAATGGGGCCAGGCAGACGCGTGCTTGCGACATGACCTGCAACGCATCTTCGGCCCACTGCATGATGTGAAAACCCTGCGCGGCATTGTGTAGCGCAGTGGCCTTGGGCGGCGTGTAAGCCCCGTAGATGTGCAGTTGCGCGTCGGGCAGTTGGTGTCTGATCAACGGCCAGATGGCGGTTTTCATCCAGAGCACGGCGTCCCAGTTGGGCGCGTGGCGGAAATTGCCGATGCTCAGAAAGTGCGCGCGCTCATCGAACGGCCTGGCGTTATCAGGCACGCCGTCGATCATCAATGGGCACCAGTGCAGCAACGACTCCGGCAGCCCGAACTGAGCGGTCAGCAAGTCGATCTCCACGTCTGACGTCATCAGGTTGAGGTCGCAGCGATACAGCGAAGCAACCTCGCGCTGTGCCAGGTCGCTGGCGGCGATCTGCCGGAACAATTCGGCGTCTGACGATTCGAAAAGACCGTTCAGATCGTCTGGCCGCTCTTTGAGCATCTGATGCCGAGCATGACGCAGGCTCTGGAAATCAGAAGTCTCCAGAATGCGCAGGGCGTCCGGGCATTGCTGCTCGACGCGCCAGCCGAATTGCTCTTCGATCATGAACTGATCGAACAGCACCACGTGGGGCTGCAGCCCGGCAACAAAGGTGTCGAACGTGCCACTGTTAAGGGCTATTCGAACCTCCTGAATGCCCAGGCTGACCAGATCGGCGCGGTGCTCGCCTTCCGTGGCCGGACTGGCAAACGTGATCTGCCAGTCGTGCTCGAGAAAGCACTGTATCAGCTGCATCATGTGCCCGCTGGCTGCAGACGAGCGCGGCTCGGGCCAGACGTAGCCGATGATCAGCAACCGGTTTTTTGTGTCTTGGCGGGGAGGGGCAGAGGCAGCGTCGAGACTAGACAAGAATGCTTTTTACCTTGTCGCGCAACTGGTCGATGGAGAACGGCTTGCCAATGGAGTGCATGCCGGGCGGAACGTCGATGTTTTCGGAATAGCCGCTGGCGAACAGGACCGGCAGCTGCGGGCGCAGTTCGATAACCTTCATGGCCAGCGTGGTGCCCTTCATGTCGGGCAGCCCCTGATCGGTCATCAGCAGGTCGATGCGATTGGCGGAATCCATCACCAGCTTCAGTGCGGAGGTAGCATCTTCGGCCTCGAGGACGCTGTATTCCAGCTCTTCGAGCACGTCGACAATCAGCATGCGCACAATGGTGTCGTCCTCGACCACAAGGATGGTGCTCGCTGCGTCCGGCATGGTTGACTCCTTAAAGCCTTGAATGGGGTTGAAACTGAAACAGCGGTGAATGCCTGGCATTCTGCTCTGTTGGCTCGGCATGACCGAGCCTGTTCTGTACGCGATCGTTACAGTCTATGTATCAGTAAGTAAAAACGCCAAGGAAGTTCAATCGTTGAACAAATACCGGGAATCGTGGCGACAATTCACGGTCCATGCGTCACGCACACAGATGTTCGCGAGCTTATCGCCGATTTATGTGTGAAATTTCAATCCTCTAAGTGAGAAATGAGAGTGTTTTTCGCAGGTTTGCGGCAAACTCTGTCGTTTTGATCCATTTGCCAGGGATATTTCATGAATCGGACGTCTGTCGTCGACGAGCTGCGCTTTCGCAAGTTACTGGGACGTAACGTAGGCTTGCCGTTGGGTGTGGGAGTGCTGAGCGCAGTCTTCTTCATTCTGTTGATCAGTTATCTGCTGTCGGCAATACAGTGGGTCGAGCACACAGACCGGGTCATTAATAACACCAACCGCTCGATGAAGCTCTCCATCGACATGGAAACCGGCATGCGCGGTTTTCTGCTGACCGGCGATCAGCACTTCCTTGACCCCTACGAGGTGGCCAAGCCTTTGCTCGCAGCCGAGCTGGAGGGCCTGAAGAAGCTGGTGGAAGACAACCCGACGCAACAGGACCGATTCCGGCGCCTATCCACCCTGCAGCAAGAGTGGAATGCGTTTGCTCAGGAGATGATCGATCTGCGGCGCACCAACGGCGACTTTCAGACGCCCGTGCTGGCCGGGCGCGGCAAGCGCATCACCGATCAGATCCGCACCGAGTATGAGCAAGCGGTGGAAATGGAGCAGCAACTTCGCCTGACCCGTAACGCCGAGGTCACGCACAGCACTGTTCTTTCGGTTTCGCTGTACCTGATTTTCGTGGTGATTGTCAGCGGTATCCTGGCTTATATAGGCCGCAGAGACTTGCTGTCGCTGTCGGACACCTACAGTGAAAACCTGAGGTTGCAGGAAATCAACGCCGAGCGTCTGCAGAAAGTCGCCTGGCTGCGCAATGGTCAGAGCGAGCTGGCGGAGCAGGTGCTTGGGCAACTGACCCTCAACATGCTCGGCAATCATATATTGCAGTTTCTGACCCGCTACCTCGGCGCTTCGGTGGCTGCCGTTTATATCCGGCAGGAGCATGGCGGTCTGGCGCGCGTGGCTTCTTACGGTTTTTCCCGCGAGCAGGAACAGCAGGCGCAAATCATCCACAGCGATGAGGGCATCGTCGGTCAGGCTGCGCGCCAGAAACGGATCATCACCCTCGACGAATTGCCGGAAAGCTATTTCAAAGTGGCCTCCGGTCTCGGTGAAGGATCACCCCGCAGCGTGATCGTGGTGCCGACCAGTAACGACGATCAGATCAACGGGGTTATCGAACTGGGCTTTTTGCGGCCGTTGACCGAGCAGGACGTCGAGTTTCTCGAACTGGTGTCCGACAACGTCGGCACCTCCATCGAAGCCGCTCGTTATCGCCAGCGTTTGCAGGAAGTGCTCGCCGAAACCCAGCAGCTCAACGAAGAATTGCAGGTGCAGCAGGAAGAGTTGCGCACCGCCAACGAAGAACTGGAAGAGCAGTCGCGTATTCTCAAGGAGTCGCAGACGCACCTGGAAACCCAGCAGGCCAAACTGGAACAGACTAACGAGCAACTGGCCGAACAGAGCAAGGCTCTGGCTGAACAGCGCGACGCGCTGGACCGTAAAAATGAAGAGTTGAATATCGCTCAGTCTGAATTGCAGGCCCGGGCAGACGAGCTGCAACGCTCCAGCAAGTACAAATCCGAATTTCTCGCCAACATGTCCCACGAACTACGCACGCCGCTCAACAGTTCGTTGATTCTCGCCAAACTGCTGGCCGAGAACCCTAAAGAGAACCTGACGGTCGAGCAGGTCAAGTTCGCCGAATCGATCTATTCGGCAGGCAACGACCTGTTGAACCTGATCAACGACATTCTGGACATCTCCAAAGTCGAAGCCGGCAAGCTTGAAGTGCGCCCGGAAAACAGCAGCGTGCCGCGCCTCGTGGAAGGCTTGCGCACCTTGTTCCAGCCGCTGGCCACCGAGAAGAAACTGGCGTTCACGGTCGATATACAGGCGGGCGCGCCGACCATGCTGTTCACCGATCGCCAGCGTCTGGAACAGATTCTCAAGAACCTGCTGTCCAACGCGATCAAATTTACCGAAGCGGGCGCGGTCAGCATGATCGTCTCCCGGCAGCCGGGTGCGGGCATCGTGTTCAGCGTGCGCGACTCGGGGATCGGCATCGCGCCAGAGCATCAGCAGGGCATTTTCGAGGCCTTTCGTCAGGCCGACGGGACGACCAATCGGCGTTATGGCGGCACCGGGCTGGGGCTGTCGATTTCCCGGGATCTGGCGGCATTGCTGGGCGGATCGATCAGCGTCACCAGTGCGCCGGGGCAGGGCAGCATTTTCACGCTGGTGCTGCCGGAGCACTATGCCGAGCACGCTTCTCCCGAGGCCGGTATTGCCCCGGCAATCGCTGCCCCTGTCGCGTCGCGCCTGCCTGCACCCGCTGCACCGGTCATTCAGCCGCCCGCACCGGTCGAGCCCGCGGCGCCGGTATTTGCCGATGACCGAGACAAGGCACCGTTCGAGCGGCGCTGCATTCTGGTCATCGAGGACGAAGTGCGATTCGCGCAGATTCTGTTCGATCTGGCCCATGAACTGGGCTACGACTGTCTGGTTGCGCACGCTGCCGATGACGGCTTCAACCTTGCCGCGCGCTATACGCCGGACGCCATTCTGCTCGATATGCGCCTGCCGGATCACTCCGGCCTGACCGTGTTGCAGCGCCTCAAGGAACTGGCACCGACCCGGCACATCCCGGTGCATGTCATTTCGGTCGAGGACCGTCAGGAAGCGGCGCTGCACATGGGCGCCATCGGCTACGCCGTCAAGCCGACCACCCGCGAAGAACTCAAGGATGTGTTTGCCAAGCTGGAAGCCAAACTGACTCAGAAGGTCAAGCGCATCCTGCTGGTCGAAGACGACGCACTGCAGCGTGACAGTATCGCGCGGCTGATTGGCGACGATGACATTGAAATCACCGCAGTAGGCTTTGCTCAGGAAGCGCTGGACCTGCTGCGCGATCATGTCTACGACTGCATGATCATCGACCTCAAGCTGCCGGACATGCTCGGTAACGAATTGCTCAAGCGCATGTCGACGGAAGATATCTGTTCGTTCCCGCCGGTCATTGTCTACACCGGGCGCAACATGACCCGCGATGAAGAGGCCGAGCTGATGAAATATTCGCGCTCGATCATCATCAAGGGCGCACGCTCGCCCGAGCGGCTGCTGGACGAAGTCACGCTGTTTTTGCACAAGGTCGAATCGCAACTCTCCAACGAGCGGCAGAAGATGCTCAAGACCGCACGCAGCCGGGACAAGGTGTTCGAGGCGCGCAAGATTCTGGTGGTCGACGACGATGTGCGTAACATCTTCGCCCTGACCAGTGCGCTGGAGCACAAGGGCGCCGTGGTGGAAATCGCCCGAAACGGGTTCGAAGCAATTGCGAAGCTCAACGAGGTAGAAGATATCGATCTGGTGCTGATGGACGTGATGATGCCCGAGATGGACGGTTATGAAGCCACCGTCGAGATCCGCAAGGACCCGCGCTGGCGCAAGCTGCCGATCATTGCAGTGACTGCCAAGGCCATGAAGGACGACCAGGAACGCTGCCTGCAGGCCGGCTCCAACGATTACCTGGCCAAGCCTATCGATCTGGATCGCCTGTTTTCGCTGATTCGTGTCTGGCTGCCGAAAATGGAGCGTATCTGAATGAATGCCGCCATGCCGGGCTGCATTCGTGACAGAGCGGAGTGTCCCCATGCAGCTTGACCGAAGCGTCGATATCGAACTGCGCCTGCTGATCGAGGCGATCTACCTCAAGTACAGTTACGACTTTCGCGATTATTCCGGCGCGTCGGTCAAGCGGCGGGTCATGCATGCCTTGCGTCAGTTCGAATGCAGCACCATTTCTGCCTTGCAGGAGCGTGTGCTTCACGATCCGGCAGCGTTCATGCAGCTATTGCAGATTCTCACCATCCCGGTCAGCGAAATGTTTCGCGATCCTGCGCACTTTCTGGCGATTCGCACCGAAGTCGTGCCATTGCTGCGCACGTATCCGTCGATCAAGGTCTGGATCGCCGGGTGCAGCACGGGAGAAGAGGTTTACTCCATGGCCATTTTGCTGCGCGAAGAGGGCCTGCTGGAGAAGACCATCATTTACGCCACCGATATCAACCCTTACTCGCTGGAAAAGGCCAAGCAGGGCATTTTCTCCATGGAGAACCTGCGGACCTATACCGAGAACTACCGCAACTCCGGCGGCCAGCGCAATTTCGCCGAGTATTACACGTCGGCCTACGATTACGCGATTTTCGACAAGACCCTCCGCGAGAATGTGACCTTTGCCGATCACAGCCTGGCGACAGACAGTGTATTCTCCGAAACACAATTTATTTCGTGTCGTAATGTGTTGATTTATTTCAATAAAAAATTGCAGGATCGTGCCTTCGGACTGTTCCACGAATCATTGAGCCATCGTGGTTTTCTGGCGCTCGGCAGCAAGGAGACGCTCGACTTTTCCGCCTACGGCGGTGCGTTCGAGACATTGATCAAGCCCGAGCGGATTTACCGCAAGTTATGAAAACCCATTTCGGCGCTGATTCGTCCGGTAACGGTTTGCCCGCTGTCGATGCAATTGTCGTCGGGGCCTCGGCTGGCGGGGTTGAAGCGTTGCTGAAAATATTCAGTGCACTGCGACCCGGTTTCAGTTTGCCAGTATTGACGGTGCTGCATTTGCCGGACGATCGACGCAGCCAGCTGGCCCACGTGTTCCAGAATCGCTTGCAGATACCCGTCAAGGAAGCCGATGACAAGGAGGATATCGTGCCCGGTACGCTTTATTTTGCGCCTTCGAGCTATCACCTTTCGGTGGAGTCGGATCGCAGCCTGTCGTTGAGTCAGGAGGACCGCGTGTTTTACTCGCGTCCGAGCATCGACATCCTCTTCGATTCGGCGGCGGACGCCTACGGCTCGCGGCTGGCAGGTGTGCTGCTGACCGGCGCCAACAATGATGGCGCGCGCGGTCTGCTGCAGATCAGGAAAAACGGTGGTTTCACGGTAATCCAGGACCCTTCGCAAGCTCAGGCCTCGACCATGCCCGAGGCTGCTCTGGCGCTGCACTCGCCGGATTACCTTCTTTCTTTGACTGATATTGGCCGATTGCTGGTCGAGCTGGAACGAACCGCATGTTAAGTGAAATTCAGGCCAAGCTGCTGATCGTCGACGACCTGCCGGAAAACCTGCTGGCCCTCGAGGCATTGATCAAGCGCGAGGACCGTATCGTATTCAAGGCCCTCTCGGCTGACGAGGCGCTGTCGTTGCTGTTGCAGCACGAATTCGCGCTGGCCATTCTCGACGTGCAGATGCCCGGCATGAACGGCTTCGAGCTGGCCGAAATGATGCGCAGCACGGAAAAAACCAAAAACATCCCGATCGTGTTCGTCAGCGCTGCCGGCCGAGAGCTGAATTACGCCTTCAAAGGCTACGAAAGCGGTGCGGTCGATTTTCTGCACAAGCCGCTGGATATTCATGCGGTGAAGAGCAAGGTCAATGTCTTCGTCGATCTGTATCGACAGCGCAAGGCCATGAAACTCCAGGTTGAAGAGCTCGAGCGCAGTCGCCAGGAGCAAGAACTGCTGCTCATGCGCTTGCAGTCCACACAGAGCGAGCTGGAACATGCCATCCGCATGCGTGATGACTTCATGTCGATCGTCTCGCATGAGGTACGCACGCCGCTGAACGGTCTGATTCTGGAAACCCAATTGCGCAAGCTGCACCTGGCCAAGGACAACGCCGGCGCGTTCACCATGGAAAAGCTGCGGGCCATGGTCGACCGCGACGAGCGACAGATCCAGAGCCTGATCCGGCTGATCGAAGACATGCTCGACGTTTCAAGAATTCGCACCGGTAAATTGTCGATCAGGCCGAGCCCGTTTGACTTGAGCGAGCTGGTCAGCCAGTTGCTGGAAAGCTTCGCTGCGCAGATTGCCGCTGCCAACTCCAGCATCACGCTGTTTGCTGACGAGCCGGTGATTGGTGTCTGGGACGAGTTTCGCATTGAGCAGGTGCTGGCCAACCTGTTGACCAATGCACTGCGTTACGGGGCACGCAAGCCTGTCGAGGTGCGGGTGTTTGGCAAGGACGGCCATGCCTATATCGAGGTCACGGATCAAGGCATCGGCATCACGCCTGAAAACCAGAAGCGCATTTTCCAGCAGTTTGAACGTGTCACGACCAATCACGCAGTTGCCGGACTGGGGCTCGGATTGTTTATTTCCGAACAGATCGTGATGGCGCACGGTGGGCGCATCGAGGTTGAAAGCGAGGAGGGTGTGGGCTCTACGTTCCGCATTCGTCTGCCGCTATAGCGCTTTGTTGCAACTGTTGGCCAATGGCAATCAAGTTTAATCGCATACAGGCGCAACCTCCCATGACGGCCGTGGTCGTAATGGCAGCTATCTATAAGATCAAAGGCAGTTCAATGAGCGCTGATGCAGAAAACGTCGTACTAATCGTCGAAGACGAACCACTGATCCTGATGTTGCTCGCCGATTATCTGTCGGGTGTGGGCTATCGCGTTCTTCAGGCGGAAAACGGTGAGCAGGCTTTCGAAATTCTGGCCACCAAGCCTCACCTGGACCTGATGATTACCGATTACAGGCTGCCGGGCGGCATTTCGGGTGTGCAGATCGCCGAGCCTGCGGTCATGCTGCGTCCTGAGCTGAAAGTGATTTTCATCAGCGGCTACCCGGCAGAAATTCTTGAATCGGGCAGCCCCATTGCTGCCAAGGCCCCCATTCTGGCGAAGCCGTTCACGATGGAAACCTTGCAGTCCAAGATCCAGAGCCTGCTGGCCTGACGCCGAATCTGCAACGGATGCCGCCCCGAGCGCTTGGCGTGCGGCGGTCATTGAATGAAGAAGCCTGATATCAGGCTTCGATCATTTCTCTGACTTTCGAGGTCAGGTGGTCAAAAGCGAATGGCTTGGTGATCAATTGCATACCGGTTTCAAGAAAGCCTGCCCGCACGGCGGCATGCTCGGCATAGCCGGTAATGAACAGCACCTTCAGCTCTGGCCGCAACTGGCGGGCGATTTCGGCCAATTGTCGGCCGTTCATGCCCGGTAGTCCCACGTCACTGATCAGCAGATCGATGCGCTGCCCCGACTCGAGAATAGGCACCGCACCGGGCGCATCACTCGCTTCGATGAAGGCATAGCCCAGTTCACTCAGCACCTCACTGACCAGCGCGCGAACGGCCGAGTCATCTTCGACGATCAAAACGGTTTCGCCGTCTTCAGCGTGAATCGCGTGGCTCTGGAAGCTCTGCTCATCATCGTTCTGCAAGCCTTGAAAGCGCGGCAGAAACAATTGCACCGTGGTGCCTTGACCGACTTCACTGCTGATCGACACATGGCCGTGTGATTGTTTGCTGAAGCCATAGATCATCGACAGACCGAGGCCGGTGCCTTGGCCAATCGGTTTGGTGGTGAAAAACGGATCGAATGCCCGGCTGATCACTGCCTCCGGCATGCCGCAGCCGGTGTCAGTTACGCTCAGCACCACGTAATCGCCCGGCAACAGGTTTTCATGGGCATTGGTGAAGGTCTTGTCCAAGTGCTGGTTGTACGTCTCAACCACCAGCTCGCCGCCCCCCTCGGACATCGCGTCGCGGGCATTGAGCACCAGGTTGAGCAAAGCATTTTCCAGCTGGTTGGGGTCGGCCTCGGCGGTCCACAGATCTTCCGCCAAGCGCATCCGCAAACGGATGCTCTCGTTGACGCTGCGGCGCAGCAGCTCATTCATAGCGTTGACCAGGTGGTTCATGTGCACCGGGTTTGGAGTCCAGCGACTGGCGACGCGAGAATGCCAGCAAGCGATGGGTGAGGTCGGCAGCGCGGTTGGCTGACGTCACGCCCAGATCGATCAGGCCTTCCAGTTCCTGCACCTGGCCGCGCGCCACACGCCTTCTGATCAGCTCAAGACTGCCAATGATGCCGGTCAGCATATTGTTGAAATCATGGGCGATGCCGCCAGTCAACTGACCGACCGCCTCCATTTTCTGCGACTGGCGCAGCACTTCTTCCTTATGACGCAGCTGGGCAGTGCGTTCTTCGACCTGCTGCTCGAGGGTCTCGTTGAGGCGACGCAGCTGCGATTCTGCCTGTTTGCGTTCGGTGATGTCTGACGTGACACCCGCCATCGAGCTGACCATGTCGTGATTATTGCGAATCGCACGGGCACGCACATCCACCCAATTGAGGGAGCCGTCAGGCCACACGTTGCGGTATTCGATGATGAAATCGACGCCGGAATCCAGGCTGCGCTGCAGTGCGGATTGCATGCGTGGCTGATCTTCGGAATAGACGATGGACAGCCAGTCGCCATAATTGAATTCTGCCTGTTCATCCAGACCGAAATGCGCCTTGGTGATGGCGGAGCAGTTGAGTTTCAGATTTTCCGCCTGCAATTGCCACGAGCCGAGACGTCCGGCTTTCAGTGCGTTCTGCAGGCTGCGTTCGCTTTCATGCAGGTCTTCGATTCGGCCCCGGGCCTCATACTGCCGCCTGCGGCCACGCACTGCAGTCGTCACCAGGCTGACCAGGGTGACCGGATGAAACGGGCGCTCCAGAAAGGTTACGTTGCCCAGTAGAGTGCCCAAACGAGCGGACAGATTATGTTCCGGGCCGCCATGATGCGTGAGCAGAACAATAGGCAGGTCAGACCAGGCCGGTTGTTGCGACAGTAAATCAAGTAGCGGGTTGATGTCGCCATTTTGCAGTGCCTCATCGGCGATGATCGCAAGGCCTGCTCCGGCAGCCAGCTCTTTGACCAGCGCCGTCAGGTCACTGACCACGGCTGCCGGGAAACCTGCTTCATCGAGTATCCGCTGGGCAATCTGATTGTCTCGCCCTCTGGGGGCGAAGATGATTGCACGCTCGGACAGCTGGCCCGGAATACTCACAAGTCTTCATCCACCAGAAGTGGCTTTTTGTCGCCCAGGTAGGTGGGGATACCGCCCAAAACGCCTTGGAACGCATCCAGCGGCTCGCCGATGGTCAGCCCGGTCGAGCTGATGCGGTATTCGCAGATGGTCGATTCGTGAGTGCCGGTCCGCTTCTTGATAATCGACACGGCACGGCGCACCTGGCCCTGTGCCTCGAAGTAGCGCAGCAGGATGACGCTGTCGGCGAGGTAGGTGATATCGACCGGAGAACGCATGTCGCCCACCAGCCCGTGCTGGGCGACGGTGATGAATGTCGACGCGCCCTGACGATTGAGGTAGAGCAGCAGCTCATGCATGTGTAGCACCAGCGCGCTTTCTTCCGGCATTGCTGCCTGATAGCCATTGATGCTGTCGATGATCACCGTCTTGATCTGTTTGCGGTCCACCGCACGGCGTACGCGGTGCGCGAACTCGCCGGGTGACAGCTCCGCTGCGTCGATCTGCTCGATCACCAGATTGCCGGTGCTCTGCAGTGCACGAAGGTCAATGCCGAGCTTGAGCATGCGCTCGAACAGCAGGCCCATTTCTTCATCGAAAATGAACAAGCCGACGCGCTCGCCGCGTGCCACCGCCTGCACCGCAAACACCAGCGATATAAGCGACTTGCCGGTGCCGGCCGGGCCGAGGATCAAGGTGCTCGAGCCGCTTTCAATGCCGCCGCCCAGCAAGCTGTCCAGCCCCGCAATGCCGCTGCTCATCTGCGTGCGCGGGAAATCAGAGCGGTATTCGGCCGCGATCAGGCGCGGGAACACATGAATGCCATCCTCGGCAATGGTGAAGTCGTGATAACCGCCGCGGTACTTCTGGCCACGGTATTTGACGATCTTCACGCGCCTGCGCTCGGCGCCGTAGGTTGGCGTGAGCGATTCGAGGCGGATCACCCCGTGGGCGACGCTGTGTACGGTCTTGTCGAGCGCTTCGGTGGTCAGGTCATCCAGCAGCAGTACCGTCGCGTTGTAGCGGGTGAAGTAATGCTTGATAGCCAGAATCTGCCGACGATAACGCAGGGAACTTTGCGCCAGCAGGCGGATTTCCGACAGGCTGTCGATCACCACCCGTGATGGCTTGACGCGCTCGACCACTTCGAAGATGTTGCGCGTCGCTTCGCCAAGTTCCAGGTCCGAGGAATAGAGCAGGCTTTGATGATGATCGCCGTCGAGCAGATTCTCAGGCGGGGTCAGCTCGAAAATATTGATTTCGTCCGCCAGTTCCCAGCCGTGCGACGCTGCGCCTTCGCGCAGCTCATGCTCGGTCTCGGACAGGGTGATGTACAACGACACTTCACCCAGGTTTGCTCCTGCCTGGAGAAACTGAAGTGCTACGGTTGTCTTGCCGGTTCCGGGTTCGCCTTCGAGAAGGAAAACATGATTGCGTGAAAGACCACCTGAAAGGATGTCGTCCAGACCTTCAATCCCGGTTGCCGCTTTTGACGTATTCAAGTATCGCCCTCTGATAACCCATGTAGGTTTTGATGCTGCCTAATACTGGACCGCCCCAAAATCTCGCGGTTCACACTATTTGTGGTGGGATTCGCGGATATAGCCATCCAAATGAGTGGCTTAGGGTTTTGAAAAAGTCGTTTCAGTCGGCTTACGGTATTTATTTATCTATTGTTATAGTTCTGCTTCCGGATTTTGAACATGTCTGAGGATAACGCGGTGTCCGAATACCAGGCCTTCAAGGTCGAACTGGCCGACAGCATTGCCCATGTGCAGATCAACAGGCCCGATAAGGTCAATGCCATGAACGCGGCGTTCTGGTCGGAAATCCTCGAGATATTCGACTGGATAGAACATAACGACGAGGTGCGCGTCGTGGTGCTGAGCGGTGCGGGCAAGCATTTTTCCTCAGGTATCGACCTGGCGTTGCTGGCCTCGGTCGCCGGCCAGATGGGCGAAGACGCAGGCCGCAATGCGCGACTGCTCAGACGCAAGATTCTCGACATGCAGGCCTCGTTCACCACAGTCGACCGTTGTCGCAAGCCGGTACTGGCTGCGATTCAGGGCTATTGCCTGGGCGGCGCCATTGACCTGATTTCGGCGTGTGATATGCGCTACGCGGCGGCCGACGCGCAGTTTGCAATCCGCGAAATCGACATGGGCATGGCGGCCGATGTAGGCACTTTGCAGCGTTTGCCGAAAATCATCGGTGACGGCATGCTGCGTGAACTGGCCTACACCGGACGCACGGTCGGCGCCGAGGAGGCGCAGCGCATCGGGCTGGTCAATCGCACCTTCGATGATCCTGCGAGTCTGTTGGAAGGTGTGTTTGCGCTGGCGCGGGACATCGCGGGCAAGTCGCCGATCGCCATCGAGGGCACCAAGCAGATGATCAGCTATATGCGTGATCACCGGGTCGAGGACGGGCTTGAGCACGTTGCCCTCTGGAACGCCGCCATGTTGCAATCACCCGATCTGAAGCTGGCGATGGTTGCGCACATGAGCAAGCAGAAGCCGATATTCGAAAATTGATACAGCACGATGCTTGTGCGCAGACAAAGGAGTTTTTCCATGACGCGCCCGGTGCGTTGGACAACAGCAGTTCTGGATATCGAGGCTGAAGGAGGCTTGGCCGTGGTCCACAGCGATCAGGGCTTCCTGCTGGACAGCAACGGGGTGATGTTCCCCAGAGCCTGGCTGAACGGTCTGGGTCTGCCGGTGCAGAGTGAGCACGGCATTGGCCATCTGGACGGCGAACCCGTGTATCTGCTGGTGCTGGAAGGGCCGGCCGACGTCGAGGGCTGTACCTGGCAGGGCCTGCGCCAGTTCATGATGGAGGGCGACTTCGCAGTGTTCCAGATGCTCGGTTATGCCGCGCAGGTCAGCACCTGGGCCAGGGAGCATCGCTTTTGTGGCGCCTGCGGTCGGCCAACGGTGCAGATCCCCGGTGAGCGGGCAATGTACTGCGAGCACGACAAGCTGCGACTGTATCCGCGTATTTCCCCCAGCATGATTGTACTGGTGACCAGAGGCGACGAAATCCTGCTGGCCCGTTCGCCGCGCTTCGTCACCGGTATGTACAGCGCGCTGGCCGGTTTTGTCGAACCGGGCGAGTCAGCGGAAGACTGCGTACACCGTGAAGTGATGGAAGAGGTGCAGGTCAGAATCAAGAACCTGAAATACCTGGGAAGCCAGTGCTGGCCGTTCCCGCATTCGATGATGCTGGGCTTTCATGCCGAATACGACAGCGGCGACATCGTGCCGCAGGCGGAAGAGATCGAAGACGCGCGCTGGTTTCATGTCAATGATCTGCCAGCCTTGCCGGCCAATCGCTCCATTGCGCGCTATCTGATCGAAGCGCATCTGTCGCAGCGCTCAGGCGCCGCCGAACCAGTGTTGCCAGGCTAGGCGCACGGTCAGCCCCAGCACGACGGTGATGAACACCGGGCGGATGAATTTGGCACCGCCCTTTATCGCGGTTCCTGCGCCAAAATACGCACCGAGCATCACGGCCAGGCCCATGCTGAGGCCGATGATGTAATCCACCTGACCGGAAAACATGAACACCGATAGCGCCACGGCATTGCTGACGAAGTTCATGCTGCGCGCCACACCGCTGGCCTTGACCAGATCCACCGGGTAGAGCAGCAGGGTGCTGACCGTCCAGAACGCCCCGGTGCCTGGTCCGGCAACGCCGTCGTAAAAACCCAGCCCCAGCCCCTGAGGTAACTGCCATTTCTTTCTGATGGGGGCGTCGCTGTCCAGCGGAGCCTTGGGCGTGCCGCCAAACAGCAGGTACAGGCCGCAGCCGAACACAATCACCGGCAGCATCTGGTTCAGCCATTCGGCAGGCAGGTAATGAGCAATGGCTGCGCCTACGGCGGTACCGATCACGGCATGCAGCCACTGGCGTGGATGAAACAGTTTGCGCCGGTAGAAGGTGAAGCTGGCGGTTGCCGAACCGAAGGTCGAACTGAGCTTGTTGGTCCCCAGCACCAGATGCGGTGGCAGCCCGGCCGTCATCAATGCGGGCGTGGTGAGCAATCCACCGCCGCCGGCTATGGCGTCGATGAAGCCCGCTAAAAAGGCCACCACCGCGAGGATGGCGAGGGTGGTCAGGTCGACGCTGAGTTCAAAAGGCATGACAAGAGGGCTTATAGAGAGAGCGGCAGAGGGCGGCAGGACTGCCCGAATGTCGCGCATTCTACCCCTCGTCAGCGCTCTCAGGAAGTCAGATATCTGCCAGTGCGACCCAACGCTGCTCCGCTGCAGCAAGGCGTATGGCCGTTGCCAGACGCTCGATCTGCCAGGCCTCTTCGAAGTCCGGCCCATGGCTGCCCGAGCCACAGACCGCCTGAATCAACGCCTGTACCTCAAGCGCCTTGAGCTCGTTGTAGCCCAACTGATGACCGGGTGCCGGGCAGAAGGCGGCATAACCAGGCTGGGCCGGGCCCGCCAGCAGCCGCTGAAAACCATCGCGACCCGGTGCGCCCGCCCGGTACACGCGCAATTCGTTCAAGCGCTCCTGGTCAAACGCCAGCGTGCCGCGAGTGCCGCTGATTTCGAAGCTCAGGTGGTTTTTGTAGCCGTGCTTGAGCCAGCTGCTGCTGAACGTCCCGCGCGCGCCGTTGGCGAAACGCAGCAGCGCATGGGTCTGATCGTCGACGGCGATGGCGCGCATTTCGGAACTGCCCGAACTGGCAGGACGCTGACGATGTACGGTACTGCAATCGGCGCAGACGGTTTCGACGTCGCCAAGCAGATAACGCGCCATACCCAACAGATGACTGCCCAGATCAGCCAGGGCGCCGCCCGCGTGCGCGGCATCGCAACGCCATGACCAGGGTGATGCCGGGTTGCCCATGAAGTCTTCGCTGAATTCACCCTGAAAGCTGACGATCTCGCCCAGTTCGCCCGCATCGATCATGTCTCTGGCCAGGGCGATCATCGGGTTGTGCTGATAGTTGTAACCAACCTTTGTCACCACCCCGGCCGCTTTGGCACTACGGTGCATTTCATAGGCCTGCGCCAGACTGACCGCCAGCGGCTTTTCACAGTAAACCGCTTTGCCTGCAGCGATGGCGGCCATGGCCATGGGGTAGTGCAGGTGGTTGGGCGTGGTGATCGCGACGATCTGCACCTGCGGGTCGTTGATCAACTGCTGCCAGTCGGCATGGCTGCGATCGAAGCCCCATGCCTGCGCACACTGTTCGGCTCGCACATGGTCGGCGTCGGCCAGCGCAACGAGGCGAATGCGGGCCGGCAATTCCAGAGCCGCGTTGGCATTGCCAAACGCAAGCGCATGGGCACGGCCCATGAAACCTGTGCCGATCAGGCCCATGCCGAGTTCCGGTATAGCAACAGATGGGTGGTGTTCCCGCATGACAGTCTCCAAAGAGGATTGTTGTTATGCGGAAAATATATTCCAAATAAAAAATAAATGGAAAATTAATTCATTGTTTCGACGAACTATCAGTCAGGACAGAAACCCGCCATCCACATTCAATGCCACACCTGTGGTGTAGCTGGACGCTTCGCTCGCGAGATACAGCACGGCGCCAGCCATTTCACTGGGTGCTGCAACACGCTTCAGCGGGATTTGCGAAAGGGCGAGATTGAGGATCGCATCGTTCTTGACCAGCGCCGAGGCAAATCTGGTATCGGTCAGGCCGGGCAACAAGGCATTGCAGCGAATACCGAACTCCGCACATTCCTTGGCAAACACCTTGGTCATGTTGACCACTGCCGCTTTGGTCATCGAGTAGACACCCTGATAAGCACCTGGCGACACCGCGTTGATCGATGCAACATTGATGATGCTGCCACCACCACTTTCCCGCATCAGCTTGCCTGCCTCCACGGACATGAAGAAATAACCGCGAATGTTCACGTCGACGGTCTTCTGGAACGCACTGAGGTCGGTGTCCAGCACGTTGCAGAATTGCGGGTTGGTGGCGGCGTTGTTGACCAGAATGTCCAGGCGGCCGAATTGCTGGCGAACCTGCGCAAACACATTGGTGATCTGTTCCATCTCACCGATGTGGCAGGCCAGCGCTGTGGCCTGGCCGCCCTCGGCAACGATTGCGTCGGCCACCGCCTGGCAGCCGTCGAACTTGCGGCTTGAAACAATGACGTGTGCACCTTGCCGGGCCAGCAGTCTGGCAATGGCTTCGCCGATGCCACGGCTGGCGCCGGAAACGAAAGCGATCTTGCCGTCGAGGTCGAAAAGCTGGGTTCTGGACATTTCAGTTCCTGATCTTGGCGCCATCAAAGGCTGGATTTGGCGATTACCGCCATGCTCATCTGCTCGAGCAGCCGGTTCATCTGCACGAACTGAGCGAAGCGTTTGTCCTGGGTCTGGCCGTGATAAAAGCGGTAGTAGATCTGTTGCACGATACCAGCCAGACGAAACAGGCCGTAGGTGTAGTAAAAGTCGAAGTTGTCGATACGGATGCCGGCGCGTTCGGCGTAGTAATCGACGAACGCCTGCCGGGTCAGCATGCCAGGAGCGTTGCTGGGCTGGCGGCGCATCAACTGCACGGGCGCAGGATCGTCCGCCTGAATCCAGTAGGCAAGGCTGTTGCCCAGATCCATCAGCGGATCACCCAGCGTGGTCAGTTCCCAGTCCAGCACGCCGATGATGCGCATCGGGTTCTCGGCGTCGAGGATCACGTTGTCGAAGCGGTAGTCATTGTGCACGATGTTTGAGGTGGGCGAGTCGGCAGGCATTTTCGCCGCCAGCCAGGCCTTGACCTGCTCCCACGCCGGAGCGTCCGGGGTCATGGCTTTTTCGTAGCGTTCGGACCAGCCGACAATCTGTCGCTGCACATAACCTTGCGGTTTCCCCAGATCGCCGAGCCCGCACGCCTGATAGTCGACCTGGTGCAGGTCGACCAGCTTGTCGATAAAGCCCTTGCACAGGTCTTCGGTTTGCTGCGTGTTCAGGCCCAGTTGCGGCGGCAGATCACAGCGCAGAATGATCCCTTCGACGCGCTGCATGACGTAGAACTCCGCGCCGATCACCGACGCATCGGTGCAATGCAGATAGGCTTGAGGGCAGTAAGGAAACGCGTCCTTGAGCTGGTTGAGTATCCTGTATTCGCGACCCATGTCATGCGCTGACCTGGCCTTGTGGCCGAAAGGCGGGCGGCGCAGCACCAGTTCTTTTCCGGGGTACTGGATCAAATAAGTGAGGTTCGACGCGCCGCCGGGGAACTGGCTGATGCTCGGGGTGCCTTCGAGCGCCGGGAGATGAGCCTTCAGATAGGGATCGATGAGGGAAACGTCCAGTTCTTCGCCCGGACGAATCTCGGTGGACTGATCGGTCAGCGCCATGCTTATCCCTTTTGCTTATTATGGTCCGTTGGCATCATTGACCAATTTAATGATTGATCCATTCGCCAGCAACTGCGCTACAGCTTTATAGGCTAGCGTGTTGCCGAGCGATCAGCAGCCTTGATTCCGTACGGGCAGGCCAAAAAAAACCGAAGCGGTCAGCTTCGGTTCAGGGCGCGTCTCAGGCAGTTATACCGGAAACAGCTCGCTGAGCTTCATGGCCAGCATCATGTCGCCCTCGGCGCGCAGCTTGCCGCCCATGAATGCCTGCATGCCGTCGGTTTCGCCGCTGACAATGCCCTTCAGGGTCGCGCTGTCCATGACCAGCGTTACATTGGCGTCCGGGTTTTTACCTTCCTGCAGTTCGCAGGTGCTGTCCTTGACGATCAGCGCGTAATGTTTGTCTTCATCGGTGATGTTGAACCCGAATACCAGGTCCAGGCCGGCCGCAGCTGCCGGGTTGAACTTGGCTTGCATGGTTTTGACGGCGCCGTCTACTGAGGTCATTTCGTGATCCTTTTAGAGTGATTGCTGCGTCCGCAGGGACGCAATGTACGGAAACTAGCGGTACGTGATGAGTTCTGGAGTCTTCAGCAATTGCAGGTGCGTATAACTGTTGAAGGAAGCCAGGCTGACCTGATTGCCTTTGAATTCAAGCTGATGCAGCGAAGCATTGACGATGTGCCAGTGCAGCTCGACCGCTTGCGCGGCAGGCATGCCGGTAATCAGATGCAGCAGGGCAGTGATGGTGCCGCCGGACGTGAACACGGCAACACGTTCATGCGGGCCTGCTACCTCAAGAATTCTGCTCAGACCGGCCTGCACGCGAGCCACGAAGGCTGCCCAGCTTTGCAGCTCCGGCGTATCGTGCCGGCCGCTCAGCCAGCGCTGGGTAATCAGCGTGAACAGCCGCTGAAACCCGGCGCGATCCTCTGCCGCATTGCGCAGAATATTCAGGGCTTCGGGCTCCTCGCCGAGTATTGTCGGAATCAGCGCACGAATCACCCCTTCGGCATCGAATTCGTCAAAGGCGCTGTCAGTCTCGATGAGTGGTACTTCCAGCCCGGCTTCGGCGTACTGCGCCAGTGCGTGCCGGGCGGTGTCTTTCTGGCGCAGCAGCTCTCCCGACAGGCAGCGGTCGAACGTCAGCCCCAGGTCTACAAGGTGTGCACCCAGCACCTGCGCCTGACGAATGCCAACCGGCGACAGAACGTCATAATCGTCTGCACCAAATGAGGCCTGGCCATGTCGTATCAGGTAGATGCTGCCCACGTCCGTCGTCGTCTCGGTACGTTGAAGGTCTGGCGAGGTTATGAGGGATGCCGGGGAGCTGTCAATGAAAAAACATACGCTCGTTTGAAATCATCGTTTTAATGGTTTGTAACGGGTCGCCTGCTGGTGATCCGTACAGGGCGCCGGTATGCTGCATTCACCGCTGCCCTTGATCGGTAAGGGCCCAACGCAAGTGAGGAACAATCGTGGATTTTGTTGTCGATTACGCAAGTTTTCTGGCCAAGACCGTGACGCTGGTGATCGCCATCGTCGTGGTGCTGGTTGCCATTGCGTCCATGCGCGGCAAGGGCCGCCGTAAAACAGCTGGTCAATTGCAGGTCACGCGCCTCAATGACTTCTATAAAGGCCTGCGTGATCGCCTTGAGCAATCGTTGCTGGACAAGGATCGCCTCAAGGCGCTGCGCAAGGAGCAGGGCAAGGCGCTGAAGAAAGAGAAGAAGCTGGCCGAGTCCAGATCACGTGTTTACGTACTGGACTTTGACGGTGACATCAAGGCGTCTGCCACTGAAAGCATGCGCCACGAGATCACCGCGCTGCTGACCCTCGCCACCGACAAGGACGAAGTGGTGCTGCGTCTGGAAAGCGGCGGCGGCATGGTCCATAGCTACGGCCTGGCATCCTCGCAACTGGCGCGCATTCGTCAGGCGGGCATCCCGCTGACCGTATGCATCGACAAGGTCGCGGCCAGCGGCGGTTACATGATGGCGTGCATCGGCAACAAAATCATCAGCGCACCGTTCGCCATTCTGGGCTCTATCGGCGTCGTGGCGCAGTTGCCGAACGTCAACCGCCTGTTGAAGAAGCACGACATCGATTTTGAAGTGCTGACAGCAGGCGAGTACAAGCGCACGCTGACCGTATTTGGCGAAAACACCGAGAAGGGTCGTGAGAAATTTCAGCAAGACCTGGATATTACCCACGACCTGTTCAAGAACTTCGTCGCCAGCTACCGCCCGCAACTGTCCATCGATGAAGTAGCGACCGGCGAAGTGTGGCTGGGCATGGCGGCCATCGACAAATTGCTGGTCGACGAGCTGAAAACCAGCGACGAATATCTGGCTGAACGTGCCAAAGAGGCCGATGTGTTCCACCTGCATTATGTTCAGCGCAAAAGTCTGCAAGAGCGCATGGGCATGGCCGCGGCCACGTCGGTGGATCAGGTGGCTAGCAAGTGGTGGGGGCGTTTGACTCAGCAGCGGTTCTGGTAAGTATGGAGCGTAGGCACGGTGGTCATCAGTTCCCGGGCCGCGCCTTTAGCCAAATTGCTCTAAAGTGCTTTTCAACCACGATGGCACAGACGACGCAGAGTGCGACGT
>NZ_LGLN01000078.1:102349-154524 GCF_001293775.1 Pseudomonas syringae pv. cilantro
CAGCGGCTCGTCGGTCGCGGCCTGATAGGTGACCGAGAAGTCCTTCAAACCCTCCAGGGCCTCGTACGGATCCTTGTCGGCACGCACCGCAAACGCATCGAAGCCACAGCGGCGCATGTAGAACAACTGATCACGCAACACATCACCAATCGCCCGCAGCTCACCCTTGTAACCATAACGCTCACGCAACAGACGCGCGTTCGAGAAGCTGCGACCATCGGTGAAGGCCGGAAAATTCAGAGCGATGACCTGAAACTGGTCGACATCCTCGCCGATTTCCTCGGCTTCTTCATCGCTGTCCAGCCACACGCCCAGACCACCGTCACGTGCCTTCAGCGCATGCGCGTGTTCGCGCCACAGCGCCAGCGGAACGATCAGGTCGTCGCAGTTCGACAGGCTGTCAAAGGTCGTTTCCTTGGGCAACAAATGCCAGGTTTCGTCGATGACCTCGTTGTTCTTAATGATTCGCTGCATAGACGCGCTCCTTGAAAGGGTCAATGCCAATACGTTGGTAGGTGTCGATGAAACGCTCGTCTTCAGTCCGTTTTTCAACGTAGACGTCGATCAGCTTCTCGATCACGTCCGGCATCGCGTCCTGGGCGAACGAAGGGCCGAGAATCTTCCCCAGGCTCGCATCACGGCTGGCGCTGCCGCCGAGCGAAACCTGGTAGAACTCTTCTCCTTTCTTGTCCACGCCCAGAATGCCGATGTGGCCGACATGGTGGTGACCGCAGGCGTTCATGCAGCCGGAAATATTCAGGTCCAGCTCACCGATATCGAACAGGTAATCCAGATCGTCGAAGCGGCGCTGGATGGATTCGGCAATCGGGATCGACTTGGCGTTGGCCAACGAGCAGAAATCACCACCCGGGCAGCAGATAATGTCAGTCAACAAGCCGATGTTGGGAGTCGCAAAGCCGTTTTCGCGCAGCTCGTTCCACAGTGCGAACAATTGGGCCTGCTCGACATCGGCAAGGATGATGTTCTGCTCGTGGGAGGTGCGCAGCTGTCCGAAGCTGTAGCGGTCGGCCAGATCGGCGACGGCGTCGAGCTGTTTGTCGGTCAGGTCGCCCGGTGCCACGCCGGTCGGTTTGAGCGACAGGGTCACCGCAATGTAGCCCGGCTTCTTGTGCGCCAGTACATTGCGCTGACGCCAGCGGGCAAAGCCCGGATGCAGGGCATCGAGCGCCGCCAGTTCAGCGTGTTGATCGCTCAGAGCCTTGTATTGAGGGTCGACGAAGTGCCGCGAGACGCGCTGCACTTCGGCTTCGGTCAGGGTGGTCTGGCCGCCACGCAAGTGGGCCATTTCCGCCTCGACCTTCGCCGCGAATACTTCAGGAGTCAGTGCCTTGACCAGAATCTTGATGCGCGCCTTGTACTTGTTGTCGCGACGACCGTAGCGGTTATAGACCCGCAGAATGGCGTCCAGGTAGCTCAGCAGGTCCTGCCATGGCAGAAACTCGTTGATGAACGCGCCGACCACCGGAGTGCGGCCCAGACCGCCACCGACCAGGACCCGGAAGCCCAGTTCGCCAGCGTCGTTGTGCACCGGTTCAAGCCCGATGTCATGAACTTCGATCGCTGCGCGGTCGCTGGTCGAGCCGTTGATGGCGATCTTGAATTTGCGCGGCAGGTAGGCAAATTCCGGGTGAAAGGTGGTCCACTGACGAACGATCTCGCACCATGGCCGCGGGTCGATCAGCTCATCGGCGGCAACCCCGGCAAACTGGTCGGTGGTCACGTTGCGCAGGCAGTTGCCGCTGGTCTGGATGGCGTGCATCTGCACGGTCGCCAGCTCGGCAAGGATATCCGGCACATCTTCAAGCGCCGGCCAGTTGAACTGCACGTTCTGACGGGTGCTGATGTGCGCGTAGCCCTTGTCATAATCGCGGGCGATCTTTGCCATCATGCGCGCCTGACGCGAGGTCAGTTGGCCGTACGGTACGGCGACGCGCAACATTGGCGCGAAGCGCTGAACATACAGCCCGTTTTGCAGGCGCAACGGTCGAAACTCTTCCTCGCTCAGTTCCCCGGCCAGATAGCGGCGGGTCTGATCCCGGAACTGCTTGACGCGGTCCTCGATGATCCTCTGATCGTAATCGTCGTATACGTACATATAGGTCCTGTTCTCAGGCTTCGTCATGAAGCAGGTCAGTCGAGTGAAAGTCCGGGCGGCAACGCCTGTCGTTCGCTGTCTGCCTGCTTCATCTGGTCAATTCTGCGCGCACGGCCGCGCACTCCCCGTGGGGGCGGAGGCGACGATAGCAGTTTGCAGATATCGATAAAAGTGATGTTTATATATATGCAAATCACTAAAAGCGATAAGCAATTCAGCGTGGGTTCATATCCCTTCTTGCCGTGTGGTCAAGACTCGACTTAACTGAGGTTGTCACCGTGAAGAAAGTGGCCAGACCTGATTTTTCATGTGCAATCACCTACAAAACCGACAAGAGGCGATGCGATGAGCAAGCACCCGAAAGTAACCAAGCCAGGCAAGTCCGTTGATGCCTGGGCCATTCTTTTCATTGTCATTCTGGCCGTTGCCGCCGCACTGTTCTGGGTCAGTAGCCGGTAACCTTCCGGATAAAGATTTGCCCTGGCCTCCAGAACCTTGCAGGTGCGGCCGATAGCTCGCCTGTAAAGCGATCAATCGCTGGTGTCTCAAGGCTCAATGGTATGAAGGCGTGTCTCCAATGGCTGATCGTGCTCGGCTGGCTGTGGTCCGCTGCGTCAGGTGCCGCGTCGGTGGTGTTCATAAGCCCCGGTTCGGAAACCGATGGGTACTGGCAGAGCTATTCAAGAGTGATGCAGACGGCTGCCCGTACAACGGGCATGTCCCTGACAATTCTCTACACCGATCGCGACACGCGAACCTTGATCGCCATGGCGCGGAAAAGCTTGCAGGGCGATGAGCGGCCGGACTATCTGTTGTTCTCCAATGAGCTGAATGTGGCGCCGGAGATTCTGCGCCTGTCTATCGGCAGCGGGGTCAAGCTGTTTGCGGTCAATAACACGCTGACCGCCGACCAGATGCGCATGCTGGGCGATCTGCAGGTTCGCTATCCGGATTTCATCGGCAGCCTGGTCGGCAATGACGAGGAGGGCGGTTACCTGACCGCCAAGCGGCTCATCAGCCTCGCGCCTCGTTCAACCGAGAGGTCGACCGTTGAAATGCTGGCCTTTTCCGGAACCAATACCACCGCCGTTTCGCTGCTGCGCGAAAAGGGCATGTTGCGCGCTGTTGCCGAACACCCCGAAGTGCATCTGCGGCAAATCGTCGTGAGCGGATGGCGGCGTGATCGGGCGCTGGAGCAGGCCCGTGTGCTGTTCAAGCGCCATCCGGATATTCGTCTGGTGTGGGCGGCCAATGAACTGATGGCATTCGGTGCCATGGATGCCTTGCGCGAGCGTGGCGGTTCGCCGGGCAGGGACATGGTATTCAGCGCCATCAACGGCACGGCTCTTTCATTGCAAGCGCAATTGAATGGCAGCCTCAGCGTAGTTGCCACCGGCCATTTCACCCTGGGAGGCTGGGCCATTATTCTTCTGCATCGCTACGATGCCACCCAGCCACATGCTCGTCAGCCATTGGGCGCGCGAACCATCGACGTTTTGCACCTGGTCGAGCCGCAGGATACGCAGCGTTTTCTGGAAGCGACCCGCAATGAGCGTTACCAGCTCGACACGCGAGCCTTTGACACGCAGGCATCGGGTGAGAAATCGCCGTTTTCGCTCAAAAGCATGCTGCCGCCCGCCGCGCTAGGCAGCCAGTAAACGGCTGGTGTCACAGGTGCAGCTGAACAGGTATCAGCTGCACCTGTGAGAGCGTTACTCGTCGTAGCCCAGGTTGGGTGCCAGCCAGCGCTCGGTCACGCTCAGGTCCTGGCCTTTGCGGGCTGTGTAACTTTCGACCTGATCCTTGTCGACCTTGCCCACTGCAAAATACTGCGCCTGCGGATGAGCAAAATACCAGCCGCTGACTGCCGCCGCAGGGAACATAGCGTAATGCTCGGTCAGGAACACTCCGCTTTTACCCGGCGTGTGCTCGGGCGTGCCTTCCGGCAGCGGGTCGAGCAGGGCGAACAGAGTGCCTTTTTCCGTGTGATCGGGGCAAGCCGGATAGCCAGGAGCCGGGCGGATACCCATGTATTGCTCCTTGATCAGCGCTTCGTTGTCCAGCGCTTCGTCTTTGGCGTAGCCCCAGTATTCCTTACGCACCTGCTGGTGCAGCCATTCGGCGCAGGCCTCGGCAAGGCGGTCGGCCAATGCTTTGACCATGATCGAGTTGTAGTCGTCGCCTTTGTCCTGATAGGCCTTGGCAACCTCTTCGGCACCGATGCCAGCGGTGGTGATGAAGCCACCGATGTAGTCGGTCAGGCCGCTGTCCTTGGGCGCGACGAAGTCGGCCAGCGAGAAATTCGGCTTGCCGTCGGGTTTGATGGTCTGCTGACGCAAGTGATGAAGTGTTGCCAGTGGTTTGCCGTCGTCACCGTAGACTTGCAGATCGTCATCGTTGACCTGGTTGGCTGGCCAGAAACCGAACACCGCACGTGCGCTGATCAGCTTCTCGTCGATCAGCTTGCGCAGCATCTGCCGAGCATCTTCAAACAACGCGGTGGCTGCTTCACCGACCACTTCGTCGGTCAGGATGCGCGGGTACTTGCCGGCCAGGTCCCACGAGATGAAAAACGGTGTCCAGTCGATGTATTCGGCCAGCACGTTCAGGTCGATGTCCTGCAGTACGCGGGTGCCGGTGAAAGTCGGCTTGGCCGGGGTGTAGCTTTCCCAGTTGAACTGCGGCTTTTTCGCCACCGCTGCGCCGTAGCTCAGGCGTTCGGTGCGCGCGCTGCGGGCCGAGGTGCGTTCGCGCACTTCGATGTACTCCAGACGGGTTTTTTCGATGAACGCCGGTTTCAGCTCCTTCGACAGCAATTGCGTTGCGACGCCCACGGCGCGGGACGCGTCGGTGACATATATCACTGCATCGTTGCTGTACTTGGGCTCGATCTTGACCGCGGTGTGCGCCTTGGAGGTGGTTGCGCCGCCGATCATCAACGGCAGGTGGAAGTCCTGGCGCTGCATTTCCCGGGCAACGTGCACCATCTCGTCCAGCGACGGGGTGATCAGCCCGGACAGGCCGATGATGTCGCACTTCTCGTCGCGGGCCACCTGCAGGATCTTCTCGGCAGGCACCATCACGCCGAGGTCGACAATGTCATAGCCATTGCAGCCCAGCACCACGCCGACAATGTTCTTGCCGATGTCGTGAACGTCGCCCTTGACCGTGGCCATGAGGATCTTGCCCTTGGCTTCGGGCTTGTCGCCTTTTTCCAGTTCGATGAACGGGATCAGGTGCGCCACCGCCTGCTTCATGACACGTGCAGATTTGACCACCTGCGGCAGGAACATCTTGCCCGCGCCGAACAGGTCGCCAACCACGTTCATGCCCGCCATCAGCGGGCCTTCGATGACCTCGATAGGCCGGGTGAAGCCCAGGCGCGATTGTTCGGTGTCCTGAACAATGTGGGTCGTGATGCCTTTGACCAGCGCGTGTTCCAGTCGCTGATTGACCGGCCAGCTGCGCCATTCCTCGGTTTCGGCTTCTTTTACGCTGCCGTCGCCCTTGTACTTGTCGGCAATGGCCAGCAGGGCGTCGGTGCCGTCCGCCGTGCGGTTGAGCACCACGTCTTCCACGCAATCACGCAACTCGGCCGGGATCTGATCGTAGATTTCCAGCTGCCCGGCATTGACGATGCCCATGCTCAGGCCGTTACGGATCGCATGCAGCAGGAACACCGAGTGAATCGCCTCGCGCACCGGATTGTTGCCGCGGAACGAGAAGGAGACGTTGGACACACCGCCCGAGGTCAGGGCGTACGGTAGTTCATCGCGGATATAGGCACAGGCATTGATGAAGTCGACGGCGTAGTTGTTGTGCTCTTCGATGCCGGTGGCGATGGCAAAGATGTTCGGGTCGAAAATGATGTCTTCCGGCGGGAAGCCTACCTCGTCGACCAGAATGTCGTAGGAACGTTTGCAGATTTCCTTCTTGCGCGCCTCGGTATCGGCCTGGCCCTGTTCATCGAAGGCCATGACCACCACCGCAGCGCCATAACGCTTGCACAGGCGAGCATGATGGATGAACTGCTCGACGCCTTCTTTCATGCTGATCGAGTTGACGATGCCCTTGCCCTGAATGCACTTCAGGCCGGCTTCGATCACTTCCCATTTGGAGGAGTCGATCATGATCGGCACGCGGGAGATGTCCGGCTCGCCTGCGATCAGGTTGAGGAACGTCACCATGGCCTTCTTCGAGTCGAGCATCCCTTCGTCCATGTTGATGTCGATCACCTGGGCACCAGCTTCGACCTGCTGCAGGGCGACTTCCAGCGCTTCGGTGTAGTTGTCTTCTCGAATCAGGCGGGCAAAGCGGGCGGAGCCGGTGATGTTGGTGCGCTCGCCGACATTGACGAACAGCGACTGGCGGTCGATGGTGAACGGTTCGAGACCCGACAGGCGACAGGCTTTCGGGATGTCCGGAATCTCGCGCGGCGCGTAGCCGGAGACCGCTTCGGCAATCGCCTTGATGTGCGCGGGCGTGGTACCGCAGCAGCCGCCGACGATATTCAGAAAGCCGCTTTGGGCGAATTCTTCGATGATCTTCGCGGTCTGGCTCGGTAATTCGTCGTATTCACCGAAAGCGTTGGGCAGACCGGCATTGGGGTGCGCAGACACATGCGTATTGGCCTTGTTGGCCAGCTCTTGCAGATAAGGACGCAGCTCGCTCGCGCCCAATGCGCAGTTCAAACCGACCGAGATCGGTTTTGCGTGGCTGATCGAGTTCCAGAACGCTTCGGTGGTCTGCCCGGACAGCGTGCGTCCCGAGGCGTCGGTAATGGTGCCGGAAATCATGATCGGCAGCTCGAAGCCCAGTTCTTCGAATACGCCCTGTACGGCAAAGATCGCGGCTTTGGCGTTCAGTGTGTCGAAGATGGTTTCGATCAGAATCAGGTCGGCGCCGCCTTCGATCAGACCTTGGGTGGCTTCGGTGTAGTTCTCCACCAGTTCATCGAACGTGACGTTGCGATAGCCGGGGTTGTTGACGTCCGGTGACAGCGAGCAGGTCCGGCTGGTCGGGCCCAGAACACCAGCGACAAAACGCGGTTTGTCGGGGGTTTCGAGGGTCTTGGCGTCTGCCACCTTGCGCGCTAGACGAGCGCCTTCGAGGTTCAGCTCATAGACGATCGATTCCATGCCGTAATCGGCCTGGGACACCTGAGTAGCGTTGAACGTGTTGGTTTCGAGAATGTCGGCGCCCGCATCGAGATAGGCTTTTTCAATCGCGCCGATCACATCGGGGCGGGTCAGGATCAACAGGTCGTTGTTGCCTTTGACGTCGCTCGGCCAGTCGGCGAAACGCTTGCCCCGGTAGTCCTGCTCTTCGAGCCGGTAGCTCTGAATCATCGTGCCCATGCCGCCATCGAGGATCAGAATCCTCTGTTTGAGAGCGTCGAGAAAGGCTTGATGGCGGGCGCTGCGGTCAGACATGGGGGCTACCTTGAGAAGGTCGATGCTTTAAAGAGCGCGATGATAACAAACCGGAACGCTTTTGGTGCAGATGTGCCTTTTGCATGAAATTCGTTCATGTTGTGCGGCCAGGTCGGCATGACAGTGCGCTGCGCTTTGGCAAACACCGCCACAGGTACCGGACCAGCGTCCTGTAGCGCTGCATGCCTTATGGGGTATGGCTTGCGGCCATCGTCGTTTCCTGAACGAGAGGCTTTTTTTGCGATCTTTTTTTCAAAAGCGGGGTCGGACATGGGGCGCGCCATGTGTCACCGGATTTTTGGGGGCGATGGCTGAAAGTCAGGCAGCAGAGGTTTCAGTGATGTTGATTTCGGTTCAGGCCCTGCGGGCATTCGCTGCGTGGGTTGTGGTATGTCACCACTTCATGCAGATTTTTTTCGACTTCAAGGCCAGTGGTCCTATAGGTCAGTTTTTTGTTTCCAAAGGCGCCGTCGGCGTCGATATCTTTTTCGTCATCAGCGGCCTGGTGATCTTTCTGTCCACGCAAGACAAGGCGATACCTGCACGGCGCTTCATTCTGCACCGCCTGATCAGGATTGTTCCGGCCTACTGGCTGTATACCGTCGCTATGGGCTTGCTGCTGTTGATCGCAGCGCCAATGCTGCCGCACCAAGTCATCGGCTGGCAGAACTTCCTTCTGTCGCTGATCTTCATTCCCTCGGAAAACCCCGGTGGTTATGGCCTGTACCCGACGCTGAACGTCGGCTGGACGCTCAATTACGAAATGTTCTTCTATCTGTTGTTTTCGATGGTGTTTCTGTTCGAGCAGCGCCATCGACCGCTGATCATTGCGGCTGCGCTGTTCGCCGTCTGTGAGGTGCTGGCGAAGGCTGGCCTGATCAGCCGCTTTTACGGCAATGACATTGTTTACGAGTTTTTGCTGGGCATCGGCATCGGCATCCTTTATCGCCGCGGCCTGATTCGCAATGCCCTGTGGTTGCCATTGTTGGGCATCGCGGTGGGGCTGTATGCGATCAATAACCTGACTAACGAGCAACGGTTGCTCAATTGGGGCCTGCCTAGCGCGTTGATCGTGCTGTCGTGTATCTCCCTGGAACCTTATTTCAGAGGTAGCCGGCTGCTCAAAGTGCTGGGCGACTGCTCCTACTCGGTGTACCTGCTGCACGTGCTGGTGCTGTATGGCGGCTTACTGATGGCGCAACGCTTCGGCCTGAGTCCTTATGTTGTGTTTGCATTCTGCGTGCCGATCATCGCCATCGGCGCGTGGGTCAGTTACGAGTGGATAGAGAAGGGCCTTTATCAGCGCATCAAGGGCTGGCTGGACGGACGGCGACAGGTCAATCGAGCGCAGGCGTTAACCTGACAAAAACACTAGGACTTTGTGTGCAGCGGCCGATTGGCGTAAACTGCACGCACGTCTGCGAGGAATTTTCATGACCGCTATCACTATTACCGATGCCGCCCACGATTATCTGGCCGATCTGCTGGAAAAGCAGAATACCCCAGGCATCGGCATCCGCGTGTTTATCACCCAGCCCGGCACTCAATATGCCGAAACCTGCATCGCCTACTGCAAGCCGGGCGAAGAAAAGCCCGAAGACAAGGCCATCGGTCTGAAGAGTTTCACGGCCTGGATCGACGGCTTCAGTGAGGCTTTTCTGGACGACGCGGTCGTTGACTACGCCACCGATCGCATGGGCGGCCAGCTGACTATCAAGGCGCCAAATGCCAAGGTTCCGATGGTCAACGCCGACAGCCCGATCAACGAGCGCATCAATTACTACCTGCAAACCGAAATCAACCCGGGTCTTGCCAGCCACGGTGGTCAGGTCAGCCTGATCGACGTGGTCGAAGAAGAGGCGAAGCACATCGCCGTTCTGCAATTTGGCGGTGGCTGCCAGGGTTGTGGTCAGGCCGACGTGACCCTCAAAGAGGGCATCGAGCGCACGTTGCTTGAGCGTATTCCCGAGCTCTCGGGTGTTCGCGATGTGACGGACCATACGCAGAAAGAAAACGCTTATTACTGAGTCGTTTTTGCTGCAAAAAACGCTCTGGCCTGGCCGGGGCGTTTTTGTTTGCGGTGCAAAATCAGGGCTAGCGTTATAAAGCTGCTGCCCTGGCCTCTTCGCGAGCCAGCGAAGCAAATAATAAACGCTGGGCCAGTTTTTTGCGCGCAGGGTTGGCTCAGGCCATCTCCACCAGCACCGCACCTTCGGTGACCATTTCGCCCTCACGGCAGTACAGCGCAGCGATCACGCCGGCACTGGCTGCGCGGATGCTGTGTTCCATCTTCATCGCTTCCAATACCACCAATTGCGCCCCGGCCTCGACTGCCTGTCCCGTCTCGACCAGGACGCGCACGATGCTGCCGTTCATGGGCGCAACCAAGCCGCCTTGCTGGCTTTGACCCTCATCCACTCGGGTCACCGGGTCCGCTTTACTGAGGGTGTGCAGGTCTCCCTCCCATTTGAGATAAAGCGTGTCGCCGCGACGGATCGCCAAGTAGTGATGACGCACGCCGTTGCACTCAATGCTCAACCGGTCGCTATTCAGCGCGAACAATGATGCGCTGCTGTTGCGCAGGCGGACGGTGCGGGTCTGGCCGTTGCAACTCAATTGCAGATCATGCTCCGCTGGCATGCCTGCGCGCCAGCCGCTTGGGGATGACCACGGTGAATGCGGATCAGCCGGTTGGATCCGTGCCGGTTCGCTTTGGCTGAACGCTTCGCCAGCCGCCTGCCAGAAGGTCTCGCAGAGTTCGGTGGTGTCGGGCAGCAGCTGTGACTGATGGCGCGCAATGAAGCCGGTATCCAGTTCGGCGGCGGCAAACGCCGGGTGGGCGATAATGCGTCGCAGAAACGCCAGATTGGTCCTTACGCCGCCGACCGCACACTCGTCGAGCATCGCCAGCAGGCGCAGACGCGCTTCTTCACGCGTCTCGCCCCAGGCGATCAGCTTGCCGAGCATCGGATCGTAGAAGGGGGAAACGCTGTCACCCTCGGCCACGCCGCTGTCCACACGTCTGCCGATGCCGTGAGCAGGTTCGCGATACAGGTTCAGCGTGCCGGTCGCGGGCAGGAAGTCGTTGACCGGGTCTTCAGCGTAGAGTCGCACTTCGATGGCATGGCCGATCAGCGGAACCTGCGCCTGGGTGATCGGCAGCGGCTCACCGCGCGCCACGCGGATCTGCCACTCGACCAGATCGAGTCCGGTAATGTATTCGGTCACCGGATGCTCGACTTGCAGGCGCGTGTTCATCTCCATGAAGAAGAACTCGCCGCGCGCGTCCAGCAGGAACTCCACGGTGCCCGCGCCCACGTAGCCAATCGCCTGCGCCGCCTTGACCGCCGCATCGCCCATGGCTTTGCGCAACTCAGGCGTCAGACCCGGCGCCGGCGCTTCTTCGACCACTTTCTGGTGGCGGCGCTGAATCGAGCAGTCGCGCTCATTGAGGTACAGGCAATGACCGTGCTGATCGGCAAACACCTGAATCTCGACGTGACGCGGGGAAAGCACGTATTTTTCCACCAGCATTCGCGCATCGCCGAACGACGACTGCGCCTCACGCTGCGCCGAAGCCAGCGCTTCTGCCAGTTCGCTGGCCTGTTCGACCACTTTCATGCCTTTGCCACCGCCGCCGGCGGTGGCCTTGAGCAAGACCGGGTAGCCGATTCGTTCGGCAGCGGCGGCGAATGTTTCGCTGTCTTGCGCAGCGCCGTGATAGCCCGGCACCAAGGGCACACCCGCTTTTTCCATCAACGATTTGGCTGCGGACTTGCTGCCCATGGCATCGATGGCCGAGGCGGGCGGGCCGAGGAATATCAGCCCGGCGTCTTCTATAGATCGAGCGAAATCGGCGTTTTCAGAGAGAAAGCCATAACCGGGATGGATCGCCTGCGCGCCACTTGCTCGTGCGGCGTCGATCAGCCTGTCGATCATCAGGTAGCTGTCTGCAGCTTTGCTTCCACCCAGGTCCACGCGGATATCCGCTTCCCGGCTGTGCCGCGCATCCCGGTCGATGGCGCTGTGCACGGCAACCGTGGTCAGGCCCATGTTTTTTGCGCTGCGCATGATACGACAGGCTATTTCGCCCCGATTGGCAATCAACAGCGTGTTCAGCTCCGGTGTGCTCATGATTGCGAGTCCTTGTGTGGTTCGGTCGGGGCAGGCCGCTCGATGGCCTGTTCGTCAGGCGCAAGCTGCCAGCCCGGCGCACGCTTCTGCAGAAAAGCGCGCAGGCCTTCCTGACCTTCGGCGCTGGTACGGATGCGGGAGATCGCGCTTTCACAATAACGACGCAGCGCGGGCGTCAGCTCGCCACTGCCTACTTCACGAAGCAATTCCTTGCTGACACGCATGGCCTGCGGACTGTTGAGCAGCAGGTTATCGATCCATTCGGTCGTTCTGGCTTCCAGTTCCGCGCTTGCATAGCACTCGGCGATCAGGCCGATCTGTTGCGCACGCTGGCCGTCGAAGCGTTCGGCGGTCAGCGCATAGCGACGTGCCGCACGCTCACCGATGGCCTGCACCACGAACGGGCTGATGACCGCAGGGGCAAGTCCGATACGTACTTCGGAGAGGCAGAACTGCGCATCTTCGCCAGCGATGGCCATGTCGCAACAACTGATCAGGCCCAGCGCGCCGCCAAACGCTGCACCCTGCACCACGGCCAGCGTAGGGAGCTTCAGTCTGGCGAGGTTGTACATCAACTCGGCCAGCTCCCGTGCATCGTCCAGATTGGTGTTGTAATCCAGATCGGCGGCCTGCTGCATCCAGGCCAGGTCGGCGCCTGCGCTGAAATGCCGGCCGCGGCCACGCAGCACCAGGAAACGCAGGCTGGTGTCGGCCTGCACCTGATCCAGGGCAATGATCAGCTCGCGAATCATCTGCGCGTTGAACGCATTGTTCTTGTTCGGGCGATTCAGCCAGAGCGTGGCGAAGCCTCGCGGATCGTCGATCAATTCGATTGTGGCGAATGAGGTCATGGTTATTTCCCCGCTTACATGCGGAACAGGCCGAAGGTCGTCGGTTCGATGGGCGCGTTGAGCGAGGCGGAGATAGCCAGCGCAAGAAGGTCGCGAGTCTGTGCCGGGTCGATGACGCCGTCGTCCCACAGGCGGGCGCTGGAGTAATACGGATGCCCTTGGTGTTCATACTGATCGAGAATCGGTTGTTTCAGCTCGGCCTGCTGTTGCGCGCTGAACGCCTGTCCAGCGCGCTCGGCCTGTTCGCACTTGACCTGCACCAGCACGCCCGCGGCCTGTTCGCCGCCCATTACGCCGATGCGTGCGTTGGGCCACATCCACAGAAAGCGCGGATCGTAGGCGCGACCGCACATGCCGTAGTTACCGGCGCCGAAGCTGCCGCCAATGATCACTGTGAATTTCGGCACTTTGGCGCAGGCCACGGCGGTCACCAGTTTGGCTCCGTGTTTGGCGATGCCGCCTGCTTCGTATTTCTGGCCAACCATGAAACCGGTGATGTTCTGCAAAAACAGTAGCGGAATGCCGCGCTGGCAGGCCAGTTCGATGAAATGCGCGCCTTTCTGTGCGGCCTCGGCAAACAGAATGCCGTTATTGGCCAGAATGGCTATCGGGTAACCGTGCAGATGAGCGAAGCCGCAGACCAGTGTGGTGCCGAACAGCGCCTTGAATTCATCGAGCACCGAACCGTCGACCAGTCGGGCAATCACTTCACGCACGTCAAACGGCTGTTTGGTGTCGGTCGGGATGATGCCGTACAGCTCGTCACTGGCGTATAACGGGGCGATGGGCGTGGTCACGTTCAACTGACCCTGTTTGCGCCAGTTGAGGTTGGCAACAACGCGCCGTGCCAGTGCCAGGGCGTGTTCGTCGCTGTCGGCATAGTGATCGGCCACCCCGGAAGTGCGGCAATGCACGTCGGCGCCGCCGAGGTCCTCGGCACTCACCACTTCGCCCGTAGCGGCTTTTACCAGCGGCGGGCCGGCCAGAAAGATAGTCGCTTGCTCACGCACCATGATCGCTTCATCGGCCATGGCCGGAACATAAGCGCCACCAGCGGTGCAAGAGCCCATGACCACGGCAATTTGCGCAATGCCTTGGGCGCTCATGTTGGCCTGATTGAAGAAGATCCGCCCGAAGTGTTCGCGATCCGGGAACACCTCGTCCTGACGCGGCAGGTTGGCGCCGCCGGAATCCACCAGATAAATGCATGGTAGGCGATTCTGCTGGGCGATGGTCTGCGCCCGCAGGTGTTTTTTGACGGTCAGCGGGTAGTAGGAGCCGCCTTTCACCGTAGCGTCATTGGCGATGATCATGCATTCGACGCCTTGCACGCGACCGATGCCGGCAATCACACCGGCCGCCGGGACGTCTTCGCCATACACCTCGTACGCAGCCAGTTGACCTATTTCCAGGAATGGCGAGCCGGTGTCCAGTAAACGGTTGATACGCTCACGTGGCAGCAGCTTGCCGCGCGAGATGTGGCGTTCCTGCGCTTTTGGCCCGCCGCCTTGCCGGACTTTGTTCAGTTGGCTGCGCAAGTCTTCGACTTGTAATAGCAACGCTGCGCGGTTACGCGAGAATTCATCGGAGCGCGGGTTGATTCGTGTTTGCAGGATGGCCATGAGAACTCCGGAATCAACGGGTTTCGTTAAACAGTTCGCGACCGATGAGCATGCGCCGGATTTCGCTGGTGCCTGCGCCGATCTCGTACAGCTTGGCGTCGCGTAACAGGCGACCGACCGGAAATTCGTTGATGTAGCCGTTGCCGCCAAGAATCTGGATCGCGTCCAGTGCCATCTGGGTTGCCCGCTCGGCGCTGTACAGGATCACGCCTGCGGCGTCCTTGCGGGTGGTTTCGCCTCGATCGCAAGCCTGAGCAACTGCATACAGATAAGCCCGGCTGGCGTTGAGCTGGGTGTACATGTCGGCCACCTTGCCCTGAATCAGCTGAAACTCACCGATGCTCTGGCCAAACTGTTTGCGGTCGTGAATGTACGGAACCACGACGTCCATGCAGGCCTGCATGATGCCGGTTGGCCCGCCGGAGAGGACCACGCGCTCGTAATCCAGGCCGCTCATCAAGACGCGAACGCCGCCATCGAGTGCGCCCAGCAGGTTTTCTTCCGGCACTTCGACATTGTCGAAAAACAGTTCGCAGGTATTGGAGCCGCGCATGCCGAGCTTGTCGAACTTGCCGCCGCGTGAGAAGCCTTTCCAGTCGCGCTCGACGATGAATGCACTGATGCCATGCGCGGCTTTCGCCAGGTCGGTCTTGGCGTAGATCACGTAAGTGTCGGCATCCGGACCGTTGGTAATCCAGGTTTTGCTGCCATTGAGAATGTAGCGGTCACCGCGCTTGTCTGCCCGCAGCTTCATCGACACCACGTCCGAGCCGGCATTGGGTTCACTCATCGCCAGCGCGCCAACGTGCTCGCCGCTCAACAGCCGGGGCAGGTAACGGGCTTTCTGCTCGGGGTTGCCGTTGCGGTTGATCTGGTTGACGCACAGATTGGAGTGCGCGCCGTAGGACAGCGCCACCGACGCCGAGCCACGACTGATCTCTTCCATGGCGACCACATGCGCCAGATACCCGAGGCCTGCGCCGCCGTATTCTTCGCTGACAGTGATACCCAGCACGCCCATTTCACCGAATTTACGCCACATGTCGGCCGGAAAAAGATTGTCCCTGTCGATCTGCGCAGCGCGGGGGGAGAGCTCTGTGGCCACGAATGATTGCAACTGATCGCGGAGCATGTCGATGGTTTCGCCCAGGGCGAAGTTCAGGCTGGGGTAACTCATGAGCAGCGTTCCTGTTTTATTCTTGGAATTGATTTTGAACGGATTGGCTATGACCTTTACGTTAACGTAAGCCTGCAGATGAGCGCTGTCAACGTTCTGTTTAATGGAGTCATGGGCTTCAGGAAGCGGCGAGGGCTGTGGGGCGGGGCAATAAACGATAGGTGGTGCATGCATGCCAGCACAGGCAAATCCCGGAAAGCACGAAGGGGAGCCTGGGCTCCCCTTCAAGGTCTGTTGCTATGCTCGTTTTTGTTTGTCGGGAGGCCTGTTGTTGTTTTTGGCGGCCTGGCCCTTCACATCTTTTTTGAGCGATCCACAAACGGGACCAAGAGCAAACGTATTTTTTTGAGCGCTGATGCCGCTTTCATCGCATTGATCCAACCAGTACGGGAGCTGCTTCGGGGCAGTTTTGTTGTTCTCTGTCTGGCTGCGAACGTCCTGCAAGGCAGGTCATTCAGAAAGCTATCCACTCCAAAAAAATCTGTTAGCTACGTCTCTGTCCGTGTTGTTCTTGTTATGTCAGAGCCGGTACGTATTGTTTTTATTGGATTGCTGCGTACTTTTATTCTTGTTCTACGAAGGATGTAGCAGGACCCGTGCCAGTTTTTCAAAGTCCCCGGAAACCGGGTGTTTGAGGAATTTTCCGAGCATCGAGTCAGCTGATTCTGGTGTCGTTTGTTTCCGTGTTACCCGTTTGTCTCGACAAGACGCGGGCAGAGTAACACTCCGTGACAATGTGTCGCACCCTGTTACCGACCGGTGACGTTTGTCAGACTGACAGCCGTGCCTTGGCCACACGCGAACCATTGTCGCGCCCCAGGACCTCGCAAATACGCTGACCGGCCGTGATGACCTGATCAAGATCGACGCCTGTCTCGATACCCAGCCCCTGCAGCATGTACAGCACGTCTTCAGTGGCGACATTTCCGCTAGCGCCTTTGGCATACGGGCAACCGCCGAGGCCTGCGACAGAGCTGTCGAAGACCTGAATGCCTTCCTCGAGGCCGGCATAGATATTCACCAGCGCCTGGCCGTAAGTATCGTGAAAATGTCCGGCCAGCTTGCTGCGAGGGATGTGTGCCGCCACTGCATTGAACAGGGCGCGGGCGGCACCGGGCGTGCCGATGCCAATGGTGTCGCCCAGCGAAATCTCGTAGCAGCCCATCGCATACAATTCGTTGGCCACCGAGGCAACCTGTTCGGCTGAGACATTGCCCTCATACGGGCAGCCCAACACGCAGGACACATAACCCCTTACCCGCAAGCCATGCAGGCGCGCTGCGGCCATGATCGGCGCGAAGCGCTCCAGGCTTTCGCTGATCGAGCAGTTCAGATTGCGTTCAGAGAAGGCTTCGCTTGCGCCGGCGAACACTGCAACTTCTCCGGCACCGGCCGCCAGCGCGTCTTCGAACCCGCGCAGATTCGGCGTCAGGGCCGAGTAAATCACGCCCTCACGGCGCTCGATCTGCGCCAAAACCTGGGCCGAGCCCGCCATCTGAGGCACCCATCGGGTCGACACGAAACTACCGGCTTCAATGTGGCCAAGTCCGGCTGCGCTCAAAGCGTCGACCAAGCGCACCTTGTCCTCGATGCTGATCGGCAGTGCTTCATTCTGCAGGCCGTCACGCGGGCCGACTTCAACGATATTCACTTTTTGCGGGAGAGACATGGCAGTGCCCGTAAGGTCAGGTTGACGTGGCAGCGTTTTTATCGAGTTCGGCGCGGCAGCGCTCTTCGGCGGTGTCCAGTTCCAGTTGCATCTGCTGAATGTCCAACAGTTGCTGTTCCAGCTGCGCGCGACGCTCGGTGATCTTGCCGAGCATGGTCTGCAATTGTTTTTGATTGCCGCCGCTCGGGTCGTACAGCGAAATCAGCTCTTTGCATTCGGCCAGCGAGAAGCCGATCCGCTTGCCGCGCAGGATCAGCTTCAGAGTGACCTTGTCGCGCGCCGAATAAATGCGCTCCAGCCCCTTGCGCTCAGGGCTGAGCATGCCTTGCTCTTCATAGAAACGGATGGCGCGGGTAGTAATGTCAAGCTCGCGGGCAAGCTCGGAAATGCTGTAGGTGTGACTGCTCATGGCGACGCTCGGCGGGGCATTCGGCTCTAACGTACGGTTGCTTGACGTATGCGTCAAGTTGCGAGCTAAAAGCTAAAAGCTAGAAGCTAGAAGCTAGAAGTCAGGAGCTTGCAGCTTGCCCTCTCTCTTCACACTTTTTCCTGGGCGACGACCCGCTGGGCCAGCTCGATGATCTGCTCGCGCATCCAGCGGTTGGCGGGGTCCTGATCGGTGCTTTCGTGCCAGTAGAGGTGGGTTTCAACCGAGGGAACATCATTGATCGGCAGGTACACATAATGCAGATCGTTACGACGGGCGAAGCGCTCCGGTACGGTCATGACCATGTCGGTCTGCTGCAATACCTGGATGGCCATCAGGTAGTGTTGCGAGCGTAGCGCGATCTTGCGCTGAATGCCCATCTTGCCCAGTGCCAGGTCCACGTGGCCCAGCCCGCTGCGGCGGCTGGAAATATGAATGTGCGCCTGCGCCAGGTAATCATCCAGCGTCAGCGCGGTTTTGCCCGCCAGCGGATGGCCATTGCGCATGCTGCACACGTAGCGGTCTTCCATCAGCTTGACGTGACGCACCTGCGGGTCGGTATTGAGCGGCGCGTCCACGGCGAAGTCCAGACGACCGGCTGCCAGTTCCTTGGTGGTTTCACGGCGCTTGGACAGAAAACTTTCGATGGTGACGGCAGGCGCCAGGCGTCGCAGCCGCTGGAACAGCACAGGCAGGATCACCGCCTCGGTCAGGTCGGTCATGCTGATGCGGTAGTTCTTGTTGGCCTGCAACGGATTGAATATACGGCTTTCCTGCACCGAAACCCTGAGCAGCGAAAGCGCATTGCGCACCGGACCGATGATGTTCTGCGCCATCGGCGTCGGCACCATGCCCTGCGCCGTACGCACGAACAGCGGGTCGTTGAAGGTCTCACGCAAGCGCGCCAGCGCGTTGGAAACGGCAGGCTGGGTAATGCCGACAATCTGCCCGGCGCGAGTCAGGTTGGCCTCGGTGTAGATGGCGTCGAAGACAATGAATAGGTTGAGATCGACCTTGCTCAGGTTCATGGGTGGGGTGCCTCGTACTGTTATTGTGATTCGCTGTTGATCAGGACTGGGCGTGATACAGCATTGACGAATCATATATGGGTTATGAATGTTAATACACGCTGAGAATAGATTAGATAAATGACTGGAGGTTCTCTAGCATCCGCGTCACAACATCGACACTCTGATCGAGAAGGTAGCGGCCCATGGATTTCGCATACTCCCCGAAGGTGCAGGCACTGCGTGAGCGCGTCACCGCGTTCATGGAGGCTTACGTTTATCCCGCCGAGCCGGTCTTCGAGCAGCAAGTGGCCGAGGGTGATCGCTGGCAGCCCACCGCGATCATGGAAGAACTCAAGGCCAGGGCCAAATCCGAAGGGCTGTGGAATCTGTTTTTGCCGGAGTCCGAGCGAGGGGCAGGGCTGAGCAACCTGGAATACGCGCCGCTGGCGGAAATCATGGGCCGTTCCATGCTGGGGTCGGAGCCCTTCAACTGTTCTGCGCCCGACACCGGCAACATGGAAGTGCTGGTGCGCTATGCCAGCGAGGAACAGAAACAACGCTGGCTCGAACCGCTGCTGCGCGGCGAGATTCGCTCGGCCTTTGCCATGACCGAGCCTGATGTCGCCTCGTCGGACGCCACCAATATGGCCGCGTGCGCCGAACGTGTAGGCGAGGAGTGGGTCATCAACGGGCGTAAGTGGTGGACCTCCGGGGCCTGCGACCCGCGCTGCAAGATTCTCATTTTCATGGGCCTGAGCAATCCCGACGGGCCGCGCCATCAGCAGCATTCGATGATCCTGGTGCCGGTCGACACGCCTGGCGTGAAGATCGTCCGGTCACTACCGGTCTTCGGATATGACGACGCACCCCACGGGCATGCCGAAGTGCTGTTTGACAACGTCCGCGTGCCTTATGCGAACGTGCTGCTGGGCGAGGGCCGGGGTTTCGAGATCGCTCAGGGACGGCTGGGCCCCGGGCGTATTCACCACTGCATGCGTTCCATCGGCATGGCTGAGCGAGCGCTTGAGCTGATGTGCAAGCGTGCCATCGACCGCGTAGCGTTCGGCAAACCGCTGGCCAGGCTGGGTGGCAATGTCGATAAAATCGCTGACTCGCGAATGGAAATCGACATGGCCCGGCTGCTGACCCTCAAGGCGGCGTACATGATGGATACTGCGGGAAACAAGGTCGCCAAGAGCGAAATTGCGCAGATCAAAGTGGTTGCGCCCAACGTTGCTCTGAAAGTGATCGACCGGGCGATCCAGATGCATGGCGGTGCGGGGGTTTCCAGTGATTTCCCGCTGGCTTACATGTACGCCATGCAGCGCACCCTGCGGCTGGCCGATGGCCCGGATGAAGTGCACCGGGCTGCGGTCGGCAAATTCGAACTGGGCAAGTACTTGCCTGCGAACCTATCGCACAGCCGTTCCTGAGCTGCGGGCGAATTACTGCACCCAGACTTCGACGCGGCGATTCTTGATCCGGCCATCGTCGATATCATTGGTTGCCACCGGCATCTCATCGCCCAGCCCGAGGATGTCACGAAAGGTCACGCCGCTTTTCAACAGCTCGCGGCGCACGGCCATGGCCCGCAGCCGTGAAAGCAGGGTGGCACGCGCCGGGTCGCTCTTGGCGTCACCGAAGCCGACCAGCGTCACATGTTGGTCAAGCCGGTCATTGGCTTTCAGGTAGTCAACGACGCGCTTGAGATCCTGCTGGGCCTTGTTGTCGAGCCGCGCGCTGCCCTGGGCGAAGCGAAAGTTGACCGAGAGCCGCTCGGCCTTGCGGGTCAGCGCCTGATAATCGGCAGGCATCTGTGCCGTCGGCTGAACCTTGAGCGCCTGCACGGTCTGCGCGACAAACCCCTCCTGCGCGACGATGGCCTGACCTCCGGGGCTCTGCGCAAAGCGTACCAGTGCCTGCGCCCAGCGTTGATGCGCAGCGGGCGGAACGTACAGATAGAGCCGCCGCGACAGCGGGTAATCCTCGGTAGCGATCAGGCTGATGGTCGGCAGCATGGGCCGCGATTCACCGTCGGCGATCGCTACCGCTCTGGCGCGTCTGATTGACGGCAGGCCGGTAAAGCCTACGCCATTGGGGTCTTTGCTGACCTCATCGGACAGTTGCTCGCTGGACTCGAAGCGCACCGCAGCGCTGGACAGATTCTTGCCGTATTTGGCCAGCACCAGTTCCTTGAAGGTTTCGTAGGTGCCGGACTTTTCATCGCGCACATACAGATGAATCGCGCCAGGGTTACCGCCCACTTCGCTCCAGTCCCTGACTTCTCCGCTGAAAATGCGTGCCAGTTGCTGGGTGTCCAGCTGCCGCAACGGGTTGCCGGGGTGCACGATCACCGCGACGCCATCGATGGCGATGATTTGTTCACCGGCAGCGCTCTTGAGATCGCCAAGACCGGCCAGCTCTTTGGCTTCCTGGTCCTTGATGGGCCGCGACGAGGCTGCGATGTCTGCATTACCGGCTTTCAATGCCGTGAACCCGGTGCCTGAGCCATGCGCGGCGACCTCGACGCTGACCGTTTGACCTGTTGCGGCCACGCCGGTCACTCGTTGTTCGTTGAGCGCAGCACCTGGCAAGGTTTGCACCGCCTGCAGGCCTTGTTGACGCAGCATGCCTTCGACCAGAGCCGGTCCAAGTTCAGCATTGATGGTATTGGAGCCTTGAATACGCAAAGTGGGTGCGTCGCCGCTGGGTACTGGCAATGCCGCCAGTGCAGCGAAGGGCAAGGTGGCGCTCGACAGAATCAGCGCCGTTAGCAGAGCGCGCAGCATCGGCGTCACCATGGATCACGGAAGGGTGACGGGAGATTAAGACAAGGAGGTTGCTGGAATATGACAGTTAAGCGATTAATGCACTGTCAGACGCCGATCTGCCTGTTCAGGCAGATCGGAAAGTCAATGCCGGATCACCTCAGTTCGAGCCAGATAGGTGCATGATCCGATGGTTTTTCCATGCCGCGCAAATCGTAGTCGACGCCCGCCGCTTTGATGCGCGGCTGCAGGCCGGTCGAGGTCATGATCAGGTCGATGCGCAGGCCACGCTTAGGCTCATCTTCAAAGCCACGACTGCGATAGTCGAACCAGCTGAAGCGGTCGCTGATCTCGGGGTGCAGGTAACGGAAACTGTCCACCAGGCCCCAGTTTTTCAGGCGCTCCATCCATTCGCGTTCTTCCGGAAGGAAGCTGCACTTGCCCGTCTTCAGCCAGCGCCTGGCGTTGTCGGCGCCGATACCGATGTCGCAGTCCTGCGGTGAAATGTTCACATCCCCCATCACGATCAGCGGCTGCTCGTTGCTGAAGCGACTCTCCAGCAGTTGCTGGAGATTTTTATAAAAACGCTGCTTGGCCGGAAATTTGGTCGGGTGATCGCGGCTTTCGCCCTGCGGGAAATAGCCGTTCATGATGGTGATCGGCTGACCATTGCTGTCTGCGTAGGCGCCCCATATGAAGCGCTTCTGGGAGTCCTCGTTATCGCCCTCGAAGCCCTTGTGCAACTCCAGCGGCGGATTGCGCGACAGCAGGGCGACCCCGTAATGGCCTTTCTGGCCATGGAAATGGACGTGATAACCCAGCGCTTCGATGTCCGCATGGGGGAATTGCTCGTCCGACACCTTGGTTTCCTGAAGACCGATCACGTCAGGCTGATGCTTTTCGATCAGTGCCGCCAATTGATGCGGTCGAGCGCGCAGCCCGTTGATGTTGAACGAGACGATTTTCATAAAACAGCGGTCCTGAGCAAAACAAACTGCGATGCTAGCTGACCTGCCGATCGAGAACCAGCGTCGTCGGGCATGATGGCAGCGGAGGGGTGGACAATTCGTTTGAACTGTTCTCAATTGCCATCACTCGAAAGCCTGCTGCCAAAACCGCTGCGCCAGACGCAGTTCCGTTAACACGAGGCCCTTTATGTCCCTACCTGTTGCCATCACGGGCGAAATCCGCCAACTCGACGGCGGTTATTCCCGTGAAACTCGCGCCTTGTTGTTCAGGGCTTACCGGCATGATCCGACGTTCGCCTACCTGTTCAACGCCGAGCGCGAAGGGTACGAGCAACGCGTGCTGGCGACCATTCGCCATCTGGTCAAACAGCATTTTTTGCAAAACCAGCCTGCGCTGGGGCTGTTTCTCGAGGATCGTCTGGTCGGCGTAGCTTTGGTCGCGCCGCCGCAGCGTCGTCTGGGCGTTACCGAAAGCTGGGCCTGGCGCTTGCGCATGGTCATGGACACCGGCCTCGGCTGCACCCAGCGCTACCTGGCGTATTACAACGCGGTACTGGCCTGTGTGCCGACGGAAACCGCGCACGTTCTGCCGCTGATCGGGCTAGATCCGGAATACCAGGGCCAGAAGCTCGGTCAGGACTTGAGCGAGCAACTGCTGACGGCCCTTCACGACTGGTGCGCGGTAGACGAAAACTCGCAGGGCATCGTCGTCGACACCGGAAACCCTCGTTATTTCGAGTTCTATAAGCGACAGGGCTACGAGGAAATAGGCGAGATCGCTGTAGGGCCGGTCCGAGAACACGTGTTCTTTCATCCGAACCCTCAGGTTTCACTGCCGGTTCCTGACGCAATGGCTTGAATAGCCGCCAATTCGTGGACTTCCAGTGCGGCCTGTCGATCGTGATAGCATCCACGCCCATGAAACTGTTCAGACTCCTCAGCAGCCTGGTCCTGATGTCCATGAGTGCAACGGCGCTGGCCGAGGCGCGCCTGGACGTCAGGGTCGAGCCCGCCAATCCGCAACTCAAGGCCAACGTGGAAGGCTATGTGGGTGATCTGGGGGAGCGCGACGCCAAGGCCCTGCGCAATTTCAGCCTGGGTGCCGAGCAGCAGGCAGAAAAGGCTGCTCAGGCGCTAGGCTATTATCAGGCGCAGATCGACAGCGAGATCCAGGACGGCCCCGAGCCGCGGCTGGGCATCAAAATCAAGCCGGGCGAGCCGATTCACCTGCGTAACGTGGTCATCCGGGTCGATGGCCCCGCCGCGTCTCTTGCTGCATTCAAGGTTCCGAAAAGCGACGCGCTGAAAACCGGTGCAGTGCTGAATCACGGCAATTACGAAGACGCCAAGCGCCTGATTCAGAATCAGGCATCGCGCTTTGGCTTTTTCAGCGGGCATTTCACCCGTCAGCGGCTTGCCATCGACCCGCGCGCGGGCGTCGCCGACATCGAGCTGGTCTATGACAGCGGCCCGCGTTACACGCTGGGTCAGGTGAAATTCAGCGGTAACACGCCCTTCGACGAAGACCTGCTCAAGCGCATGGTGCCGTTCAAGGAAAACACCCCTTACGACTCGCAATTGATTGCCGAACTGACCCAGGACATGCAGGCCAGCGGCTACTTTGAAGGCGTGCGCGTCGACGCAGTACCGACAGCGGCGGTGAACGATGTCATTCCGGTCACCGTTCAGCTCGAGACCCGCAAGCCGCGCACCATGGGCCTGGGGCTGGGCTATTCCACCGACGTAGGGCCACGCGGCAAAGCCAACTGGACCCGCCATTGGGCCAACCCGCAGGGCCATAGCTACGGCTTCGAGTCGGAAATTTCCGCGCCACGGCAGAACGTTGGCCTGTGGTACGACGTGCCGCTTGATCCGCCGTTGACCGACAAAATGCGCTACGCCGGCGGTTATCAGTACGAAGAGATCGCCGGCACCGACAGCCTTAGCAAGCTGCTGACTGCCGGGCCGGAATGGCACAGCAAGCTGCCCAGCGGCTGGGAGCGGGTCATTTCCCTGAAATGGCAACGCGAAGAATACCGGCTGGGTGATGATTCGGGCCTCAGTACGCTGTTGATGCCCGGCATCAGTTACTCGTACTTGCGCAGTGACAATCGTATCGATCCGAGTCAGGGTTATCGACTGCAATTCGAGACGCAGGTGGCCAAGGAAGGCATGTTGTCGGACGCCAACCTGGTGCATGCCAATGTGTTGCTCAAAGGCCTGACGACAGTCGCCCAGAACCATCGCCTCCTCGGCCGCGTGCAACTGGGCGGCAACCTCACTGACGGTTACACCTCGATACCGCCTTCGCTGCGCTTCTTTGCCGGTGGTGATCAGAGCGTGCGCGGCTACGACTATCAGAATCTCTCACCGACCAACTCTGATGGTGATCGCATTGGTGGTCGATACATGTTCGCGGGCAGTGTCGAGTATCAGTATTCGATTGCCGAGAAGTGGCGGCTGGCTACCTTTGTCGATCAGGGCAACTCGTTCAACAACCTCGACAGACCCGATCTGAAAACCGGGATCGGCGTCGGTGTGCGCTGGGTTTCGCCGGTAGGGCCGCTGCGTCTCGACCTGGCGCACGGGCTGGACGACGACGGTGGAATCCGCCTGCATTTTTCGATGGGGCCGGAACTTTGAACAGGTTGAGCATGAAGCGCGGCGCGAAAGTTTTCGGTTTGAGCCTGATTGCGTTGCTTGTGCTGGTCGTAATCAGCGCCGGGTTGCTGCTCGGCACCGCGTCCGGCAGCCGCTGGGCGCTGGCGCGCGTGCCCGGTCTGCAACTGGAAAATTTTCAGGGCCGGCTGGGCGGACAGTGGCACGCAGATCGATTGCTATGGCAGCAGGGCGAAGACCGCGTAGAGGTTCAGTCTGCCGACTTTGAATGGTCGCCTTCCTGCCTGCTGAAAATGACGCTGTGCATCGACCGCCTGCATGCTGGACAAGTCCTGCTGCTCTTCCCGCCGAATGCCGAGCCCGCTACTGACGGCCCTGTCAATCTGCCGACGCTCAACCTGCCGTTGTCCCTGAAACTGGGCGATGTACAGCTTGGCAGCCTGCAACTGGACGGCGTCGAGCAGTTGCGTGATCTGAAGCTTGTGGCCCATTGGACCGCCGACGGTCTGCAGATCGACAGCGCGCACCTGCAACGCGACGCGCTGGTGCTTGATCTCAACTGCCTGCTCAAACCCGAAGGCGACTGGCCGTTGAGCGTCAAAGGGCAACTGCAACTGCCGCCGCAGGACGGCCAGCCCTGGACGCTGGCGCTTGATGTTCAAGGCGAGGTACTCAAGACCCTGCAACTCAATGCTGACAGCAGCGGCTATTTGCCGGGCGTCCTGAGTGGCGAGCTGCAACCCTTGGCCGAACACCTTCCTGCCCGGCTGAAACTGACCTCGGAGCACTTCAAGCCCAGCTCCGCATTGCCCGATACGCTGCAGCTCGACCAATTGCTGCTGACGGCCGAGGGGAACCTCGATACAGGCTATGCGATCAACGGCACGGCGAGCCTGCCCGCCGAGAAAGGCCCGATTGCGCTGGCATTGCAAGGCCGTGTAGATGCCAAGGGCGCAACCCTCACCGCGCTGGATCTCAGCGCCAGTGATCAGCAGCGCCTGGCGATTAATGGCACGTTAAATTGGCAAAGCGGGTTATCGGCGGATGCCAACATCGACTGGCTGGATTTCCCCTGGCAGCGGCTTTATCCGCTGCCCTCCGAGCCGCAAGTGTCACTTCATAGCTTTAAAGGCGAAATTTCTTACACTGATGGCAATTATCTGGGCAATTTCAACGCCAGCCTGAAAGGACCGGCCGGTGCGTTCACGCTGGTCAGCCCGTTCAGCGGCAATCTGCAGGAAATTCACCTGCCGCAACTGGAACTGGTCGCAGGACAGGGCAAGGCCAGTGGTCATCTGAATCTGACGTTTGCCGACGGCATTGGCTGGGACACGGCGCTTGACCTGACGGCACTTGACCCTTCGTACTGGGTCGCCGAGCTGCCCGGCAAGCTGGCCGGTCCGTTACGCAGCCAGGGACAGTTGCGGAACGAGCAGCTTGAACTGACCGCCGATCTGGACCTGAAAGGTCGCCTGCGAGGCCAACCCGCATTGCTGCAAGCCAAGGCTGATGGTCGGGACAAGCAATGGAGTGTCAGCAGCCTGAATATCCGCCTGGGCGACAATCGCATTCAGGGCGCAGGCAGCTTGCAGCAGCGTCTCAAGGGTCAGCTTGACCTTGACCTGCCGCGCCTGGCCCAGCTGTGGCCGCGCTTGCAAGGGCAGGTCAAAGGGCGGCTCGACCTCGCGGGAACGCTGCAAGCGCCCGAGGGCAAACTGGCGTTGCAGGGCAGTCAGCTCGGATTGCAGGGCAATCGCCTGCAAAACCTGACGCTCGACGCCAGACTTGACCCGGTGCAGCGCGCAACCATCAGTCTCAAAGGCGCAGGCATTCAGGCGGGCGACACGGAGTTGGGCACCTTGCTGGTCGACGGGCAGGGCACGCTCAAGGCCCAGCAGCTGAAGCTCGATTTGCAAGGCCCGCTGCTCAAGCTGGCGATGGCTCTGGATGGCGGGCTCGATCAAGGCAACTGGCGCGGTCGTCTGGCCAGTGGCACCGTGCAGAGCGGCGGTCAGAACTGGCGTTTGCAACAGCCGGCAAAAATCGAACGGCTGGCGGATGGCAGGCTCAATTTCGGTGCGCACTGCTGGCTTTCCGGCTCTGCCAGCCTGTGCGGCGGTGATCAGCGCCTGATGCCGGAACCTCGTCTGCGCTATCAGCTGAAAAATTTCCCGCTCGACAGCCTGGCGCAATGGATGCCCAAAGATTTTGCCTGGAAGGGCGCGTTGAATGCAGACGTTCAGCTCGATATTCCTGCTGCAGGTCCCAGCGGTCAGATTACCGTCGACGCTGGCGGCGGTATGCTGCGGGTGCGCAACAACGAGCAATGGCTGGACTTCCCGTATCAGACGCTGAAACTCAGCAGCACCCTGACCCCCAAGCGTATCGACTCGCGCCTGGATTTCGAAGGCGGCAAGCTCGGCCGATTGTTGCTGAATGCGCAAATCGATCCTTTGGCCAAAGACAAGCCACTGTCAGGCGACTTCAACCTTTCCGGGCTGGATATCTCGGTCGCACGGCCCTTCGCGCCGACGGTGCAGAAACTCAACGGGCGCCTGAGCGGTAGTGGACGTCTGTCGGGCAGTTTGCTGGCGCCTCTGGTTAATGGCAGCGTCAACCTGGAGGGCGCTGAAGTCGCGGGGCCCGAGTTGCCGATGGAGTTGCATGACCTCAAGATCCAAGCGTTGATCGCTGGCGAAAGCATGCAGATCAACGGTGGCTGGAAAAGTGGCAGTACCGGTCAGGGCACGCTGGGCGGTCAAGTGGCTTGGGGGCAGAACCTGATGGTGGATGTCAGCCTCAAGGGTTCGCAACTGCCGATCAATGTCGAACCCTATGCTGCGGTGGAAGCCGCTCCTGATTTGAAAATATCCATGCAGGGCGACCGGCTGGCGATTTCCGGCAAGGTGCTGGTGCCCAGGGGCGCGATTACCGTGCGTGAGTTGCCGCCGTCTACGGTCAAGCTGTCGGGTGATACGGTCATCGTCGGTCAGCAGACCGAGAAAGGTGCGCCTCCGTTGGCGGTGGGGATGGATATCGATGTTATCGTCGGGCAGGACAAGCTCAGCTTCAGCGGCTTCGGGCTCACCGCCAATCTGGCCGGACGTGTCCACATTGGCGATAACCTGGACACTCGCGGCGAACTGAACCTTAACGACGGACGTTACCGCGCCTATGGGCAGCGCTTGACCATCCGCAAGGCACGGCTGCTGTTCGCCGGGCCTGTCGATCAGCCGTATCTGGACATCGAAGCCATCCGGCAAACCGATGATGTGATTGCCGGCATTCGGCTGACTGGCAGCGCCGAACAACCTACTACCGAAGTGTTCTCCGAACCGGCCATGAGCCAGGAGCAGGCCTTGTCTTATCTGGTCATGGGCAGACCGTTGAGCACCTCGGGCGAAGACAACAACATGGTTGCTCAGGCAGCCCTGGCACTTGGCGTGGCGGGCAGTTCCTCGACCACCGGCAAACTTGCCGATAATCTGGGTATCAAGGATTTCGAACTGGATACCTCTGGCACTGGCGACAAGACCAACGTCGTGGCCAGTGGCAAGATTACCGAGAAGCTCAGCCTGCGCTATGGCGTGGGTGTTTTCGAACCGGCCAACACCATTGCCTTGCGTTACCTGCTCAGTAAACGGGTCTACCTCGAAGCGGCGAGTGGTGTTGCCAGTTCGCTGGATATTTTCTATAAAAGGGACTTTTGAAGAGGGCAGGCGTCTGGTTATGCCTGACCCTTTGCGCAACCGGTTTACCCTGTTAAAACAGTGTGATCCTTTACACACCTTGTCCTCAGGCTTCCGGCAATCATGGATCGATTCAACGCCATGCGCGTATTCACCCGTATCGTCGAGCTGGGCGGCTTCGCCAAAGCTGCTGACAGCCTGCACCTGCCGCGTGCGTCAGTGACAATCCTGATCAAGCAGCTGGAGGCGCATCTGGGCGTGCAGTTGCTGCAGCGCACCACGCGCCAGGTCAGCACCACGCCGGACGGTAAGGCCTACTATCAGCGCTGTGTCAGCCTGCTCGCCGATCTGGACGACGCCGAAGCAGCATTTTCGGCCAAGGGCGCCGAACCCAAGGGCTTGCTGCGGATTGATTTGCCGGTGAGCCTCGGCCGGATGGTGGTGATCCCGGCCCTGCCCGAATTCACCCGGCGCTACCCGCAAATCAGTCTGGAAATCGGCATGAGCGACAGGCCGGTCGACCTTATTCGCGAAGGCGTTGATTGTGTGCTGCGCGCAGGCGCTGCCCTTGATGACACACTGGTTGCGCGGCCGTTGGGCAGTCTGACCCAGATCACCTGCGCCAGTCGCGACTATCTGGACCGATACGGCACGCCCCTGGACCTGCAGGATCTGGCGCAGCATCAGGTGATCGAATATTTCTCGGCCAGCACCAGCAAACGTTATGGCCTGGAGTTCATGACCGATGGCTGGAGCGGTGATCACAGCATGACCTGCTCGGTCTCGGTCAACAGCGCGGACGGGTATGTAGCGGCCTGCGAGGCAGGGTTTGGTCTGGTGCAGGTGCCTCGTTATCACATTGCGACACAACTGCGCAGCGGTGCACTGGTCGAGGTGTTGCGTGAATATCGCCCGCCCGCCTTGCCGTTGACCGCGCTTTATCCGCCGCATCGGCATTTATCGCGTCGGGTGAGGGTATTCGTTGATTGGCTGGTTGAATTGTGTGAACACCCGGATATCCGGGACAGACTGGTTTCCTGAGAAAATTCGGACTTTTCCGATATAGGCCGAACGGCACTTTCGTGTTTAACTTCCGACTCTTTACCCATTTTAAAAAAGGAATATGTTTCATGGCTCAAGTGACCCTCAAAGGCGGCCCTGTTCAAGTCAATGGCGAGCTGCCTGCAACTGGTAACAAAGCACATGATTTCACCCTGACCGCTGCCAATCTCGCCAACGTGACCCTGGCTGATTTTGCCGGCAAGCGTAAGGTGCTAAACATCTTCCCGAGTGTCGATACCCCGACCTGCGCCACGTCGGTGCGCAAGTTCAACGCTCAGGCCAACAAACTGAGCAATGCAGTCGTGCTTTGCATCTCCGCCGATCTGCCATTTGCCCAGGCGCGCTTCTGCGGCTCTGAAGGCCTGGAAAACGTACAGAACCTGTCCTCGTTCCGCAGTGCCGATTTCAGCCAGAACTATGGCGTTGCCATTGCCGACGGTCCGTTGAAAGGCCTGACCGCACGTGCAGTGGTCGTGCTGGACGAAAATGACAATGTTCTGCACAGCGAACTGGTCAGGGAAATCGCTGAAGAACCGAACTACGACGCTGCATTGGCTGTATTGAAGTAACATTCTGCAACCTGTTGACGGCCTGAAACCCTTCAGGCCGTTATTCTGTTCGTGCTTTGTACGTTTGTTAAGTAAGCACTTGGTAAAGGCGCTTTGCTTGTCACGTATCTGTGCCTATTGTTCTGCCTTCCGAAGATCCCCCCACCGTAATGGTTGATTTATTCATGCACTCGTCTGGCCCTCGTAAATCCCGTCGCTGGTTGATCAGTTTGTTGGTCCTGATGGTCATTGTTGCCCTGTGCTGGTGGCTCTGGCCTGCAGCCACGTCCGGCAAGGGGGCAGAGAGCAAAAAAGCCGGCGTCGGTGGCGTGGCCCGACCCGGTTTCGGTGCTTCGGCGGTGGCGGTGCCGGTGCGCGTGGCACCTGCGACCGAAGGCGACTTTCCGATCTATTACAAGGCGCTCGGTACCGTGACGGCGATGAACACCATTAACGTACGCAGTCGAGTGGCGGGAGAGCTGGTCAAGATCTATTTCCAGGAAGGTCAGATGGTCAAGGCTGGTGACCTGTTGGCAGAAATCGATCCGCGCAGTTATCAGGTCGCCTTGCAGCAGGCCGAAGGTACGCTGGCTACCAACCAGGCGTTGCTCAAGAATGCTCAGCTCGATGTGCAGCGTTATCGTGGGCTGTTTGCCGAAGACAGCATCGCCAAGCAGACGCTGGACACCGCCGAGTCGCTGGTGAATCAGTATCAGGGCACGATCAAGACCAATCAGGCTGCGGTAGCGGAAGCGAAGCTGAACCTCGACTTCGCCCGCATCCGCTCTCCGATTGCCGGTCGAGTGGGCCTCAAACAACTGGATGTGGGCAATCTGGTCGCCGCCAATGACACCACTGCGCTGGCAGTGATTACCCAGACCCGGCCCATTTCAGTCAATTTCACGCTGCCCGAAAAAGACTTGTCGAAGGTCATCGCCCGTTATCGCACCGGCGAAAAGCTGCCCGTCGAAGCATGGGACCGTGGCGACACGAAAATGCAGGCTGTCGGCATACTCGCCAGCCTCGACAACCAGATCGACGTCGCGACCGGCACGCTGAAATTCAAGGCCCGTTTCGATAACGGTGACGAAATCCTGTTCCCCAATCAGTTCGTCAATGTGCGGCTGCGCGCAGATACGCTGAAACAGGCGATTCTGGTGCCGACCGCCGCCGTGCAGTTTGGCACCGACGGCACCTTCGTTTATGTGCTGGACGGCGACAAGAAGGTCAAACTCAAACTGTTGAAAACCGGTCCGAGCGACGAAACCTCGACGGTGATCACCGAAGGGCTTGCCGTTGGCGAGCGGGTGGTGCTCGAAGGTACGGATCGCCTGCGCGATGGCGCCGAAGTGGAAGTGGTCAACGACAGCAAGGACGTACCGGCAGGCCCGGGTCAGAAGTTGCACGGCAAGCCGGACAGCGGCACTGACAAGTCGGCAGCGCTTGGCAAGGTGGAAAAACCAAACGTATGAACATGTCACGCCTGTTCATCCTGCGTCCGGTAGCCACCACGCTGAGCATGCTGGCCATCGTCCTGGCCGGTCTGATCGCCTACACCTTGCTCCCGGTTTCGGCCTTGCCGCAGGTGGACTATCCGACCATTCGCGTGATGACGCTGTACCCCGGTGCCAGCCCGCAGGTAATGACCAGTTCGGTGACTGCGCCGCTGGAGCGTCAGTTCGGACAGATGCCCGGGCTGACCCAGATGGCGTCCACCAGTTCGGGGGGCGCGTCGGTCATCACCCTGCGTTTCAGCCTCGACATCAATATGGACGTGGCCGAGCAGCAAGTGCAGGCGGCGATCAACGCGGCCACCAACCTGCTGCCGACCGATCTTCCGGCCCCTCCGGTTTACAACAAGGTGAATCCGGCCGATACGCCGGTGCTGACACTGGCAATAACCTCGAAAACCATGCTCTTGCCCACCCTGAATGATCTGGTCGATACGCGTATGGCGCAGAAGATTTCGCAGATCAGCGGCGTCGGCATGGTCAGCATTGCCGGCGGGCAGCGTCAGGCAGTCCGGATCAAGGTCAATCCCGAGGCACTGGCTGCCAACAGTCTCAATCTATCTGATGTGCGCACGCTCATCAGTGCGTCCAACGTCAACCAGCCCAAAGGCAACTTTGACGGTCCGACCCGGGTATCGATGCTCGATGCCAACGATCAGCTCAAGTCTCCCGAGGAATACGCCGACCTGATTCTGGCCTACAAGGACGGCGCACCGTTGCGTCTGAAGGACGTGGCGGAAATTGTCGGCGGTGCGGAGAACGAACGGCTTGCCGCCTGGGCCAACCGCAGTCAGGCAGTCCTGCTGAACATTCAGCGCCAGCCGGGGGCCAACGTGATCGAGGTCGTCGACCGGATCAAGGCCCTGCTACCAAGCATTACCAATAACCTCCCGGCAGGTCTGGACGTGGTGGTATTGACCGATCGTACCCAGACCATTCGCGCCTCGGTGACCGATGTTCAGCACGAACTGCTGATCGCCATCGTGTTGGTGGTGCTGGTGACGTTCCTGTTCCTGCGTCGTTTCAGCGCGACCATCATTCCTTCTGTCGCCGTGCCGTTGTCGCTGGTCGGCACGTTTGGCGTCATGTACCTCGCCGGTTTCTCGATCAACAACCTGACATTGATGGCGATGACCATCGCCACCGGCTTTGTGGTCGACGACGCCATTGTCATGCTGGAAAACATCTCCCGGCACATCGAGGAGGGTGAAACGCCCATGCAGGCTGCGCTGAAGGGCGCCCGGCAAATCGGGTTTACCCTGATTTCTTTGACCCTGTCGCTGATCGCAGTCCTGATTCCGCTGCTGTTCATGGCGGATGTGGTCGGACGTCTGTTTCGCGAGTTTGCGATTACCCTGGCGGTGGCCATCCTGATCTCGCTGGTGGTCTCGCTGACGCTGACCCCGATGATGTGCGCGCGTCTGCTCAAGCGCGAGCCGAAGGAAGAGGACCAGAGTCGCTTCTACAAAGCCAGCGGCGCCTGGATCGACTGGCTGATCGATGTCTACGCGGGCAGGCTGCGCTGGGTGCTCAAGCATCAGCCACTGACGCTGCTGGTTGCCATCGCCACCCTGGCCCTGACCGTACTGCTGTATATCGTTGTGCCCAAGGGCTTTTTCCCGGTACAGGACACCGGCGTCATCCAGGGCATTTCCGAAGCACCGCAGTCGGTCTCGTTCGCGGCCATGAGTCAACGTCAGCAGGCGTTGGCCGACATTATTCTCAAGGACCCGGCGGTGGTCAGCCTGTCCTCGTACATCGGTGTCGACGGCGACAATGCAACCCTCAACAGCGGACGCCTGCTGATCAACCTGAAAACCCACGGTGAGCGTGATCTGACCGCCAGCGAAGTCATCCAGCGTCTGCAGCCGCAAGTCGACAAGCTGTCGGACATCCGCCTGTTCATGCAGCCGGTGCAGGACCTGACCATCGAAGACCGGGTCAGTCGCACCCAGTATCAATTCAGCATGTCATCCCCCGATGCCGAATTGCTGAGCAAGTGGAGTCAGACGCTGGTCGATGCGCTGAGCAAGCGTCCCGAGCTGACCGACGTTGCCAGTGACCTGCAGGACAAGGGCTTGCAGGTTTTCCTGAATATCGACCGCGATGCGGCCAGCCGGGTCGGCGTAACGGTGGCGAATATCACCGACGCGCTGTATGACGCCTTCGGCCAGCGGCAGATATCGACCATCTACACTCAGGCCAGCCAGTACCGCGTGGTGTTGCAGGCGGCTTCCGCCAGCGAGCTTGGTCCTGCGGCGCTTGAGCAGATTCACGTCAAAACCACCGACGGCGCGCAGGTAAAACTGTCGAGTCTGGCCCGGGTCGAGCAGCGTCAGGCCCAGTTGGCGATTGCGCACCTCGGGCAGTTTCCGGCCGTGATGATGTCCTTCAACCTTGCGCCCGGCGTTGCCTTGGGCAAGGCGGTGGAGGTCATCGAGCAGGTGCAGAAGGATATCGGCATGCCGATCGGTGTGCAGACCCGGTTTCAGGGCGCAGCCGAAGCGTTTCAGGCATCGCTGTCCAGCACGCTGCTGCTGGTGCTGGCGGCGGTGGTAACCATGTATATCGTGCTGGGCGTGCTCTATGAGAGTTACATTCACCCGATCACCATCCTCTCGACCCTGCCTTCGGCGGCAGTCGGAGCCTTGCTGGCGCTATTGATCAGCGGCAACGATCTGGGAATGATTGCAATCATCGGCATCATTCTGCTGATCGGCATCGTCAAGAAAAACGCGATCATGATGATCGACTTCGCCCTGGACGCCGAACGCAATCGTGGCATCGATCCGGAAACGGCGATCTACGAGGCAGCGTTATTGCGTTTCCGGCCGATTCTGATGACCACGCTGGCGGCGCTGTTCGGCGCCATCCCGCTAATGCTCGCCAGCGGTTCCGGTGCCGAATTGCGCCAGCCGCTGGGGCTGGTGATGGTCGGCGGGCTGTTGCTCAGTCAGGTCCTGACGCTGTTTACCACGCCAGTGATCTACCTGTATTTCGACCGTCTCGGTCAGCGCTGGAGTCGTAAACCCGCTGCTCCGGACCGTTCGCTACAGGCAGACGCATGAACCTGTCCGCGCCCTTCATCCGCCGTCCCGTTGCCACGGTCCTGCTGAGCCTGGCGATCATGCTGCTGGGCGCGGTCAGTTTCAGATTGTTACCGGTCGCACCGTTGCCGAACATGGACTTCCCGGTCATCGTGGTCTCGGCCAGCCTTGCCGGGGCCAGCCCGGAGATCATGGCCTCCACCGTGGCAACGCCGCTCGAACGTTCGCTGGGCAGCATCGCAGGGGTCAACACCATGACCAGCAATTCGAGCCAGGGCACGACACGCATCATTTTGCAATTCGATCTCGACCGCGACATCAACGGTGCGGCGCGCGAAGTGCAGGCGGCCATCAACGCGTCACGCAACCTGCTGCCCAGCGGGATGCGCAGCATGCCGACCTACAAGAAGGTCAATCCGTCCCAGGCTCCGATCATGGTGCTGTCGATGACCTCGAGCGTGCTGGAAAAGGGCCAGTTGTACGATCTGGCTTCGACCATTCTGTCCCAGAGCCTGTCGCAGGTTGCGGGGGTGGGCGAGGTACAGATAGGTGGCAGTTCACTGCCCGCAGTGCGCATCGAGCTCGAACCGCAGATGCTTTCCCAGTACGGCGTCTCGCTGGATGACGTGCGCACTGCGATTACTGCAAGCAATGTGCGCAGGCCGAAGGGTTTTGTCGAGGATGACCTGCATAACTGGCAGGTTCAGGCCAACGATCAGCTGGAAGAAGCTGCTGACTACGCGCCATTGATCATTCGCTACAAGGATGGCGCGACGCTGCGCCTGAAGGATGTCGCCAAGGTCAGCGATGCGGTGGAAGACCGCTACAACAGCGGCTTCTTCAATAATGATCAGGCGGTGCTGCTGGTCATCAACCGTCAGGCTGGCGCCAACATCATCGAAACCGTGGCGCAGATAAAAGCGCAGTTGCCTGCCTTGCGGGCCGTGCTGCCTGCCAGCGTCAAGCTGCAAATCGCCATGGACCGCTCGCCCGTGATCAAGGCGACCCTGCACGAAGCCGAAATGACGCTGCTGATCGCCGTGATTCTGGTGATTCTGGTGGTCTTCCTGTTTCTAGGCAGTTTTCGTGCGTCGCTCATCCCTACGCTGGCGGTGCCGGTATCGCTGGTGGGCACCTTTGCCATCATGCATCTGTTCGGCTTCTCCCTGAACAATCTGTCGTTGATGGCCCTGATCCTCGCGACCGGCCTGGTGGTAGACGATGCCATTGTGGTGCTGGAAAACATCTCCCGGCATATTCATAACGGCCTGGACCCGATGAAGGCGGCGTTTCTGGGCGCCAAAGAGGTCGGTTTCACGTTGCTGTCGATGAACGTCTCGCTGGTGGCGGTGTTCATTTCCATCCTGTTCATGGGCGGGCTGGTGGAAAGTCTGTTTCGCGAGTTCTCCATCACCTTGTCGGTAGCGATCATCGTTTCATTGATCGTGTCGCTGACGCTGACGCCCATGCTCTGCGCCCGTTGGCTGAAGCCCCGCGAAGCCAGCGGCGAAAATGCCTTTCAGCGTTGGAGCGAGCGGGTCAATGACCGCATGGTGGAGGGTTACGACCGTTCGCTGGGCTGGGTGCTGCGCCATCCGCGTCTGACGCTGATCAGTCTGCTGATCACCGTCGTGGTCAATATCGCACTGTACGTGGTGGTGCCCAAGACGTTCCTGCCGCAGCAAGACACCGGGCAACTGATGGGGTTCGTCAGGGGCGACGACGGCCTGTCGTTCTCGGTGATGCAGCCGAAGATGGAGCAATTCCGCCGTGCCGTGCTGGCAGACCCCGCAGTGGAAAGCGTTGCCGGGTTCATCGGCGGCAGCAGCGGCACCAATAACGCGTTCATGATCGTACGCCTGGTGCCGATTGCCGAGCGCAAGCTGTCAGCGGAAAAAGTCGTGGAACGCCTGCGCAAGACGTTGCCACATGTTCCGGGCGGACGATTGTTTCTGGCGCCGGATCAGGACCTGCAATTGGGCGGCGGACGCGAGCAAACCAGTTCGCAGTATCAATACATCGTCCAGAGCGCTGACCTGACCAGTCTGCGCCGGTGGTATCCGAAGATCGTTGCAGCGCTGAAGTCAGTTCCCGAGCTGACCGCCATCGACGCCCGGGAAGGGCGCGGCACACAGCAAGTGACACTGGTGGTCAACCGCGATACCGCCAAACGGCTGGGCATCGACATGAACATGGTGACCTCGGTACTCAACAACGCCTACAGTCAGCGTCAGGTATCGACCATCTACGACAGCCTCAACCAGTACAAGGTGGTGATGGAGGTCAATCCCAAATACGCACAGGACCCGGTGACCCTCGAGCAGGTTCAGGTCATCACCGCAGACGGTCAGCGTGTGCCGTTATCCAGCATCGCTCACTACGAGCGCAGTCTGGCCAATGATCGGGTTTCCCATGACGGGCAGTTCGCCGCTGAAAACATTTCTTTTGACCTGGCAGAAGGCGCCAGCCTGGACAACGCCAACGTCGCTATCGAACGGGCAATTGCCGCCATCGGGCTGCCAGAGGACATCATTACCAAGATGGCCGGGACCGCCAGCGCATTCGCTGCAACCCAGAAGAGCCAGCCATGGATGATTCTCGGGGCGCTGCTGGCGGTGTATCTGGTGCTGGGAATCCTCTATGAAAGCTACATTCACCCGTTGACCATTCTGTCGACCTTGCCGTCGGCGGGGGTCGGCGCCTTGCTGACGATCTATGTGGTAGGCAGCGAGTTCAGCCTGATCTCCCTGTTGGGGTTGTTTCTGTTGATTGGTGTGGTGAAAAAGAACGCCATCATGATGATCGACCTGGCGCTGCACCTTGAGCGCGATCAGGGCATGGCACCTGAGGAGTCGATCCGCAATGCCTGCCTGCAACGTCTGCGGCCGATTCTGATGACGACCATGGCTGCGATTCTCGGTGCCTTGCCGCTGCTGCTGAGCACCGCCGAAGGTGCCGAAATGCGCAAACCCTTGGGGTTGACCATCATTGGCGGCCTGATCTTCAGTCAGATCCTGACGCTCTACACCACACCTGTGGTTTACCTTTATCTCGACCGTCTGCGCCATCGCTTCAGTAAATGGCGTGGCGTGCGCACTGATGCTGCTCTGGAAACTCCGCTATGACCGAACGCCCGGCTTTCACATCCCGTCCAGAATGGCTGATTCGCCCGCTCGGGCTGGCAGTCTGTATCGCCTTGCTGAGCGCCTGCGCGGTCGGACCGGATTATCAACGGCCGACCATGGCGGCGCCCCAACAGTTCAAGGCGGTTCAGGGCTGGCGGGCGGCGACACCCGGCGATGCAATGGCCAAGGGCGCCTGGTGGCAGGTGTACGGTGACAAAGGCCTGAACGCGCTGGTCGAGCGCCTCAACACCTCCAACCAGACCGTGGCTCAGTACGAAGCCCAGTATCGTCAGGCCCAGGCGCTGGTGCGCAGCTCTCGAGCGGCGTTCTTGCCGACGCTGGACCTGACAACCGGCAAGACCCGCTCAGGGCAGGGCACCGGGACGTCAAGCACCGGGACCAGCGCTTCGGGAATCCGTAACAGCTACAACGCGCAGTTGGGCGTCAGTTGGGAAGCCGACGTCTGGGGTAAATTGCGCCGTGGCCTGGAAGCCGATACCGCAAACGCGCAGGCCAGCCTTGCCGACCTGGCGGCAATGCGCCTGAGCCTGCAATCGGAGCTGGTCCAGAACTACCTGCAACTGCGGGTGATCGACGAACAAAAGCGCTTGCTGGAATCGACCGTCGACGCCTATCAGCGTTCTCTGACCCTGACCCAGAATCAATACCGCGCCGGTATCTCCGGGCGTGATTCGGTCGCCCAGGCGCAGAACCAGTTGAAAAGCACGCAGGCCGACCTGATCGATCTGGCCTGGCAGCGCGCGCAATTCGAGAATGCTATTGCCGTATTGATGGGCATGGCGCCGGCAGACTTCAGCCTGCCGGCGATTGCCACGATCCCGCATTTGCCGGATATTCCGCCAGGGCTGCCTTCGCAGCTGCTGGAGCGCAGGCCCGACATCGCCGCTGCGGAACGCTCGGTGAGGGGCGCCAACGCCAATATCGGGGTCGCCAAGGCAGCTTACTATCCGGATTTCACCCTGAGCATGAGCGGCGGTTACAACAGCAGTACCTTCGCCAACTGGATCAGCCTGCCGAACCGTTTCTGGTCGGTCGGGCCGCAACTGGCCCTGACCCTGTTCGACGGCGGTCGCCGTTCGGCAGAGGTCGAGCGCACCGAGGCTCTGTATGATCAAACGGTCGCGCAATACCGCCAGACGGTGCTCAGCGGCTTTCAGGAGGTCGAAAACTACCTCATCCAGCTTAAGGTCTATGAAGACGAAGCGGCGGTGCGTGAGGAGGCTCTGGTGTTTGCGCGTGATTCGTTGCGCCTGACCAACAATCAGTACAAGGCCGGTCTGATCGGCTATCTGGATGTCGTCAACGTGCAGGCGACTGCGTTGAGTAACGAGCGCAGTGTGCTTAACGTGCTGCAGAGCCGCCTGCTGGCCAGCGTGCAGTTGATTGCCGCGCTGGGCGGTGGCTGGGATTCCGAGCGTGACCTGGCGTTGAAGGAGTAGTCAGCAGAAGCAGCAAAAGGCAAGTTTTCTTTAGCTATCGCTGATCCATGTAAAATTAATGGCGTACTGCCAGCTTTTTCGACCAAGTGCCGCGACATTTGGTAGCTAATGCGTACAATCAGCGCACAAGCACGGCATGGACGCACTCATTGGGTTTCAGGTGTGTTTATGTTGATTGGCAGTTATATACCCTCGCTTGTCGTTCTTTCCGTTTTTGTTGCGATTCTTGCGTCCTATACCGCGTTCGACCTCGCTGGCCGGATCATCTCGGCCAAAGGACGGGTCGTGTATGTGTGGATTGTCGGCGGCGCGTTTGCAATGGGTGTCGGCACCTGGTCAACGCACTTTATCGGCATGCTTGCCTTCGTCTTGCCCATCGACCTTGGCTATGACGTGCCGCTCCTGCTGTTTTCGCTGTCTATCATCGTCATAACGTCGGGATTCGCCCTGTGGCTGGTCGCGCAACCGCATCTGACCGCAGTGCAGCTGTTGCTGGGCGCGGCTTTGCTGGGCTTGGGCATCAGCGCCATGCATTACACCGGCATGGCGGCTATGCGCATGCAGCCCGGTATCGTGTACACGCCGGTCTTGTTCGTCCTGTCCCTGCTGATTGCCATTGTCGCATCGGCGGCGGGGTTGTGGATCGCGTTCCACCTGCGCCATCACCGGCCTCGCGTGTACCTGGCTCGCGCGGGTGCGTCAGTGCTGCTAGGCATGGCAGTGGTCGGCATGCACTACACCGGCATGGCCGCGGCCAACTTCGCAGAGGGCAGTTTTTGTGGCGCGTTGATCAACGGGCTGAGCAGCAACGGGCTGGACAGGGTGGTGCTGGTCGCCAGCCTGACGGTCCTGAGCCTCACCCTGTTTGCCTGTATTCTGGACGCCCATCTCGAAGCCCGCACGGCAGTGCTGGCCACTTCCCTGAGCCAGGCCAATCAGGAACTGACTCATCTGGCCATGCATGACAACCTTACCGGTCTGCCCAATCGTGTGCTACTGACGGAGCGGATCGAGCAAGCCATGGCCAGGGCCGACGAAACCGGTGGCTGTTTTGCCTTGATGTTCATGGATCTGGACGGCTTCAAGCCGGTGAACGACGCCTTTGGCCATCACACAGGCGACCTGCTGTTGCGTCAGGTTGCCTTGCGTCTGCGGCAGAACGTCAATCGGCACGACACGCTGGCCAGAGTCGGTGGTGACGAGTTTGTGCTGCTCATCGAGCTGGACGATAAGCAGGACGCGCTGACCGTGGCAACGCGGCAGGTCAGTGAGATCAGCAATCCGTTCCTGATTGGCGAACATCAGTTGCAGATTTCGCTGAGCATCGGCATTTGCATTTATCCCGGCCATGGTGCAACCCAGCACGAACTGCTGGTCAACGCCGACGCGGCCATGTATCACACCAAAGCGGCCGGCAAGAACGGCCACAGTTTTTTTGATGTGTCGATGAATTGCAACGCACGCAATCAATTGCAGCTGTCGCAGGATTTACGCACCGCACTCAGGCACAAGCACTTCTGCCTTTATTACCAGCCCAAGTTCGACGCGCTGAGCGGGCTGCCGATAGGCGCCGAGGCCCTGTTGCGCTGGAATCACCCGGAACGCGGGGTGTTGGGGCCTGATCTGTTTATTGCCATGGCCGAGAAAACCGGGCTGATCATCCAGATCGGCGAATGGGTACTGGATGAAGCCTGTCGGCAGATGCGCGAGTGGTACACCGAGGGGTACTCGCACTGGCGTATTTCAGTCAATCTGTCGGCCTTGCAGTTCCGCCATTCCGGCCTGGTTGCGACCGTCGCGGATACGCTGGCCCGGCATCAGTTGCCGGCCAACTGCCTGACGCTGGAAATCACCGAAACCACCGCGATGGATGACGCAGACGCCAGTCTCGGCGTGCTGAACAGGCTGTCGGAGATGGGTCTGGACCTGTCGATCGATGACTTTGGTACCGGCTATTCAAGCCTGATGTACCTCAAGCGGCTGCCGGCCAACGAAATCAAGATCGATCGCGGTTTCGTTCGCGATCTGGAGCACGACACCGACGATGCTGCCATTGTGTCGGCGATCGTCGCGGTGGGGCAGGCACTGAATTTGCGGATTGTCGCCGAGGGCGTCGAAACCACGCTTCAACAGCGTTTTCTGACGCACCTGGGGTGCGATTCCCTGCAGGGGTTTCTGCTCGGGCATCCGTTGCCCGCACAGCAATTCCTTGAGGATATCCGCGCTGCGGAGTCGAGAATTGCGCTCGATGCGCAGGAGTCGGAGGCCAAAGCGTCCGCTTTCTGAAACGCTTCGATGGCGCTGGATCGCAAACGCTGGCACGATCAGTCACCTCTGGCCGGCCTGCGGGTGTCAGGCCTGACTGATTGCCGACTTGCGGACCTATTTACGAGACTGATCATGGAAAAAGTTCTCATCATCACCGGCGGTTCGCGCGGGATCGGCGCCGCGACGGCGCGTCTGGCTGCGACGCACGGTTACCGGATCTGCATCAACTATATGTCCGATCGCACCTCGGCAGAAAAGACCGCCGCGCAGGTCAGGGCACTGGGCGCACACGCACTCACGATGCAGGCCGATGTCAGCAATGAGGACGAAATCATTCGTCTGTTCGCCCGGGTTGACACCGAGCTGGGGCGTGTTACCCATCTGGTCAACAATGCGGGGACGCTGGCCCAGGCTTCGAGGGTCGAGGACATGTCGGAATTTCGCATGCTCAAGATGATGATGAACAACGTAGTCGGGCCCATGCTGTGCAGCAAACACGCTCTGCTGCGCATGTTGCCGCGGCATGGCGGTCATGGCGGCAGCATCGTCAACGTGTCCTCGCTGGCAGCGCGCCTCGGTTCGGCGGGTGAGTACGTGGACTACGCAGCGTCCAAGGGCGCACTGGACACCTTCACCATCGGGCTTTCCAAGGAAGTGGCCGGGGAGGGTGTTCGCGTCAATGCCGTAAGGCCTGGCTTCATTTTCACCGACTTTCATGCCCTGAGTGGCGACCCGCTGCGGGTCAGCAAGCTCGAAGGCGCACTGCCCATGGGCCGTGGCGGCACGCCGGAAGAAGTGGCCGAAGCGATTATCTGGTTATTGTCGGATCAGGCTTCGTATGCAACGGGTACGTTTATCGATGTGGCGGGAGGACGCTGAAATAGCCGTAGCTATACGGGTATTTGCAGCGTCGCGCCGGCGCGCGGTCAGACCACCACGGGTGGTTCCTGGGCTGGCGGATCACCCACTGGAGGGGTTTCCTCAGGCGGGTCGATGACCGGAGGCATCGTGGGCGGCGGCTCGTCATCGGGTCTGGGCGGTGTCCCGGGCAGGACAGGATTGTCGATGTTCGGATCGGGCGCTACTGGCGGAGTGGGAAGGGTCATGGTTTCAGCCTCCTTGTTGGCATTGTGTTCGACCTTCCGCGTTTTGTGATGATTCAATTGATTTGCACTGCCAGCCGGCGCTGTTGAAAAAAGATCACAGGTAGATTCGTAGCGGTTGGCTGTTTCGCTACATACCTTGAAATTCAACATTTCATAATTGCAGTGTTTCAGAATCATGTTTCGTCTCCGTGCCGAATGCCCCGGCAAGCCCCTGATTCCGACACAGTCTGCGGCAACGCCTCTCGCCCATACGTCAAAGGCTCCTCAGGCGAAAATTCCTGTACATAAACGGGATCAATCTGACGCGCTCAACCTGACTATTTTCGATTGGGCTATGCTCTGACACGCGTTGCAGTCGGGCATAAAACCTTTGAACTTTCCCCCCGATGTCTGCTCGGAATCTAGGCAGCGAAACAGACGGGCCCTCGGGGCTCTGTGGTCGTGCGCTGCCATACCGTCAATTTTTCCATTGCATGGAATGCACAGGAGCGTCCCTGGGGCGTGAGGAGTGATGCTCGATGAATGAACAGCCATACGGTCCGGATTCCCTGGCCACCGATGTACCGCACCCAACCAAACCCTTGTCACTGACCCAGGCGCTGCAACTGCCACGCATCGTGATCGAAGACACGTTGCCTGTGATAGATGGTGGATTGTTTGCGGCCAAGGCAATCATCGGGCAACCGGTTACAGTCACCAGCAAAATTTATGCGGACGGCCACGACAAGATGGCCGTCAATGTTCGCTGGCGCGCTGCTGATGAAGAGAACTGGCACAGCGCACCATTGCACGAACTGGGCAACGACAGTTGGGTCGGTGAGTTCACCCCGACCTCGGTCAGCCGTTATGTGTTTCAACTCGAAGCCTGGATCGATCAGTTCGGCAGCTATTGTTACGAACTGGAGAAAAAGTTTTCTGCAGGCGTGCCCATCGATCTGGAGCTGGAAGAAGGGCGTATTCATCTGACCAAGGCTGCCGAGCGCAGTCAGGATCAGCAGCGCGAGCAGATCGAAAACCTGCTGGCGCGTCTGGACCAGGCCGACAGCATTGAGAAGGTCGCGCTGTTGCTGCACAGCGACACCGCAAGCCTGATGAAGCAGGCCGATAACCATGCCTTCCTCAGCCGTAGCCTCGAATACCCGCTGGATGTAGAGCGAGAACTGGCCCAGTTCGCCAGTTGGTACGAGTTGTTTCCGCGCTCGATCACCGATGATAAAGCACGCCACGGCACCTTCAACGATGTCCATTCGCGCTTGCCGATGATTCGCGACATGGGCTTCGACGTGCTGTATTTCCCGCCGATTCATCCTATCGGTCGCGCGCACCGCAAAGGCCCGAACAACTCGTTGACCGCTGGCCAGGACGATCCGGGCAGCCCCTACGCCATCGGCAGCGAGGACGGCGGCCACGACGCCATTCACCCGCAGTTGGGCAGTCTTGAAGACTTCCGCAACCTGGTGAAAGCCGCCGCCGACCACGGTCTCGAAATCGCGCTCGATTTTGCGATTCAGTGTTCGCAGGACCACCCATGGCTCAAGCAGCATCCGGGCTGGTTCTCCTGGCGTCCGGACGGCACCATCCGCTATGCGGAGAACCCGCCGAAAAAGTACCAGGACATCGTTAACGTCGACTTTTATGCGCCGGATGCCATTCCGGGCCTGTGGCTGGAACTGCGTGACATCGTGCTGGGCTGGGTCAAGGAAGGCGTGAAGATTTTCCGCGTCGATAATCCTCACACCAAGCCGCTGCCGTTCTGGCAGTGGATGATCGGTGAAGTGCGCAGTCAGCATCCTGAGGTGATGTTCCTCGCCGAAGCGTTCACCAAGCCAGCCATGATGGCGCGTCTGGGCAAGGTCGGTTACACCCAGAGTTACACCTATTTCACCTGGCGCAACACCAAGGCCGAGCTGTCGGAATATTTCACCGAGCTCAACGAAGTGCCATGGCGCGACTGCTACCGCCCGAACTTCTTCGTCAACACACCGGACATCAACCCGCGTTTCCTGCATGAATCAGGGCGCCCGGGCTTTCTGATCCGTGCGGCGCTGGCGACCATGGGTTCAGGCCTGTGGGGCATGTATTCCGGTTTCGAGCTGTGCGAAGCGGCACCGATTCCCGGCAAGGAAGAGTACCTGGACTCGGAGAAATACGAGATCCGCGTGCGCGACTTCACGGCACCCGGCAACATCATTGCCGAAATCGCCCAGCTCAACCGTATTCGTCGTCAGAACCCGGCCTTGCAGACGCATCTGGGGCTGAAGTTGTACAACGCGTGGAACGACAACATTCTGTACTTCGGCAAGCGCAGCGCAGATGGCAGCAACTTCATTCTGGTTGCCGTCAACCTCGATCCGCGTAACGCGCAGGAAGCGGATTTCGAATTGCCGCTGTGGGAGATGGGCCTTCCGGACGATGCCGCGACTTCCGGCGAAGATCTGATGACCGGGCACCGCTGGACCTGGTACGGCAAGTATCAGCACATGCGTCTCGACCCTTCGCAACCTTTTGGAATCTGGCGTATCCAGGCCTCGCAGTAACACTCCCAAGGAGTCAGCAATGGCTAAGAAACCCGGTGAAGCGACATTTATCAAAGACCCGCTCTGGTACAAGGATGCGGTGATCTATCAGGTTCACGTGAAGTCGTTCTTCGATGCCAACAATGACGGGATCGGCGACTTTGCGGGGCTGATCGAGAAGCTCGACTATATTGCCGCGCTGGGGGTCAACACGATCTGGCTGTTGCCGTTTTACCCGTCTCCGCGCCGGGACGACGGCTACGACATTTCCGAGTATCGCGACGTCCACAGCGATTACGGCACCATGGCCGACGCCAAGCGTTTCATTGCTCAGGCGCACAAGCGTGGCCTGCGGGTGATCAGCGAACTGGTCATCAATCACACGTCTGACCAGCACCCGTGGTTTCAGAAGGCGCGCAACGCCAAGCCTGGCTCCAAGGCACGTGATTTCTACGTATGGTCGGACACCGATCAGAAGTATGACGGCACGCGCATCATTTTTCTTGATACCGAAACCTCCAACTGGACTTGGGACCCGGTCGCTGGCCAATACTTCTGGCACCGCTTCTATTCTCACCAGCCGGACCTGAACTTCGATAACCCGCACGTGCTGGAAGCGGTGCTTGAAGTCATGCGCTTCTGGCTGGATCTGGGCATCGACGGCCTGCGTCTGGATGCCATCCCGTACCTGATCGAACGGGACGGCACCAACAACGAGAACCTGCCTGAGACCCATCAAGTGCTCAAGCGTATCCGTGCCGAGATCGACGCGAATTACCCGGACCGCATGCTGCTGGCCGAAGCCAACCAATGGCCTGAGGACACGCAACTGTATTTCGGTGACAGCAACGGGCCAGACGGCGACGAATGCCACATGGCCTTTCACTTCCCGTTGATGCCGCGCATGTACATGGCGCTGGCACAGGAAGACCGTTTTCCGATCACCGATATCCTGCGTCAAACCCCGGCCATTCCGGATAACTGCCAATGGGCGATTTTCCTGCGTAACCACGATGAGCTGACCCTGGAAATGGTCACTGATCGTGAGCGTGATTACCTGTGGAACTACTACGCTGCCGACCGCCGTGCGCGGATTAATCTGGGGATTCGTCGCCGTTTGGCGCCCTTGGTCGCCCGTGACCGTCGGCGTGTCGAACTGCTTAACAGCATGCTGCTGTCGATGCCGGGCACGCCGACCCTGTATTACGGCGATGAAATCGGCATGGGCGATAACATCTACCTGGGCGACCGGGACGGTGTGCGCACGCCGATGCAGTGGTCCATCGACCGCAATGGCGGATTCTCACGCGCCGACCCGGCCAGCCTGGTGCTGCCGCCGATCATGGACCCGATGTATGGCTTCCAGTCGGTCAACGTCGAGAGTCAGGAGCGCGACCCGCATTCGCTGCTGAACTGGAACCGACGCATGCTGGCCGTGCGCAAGCAGCAAAAGGCTTTCGGGCGCGGCACGCTGAAAATGCTCTCGCCGTCTAACCGGCGCATTCTTGCTTACACCCGTGAATACACAGCGCCCGATGGCCACAATGAAATCGTTTTGTGCGTGGCCAACGTGTCCAGCGCTGCCCAGGCTGCCGAACTTGAGTTGTCGACGTATGCGGGCACTGTCCCGGTAGAAATGCTTGGCGGCAGTGCATTTCCGCCCATCGGCCAGTTGAGCTATCTGCTGACGCTCCCGCCGTATGGTTTTTATTGGTTTCTACTGGCTTCGGAGAATCAAATGCCCAGTTGGCACGTTGAACCCGCGCAAAGCATGCCGGACTTTCCGACCCTGGTGCTCAAAAAGCATCTTGAGGAACTGCTCGACGAACCGCTGCGCGGCACCATGGAAAACACCTCGCTGGCGAATTATTTGCCAAAACGCCGCTGGTTCGGTGGCAAGGACAAGCCCATTGAGCAAGTCCGGATTGCCTACGCAGTGCGCTTTGGCGACGAGGCGCATCCGGTCTTGCTCAGCGAAATCGAAGTCACCGCAGACGGGCAGACCGAGCGTTATCAGCTGCCATTCGGCCTGCTGGCCGAAGACGACATCAGCAGCGCATTGCCGCAGCAACTGGCGCTTGCCAGGGTTCGTCGCAACCGCGATGTCGGCCTGATTACCGATGCGTTTACCCTGGAAACCTTCATCCGCGCGGTCATCAAGGGCATGCAGTCGCAGACCGTGATCCCGTGCGCCGATGGGGAGCTGCGTTTCGAGCCGAGTTCGCAGTTGGCGCCATTGGGCCTCAGCGATGAATCGGAGGTTCGTTACCTGTCCGCCGAGCAGTCCAACAGTTCTGTCGTGGTGGGCAGTAGCCTGGTGCTCAAGCTGATCCGCAAGGTCAGTGCCGGGACACACCCGGAACTGGAGATGGGGGCTTTCCTGACCCAGGCCGGTTTCAAGAACATTTCGCCATTGCTGGGCTCGCTGGTGCGTGTCGGCAATGATGGCAAGCCTAATCTGCTGATGATTGCCCAAGGCTACCTGAGCAACCAGGGCGACGCCTGGGAATGGACGCAGAACAACCTTGAACGCGCGGTGCGTGATGAGCTGGCGCACGGCGTATCCGGTCAGGAGCAGCATTTCAACGCGCTGCTTGAACTGGCGGATTTCTCGCGCAGCCTGGGTCAGCGCCTGGGTGAAATGCATCAGATACTCGCGGCACCGACCGAAAATCCGGATTTCGCCGTCGAAGTCACCAGCGTTGCCGACAGCAAGGCGTCTGCGATCAGCGTCAACGCGCAGCTTGATCGTGCGTTGCAATTGCTGGAGCAGCGCAAGGGCGATCTGGATGAAGACGATCAGCAACTGGTCGATGACTTGCTGGCGCATCGCAAGCAGATTCGTCAGCGTATCGACGGCCTTGCCAAGCGCTCTGCGGGTGGCCTGCGCATTCGTGTGCATGGCGACCTGCACCTGGGGCAGGTGCTGGTGGTCAAGGGCGATGCCTATCTGATCGATTTCGAGGGCGAGCCGGCTCGTGCGCTGGAAGAACGCCGCGCCAAGCACAGCCCGTTCAAGGATGTCAGCGGGGTGCTGCGCTCGTTCGATTACGCCGCCGCCATGGCCGTGCGCAGTGCGCAAAGCGTCGACACCTCGCCAGAGGCTGCGACTGCGCGCAAGCGCGTCGCCGAGACTTATCTGTCGCAGGCCCGCACTGCCTTCATCGAAGGCTATCGCTCGGCAACTGCCGAAATGGCCCACGCCTGGAAAGATGCAAAAGGGGAGGACGCTGCGCTGGAACTGTTCACCCTTGAAAAAGCTGCTTATGAAGTGATCTACGAGGCCGAGAATCGCCCAGCCTGGCTGGCCGTACCTTTGCAGGGCCTGCGTGGATTGCTGCAATCGTCTGATGGAGAGTCAATATGAATGCGCCTGACAAAGTCGGCACGGGCCGCCAAGCGATACCCGCTGCTGTGGATCTGGATGCGCTGATTCGAGCCGAACATCGTGACCCGTTTTCGATCCTCGGCCCGCACGGCGATGGCGGCAGCGGGCAGTATGTCCGCGCCTACCTGCCCGGTGCCCTGAGTGTCCGCCTGTTGGCCAGAGACGATGGCCGCGAGCTGGGCGAAATGGAAATGAGCGAAGTGCCCGGTTTTTTCATCGGCCACCTCGATCAGCCGCAGCCGTATCTGTTCAAGATCAACTGGGCCGGCGGTGAGCAGATCACCGAGGACCCGTACAGCTTCGGCCCGCTACTGGGCGAAATGGACTTGTATCTGTTCGCCGAGGGCAACCACCGCGACCTGAGCAGTTGCCTTGGTGCGCAAGTGATCAATGTCGACGGTGTCGATGGCGTACGCTTCGCTGTCTGGGCGCCGAATGCACGGCGTGTGTCCGTGGTGGGCAGTTTCAATAACTGGGATGGACGTCGCCATCCGATGCGTCTGCGGCACCCGACGGGCGTCTGGGAGCTGTTCGTCCCGCGTCTGCAACCCGGTGAAGTCTACAAGTACGAGATCCTCGGTCAGCATGGCATTCTGCCCCTGAAAAGCGATCCGATGGCGTTGGCGACCACCTTGCCGCCTGACACCGCGTCGAAAATCTCCGCACCGTTGCAGTTCGAGTGGCACGACGAAAGCTGGCTGCAATCGCGTGCCGAACGTCATGACGTCTCCGCGCCACTGTCGATTTATGAGCTGCACGCAGGCTCGTGGCAGATGGAGCAGAACGACGAAGGTCAGTGGCGGCAGTTCAACTGGCGCGAGCTGGCTGATCGCCTGATTCCTTACGTCAAGGAGCTGGGCTTCACGCACATCGAGCTGATGCCGATCATGGAACACCCGTTTGGCGGTTCCTGGGGCTATCAGCTGCTGGCGCAGTTCGCACCGACAGCACGTTACGGGTCGCCCGAAGATTTTGCCGCGTTCGTCGACGCCTGCCACCAGGCAGAAATCGGCGTCATTCTCGATTGGGTACCGGCGCATTTCCCTACTGATACCCATGGTCTGGCGCAATTCGACGGCACCGCACTGTATGAGTACGCCGACCCCAAGGAAGGCTTCCATCAGGACTGGGACACGCTGATCTACAACCTGGGGCGCACCGAGGTTCACGGCTTCATGCTGGCGTCGGCACTGCACTGGCTCAAGCATTACCACATCGACGGTCTGCGGGTGGATGCGGTCGCCTCCATGCTGTATCGCGACTATTCGCGCAAGGCCGGCGAGTGGGTACCCAACCGGCACGGCGGTCGCGAGAACCTGGAAGCCATCGACTTCCTGCGCCATCTCAATGATGTGGTCGCGCTGGAAGCACCGGGCACCATGGTCATCGCCGAAGAATCCACCGCATGGCCCGGCGTCAGCGAGTCGACCCAGAAGGGTGGTCTCGGCTTCAGCTACAAGTGGAACATGGGCTGGATGAATGATTCGTTGCGTTACATGGAGCAGGACCCGGTTCACCGTGAGCATCACCATGGCGAATTGACGTTCAGCCTGGTTTACGCCTACTCCGAGCGTTTCGTTCTGCCGATCTCCCATGATGAAGTGGTCCACGGCAAGCATTCGCTGATCGACAAGATGCCGGGCGACCGTTGGCAGAAGTTTGCCAACTTGCGCGCCTATCTGTCGTTCATGTGGACGCATCCAGGCAAGAAGCTGCTGTTCATGGGCTGCGAGTTCGGGCAGTGGCGCGAGTGGAATCACGATCAGCAACTGGACTGGTACTTGTTGCAATACGCTGATCACGTCGGCGTCAAGCAACTGGTCAGCGACCTCAACCGTATCTACCGTCAGGAAAAAGCGTTGCACGAACTGGACTCTGACCCCCAGGGCTTCCAGTGGCTGATCGGTGATGACCAGGCCAACAGCGTCTTCGCGTACGTGCGCCGGAGCAAGGATGGCGAACCTTTGCTGGTGGTCGCCAACATGACCCCGGTGCCGCGTCTGAATTATCGGATTGGCGTACCGCTCGAGGGGGCGTGGGTCGAGTTGCTCAACAGCGATGCCGAAACCTACGCCGGTTCAAACTTCGGCAATGGCGGGGAAGTGATCGCCCAGAGCGACGAGGCGCATGGCATGCCTGCCTCGCTGAGCCTTAACCTGCCGCCGTTGGCCGTGCTGATTCTCAAGCCTAAAAGGGCCGATGAGGCGTAAGCCAAAACGGTTTTCCCGTTACCACGCCAGCCTGGCTCCCAGGCTGGCGCTGATACCGTTCTGGTCGTGATTGTGCAGGTCGCGGCTGTAGTTCGCCTCCCAGTACAGACTCGTAGCGCTGGAGATTTTTGCCACCATCCCCCCGCCGAGACTGGCCGTCGTTGATCGATGCTCGGTCCTGATCTGCTGTACCCGATCGAAAGTCACTGCATCATGACCGTCTGCGTTGCGCCATACATTGGCGCGCAGGTAGGGTTCGATCGGCACCTTGCGTATCTGATAGCTGCCTCTGAAACGCGCGCCGATGCGCAGCGTCGTGTGACGCTGGTTATCGAAGCCGATGCGGGAAATACCATCGTGCTGGTCGTCGAGCCTGATGCGCTGATGGATGATTTGCGCTTGCGGTTCAACCACCCAGCGCGATGACACGGGCAGTGGATACCCCGCTTCCAGAGACAGGCTCTGGGCATGCCCTTCGGTGTCGATACGCAGGCCACGGTCGGAGCGGCTGTAACCGTCCAGGCGTGTGCCCATCACCACGGCATCGACGTATCCGCCACTGGCCCCGATCAGCGTCCAGTAGGCGCCCAGGCTGTCGCCGGTCAGTTTCATTCGACCGGTATGGCGCTCTTCGAAACCGCCGGCAAACCCCTTGACCCGGCCATCCAGACGGTTATGGGCCACAAACAGCCCCACGCGCTGACTCTGTTCGTTGGCCATTTGCCAGACGTACAGATCGTGACCGATCTGATACCCCTTGGATGAAGCATCGAGAGCCGGGCTGACGTCGCCGGACCATTGCTGTCTGACGTCACTGCCAAATACTCGTGCCCAGCCTGCGGGCGTTACCCCTGACTGGGTGAGCAGACGCTGATCGCCATGACGCTCATGAAAAGTGCCCAGTGAACTTGACGCCAGTGCCACTGCCGCTGGCGACACTGCGGCGTAAGTGGCGACTTCCGGACGATACAGGATGATGGGCGGCGCTCCGGGCACAGGCGCGGGCAGGGGCGGTGTGCCCAGAGCCGGAACGGGAAGGGCGAGCGCGGGTGGCTGCGGTGGCGGGCTGGCAGGTGGGGCTATAGGGGTTGGGGTTGGGGTTGGGGTTGGCGTTGGCGTTGGCGTTGGCGTAGGGCCAGGCACAGGTGTTGGGCCTGGTGTTGGCGTTGGTTCAGGCTCAGGCTCAGGCGTCGGCGTCGGCTCAGGCTCAGGTTCGGGTTGAGGTTCAGGTTGAGGTTCAGGTTGAGGTCCCGGCCCGGGAATCGGCTCTGGTGCCGGTTCAGGGGCAGGCTGAGGCGCAGGAGGTGTTACCGGGGCTGGTTCTGGCGGAATGACCGGGGCGGGCTCGGCAGGGGAAATGACCGCCGAACGCAGATACCGGGGGTGTCAGAAATTTTGTGTTTGGGCATAACATGAGTAAGAGGTGCATGTATGCCAACCAAAAAGAAACCC
>NZ_LGLN01000078.1:155448-206961 GCF_001293775.1 Pseudomonas syringae pv. cilantro
CACAAAAAATCTGACAGTCCCCAGATACCAGCTGTTTTCGGAGCCCGCCGTAGCGCCGCCTTTGAACAGGTAATACTGATAAGCCCCCACAGACAGCGAGTTTTGCAACCGGAACGCCGCGCTGTCGCTGGTTGCACCTTCGCTGGCCTCTACCACCTCGATCCCGTTGCCTTGAGTCAGCGCACCGAGGCCACCAAGGTTGCTGACGGTCATGGTCGTCGAACCTCCAATATGACCCTGCGCGACCACCATTCTGTCGCTGGGCGACGTTTCATCGCCCAGCACCGAGCGCAGCAGCAGTCGCCCGTCCTGTCCCGTGTAGTTGCCTCTGATCAACAGGGTGTTTGTCAGCGGACTGCCACTCAGGTCAAGTGTGCCAGCGTTATTGAGCGTGGCACGGGATGTCGCATTGAACGGAACGACACTGCCCGACGACACTGACGTAAGGGTGCTCCCGGCCCCCACGTTCAGGACACCGGTATTGCTGACGCTGTCGCCCAGAATCAGCTTGCCGGCCAGATCCAGCTGCGTGCCGTTGTCCAGATTGACCGTTTCCCAGTTAGCGTAACGCTCAGGGCGTGCGGAGCGGGTGTTGTCGAAGGTCAGCACGTCATCGCCCGGCCCGCCATCGAGCAGCGAACTGGCGCTCAGAAAATATTCGCTCAGGTTATACAGGCGCGCGGTGTCATTGCCGTCGGCCATCGCCACACTGGTGCGTACGTAACCACCGTTGAGCCAGTTGAAGCTGTCGTTGCCGAAGCTGGCGCGTATGCCGCCGCGGATTTCGCCACCGCTGACGATCATCAGGTCATCGCCACCGCTGACGCTGACGGCCCCCCCGATGCTGCCACCCGACAAGGTGATTGTGTCCCTGCCAAACCCGGCCACCAGGTTGTTGATGATGCTGCCGCCGGACATCTCGAAGACATTGTTATCCAGCTTCATATCAACCCGGCCGATGGTGCCGCCGGTCATCACCGCGCGGTCGCCGTCTTCGAAGGCTCGGGTGATCGTGCCGCCACTCATGAGGAAAGTGTCCAGCCCGTCACCCTGTGCCAGCGAGCCCAGCGTACCGCCGCTCATGACGAAGTCGTCCGGGTCATTGCCTTGATTGAGGTCGCCGCTGATTTCACCTGCGGTCAGGATGAACCGGTCGACGCCAGCGGCCTGGGTGACATTGCCCTGAATCCGGCCGGACTGCATGTCGACACTGTCGACCCCCGGTCCATAGATGATATTGCCTGTGACAATGCCGGTTCCTCCGGCCGGGAATATCAGTGTGTGGTTACCGGTCAGGCCGGTAAAGGCAGCGCTGGTGCCGCTGTCGCAGATCGAAACACCGTTTTCGTTCTGAGCGCCAAGGTCGCATGCGCCTTCAGCATGGGGAGGAGCGATGATCAATATGAGGAACGGCAGGACTTTGTGGGTGTAGCGCAGAGAAATGACGCGGTTGCTCATGACTGCTCTCCCGATCAAGTGGTCAGGGAGAGGCAATTGAGGGTTTCAGATGCCCGGCTGCCACGCGAATCTCGTCGCAACAGAGACTTGGCGACGGCTGATATGCCAGCCTGTTCGAGGCCCGCAGCATCAAGTCAAGAAGGCATTGCCAATGGCGTCAAGATAATGACCGACCGGCGGCAGCTTTTCGTTGCAGTATCCTAAGTGTTGGAACAAGCAGCAAAAAGCTTATGCACGAAAGGTATGAGAGAGCCGGTTTCAGGCGTGCAGACGGGCTCGGCGCGCCAGCCAGAGTGTCAGCCCCAGTGCGCCGATCGACAGCAGCGACGCGTAGAAAAAAATCCAGTCATAGCCCTGACCCAAAGCGATGGCCCCCATCACCGGACCCGCAATGGCCAGCGCCAGATCAAAAAACACCGCGTAAGCACTCAGGCCTGCGCCACGGCTGGGCGTCGGCACGCTTTTGATGGCTTCGACCCCAAGCGCCGGGTAGACCAGCGAAAGGCCCAGCCCGGTCAGCCCGGCACCTGAGAGCGCGAAGCCGATATTCGGCGCAAGCCATAGCATCAACAACCCGCAGGTTTCGACCGCCATGCACACGATGGCGGTGTTGTAGCCACCGAAGCGGTTGATGGCACCGATGAACAGCAGGCGCGCGAGGATGAAGCAAACGCCAAACATGCTCAGGCAGTACGCCGCGCCTTCCCAGCCACGGCTCAGATAGAAGAGGGTGATGAACGTGGTCAGCGTGCCGTAGCCGATGGAGGATAAGGTCAGGCCCATGCCATACGGCGCGATCCGGCCGAACACCGACCAGTACGGCAGGCGTTCGCCGACGATGACCGGCACCGAGGGTTTGTTGCGGATCAACATCAGCGCCGCACCCGCCATGAGCATCAAGGCGATACCGAGGCTGTTGAAACCCACCGCATCAATGACCAGCACGCCCATCGGTGCGCCTATGGCGATGGCGCCATAGGACGCGATGCCGTTCCAGGAGATCGAACGGGCGGTGTGTTCCGCACCGACCTTGCCGATGCACCAATTGATGGTGCCGACACCGATGAGCCCTTGCGATACACCGAGAAACAGTCGCGCCACGATCAGGATCATCAAGCTCGCCGTGGCGAAGTCCTCAAGCAGCGTCGCCAGCAGGGTCAGTGCGCCACTGATGCAGATGCCCCACAGGCCGTACACGATAGAGCGTTTGCTGCCCAGCGTATCCGTTGCCCGGCCCGCGTAGGGGCGGCTGAGCAAGGTGGCGAGGTATTGCGAGGCGATGGCCACCCCGGCAATCAGCGGGCTGAAACCCAACTGGTCGTGGACATAGCCGGGCAACACGGCAATAGGCAAGCCGATGCACAGGAAGGCGATGAAAGTGTAGAAAACGATGGAGACAATTTGCAGAGTAATCGTCATGGAACCGGTGTGCGCGGCAGGCATTGGACTCTTCGCTGGCAGGCGGTGTTGCCATGATGGCGTGCGCCGGGCATAAATGAAAGCAGGCTAACGATTTGATTCGCGCGTTCAGCCGGTTGTTGCCGAGCGGTATGGATCAGTCATAGGATGACTGACTACAACACAATAACAAAAAGGTCTGTCATGAGAAAAATCCTGTTACTGGCCGCTGCAGTCGGCTGTTCGTTCGGTCTGCCTGTTCAGGCGTCCACCTTCGCTTACATCTCCAGTCCTGCAGACGGACTCATCTCCCAGTACCGGCTGGACGAGACGAGCGGGGCGCTCAGCCTGGTCGAACAGACCCAGGCGGGTGATCAGGTCAACCCGATGGCGATTTCCCCGGACGGCAAGGCCTTGTTCGCCGCCTTACGTGCCAAGCCCTATCGGGTGCTGAGCTTCACTATAGAACCGGGGACCGGGCACCTCAAGCCGCTCAGTCAGGCGCCGCTCGCTGAAAGCCTGGCGTATCTGTCGACGGACCGCAGTGGACGTTTCCTGTTCGGCGCATCCTACGGCGCCGATCTGCTCAGCGTTCAGCCGATTGACGCGCAGCACCGTCCCAGCGACAGCATTGCGACCTACAAGACCGGCATGCACGCGCACTCGGTGCGCACCGACCCCAGCAACCGCTATGTGTACGCCGGAAACCTCGGCGTTGATCACGTGCTGCAATACCGCCTCGAGCCCAAGGATGGCAAGCTGGTGCCCATCGGCGAAGGCTACGTGACGCTTGCCCAGAACAGCGGGCCGCGCCACCTGGCATTCTCTGCGGATGGCCGGTTTTTGTACGTGGTGGGTGAAATGAGCGGCACGGTTACTGCTTTCGCGATCAATCACACGACCGGCGCGCTGAAACAGGTCAGCCACGCCGAGGGCATTCCAGAGCGACTGAAACTGGCCCCCGGACAGGCTCGCGATGCGCGCAACAACGACCTCAAGGACGACCCGACGCCACGCATCTGGGCAGCCGATATACGCCTGGCGCCGGATGGCAAATGGCTGTTCGTCAGTGAGCGAACCAGCAGCAGTGTGTCGGTCTTCAAGGTCGCCGCGGCCACTGGCAAACTGATGTTCGCTGAAAACTACCCGGTCCAGGAAAAACAGCCGCGCAATATCGCCGTGTCGCCCAACGGACGCTGGTTACTGGTCAGCGGAGAGAAAAGCGACAAGGTCGGCAGCTACGCCATCGGGCCGGACGGTGCGTTGCAACGCGTCAGCGAGGCGCCTTCCGGGAAGGGTGCGCTGTGGATCGAGATGCTCAGCCAGCCGGGCTCGTAAAACAGCCGCTCAACAAAAAGCCCTGTCATGAGACAGGGCTTGCCGTAACGTCAGCGTAGCGCTTACAGGGCAACGCCCTGGCTGCGCAGGTAGTCGTCGTAAGTGCCGCTGAAGTCGATCACGCCACTCGGGCTGAGTTCGATGATGCGGGTTGCCAGCGAGGATACGAATTCCCGGTCGTGGCTGACGAAGATCAGCGTGCCCGGATAGTTTTCCAGCGCCAGGTTCAGCGCTTCGATGGATTCCATGTCCAGGTGGTTGGTCGGCTCGTCCATCACCAGCACGTTCGGTTTTTGCAGAATCAGCTTGCCGAACAGCATGCGACCTTGCTCACCACCGGAAATCACTTTGACCGACTTGAGGATCTCGTCGTTGGAGAACAGCATACGGCCCAAGGTGCCACGCACGATCTGCTCGCCGCCCTGAGTCCATTGACCCATCCAGTCGAAGAGGGTGCTGTCGTCTTCGAAATCGTGGGCGTGGTCCTGGGCGTAGTAACCGATTTCTGCGGCTTCGGTCCATTTGACCGAGCCGGCATCCGGTTGCAGCTCGTTGACCAGCGTACGCAACAGGGTGGTCTTGCCGATGCCGTTCGGGCCGATGATCGCGACGCGCTCGCCCGCTTCGACCTGAAAGCTGAAATCCTTGAACAGCGTCTTGCCGTCGAAGCCTTTGGCCATGCGCTCGACGATGACCGCCTGACGGTGCAGCTTCTTGGTTTGCTCGAAACGAATGAACGGGCTCACGCGGCTTGAAGGCTTGACCTCGGCCAGCTGGATCTTGTCGATCGCCTTGGCGCGGGACGTGGCCTGCTTGGCTTTCGAGGCGTTGGCCGAGAAGCGGCTGACGAACGATTGCAGTTCGGTAATCTGCGCTTTCTTCTTGGCGTTGTCGGACAGCAACTGCTCGCGCGACTGGGTCGCCACGGTCATGTACTCGTCGTAGTTACCCGGGAACAGACGCAACTCGCCGTAATCGAGGTCAGCCATGTGGGTACACACGCTGTTCAGGAAGTGACGGTCGTGGGAGATGATGATCATCAGGCTGTTACGCTGGGTCAGAATGTTTTCCAGCCAGCGAATGGTGTTGATGTCCAGGTGGTTGGTCGGTTCATCGAGCAACAGCACTTCCGGATCGGAGAACAGCGCCTGCGCCAGCAGAACACGCAGCTTCCAGCCTGGCGACACTTCGCTCATCGGCCCATTATGCTGTTCGATGCCGATGCCCAGGCCCAGCAGCAGTTCACCGGCACGCGACTCGGCGGTGTAACCGTCCATTTCAGCGAATTCGGTTTCCAGCTCGGCGACGGCCATGCCGTCGTCTTCGCTCATTTCCGGCAGCGAGTAGATACGGTCGCGTTCGGCCTTGACCTTCCACAGCTCCTCGTGGCCCATGATCACGGTGTCGAGCACGGTGAATTCTTCGTAGGCGAACTGATCCTGGCGCAGCTTGCCCAGACGCACGTTCGGCTCCAGCATCACCTGGCCACCCGAAGGCTCGAGATCGCCGCCGAGGATTTTCATGAACGTGGATTTCCCGCAGCCGTTCGCGCCGATCAGGCCGTAACGGTTACCGGCAGCAAACTTGACCGAGACGTTCTCGAACAGGGGTTTGGCGCCGAACTGCATCGTGATGTTAGCTGTGGAGATCAATTACTTTACCTATCAATAGCTTATGGTGCGCTTATTTGGGCTGGGACCGATTTTGGGCCACATCTGTAGTCTTCCAGCCCGTTCCGGCCGAGCCTCAACTGAACCAGCGGGCATGCGTCGACAGCAACGGCAGTCTGCCGTGACTGCGTTGCCGGGAGATGAATGTGGGGGTTCATGCCAGACATTGGCGCGCATTGTCGCATAGGTCGGGCGGCAGTGACATGGTGGGACTGTCGGATTGAGACGGGATTTGGTCGAGAACGCGAGGAGGCTACCGCTGAAAAAGCGCAGGGATTCTTTTCTACAGCAGATCCGGGTATCAGGTTGGTGTTCCTGACAGGCAATGGACAGAGGCCGACCTGGCACCCGTGCGGGCGATATTCACTCGGCTTCTGTCCAGCGGGATACTACTCTTGGCCTCGTTTATGCTTCCGTTTTTTGAACCAGTTTCCCAGTGCATGGAAGGGGTGAATGAACATCGCGATCGCTCCAAGCAGAAAGACGATGGTGATAATGATCAGGCCCATGGCCTCGTGTGCAAACATCGTGATTGACTCCTGTTGTTCACTTTGTCGAGGAAAGGGTAGTCACTGAAACGTTTCATCTCATGAAGAATTGTTAAGGAACTTTTTGCGGGGCTCAGCTTGCAGGTCATGGCGAGTGGGTAACGCTTCTCGTCTTGACCTTAAACATGCGTTTGTTTTGTTTATTACCTGCAGGCCGGTAGCCGGCACGGAACTAGATCATCCCGTCACGAGACTATAAGCATGCTCGTGTTCAGCGCTGTCGTAGCTCTGAACAGGCATTCTTATGATCTCGGAGGTCCATGACATGAAGTCCCTTTTTCGTCCCGGTTTGCTGCTGGCTGTCGCTTTACCCTTGTTACTGGCAGGCTGCGGCGACAAGGAGCCTGAGCAACGCGCCGCGTTCACTCAGTTCCTGCAAACCCGCATCATCGACAAGCAAGGCATGCACGTACCCAAGTTGACAGAAGACGAGAAAAAGACCTTTGGTGATTACAGCTCGCATTACGCGGTGATTTCGGATTTCGGCGCGGGCATGGACACTGCGGTGCAGCCACTGAGCAGCTTGATGCAGAAGGGTTCGTTTCATTCGGTGAGTGAAGTGGTTCAGCGCCGTGGTGATCTTGCGGCGGTGCAGACAGGCCTGGACAAGGTCGGTGAACAACTGACCGTCGAACAGGGCAAGGCCGACGCTGAACATGCAAAGTTGAAGCAGCCGGACGATTTGAAAGTGGTGTATGACAAGGCTTACGACCGGACGGTCAGCGTGCCGGCGAATACCTTCCGCGAAGTATTGCCACAAATCAAAGGTACTTTTTCGACAGGCCTGAAAGTGGCCGATTACATAGAAGCTCATAAGTCGCAGATCGATATTTCCGGCTCTGCTATAACTGTGAAAGACCCGGTGGTGCAGGCTGAACTCAACAAGCTGCTGCAAGAGTTGAACGAACAGGGCAAGAATGCTCAGCAGGCGCAGGGTCGCTTGCAATCGCTCATGACTGGCCGCTGAGGCAGGACAGTTGTCGGGCCATCCCGAGTGTCAGGTATGATGGGCGTTTCGCTCACCTGGCTCTCGGATTCAACGGACTGATGACCCCAACTCCCTCACTGGCAATCACCCTGCGTGACGCAACCCCCGACGATGCTTGCTGCCTGAGCGCTCTCGGCATGCAGGTGTTTCTGGACACTTATGCGACGCAAGGCATTCGTGAGTCCATTGCCCGCGAAGCCCTCGAGGCGTTCGCTCCTCAGGCGTTTGCATCGTTACTTGCCGAACAGGCAAACGTCATGATTATGGTTGCCGAAGTGCAACGTCATCTGATCGGTTTCGCGCAAGTTGCCTTGGGTACGGACCACTCGATTGTGGGTGATCCGGACGCCGCCGAACTGCAACGGCTTTACGTGCAGGAACGCTTCACCGGACGCGGTGCCGGTGGTCAATTACTTGAAGCCGCCGAACAATGGGCCACTCGCAAACAGGCATCATTGCTGTGGGCTACGGTCTGGTCGGACAATCAGCGCGCGTTACGTTTCTATCCGCCTAAAGGCTACGAAGTAAAAGGCTTTCCTCGCCATGAGTTTCAGGGCGAAACTCATGGCAATAGCCTGTTTGCCAAGGTTTTGAACCGCGCTGTCTGAAAAGACGTTATCTGCACGGGCTGAATACGTTAGGGATGACGGCACACGGCAGGCACGTTTATTCTTGCGCACCGTTTCAAATCCTGAGGCTTTTGGGGAGCACGTGCGTTGACCACCATTAAAATTACCGCTGGCGGATACGAGTTTCTGGCGGAAGCCAACCCGGATGCACCGCAGACGGTCGAAGCGTTTCTGAAGTTGCTGCCTTATCGGCAGAAATTCATTCACGTGCGCTGGAGTGGTGAAGGCTGCTGGGTGCCGCTGGATGATTACCAGTTAAAACTCGACGATACGTTGATTGGTTTCGAAAACGCCACCAGCCATCCTTCAGTGGGCGATATTCTTTTCTATCCGGGCGGTTACAGCGAGACCGAGATTATTCTCGCCTATGGCTCGTGCTGTTTTGCCAGCAAGATGGGGCAGTTGGCGGGCAATCACTTCCTGACCATTACCGAAGGCAAGGAAAACTTGCGCAAACTGGGTGTAAAAACGCTCTGGGAAGGCGCCCAGGACGTGGTTTTCGAGCTTGCCTGAGCAGGCATGGATGTGAAGTTGATGTGTGCTAAATGGGTGGTAGTCATTTGCCAGCTTTTTGGAACTGCCGATCTGCGCCAGGGGTCTAGTCCACAATGCTTCCAGCTCCCGGAAGCCGACCTGGAGACAAGACCGTGAATATTTTTGAAGCATTGCGTGAGAGTCATGATCGTCAACGTGGTTATGCCGATGCGCTGATCCAGACCCATGGCGACAGCGAAGAGCGGGCAAAAGCGTATAAGCAGCTCAAGGAAGAACTGCAAGCTCACGAGACCGCCGAAGAGCGTTTCTTCTACATTCCGTTGATGGCCCACGACAACGGCGTGGACCTGAGCCGGCATGCCATTTCCGAGCACCATGAAATGGACGAGATGATGGAAGAACTCGACGAAACCGAAATGTCCAGCCCGGCCTGGCTCGTGACCGCGAAAAAGCTATCGAAAAAAGTCCACCACCATTTGAAGGAAGAAGAGCAGAAGTTCTTTCAGATGGCAGGCAAGCTGCTCGACGAAAAGCAGAAGCAGAGTCTGGCTGGCGAGTACGTCAAGGAATATGAAGAGCAATTGGCCGAGAGCTGATACATCACTGCAATGCTAGAATCGGCTTTTTATCAGCGTGGGCATGACATGAAGTTTCTGTTTTTGGCGAGTGCAGCGGTGATTGCGGCGGCGACTCTGGTCGGATGCGCAGCGCCTTCCAGTGCGGCGCGCTCGGCCGGACCATCGAAGGTCCTGTCCAGCACCAAGCAGGACGCTGCCGTTGCCCAGTGCATCCAGGTGACCTGGCAGAACGAAGCCATGTTTGGCACGTCTTCGGACGTGTTCCTGCATGACCTGTCCGGCGGCGGCTTCACCGTGTTCACCACAGAATCGAAATACTTCGCCGACGTGCATAGCAAAGGCCCGACCACCACCGTCGAGTTCTACGCCCCGCAAGGCGATACTCAGACAGCGTTGCGCTCGGCGGCGATTGCAACCTGCCTTTGATGGCGCTGGTCGTTGCATGCAAATCCGGATGAGCTGCTTGTGGCGGATGTAGCGGACCGGGCGACGCCTCTTTTGTCTGCGATATACCGCTTTCTGAGCGGACTTTTCCGCGAACTGCCGGGAACCGGCAGCAAAGCCTGCCATCCCGGTTCACCAGACATAGCCGAGGTAATCTGTTTCAGGGCCGCTTCTCAGCCGTCGTAACCTCCTGAAGGCCCCACACCCTCCGGGCAGAAGCCCATTAAGAGTGCGAACCGGGCGACGCTTCGTTTGTCCGCGATATCGCTTTCTGTAGGAGCGGACTTGTCCGCGAACTGCCGGGAACCGGCAGCAAAACCAGCCGCCTCGGTTCACCAGACACAGCCGAGGTAATCCGTTTCAGGGCCGCTTCCCAGCCGTCGTAACCTCCTGAAGGCCCCACGCCCCGCGGGCAAAAGCCTGAAAGCCCTTTATCCTCGCTTGACACTCACCGCCCGATAACAGCGCATACGCACAAGAGTGGGGCCTTACCACTCAATTGTGGCAATCAGTAGCGTTACTTCCCGAATCCATCCTCACGCTCCCGTTCCGTTCGCTCATTCCAGCCTCTTGATTTGCCTTGGCTTTTCTACGCGGTATTTTCTGCCCGCTGCGTATGGCACACTTTCTGCTTTCTATTCCGTTGTTACATACCGGTGTCCGCTATAGCGGAACAAATAATATCTCGGCGGAGTCTATGCCATGCATCGCGGACCTTCTTTTCTGAAAGCTTGTGCGTTTGTTCTTGCAGCCTCATTCACGCTGGCCAGTGCGGCGCAGGCGGCCGAGGGCAGTAAACTGGATGCCGTGTTGAAACGTGGCAATCTGATCGTCGGCACGGGCAGCACCAATGCGCCGTGGCACTTTCAGGGCGCTGACGGGAAACTGCAGGGTTTCGATATCGACATCGGCAAAATCATCGCCAAAGGCTTGTTCAACGACCCGAGCAAGGTCGAGTTCGTGGTGCAGTCCTCGGACGCCCGGATTCCCAATCTGCTGACCGACAAGGTCGACATCAGTTGCCAGTTCATCACCGTCACCGCCAGCCGCGCGCAACAGGTGGCGTTCACACTGCCGTACTACCGCGAAGGGGTTGCCTTGCTGCTGCCGGCCAACAGCAAGTACAAGGAAATCGATGACCTGAAAGCCGCAGGCGATGATGTCACCGTTGCCGTGCTGCAAAATGTGTACGCCGAAGAATTGGTCCATCAGGCGCTGCCCAAGGCCAAGGTCGATCAGTACGACAGCGTCGACCTGATGTATCAGGCGATCAACTCCGGCCGCGCCGACACCGCCGCCACCGATCAGTCCTCGGTGAAATATCTGATGGTGCAAAACCCTGGCCGTTACCGCTCGCCAGCCTTCGCCTGGAGCCCGCAAACCTACGCCTGCGCGGTTAAACGTGGTGATCAGGACTGGCTGAATTTCGTCAATACCGCCTTGCATGAAGCCATGACCGGCGTCGAATTTCCGGCCTATGCCGCATCGTTCAAACAATGGTTCGGCGTGGACCTGCCGGTACCCGCGATCGGTTTCCCGATGGAATACAAATAAGTCGAATTTGACCTTCAAGGGTAGGGCGGGCCCTTTGGCCAGCCCTGTCAGGTACGGGCGAACATGAACTATCAATTGAATTTTGATGCTGTATGGCGGGATTTTCCCAGCCTGCTGGCCGGCCTTGGGCTCGGCCTGGAGCTGGCGCTAATCTCGATTGCCATCGGTTGCGTCATCGGCCTGATGAACGCCTTCGCATTGCTGTCACGTTACCGCGCGTTACGCATTGTGGCGTCGATCTACGTGACCGTGGTGCGCAACACGCCGATTCTGGTGTTGATCCTGCTGATCTACTTCGCCTTGCCAGGGCTGGGCATCCGCCTGGACAAGCTGGCCTCGTTCATCGTCACACTGTCGCTGTATGCCGGTGCGTACCTGACCGAGGTGTTCCGTGCCGGGTTGTTGAGCATTCACAAAGGGCAGCGCGAAGCAGGCTTGGCCATCGGCTTGGGCGAGTGGCAGGTGCGGGCTTACATCGTCGTGCCGGTGATGTTGCGCAACGTGTTGCCAGCGCTTTCCAATAACTTCATATCGCTGTTCAAGGACACCTCGCTGGCGGCCGCAATTGCCGTACCGGAGCTGACCTATTACGCCCGCAAGATCAATGTCGAAAGCTATCGGGTGATTGAAACCTGGCTGGTGACCACCGCGCTGTACGTGGTCGCCTGCTATGTGATCGCCATGCTTTTGCGTGCCCTCGAACAACGTCTGGCGATTCGCCGCTAGGAGGCTGTCATGTATCAACCCCCTGGCTGGTTGCACGAAGTGTGGACCGCGCGTGAAGTGCTCTGGTCCGGCTTCCTGACCAGCATCCAGTGCTCGGCGCTGGCGATTCTGTTCGGCACCCTGATCGGCATGTGCGCCGGTCTGATCCTAACCTATGGCGGATTCTTTGCCCGCTTGCCTGTCCGGCTGTATGTCGACCTGATTCGCGGCACACCGGTGTTCGTGCTGGTGCTGGCAGTCTTCTACATGGTGCCGGCGCTGGGCTGGCAGATCAGCGCGTTTCAGGCGGGCGCGATAGGCCTGACGCTGTTTTGCGGCTCCCACGTTGCGGAGATCGTGCGCGGCGCCTTGCAGGCCATTCCCCGCGGCCAGATCGAAGCCGGCAAGGCGATTGGCCTGCGCTTCAATCAGACCCTGCGTTACGTGCTGCTGCCGCAGGCAATGCGCCAGATCCTGCCGACCTGGGTCAATTCCTCGACCGAAATCGTCAAGGCCTCGACCCTGTTGTCGGTCATCGGTGTGGCCGAGTTGCTACTGAGCACCCAGCAGGTGATCGCGCGCACGTTCATGACTCTGGAGTTCTACCTGTTCGCAGGTTTCCTGTTCTTCCTCATCAACTACGTCATCGAGCTGCTTGGGCGACAAATCGAAAAACGGGTGGCCTTGCCATGACTCAGACGCATACCGCAACCCCAACCCCGGCGCTGCTCAGCATTGAGGGCCTGCATAAATCCTATGGTGAAGTGGAAGTGCTCAAAGGCGTCGATCTGCGCATGCAGAAAGGCAACGTCGTCACCCTGATTGGTTCCAGCGGCTCGGGCAAGACCACCTTGCTGCGTTGCGTTAATCTGCTGGAAGAATTCCAGGGCGGTCACATCCGCCTCGAGGGTCAGGATATCGGCTACAGCGATGTCGACGGCAAGCGCGTCCGTCATCCGGAGCGTCTGATTGCGCAACATCGCGCCATGACCGGCATGGCGTTCCAGCAATTCAACCTGTTTCCGCACCTCAGTGCCTTGCAGAACGTGACCCTCGGCCTGCTCAAGGTCAAGAAAATGCCCAAGGATCAGGCGATAGCGCTGGCCGAAAAATGGCTGGACCGCGTCGGCCTGCTGGAGCGGCGCAATCACTTCCCCGGCCAGTTGTCTGGCGGTCAGCAACAGCGCGTGGCCATTGCCCGCGCGATTGCCATGAATCCCAGCCTGATGTTATTCGACGAAGTCACTTCGGCCCTTGATCCGGAGCTGGTCGGTGAAGTGCTGAGCGTGATCAAGGACCTGGCCGAGGAGGGCATGACCATGTTGCTGGTCACCCATGAGATGCGCTTTGCGTATGAGGTGTCGGATCAGATCGTGTTCATGAATCAGGGCCGCATCGAAGAGCAGGGCGCACCGAAAACCCTGTTCGAACAGCCGAAATCGGCGCGTTTGAGCGAATTCCTCAAGAACATCCGTTTTTAATGTCTCAACACTGTCAATGTTTCAGCATCAGGAGAACTTCATGACTATTACCCGTTATGGCGCAGGCAGCACCGCAGGTGGCGGTCAGCCGCGTCCATTCGCCCGCGCGGTCGAAGCCGATGGCTGGTTGCACGTTTCCGGCCAGGTCCCCGCGCAGGATGGCGAGATCATCGTCGGCGGCATTGTCGAACAGACGCACCAGACCATGCGCAATCTGATCGCAATCCTCGAAGAGGCCGGTTATGACATCAAGGACGTGGTTCGCGTCGGCGTATGGCTGGAAGACCCACGTGACTTCTGGAGCTTCAATAAAGTCTTCGGCGAATACTTCAGCCCCGAACACGCCCCGGCCAGGGCTTGCGTGCAGGCCAGCATGATGGTCGACTGCAAGGTCGAAATCGACTGCATAGCTTATAAGCGCAAGTAGCAGCGGCAAGTTTCAAGCGGCAAGCCAGATCAAATGTGGGTTTTGGCTTGCAGCTTGAAGCTTGCAGCACCCCGAAGGAGACCCTCATGACCGAAGATATGATCAAACGCCGGGCGCGTGGGTTGGACCGGGCGTTCGATATTCTGGATTTTCTCAAGGAAAAGGCCAGGCCCATGCGCCCCAATGAAATTGCCAGCGGGATTGGCAGCCCCAAGTCGACGGTCTACGAACTGGTGGCGTCGTTGCTGGAGAGGCGGATTCTGGAAACGGTCGGCAGGGACGGGCATGTCTATCTGGGCCGACAGCTGTATTTTCTTGGTCAGGCGCACCTGCGGCATTTCGATTTCACTCGCGAGGCTGAGGCCTGTCTGGGCGATATCGTCAGCCAGACACGGGAAACTGCGCAGATGTGCCTGCTCAATGGCCGCAAGTACACGGTTGCGCTGATGAAAGAGGGCGAGCGGCATTTCCGGATTTCTTCGGATATCGGCGAGAACGCGCCGATTCCCTGGACAGCCTCCGGTCGCTTGCTGCTCAGCCATCTGAGTGATCAGCAAATCATCGACCTGATCGATCCTGACGACTTCATCCTGCCGGGCGGCGAGCGCCTGCCGCTGGAAACGTTCCTGCGGGAAATCCGCAAGGCCGGTGAGGAGGGCTTCTTTTCTTTCGACAGCGTGGCTGACACCTTCACCCACTGTTTTGCCGCCCCGGTGAAGAACGAGCACGGCCAGTGCATCGCAACGCTGTGCATCGTCGCGCCACGGGCCGACGCCAAAACCCATTACAGCGATTACCGCCGGGTGCTGATCGACAGCGCCAATGGTCTGGCTCGCCGAATCAACGAATGACCAGGAGACTACCGATGAGCATCGCCGTGATAGGCAAAGGTACTGCGCAGCCGGGTGACAGTCTGACCAGTGATGTCAGCCTGCCCGCGCTGGTCATCCACAATCAGGCGCTGGAGCACAATATTCGCTGGATGCAGCGCTTTGTCACCGACAGCGGCGCAGAGCTGGCACCGCACGGCAAGACCAGCATGGTCCCCGCGCTGTTTCGCCGCCAATTGGACGCCGGCGCTTGGGGCATGACCCTGGCGACGGCCGTACAGACCCAGGCTGCTTATGCGCACGGTGTCAGGCGTGTTCTGATGGCCAATCAGTTGGTCGGCGCGCCGAACATGGCGGTGATCGCCGATCTGCTGGCCGATTCGATGTTCGAATTTCATTGCATGGTCGACCACCCGGATAACGTTGCCGCGCTCGGTGAATTCTTTGCTGCACGCGCTCTGCGCTTGAACGTGATGATCGAGTACGGCGTGCCCGGCGGTCGCTGTGGCTGTCGCAGCGAAGCGCAAGTGCAGGCGCTGGCCAAAGCCGTTCGGGCCCAACCGGCGCTGGCACTGACCGGCATCGAGGGCTACGAAGGGGTTATTCATGGCGAGCACGCCATTGAAGGCATCAAGGCATTTGCCGCCTCGCTGGTACGCCTGGCGGTCGACTTGCAGGACCAGGGCGCGTTCGCTCTGGAGCGACCGATTGTGACGGCATCGGGCTCGGCCTGGTACGACCTGATCGCCGAAGCGTTCGATGCCCAGGCGGTGCGCGAGCGCTTCCTCAGCGTGTTGCGCCCCGGCAGTTATGTGGTGCACGACCATGGCATCTACAAGGATGCGCAATGCTGCGTGCTGGATCGACGCGCCGAACTGAGCGAAGCGCTACGCCCGGCGCTGGAAGTCTGGGCGCATGTGCAGTCCTTGCCCGAGCCCGGTTTTGCAGTGATCGCCATGGGCAAGCGCGACGTTGCCTACGACGCCGGCCTGCCCAATCCGCTGCTGCGCTACAAGGCAGGCGCTTTGCCAGCCTTGGGCGATGACGTCAGCGCCTGCAAGGTCACTGCTGTCATGGACCAGCACGCCTTCATGACAGTCGCGCCCGGTTGCCAGTTGCAGGTCGGCGACATCATTTCCTTCGGCACCTCGCACCCGTGTCTGACCTTCGACAAGTGGCGTTCAGGTTGTCTGGTGGATGATGACTTACGCGTGGTCGAGCCCTTCAGCACGTTTTTCTAGTCAGGTATTCGAAGGAGTTATCGCCCCATGAGCCTTCCACGCGTCGCCCTGATCGGCGAATGCATGATCGAATTGCAGCAGCATGCCGACGGTAGCCTGCGCCAGAGTTTCGGCGGCGACACGCTGAATACCGCGGTGTATCTGTCCCGCCTGCTTGGTGACCGCGCCCAGGTGGATTACGTGACCGCGCTGGGTGACGACAGCTTCAGCGAAGCCATGTGCAGGGCCTGGGCCGACGAGGGCATCGGCCTTGGCAAGGTGCAGCGCTTGCCCGGTCGTCTGCCGGGGCTTTATTGCATTCAGACCGATGCCAATGGCGAACGGCGTTTTCTGTACTGGCGCAACGAGGCCGCTGTGCGTGACTGCTTCATGACGCCCGCTGCCGAACCGATCCTCTCGGCGCTGGCCAGCTACGACGTTTTGTATTTCAGCGGCATCACCCTGGCGGTCTTGGGCGAACAGGGCCGTGCGCGGCTGCTGGAGGCATTGGTGCGGGCCAGAGCACGCGGGGTAAAGGTCGCGTTCGACAACAATTATCGGCCACGGCTGTGGGCCAGCGTCGAAGAGGCGCGGCAGGCCTATCAGGCCTTTTTGCCACAGGTGGATCTGGCATTGCTGACTGAGGACGACGAACAGGCGCTGTATGGTTACGCCGACAGCGAGCAGTTATTGAGCGCCTATCGGCAACGCGGCATTGGTGAAGTTGTGGTCAAACGCGGTGCGCAGAGTTGCTTGATAGAAGCGGGTGGCGAGCGCTTCGAGATCGCTGCGCAGAAGGTCGAGCGCGTGGTCGATACCACGGCGGCGGGCGACTCGTTCAGCGCGGCCTACCTGGCCGCCCGGCTCGGTGGCGAACACCCGCGACTGGCTGCCGAAGCCGGGCATCGCCTGGCCGGCCTGGTCATTCAGCACCCCGGTGCGCTGGTGCCGAGAGCGATCATGCCCGTTTGACAGTACCTGCCAGAGTGCATGCAGTTGATCGGCTAACGCACTGACAGCAAAGCATTTCACTGGAACCTGCAGGCGAATCCGGCCACCATAGGCGCCCATTCTGCCTGCAAGCCACCCATGGAGTCTGCGTGCACGACGATCTGCCCTCCGAGCTTCCTCATGACCTGGATGTCGATCTCATACCGCCCCGGCAATTGCCGCTGTTCAAACGCCTGTTGGCGCGTCTGATGGGCCGCAGCCTGACCGGGCTGGGCTCGCAGCACACGCCATCCTGGTTTCAGGGGCACGCCGACGGCTACCTGAACGGCCACATCGAAGGCGTGCGTGAAGGCTACGCGGAAGGCTATCTCGACGGGCAGGAGCAGGGACGTCAGGTGCTGGTGATCAGCGACACACGCCCGACCCGGCATCGCGGCCCGAAGGTCGATGACCACCTGTTCGATGACTGGCGGCTGGCACTGACGCCCGAGCTGAAAAAAAGCGTCAAGGCAGATGTCGCAGAGAAGTTGCCCGCGCATGCTCAGCCCAGCGCTGCTCAATGGAAGATGATTTTCAGCGACACGCCGTCGACCTATGTCATTGCGGGGGCTGGCGCCGGCAAATCGACATCGCTGGTTTTGCGCATTCTACTGCTGCATCACTATCTGGGCTACGAGCTGAACGCGATGACAGTGGTGACGTTCACCCGCGAGTCGCGCAAGGACTTCATCAGCAAGTTGATCGACGTCTTGGCCTTGTGGGGCCATGCGCTGGGGCAGAAACAGGCCAGGGACCTGGTGCGCACCTTTCATTCGCGCATTCTGCCGCTGGTGCGCAGCTTGCCGGGCTTCGAACAACTGCGTGCTTTCGAAAACCTGAGCAATCAGTCATCAGGCCAGCATTCATCAAGCCAGGACGACGCGGACAGCAACCCGTTTGAGTTGCGCATCAACGACGCTCAGCGTCAGCAATTGAACTTGTGCTACCGCGACCTCTACGCCAGCAATGAGCGCTTTCGTGAAGTCATGGCGCCGTTGTATCGCCATGCGTTACAGCTCAAGGAACTGGACCGCGATCATCCCGATGTACAGAAGCGCGTAGCGGTGACCGAACTGTCCTCGAAACGTGATGAAGAGTGGTGCGACACGGTAGAGGACCTGTGGATTCGTGCGAGCGCCTGGCCGATAAAAGGCATTGAGCCTATGCGCCAAGCCGTTGAAATCAATGGATTTCCGTTTCACTTTCACGGTTACATAGCCGAGCTCGACGCATGGGTGATTCTGGGGCTGGACGCGAGTGAGGACCAGCAACTCAAGCGTCCGGGTGCCAAATTGCCCGTCTGGGCAGAAGGCGTCATAAAGCGCACACTGTTTCAAGCTTTCTGCGATAAGCCTTTGATATGGTTTGATAATTATCAGGCTGCAAGCAAGGTTTTGCAGTCGCTTGGCGGGACTGCTGTAGCCGGGCCCGGATTTGATTATCGGGTCAAGGGCGAGCTGGGCGCGGCGCCGCTTCTGGACTGCTTCGTCGGTGCCGCCGGCTTTATCGAGAACCTGGGGCTGGATGTACCAGCTGCGGTGGCCGAAATGAGCTTTGCCAGCGATGACCCGGACCGCTTCTTCTTTGAAGGGCTGAGCCTTTTCTGGAAAGCGTTCGAAGCGCATTTGCTGGCCCAGACCCCACCCGTCATGACCTACAACCGGATGTTCGCCCTGTTTGGCGAAACCTCGCCGCAGAACCTGAGGCAGGTCAGCGACGAGGTGCTCAGGCCGTTGTCGCATTTGATGATCGACGAATTTCAGGATATTTCGCCGCAAATCGTTTCGTGGGTTCGCGCCAGCCTGCGCGAGATCCGGCGTCGTGGCCCGGCGATGCACACGGGCCGAATCGCCCAGCACTCGTCGCTGCTGTGCGTGGGCGATGACTGGCAATCGATCTACGGCTGGCGTGGCAGTTCGCCAAAGTATTTCATGGAGTTTGCCAAGGAGTTCCCGTCCCCGGCCACCACCAAAGTCATGCTCAGCGAGAACTTTCGCAGCCACCAGCACATCATTGACGCGGCGGAGCACATCGTTCGCGCGGCCCCGGCGATTCCTGGCAAGAAGGCCCGTGCCAGTGGCGCGCCTCAGGAGTTGTTGCCGGTCAACGTGCTGGACCGCAACGAGGACGAACTCGCCGAGCGTGTTGCCGAGCATTACAACGATGGTGATTCGATCCTGCTGCTGTACCGCAAAGGCAGCGAAAAAGCCCGGTTTGCCGAGCGGCTGCAGGCGTTGATCGATGCCGATGCAGCGATGGGCGCACAAGGCCGACGGATCCGCACGCTGACTTATCACAGTTCCAAGGGCTTGCAGGCTGATGCCGTGTTCTTGCTGGGAGACTGTCAACACCTGACGGTGTCACCTTATAAAAATCAGGTCTACCGTCTGGCAGGGCTGGGTGATGCCAACGATCTTCAACCGTTCGATAGCGCGCAGAAGGATGAGGTGTTGCGTCTGGCCTATGTGGCCATCACACGCTCGGCGCGTCACTGCTATTGGTACATCGATGAAAATGCCGGCAGCGCAGACAGCCCGCAGGTGCCCAAGGCGTCGGACCGGATTGCCGGGGACAAGCCATTCTTCGATGACCAGCGCGGCAAGCACAGGCAGGCTGACTCTTCAGCCTGAACGACACGCTAAGGTCGGCCTTGAGGCGGGTTCAGGAAAAACCGGCCACCTGTTGCTGCGTGTGCGCGCCGAACAGTTCCAGCTCATCTTCGATGGCCTCGATAATGCGCTCGACGTCCGCTGCATTCATCACGGTGGAGCACGGCAACCCGGCAATGGCTACCACCGTTTCGCCACTGGCTCGATCGAAGAGCCGGGCAATCATGCTGCCGGGCGCGTCCATGGAGGCTTCAAAGCCAATCGGGTGGAAGTGCCAGCGCATCAACTGGCAGGCATTGGGGAATGTGACTTTATTCATGGCAATGGCCCACCTGATTCAATCGAGCTTCCAATGCTCCATGGGGTGGCAGACCAACCAGTATGCGTCTGGCAAAGCCGAGATGACCTGACGATGAACGGCATGGCCGATCATCTGTCGGGACGCTGCTTTCCAGCAGGATGACCGAGCGGTCTGACGAGTACTGAAAATAGCACCCGCCGGGCATTTTCTGGAAAAAATTTTTATGACGCTGAATGAAAAAAACAATTACATGAAATGCATCATTAAAAGGTATTGATGGGCATGCTCTGTGCAGAGACTCATCGCTGTCATGGACTGTATTTGCCCCGAACGAAGGTGGTTTTCACGCAGCGTCTGGGGCAAGCTGTCGCTATTGACCCGAGGAACCGCGCATGCTGAAAAAATACCTTGCCGCACTCATGTTGCTGACCTCGACCAGCCATGCGGCGGAGACGGTCAATATCCTCAACTGGACCGACTACATTGCGCCGGACACACTGACAAAGTTCCAGGCCGAGACCGGTTACAAGACCACCTATGACACCTTCGACAGCAACGAAGCGCTGGACGCAAAGCTGGTGGCAGGCCATTCCGGCTACGACCTGGTATTCCCGTCCGTTCATTTCATGGGCCGGCAAATCGAGAAGGGCTTGCTCAAGCCACTCGACAAGAGCCAGTTATCCAACTGGAAAAACCTCAACCCGGTCTTGCTCAAGATGCTGGAAGCCAGTGATCCGGGCAACAGCCACGGGTTTCCCTACCTGTGGGGCAGTACCGGAATCGGTTATGACGTGGCCAAGGTCAAGGAAGTGCTTGGCAAGGATGCGCCCGTTGATTCCTGGGACCTGGTCCTCAAACCGGAAAACATGAAAAAGCTCGCCCAATGCGGTGTCGCGTTCCTCGACAGTGCGCCAGCTTTGTTTCCTATTACGTTGAATTACCTCGGTTTTCCTTCCCACAGCGAAGTGCCGGACGATTACCGCAAAGCTACCGCGCTGCTGGACAGTGTGCGGCCTTACATACGCAATTTCAGCTCGGCTGATTACATTGACGACCTCGCAGCCGGAAAAATCTGCGTTGTCGTGGGGTATTCAGGGGATATATCCCAGGCTCAGGAGCTGGCGAGGAATGCGGGCAACAGCGCCATCATCAATTACGTCGTGCCCAAGGAAGGCGCGCCCATGTGGTTCGACATGATCGCCATCCCGGCCGATGCGCCTGACGTCAAAGGCGCTTACGCATTCATGAACTACCTGTTGCGCCCCGAGGTCATCGCCAACATCACCAACACCGTGCATTACGCAAACGGCAATGAAAAAGCGGATGCGTTGATCAATCCCGGCATATGGTCGGATACCAATATCTATCCGGACGCCGATATGCTCGGCCGGTTGTTTGTGATGGCCCCGGTCTCTGTCGATATTGAAACGCTGCGCCTGCGGGCCTGGAATGAGCTCATGACCGGCAAATGATGCGGGCATCGGCTACCTGCAGTCAGATGACGTGGGCCTGATGCAGTTCGGTCAGTGCCTGAGCCTTGAGCCTGGCCAGCAGCGGGTCGCGACGGTCTCTCGGTGTCACCAGCCCGACCGCCAGTTCATGCGTGATGGTGCCGGGTCGACTGCCCATCACCAGCACCCGATCACTCAGATAAAGCGCTTCGTCGACATCGTGGGTCACCAGTAGCAGAGTGATCGCATGACGTTGCGTCAGTTGCAGCAACAGGTCCTGAAGTTTCATGCGGGTGAAAGCATCCACGGCACTGAACGGCTCATCCAGCAGCAATACGCGCGGGTGCGAGTACAGGCCGCGTGCAATCGCCACGCGTTGCGCCATGCCGCCGGACAGCGCTTTTGGCAATGCGTCGGCAAAACCGGACAAACCCACTTCCTCGATCAACTGACCGACCCAGTCGCGGTCGTAACGCTCATCGTCACTGAAGCCGATATTCTGCTCGACCGTCAGCCAGGGCATCAACCTCGGTTCCTGGAACACGAACGCCACTTCACCCCCGGTTCGCGCCACAGCGCCGCGAAAATCCTGCTCCAGCCCGGCGACAATCCGCAGCAGCGTACTTTTACCGCACCCGCTGGGGCCCAGCAGGCTGACGATTTCCCCCGGCTGCAACGACAGATCAATATTCTGCAACACGGTGTTGCCGGCAAAAGCCTTGTGCTCTACCCGAATGTCCATCAACGAATCCGGCATCGATCAACCCTCACGGCTCTGACCGTTGAATGTGTCCCGCCAGGCCAGAAAGCGTTTTTCCAGGCCCGCCAGCAGGCCGTCGCTGAGTTTGCCCAGTGTGGCGAGGACGATAATGGCGGCCAGTACGATGTCCGGGCGCGAGGTTTCGCGTCCGTCGCTGAGCAGATAACCGAGGCCTTTGGTGGCTGCGATCAGCTCGGCTGCCACCAGAAACATCCACGCCAGGCTCATGCCGCTGCGCAAACCGGTGAACAGGCCGGGCAGGGCGGCGGGCAGCAGGATGCGTCGGGTCAGGCGATAGCGACTGAAGCCGTACATCTGACCGACTTCCACCAGCTTGCGGTCAATGCCGCGAATGGCAGCCACGCCATTGAGGTACACAGGGAAGAACGCGCCGATGGCGATCAGCACGATCTTTGAAGTCTCGCCAATCCCCAGCCACAGCAGCAGAAGCGGCACCCACGCGAGGCTGGGAATTGAACGCAGCCCGGCGAAGGTCGGTTCCAGGTAAGCCTCGGCCTCGCGACTGAGCCCGACCCAGGCCGCGAATAACAGCGCCAGACTGGCACCGATCATAAACCCGCTGAGCACCCGCAACAGGCTGGCGCTAATGTGCTTCCACAGTTCACCATCTGCCAGGTCGCGCAGGGTCAGCAGGATTTCACTGGGAGCCGGCATCTGGTAAGACGGCAGCCAGCCGATGCGCACGATGATCTCCAGCAACACCATGACCAGCGCGGGGATTACCAGCCCTTTGAGCCGTGTGCCAGAGCGCTGCCACAGATTGCGCTCCGGACGCGCAGTGGATGCGCTCTGCGGCAGGGTGGGCAGGGATTTTTCCTGACCGCTCATGGGGTCGCGGTCACGGCATTGGAGAAGTCCGGGCTGATCAACTGGTCAATCACCTGCTCGACATTGACACCTTTGCGCACCAGATCTTCCGCGACCAGGATCGGCGCGGCGGATTTGGAGGCTGCCACGTCTTTTGCGCTCAGTTGCGGGCTGCCAAGATCGGTACGCGACAACTGCAAGCGGGCCACTTCCAGCGGCAATCCGGATTCAGTGGCCAGCAGTTTTGCCAGCTCATCAGGGTTTTTCACGGCCCATTCGCGGGCTTTTTCATAGGCGGTCAATACCGTCTTGATCGCTTGCGGGTGTTCCTTGGCATAGGTTTCGGTCACGTTCAGCACGCCATAGCTGTTGAAATCCTTGTTGCGGTAGAGCAGGCGTGAGCCGGACTGGATTTCGCTGGCCGCCATGTGCGGATCAAGTCCTGCCCAGGCGTCGACATCGCCTTTTTCAAGCGCTGTGCGCCCATCGGGATGCTGGAGGTGCAGCAGTTCGACATCATCCTTCTTCAAACCGGCCTGTTGCAGCGTCCGCAGGGTAAACAAGTACGGATCGGTGCCTTTGGTTGCAGCGATTTTCTTGCCTTTCAACTCGGCCACCGATTGCAGCGACGAATCCTTGCGCACCACCAGGGCGGTCCATTCAGCCCGGCTGTAAACGTAAACCGACTTGATCGGGCTGCCGTTGGCCCGGGCCAGCACCGCAGACAGGCTGGCCGAAGAGGCGAAATCGACACTGCCGCTGTTGAGGTATTCCAGCGAACGATTGCTGCCCTGACTCAACACCCAAGTGATTTTGGCGTCCGGCAGCGCTTTTTCCAGCCAGCCAAAATGCTTGAGTGCCAGGCTGACCGGCGAATAGTAGGCATAATCCAGACGGACTTCTGCAGGTGCGGTTTCAGCCGCCGCCCGGGCCACGTCCTGCAAACTCATGGCCAAGGCACAGGTCGTTGCCATCCAGCGAAACCAGGCACGGGAAGTCTGCAACCAAAAAGAAACAGCAAGACGTGGCATAGTAGGCGTCCAGATCAGGAGAACAGGGCGAGACTGCGGCTTCCATATTTCGAAATCAGCAGTTTTCAGAGCGTTAAATTCACAAATGGAATATTGCATGCTCTGTGCCAACAGTCTGGAAGCATTGAAAAACAAGGGCTGGAACGAATTATTCCGGCGTGTGGATGTTGATCGGGCAACAGCCTGTCGAATGACTATTGCTGGAGCAACAGCAGAGCTTGAATGCCGGTTCCTGGCGCTTTTTTGACGGATCATGAGCCCGTTGAGCGGATTTTTTCCTCCTGAGTGCAACACAATCGTTTTTTGACACTCTTAGTTGCTCGCATTCTTAATTCAGACACATGCGCACACTACTATCGCGCGTGATTACCTGAGACACGGATTCGACTGATCCGCAGGAAGTTCTCGGGACGAACCGCCCAAGCAGGCGTATTCGCAGCAGCCAGATGGCTGATCTCCCCAAAAAAAATGCGCATCGGACTTTGACAGATGAATATTCCAAAAATACCGTTGACCACCCGACTTCAGCGCCGCATCGCCTGGCTCTTTTTTCCTGCGCTCATGGTGGCTTCAGGCTTGACGCTGCTCACCGTAGGCAAAGGCGCTCTCGCCGAGACCAAGAACGGCACGCAGACGCTGGTGTTTCTTCGCCATGCTGAAAAGCCGGCCATGGGGTTGGGGCAATTGAATTGTCAGGGGCTCAACCGTGCTATCGAATTGTCCGAGTTGCTTCCGAAAAAGTATGGCAAGGCCGATTACATTTTTGCGGCAAATCCCAGTCGGCATGTGGAAGAAGGTGAGGGCGATCTGTCCTACAGCTACGTGCGACCTTTAATGACAGTAGGCCCCAGCGCCATCAAACTCGGGCTGCCCGTCAATATCGACTATGGCGCCAACGATACCGGCGACCTGGCCGACGAGCTGATGCGCGACAAATATCACAACGCGATCATCTACACCGCCTGGTCCCACGGCTACTTGCCGGAACTGATCAACAAGGTTGCTGAAGAAGCCTCCGGCAAGGCCGTCAATCTGGTCGATGACTGGACCAACGATGATTTCGACTCAGTGGTGGTGGTGACGCTCAAGTGGGTCGACGGCAAGGCCACCCTGGATTATCAGAATCACAAACAGAACCTCAACAACGGCAACGAGACGTGCCCGACCTCGACCTGACCTGAGACGGCAGCGCTCTGTCAACCGTTGAGCGCTTTCATCGATTCCGGACTGTAGCGTTCGCCTGCCACGACACCTTGGGCGGGGAAAATTGCATCCAGTTGGGCAAGCTCACCCTGGCTCAAGGTCAGCGTGACGGCGGCAACGTTGCTCTCCAGGTACTTGCGCTGTTTGGTGCCAGGAATCGGAATGATGTCATCGCCCTGAGCCAGCACCCAGGCCAGTGCCAGCTGCGAAGCACTGACGCCCTTGGCAGCGGCCAGCGCCTTGACCTTTTCCACCAGCGCCAGATTCCGGGAAAAGTTCTCTCCTTGGAAACGTGGACTGAAGCGGCGGTAGTCGTCGGTGGCAAAGTCGTCCGGGCTGCGCAGCGCACCGGTCAGAAAGCCCCGGCCCAACGGACTGTACGCCACGAATGCAATGCCCAGACGGCGGCAAGTGGCGAGCACATCATCGTGTTCCGGGTCACGCGACCACAATGAATACTCACTTTGCACCGCGGCCAACGGGTGCACCTTGTGCGCCCGCTCGATGGTTGCCGCACTGGCTTCGCAGATGCCGATATGGCGAACCTTGCCTGCCTTGACCAGCTCGGCCATGGCACCGACGGTGTCTTCGATCGGCACCGCAGGGTCGACGCGATGCTGGTAATACAGGTCAAGGTAATCGGTATTCAGCCGCTTGAGACTGCCTTCGATGGCCTGCCGGATGTAGTCAGGGCTGCCATTTACACCACGCGCATGCGGGTCATCGCCGCGCACGATGCCGAACTTGCTGGCCAGATAAATACCTTCACGCTTGCCCTCCAGCGCACGGCCCAGCAAAGCCTCATTGGTGTGCGGGCCATACATGTCGGCGGTATCGAGAAAAGTGACACCCAACTCCAGCGCACGATGCAGCGTCGCGATGGACTCCTGTTCGTCGATGCCGGTGGTATAAAAGTCCGACATCCCCATGCAACCCAGCCCGATGGCAGAAACCTGCGGCCCGTTTTTACCCAGTTGGCGCGTAATCACAGTGAGTTCTCCTGGCGTTTTAAGTAGTCGTTGAGTCTCTGCTTTTTGGTTAGCTCAATAAACCGGGTGATTGTGATTTAACTGTTTGGAAATTCTAAATAATAGTCTTCACGTCCAGAACTCCTACAAAAATGATCTGGCTGTGCTTTTCGGTCGTGATGGCGCTGACAACGCAGATTGCGACGTAAGTGACGGATCAGTGTCAGGACGAAGCAGGGCCGGAAACGGAGCCAGGATTTTGGTTACTTTGATCCTTCAAAGTCACTCGCCGAGGGGCGAAAAGGTGCCTTGAGCCGTAAACCAAAATCACTGAAATCGTAGATGCACCGTGTGGCGCAAAGCGTCATGAAATGAGTCCCAACGCGGACAGAAGCCCGGGCCCGTTTTTCGAATAACCCGAGACTGAGATGCTGCCCCTCCAATCCGACCAACTGCGCTAGCCACAAAATGCCAAGAAGAGTACAAATGTACTCCATGACCACATTATCTCCCCGCCGTAGCGCAATCCTTACCTTCATCCGCGACCGCATCGCGCAGCAAGGGCAATCGCCGAGCCTGGCGGAAATCTCCGAGGCCTTCGGTTTTGCTTCGCGCAGCGTGGCGCGCAAACATATTGTGGCCCTGACTGAAGCCGGCCTGATCGAAGTCGTGGCGCACCAGGCACGCGGCATTCGCCTGCTGAACAGTGAGCCGCGCCCCGAACTGCTGGAAATCCCCGTGCTGGGCCGTGTGGCGGCAGGCGCACCGATTGGCCCGGACCTGGACATACACAGCACACTGCACCTGGATCGCGGCACCTTTACCCGCGTGCCGGATTACTTGCTGCGTGTGCAGGGCGATTCGATGATCGAGGACGGCATTCTCGATGGCGATCTGGTGGGCGTGCACCGCAACCCGCAGGCCAGCGACGGGCAGATCGTCGTCGCTCGTCTGGACGGCGAGGTTACCATCAAGCGCTTGCAGCACCGGGGCGACCAGTTGCACCTGCTGCCGCGCAACCCGGCGTATCAACCAATCATCGTCACGCCCGATCAGGATTTCGCCATTGAAGGCGTATTCTGCGGGCTGGTGCGGCGCGAATGATGGGCGCAGTGGTCAGCCTCGATGCCCTGCTGGATGAACGCAGGGTCTGGAAAGGGCGTCAGCAGATTGCGCCGAAGGTCAGCCCGCACCCCAGCGGTCATGCAGCGCTCGACAGCGCCTTGCCCACCGGCGGCTGGCCCGCGTCGGCGCTGACCGAAATCCTCATCCCGGCCAATGGCAGTGGCGAACTGCGTCTGCTGTGGCCGAGTCTGGCGCGGCTGTCGGGTATCGGCGAGCGCATCGTACTGGTCGCACCGCCTTACATTCCTTATCCGCAGGCCTGGCTGGCGGCCGGGGTCGATCTGCGTTATCTGGTAGTGATCGAGGCAAGTGCCCGTGATGCGCTGTGGGCCGCCGAACAATGCCTGCGCTCCGGCAGTTGCGGTGCAGTGGTGTGCTGGCCCGGCATGGTCGATGACCGTGCTCTGCGGCGTTTGCAAGTGGCCGCTGAAACCGGGCAGACCCTGGCCTTTGCCTGTCGCCCCCAGCAGGCGGCTGCCAACCCTTCGCCCGCCGCTCTGCGCGTTGTCATCGATACCCGTCCCGCGCAGTTGCGGGTGCTCAAATGCCGGGGCGGGCTGGCGCCGCCTTTCCCCATCCCTTTTCCGACCGACGCTTGAGGTTCTTATGCTGTGGGCCTGTGTCTTGCTGCCGCAACTGGCGCTCGATGGCGTCATGCGTCGTCGCAGTGATCCCGATGAACCTCTGGCGCTGATCAGCGGCAGTGCGCATCGGCGCGTCCTGCAAACCGTCAATCCAGCTGCGCGGGCATTGGGCCTGAGAGCCGGGCAGTCGCTGACGGCGGCGCAGGCACTGGTGCCCAATTTCGCCACGGTCGTCCACGACCCTGCCGACACCGAGCACTTGCAACAGCTGCTCGCCGCCTGGGCATACGGCTTCAGCTCCAATGTCAGCCTCAAATATCCTCGCGTATTACTGATGGAAATCGAGTCCAGCCTCAAGCTGTTCGGCCCGTGGCCGGTGTTCGAGGCGCGCCTGCGGGAAGAGCTGACCGCACAAGGCTTTCGGCATCGCATCGTGGTCGCGCCCAACCCGATCGCGGCGCGGATGCTGGCCAACATGCACGACGGCCTGAGTATCGATTGTCCGCATGAACTGCGTCGGACGCTGGAGCAGATGCCGCTGGAACGTATCGGTCTGAGCCGCGAAGTCGCGACGGCCCTGACGCGCATGGGCCTGCGCAGCGTGCGACAGGTACTGGCTTTGCCGCGCGACACCCTGGCGCGACGTTTTCCGGCCAGCGTCCTGCAGCATCTCGATACACTGCTCGGCGAGCGCCCGGTGGCGCTGGAGTGCTACACGCCGCCTGACTTCTTCGATGTGCGTATCGAACTGAATTTCGATGTCGAATCGCATCAGGCCCTGTTGTTCCCCCTCAAAAGGCTGATTGCCGATCTGGCCCTGTTTCTGGCCGGGCGCGACAGCGGTGTGCAGCGCTTTGCCCTGCATCTGGAGCACGTCGATGGTCCGGAGACGGTGATCCCGGTCGGGCTGCTCAGCGCCGAACGCGATGCCTCGATGCTCTTCGAACTGGCGCGCGGCAGGCTGGAGCAGGTGCTGGTGGCCTCGCCGGTCCGTGCGGTGCGTTTGCTGGCGCAGGACTTGCCTGATTTCGTTCCGGCGCACCGCGAGCTGTTCGATGAGCGCGTGCAGCAGACCTTGCCTTGGGAGCAACTTCGCGAACGCTTGCGCGCACGGCTGGGCGACGAGTCGGTCACTGGCCTGCGCGCCGAGGCAGATCATCGCCCGGAATGTGCCTGGCAACCACAAAGTACCCAAAAGCCGGTTCTGCCGGCCCGAGGCTGCACGCGTCCGGGCTGGTTGTTGCGAGAGCCGCAGCCGTTGCCCGTTCATACCACACGCATTCTGGCCGGGCCCGAACGAATCGAATCTGGCTGGTGGGACGGTGGCGATGTTCGCCGTGACTACTATCTGGTCGAAACCATCAATGGCCAGCGCGCCTGGGCCTATCGCAGCGTAGGCGAGCAGGGTGAACTGTTGCTGCATGGCTGGTTCGCATGAGCACTGAGTATGCCGAACTGCATTGCCTGTCCAATTTCAGCTTTCAGCGCGGCGCATCAAGCGCCCGTGAACTGTTCGACCGCGCCTTGCGTCACGGTTATGCAGCGCTGGCGATCACCGATGAGTGCACCCTGGCAGGCATCGTCCGTGCCTGGCAGGCGTCAAAAGACACGGGGTTGCCGCTGATCGTCGGCAGCGAAATGCACATCGAAAACGGTCCGAAAATCGTCCTGCTGGTGGAGGACAAGGCGGGATATGAAGCCCTGTGCAAGTTGATCACGGTGGCACGGCGGCGAGCCAAAAAGGGGGAATACCGGCTGCTGCGCGAGGATTTCGAGCGTTCATCCAGTGGCTTGCTGGCCATCTGGCTACCGGACATCGAAGGCGACGCTCAGGCTTGCCGGTCACAGGGCAACTGGTTGCGCGAGCATTTCACCGAGCGCCTGTGGCTGGGCGTGGAACTGCATCGCGGCGCGGATGACGAGCAGCGTCTGGCCGATCTGTTGGCGCTAGCGCAATCGCTGGGCATTCCGGCAGTAGCCAGCGGTGATGTGCACATGCATGCCCGAGGGCGGCGTGCCTTGCAGGACACCATGACTGCCATCCGCCATCACACCACGGTGGCCGATGCCGGGCATCTGCTGTTTGCCAACGGCGAGCGTCACTTGCGTTCGCTGGATGCGTTGGCCGAGCATTACCCGGACTGGCTGCTGGCCGAATCGTTGCGTATCGCCCGGCGCTGCACATTCGATTTTGAACAATTGAAGTATGAGTACCCCCACGAGCTGGTTCCCAAGGGGCAGACCTCCACATCATGGCTGCGCGAGCTGACCGAGCGCGGTATTCGCCGGCGCTGGCCAGAGGGGTTGAGCGTGGCGGCGCGGGCGCAGTTCGAGAAGGAACTGGCCCTGATCACGGAAAAGAAGTTCGACAGCTACTTTTTGACGGTCCACGACATCGTCGAGTTTGCCCGCAGTCAGCACATCCTCTGTCAGGGCCGTGGGTCGGCAGCCAACTCGGCGGTATGTTACGCGCTGGGGATCACCGAGCTGAACCCGGAAAAGAGCAACCTGCTGTTCGAGCGCTTCATTTCCAAAGAGCGCGACGAGCCACCGGACATCGACGTGGATTTCGAGCATGACCGCCGCGAAGAAGTCATTCAATACATATTCCGGCGTTATGGTCGGGGCAGGGCGGCGCTGACCGCAGTGGCCAGCACTTATCACGGTTGCGGCGCACTGCGTGACGTAGCCAAGGTGCTGGGCTTGCCACCTGACCAGATCAACGCCCTGGCGGATGCGTTCAGTCGCTGGAGCGATTCGCTGCCGTCGCCCGAACGCCTGCGCGAATACGGGTTCGATACTGACACGCCGATCCTCAAGCGCGTGCTGGCCCTGACCGGCGAACTGATCGGCTTCCCCAGGCACTTGTCGCAGCATCCGGGCGGGTTCGTGATTTCCGAGCACCCGCTGGACACGCTGGTGCCCGTCGAGAACGCGGCGATGGCCGAGCGCACCATCATTCAGTGGGACAAAGACGATCTGGACCTGGTCGGCCTGCTGAAAGTCGACATCCTCGCACTGGGCATGCTCAGCGCGCTGCGCAGGACGTTCGATCTGGTGCACCTGCACCGGGGCAAGCAGTGGACATTGGCCAGTCTCCCCAGCGATGACCGACCCACCTACGAAATGATCAGCCGCGCCGACACCATCGGCGTGTTTCAGATCGAGTCCCGCGCGCAGATGGCCATGCTGCCGCGCCTCAGGCCGGAAAAGTTTTACGACCTGGTCATCGAGGTCGCCATTGTCCGGCCGGGGCCGATTCAGGGCGATATGGTCCACCCGTACCTGCGTCGGCGCAATGGTGAAGAAGCCATCACCTATCCGCCCAAGCTGAAAAGCGTCTTCGAGCGCACCTTGGGCGTGCCGTTGTTTCAGGAACAGGTCATGGAAGTGGCGATCATCGCTGCCGATTACACCCCCGGAGAGGCCGACCAGCTGCGCCGCGCGATGGCGGCCTGGAAGCGTCACGGCGGGCTGGACCCACACCGTGAGCGTTTACGCAGCGGCATGCTGAAAAACGGCTACGAGGCGGACTTTGCCGACCGCATCTTCGAGCAGATCAAAGGTTTTGGCAGCTACGGTTTTCCTGAATCCCATGCCGCCAGCTTTGCCTTGCTGACCTACGCCAGTTGCTGGCTCAAATGCCACGAACCGGCAGCCTTTACCTGCGCGCTGATCAACAGTTGGCCGATGGGCTTTTACAACCCGGATCAGCTGTTGCAGGACGCTCGCCGCCATCACATCGAAATACGCCCGGTGGATGTGCGCTACAGCCACTGGGATTGCACACTGGAGCCGGTTGATCACCCCGACAGCACGCGCAATCTGGCCATCCGCCTTGGGTTGCGCATGCTGCGCAGCTTTCGTGAAGACGATGCCCTGCGCATCGAAGCGGCTCGCTCGAAAAGGCCGTTTGCCGATGCTACCGACCTGACAGTACGCGCCGAGCTGGATTCACGCGCCGCCGAAGCGCTGGCAGATTCCGGTGCCTTGCGCGGCCTGATTGGCCATCGGCACCGGGCGCGCTGGGAGGTGGCCGGGGTCGAAGCCCAGCGTCCGCTGTTCGATGACCTGCCCAGTGAAGAAACCCCGGTCACGCTGCCGCTGCCGACCGTGGGCGAAGACCTGATGGCCGATTACGCGACACTGGGCACCACCCTTGGCCCGCACCCTCTGGCCCTGTTGCGCAGGCAACTGGCTGCCAAACGCTTTCGCAGTTCGCAGGACCTGTTGACCCTGGAAAACGACCGAACCCTCAGCCTTGCGGGGCTGGTCATCGGCCGTCAACGACCGGGAACCGCCAGCGGCGTGACCTTCGTGACGCTGGAAGACGAATTCGGCATGGTCAACGTCGTGGTCTGGCGCGACCTGGCCGAGCGCCAGCGCAAGGTGCTGGTTGGCTCGCAACTGCTGCAAGTGTTCGGCCGACTGGAATCGAAAAGCGGCGTTCGCCATCTGATTGCCCAGCGGCTGTATGACCTGACGCCGTTATTGACCGGGCTGGATGTGCGCAGCCGGGATTTTCAGTGATCAGGCCTGCAATTTGCAGCATTAATCTGCACACCCTGCCAACGAGAACCCGCGAATGTACAAAGACTACCCAGCCGCCTACCAGGTCAGCAAAGGCGCAGCGCTGCAAGTGGACACGGCTTTTTACGAACGCATACGGGCGAATGCGCCGCAGCGCACGCTGGTCGAGCAGTTTGAAGTACCAATTCGTACCGGGCGCGCCTGGAAGGTCAAGGCCGGGCAAGTGTTTCGCGTCACCACACCGGCTGGCCCGCAAGTGGGTGATTTCAACGTGTGGAATGCCAATGACCCTCGTGAGCGCTTGTGGGCCGCGCGTACGCGGCAGTTGCAGGGCGCGCATGTCAGCACCCATGACCGGTTATGGTCGAACCTGCCTTTTTTGCGGCCGCTGGTAACTATTACGGATGACAGTCTGGCCAGTTATGGCATCGACGAACACGGCGGGCGTCTGCACGACTTGCTGGGCACGCGTTGCGATCCTTACGTCAACAAGATGCTGACCGGCGAAGACTTTCACCATCATTGCCATTCGAATCTGACCCGCGCAGTGCTGCCGCACGGTTTGACCGAGTTCGACGTACATGACGTACTGAATATCTTTCAGTGCACCGGCCTGAATCATGACGACATGTATTTCATGAAAGCCTGCCCGGCGCAGAAGGGCGACTACCTGGAGTTCTTTGCGGAGATCGATCTGTTGTGTGCGCTGTCGACCTGTCCGGGTGGCGACCTGTCATTGCCGATGTGGGGGCCCGACGCGCAGGACCCGCTAAGTGTCTGCCGCCCGTTGGGTGTCGAGATCTATGACCTCGACGCCTCGCTGCTTGACGGTTGGCAGTCGCCCGAGCGTGCCGCGTATAACGGCCTGCATGGTTTGCAGATTGCCAAGGCTGACTGGGAACAATAACGGCTCAGGCTGAACGGGCGCATTTTTGCGCAGCACCAAGACAATCACCGCCCCAAGCCCGAGCATTGTCAGAAGCAAGGCCGGGTAAGCCACCCACCAGTGCAGCGGAGCGGTCACCATGCTGAATTCGGACATGCCGCTGATCCCGGCGATCAGGTTCAGGGGCAGAAACACCACGTTGATCAAGGTCAGTTTGCGCAACAGGGTGTTGGTGCTGTTGCTGACCAGATTGCCCCGCGCGCCCATCAGCCCGGCGAACACCGTGGAGTAGATTTCCGCCTGTTTGTAGCACTGGTCGTTCTCGATGATCATGTCGTCGATCAGCGCCAGGCAGAACAACCGCCCGTTGCCCTACTATCAGCAGGCGCTGGATTGCACCTGCGGCCCGGCCTGCCTGTTGATGGCCATGAAAGCCCTGCAACCCCGAGCACTCCATGAGCCGGGCCGAAGAGTTGCAGATCTGGCGCGAAGCGACCACGGTGTTCATGACCTACGGCCATGCCGACTTCAACCGCATGAGCTGTTTTGGGGCCGATAAATTGCGCGCCGCAGTGATTGTGTTTGCGGGGCCGGTGGATGATGATGCGCCGGTCTGACAAGCCACTTAAGCCGTTCACTCAAAGGATCCGGCAGCCCGATGAAACCCGCCTTTAAAGCTTTGTGGATGCTCGGCATCGCCCTCAGCCTGTCGGCCTGCATCAGTGCGCCGGTGCCGCTGACGGCGAAGACCGCCGAGCAGTTGCGCCAGCAGCCGCCGGTCCGCTTCTTGCTGACTTTTGACGATGGGCCCAGTGCGTCGACTTTTTACAACCCGACCATCACGGTGCTCGACAGCCTCGCGCACAACCCGGTTCAGCCGAACATCAAAGCGGTATTTTTCGTGCAGACCGGCGCGACGGGCGCGGGCAACAGCGAGCAAGGGCGGGCGATCATGCAGCGCGAGCATGAAGAAGGCCATCTGCTGGGTTTTCACACGGCTACGCCGCACCACACCAATCATCGTTCGCTGACCGATGACGAGCTGGAGCAATCCCTGACCCAAGGCTGCGACATCCTGGCTTCGATTACCGGCTCACCGACCCTCTTGCTGCGGCCGCCATTCTGGAACTACGACAAACGCACCTTCAGCGCCTATCAGCGGCACAGCCTGAATGTCTTGTTGACCGACCTGAGCGCCAATGACGGAAAAATCTGGGGTTACAACTTCAGCCTGCGCCGTCGCTCGAACATGGTCAGTCAGCTGTCCCAAGTGCGCGAGCGTATCGCTGCCGGAGCGCTGCCCGTGGTGGACGGTGTAATCCCGGTGGTGGTGACTTTCCATGATCTGAACCGCTATACCGCACGGCATGCGCAGGAATACGTGCAGATACTGGTCGACAGCGCCGCGCAGACGGGCGTGCGACTGGCCGCTAAGCCGTTTTACGATGACAGCGCACAATTGCAACGCGCTGCCTTGGCTCGCACGGTCAAAAATGCCGACCAGCCTGTGCGCTTACCCGGCGTGTGGAACTGGATCTGGGACCACAACGCTCACTGACGGCCGATCAAATCAGGGTGTTTTTGCGCACTTGACCGCCCTGAATAATCATCGCCAATTGCTCGCCCTGGCCGACCAGGCAGTTGATATCACTCAGCGGATCGCCGTCCACCACCAACAGGTCGGCAATCGCGCCCGCAGCGATGCACCCCAATTCACCTTCGCGTTGCAGAATCTGTGCGGCAACGCTGGTGGCACTGCGCAGTGCCGCCAGATTGCCGAGCAGTTCTGCGCGGATCTTCAGTTCATGGGTCTGGTATTCGTGCATTTCGCCCAGCAGGTCCGAGCCATAGCCCATCGGCACGCCCGCTTCGGCGAACAGTAACAGGGCGTTGCGCCCGGCCTGACGCACGTCCTCGATCTTCGCCACCGAGTCGGCAGGCAGGCCGAAGCGTTCGCCGTACTCGGCGAGCATTTCGTAGGTGACCTGGGTCGGCACCGCAAAAGCGCCTTTTTCGGCCATCAGCCGAGCCGTGTCGGCGTCCACCAGATTGCCGTGCTCGATGGTCCGTACGCCGCACTCGATGGCCCGGCGAATCGCTCGTGCCGTGTAGGCGTGGGCCATGACGTAGGTATTGGCCGCCGCGGCTTCGTCGACGATGGCGCGGATTTCAGCCTCGCTGTACTGGGTGTTGGCAATCGGATCGGTCGGCGAAGACACGCCGCCGGATGCCATGATCTTGATCTGGTTGGCACCTTGTTGCAGTTCTTCGCGCACCGCCAGGCGCACGTTGTCGACGCCATCCACCACGCGGGCGATGGCCCCGGCCCGGAAGCAGCACGAGCAGGGCTCGTTGAGCAGCAGCTCGCCGCGTGCACGCATGTCGCCATGCCCGCCGGTCTGCGACAGCGCTTTGCCGGACGCGAAGATCCTCGGGCCCGGAATCAGGCCCATCTGGATCGAACGCGCCAGCGCCCAGTCGGCACCGCCAGCATCGCGCACGGTGGTGAAACCACGATCGAGCATCGCAGCCAGAATCGGCAGCGCGCGGTACATGATGATCGCATTGGGTTGCAGCGCGTTCATGCCCAGGTTGGCATTGGAGGCCAGCACATGCACATGGCAGTCGATCAGGCCCGGCATCAGGGTTCTGCCGCCCAGATCGATCACCTGAGCGTTGGCTGGGGCAGGCTGACCTTCGGCGCGCACCTCGACGATGCGCTCGCCTTCGACCACAACTTCCTGGCCGGTGATCAGCGCGCCCAGGTTCAGGTCCAGCAGGCGGCCGTTGCGCAGGATCATGCACGGGGATTCAGCGATACTCATTGGTAAGCTCCAGACAAAGGGCGATGACCGGTCGGCAAACGATCACGATAAAGCAGCGCGCCGATGCCGCTGACAACAGCGGCGAACATGATGTAAAAGGCGGGTGCCAGGTTGCTGCCGGTTGTTGCAATCAGCCAGGTGATGGTGAACGTGGCGAAACCGCCAAAAATGGTCACGGCAAAGTTGTAGGCCACGGAAAGGCCGGTGGACAGCACATGGGTCGGCAACAGCTCACCGAAGGCGGCGAGGATCGAGCCGATATAACCGGAAATCAGCAGGCCGAGCACCAGTTCGAAAATCAGCAGTGAATACAGCCCCGGCATCTGGTTGATGAACAGAAACATCGGGTAAGCGCTGAAAAAGATGGCAATCGCCGAGCCCAGCAGCCAGGGTCGATGCCCGCTGCGGTCAGCCAGGGCGCCGACAATCGGGGTGGCAACGATCAGCACCGCGCCGCCCATCATGCCGGCGCTGAATCCCATCCATGACGGCAGGCCGAGCACGCGCTGCGCGTAGGACGGGATATAGAACAGGATCGCGTAGGTGCAGACCGTCCACAGCACCACCAGCGAAAAGCTGATCAGGGTCTGACGCGGATAGGTCTTGATGACTTCACGCAACGGCGATTCGACCTGTTTGGCCGCTGTGTAGGCAGGCGTTTCATCGACCCGGCTGCGGATGTAGAAACCGACCGGGCCAATCAGCGTGCCGATCAGAAAGGGCACGCGCCAGCCCCAGCTTTCAAGCTGTGCCTGAGTCAGATAAGTCGACAGGATCGCGCCCAGTGCCGAGCCGAGCAGCACCGCAACGCCGATGCTGGCCTGAATCCAGCTGGAATAGAACGCTTTCTTGCCTTCTGGCGCGTGCTCGGTCAAAAACGCCGTCGCGCTGCCCATTTCACCCCCGGCGGAGAAACCCTGCAGCAGGCGCGCCAGCACGATCAGCACCGGCGCCAGATAGCCGATCTGCGCAAAGCCTGGCGTCAGGCCGATGATCAAGGTGCCCATGGCCATGAGCAGAATAGTCAGCGACAGCGCGGCCTTGCGCCCGCGCTTGTCGCTGTAGATACCGAGCACAATGCCACCCACCGGACGCATGAAAAAACCGACACCGAAGGTCGCCAGTGCCAGCAGGTAAGAGGTCAGCTCGCTGCCGGTGGGGAAGAATACTTTGGCGATGATCACCGAGAAAAAGCTGTAGACCGTGAAGTCGAACCACTCCAGGCCGTTGCCGATGACAGTCGCGGTGACCGCCCGACGGGCTTTTTGATCGTGGGTCTGCCCGTAGCTGCGTGAGGCGGATTGTTGTGTAGTGCTCACTGTTTGGCTCCTGCATGCGATACACGCAGGGAAGCCCCTGCATTGGCTGCATTGATTGAGGGCAGAGTTGGCGAGGTGCATTAGAGTCGGGTCTTGAGCCCGCTTGATTCGAGAGTAGGCGCTGGGCAACTTTTGAGAAAACGCTTATTACGCAGGTTTGCATGCGCTGGGCGCATGCAGATTTTGAGGTTAACCGGCTATTTCCTCACTCAGCCATTTTTCGAACGCACGTGCCGCCCGGCGGGGCATCTTGCCGCTGGGGGTCAGCAGGTAATAGCCGCCGACGGCGCCGACGCTGGTGCTGCACGCCGGCACCAGCGCACCGGACTGTATGTGGCGATCGATCATCGGCTGCCAGCCGAGCACGACGCCGTGCCCGGCGATGGCCAGGTCCACCAGCACCGGGTACAGATTGACGGTCATGCGCTGGCGGATCAGCGAGGCGTCGACGCCCTGACGGCCGAACCAGTCGGACCAGGACAACCACTGGCGCTGCCCGTCTTCCAGCATCAGCAGGCAGTGATCCAGCAACTGCGCAGGTTCCAGCACCTGACCTTGCAGGTAATCGGGCGAGCAGTAAGCGTTAACCGATTCGGCGAACAGTAGACGACTGTCCAGGCCCGCCGGCGACGTTTCGCGCAGAAAATACAGCGCCAGGTCAAATTCGGCGCGGATCAGCGAGTCCAGCCCGTCGACCACCCGCAGGCGGATGTCCACCGCCGGATACGCGTCGCGATAGCGCCCCAGCAGCGGGCCAAGCCACAAGGCCGCTACGCCACTGGAGCAGGCCAGGGTCAATTGCTGCTCGCCGCTGTGAGTAATAACCTGCGCAGTGGCCTCGGCGCACAGGATCAGCATGCGTTGAATCTGCTCGGCGTAGATCTGCCCGGCGACGGTCAGGTGAATGCGTTTGTGCTCGCGACGAAACAATGCCCGGCCCAGAAACTCCTCCAGTTGCGCCACCTGCCGACTGATCGCACTTTGCGTCAGGTTCAGCTCAATGGCGGCGCGGGTAAAACTGCCGTGGCGCACAGCAGCTTCAAAAGCGATCAGGTTTTGCAGCGGCGGCAGGGGTTCGATACGCACGGTGGCTCCTGTTGCGGGCAGGTTTTACAACGGGTCAGGAAAGGGCGTCGACAACAGCCAGTCTCTGAATACGCACAACGACGGCAGATTCTGAAAGCGCGTGGCGTAGGCCAGGTAGTAATTTCGCCCGCTGTCCAGCGGCTCGAACAGGGTGACCAGTTCACCGCTGTTGATCTCGTCCTGCACCAGAATGCGTGGCACCAGGGCAATGCCGATCCCGGCTGCGACGGCCTGAATCAGGTGCGAGGTCAGCTCAAAGCTCGGGCCGGGACGCATGACGTGATGGGACAGATGATTGCTGTCGAACCAGTCCGACCAGGCATTGGGCCGCGACACTACGCTCAGCAACGACTGCTGGGCAACCTGCGCCGGGGTCATCGACTGGTAACCCGCAAGCGCGGCAGGGCTGGCGATGACCAACAGTTTTTCGCTGACCAACGGGTGCGAGATGTAGCCCGGCCAGTTGCCGTGGCCCGCACAGATAATGGCGTTCATTTCGCTGGCTGCGGGCGTCAGGTCGGCGTGCACGATGCGCGAGTGAATGTGCACCACATAGCCCGGATGTCGGGTGTAGAAATCATTCATGCGCGGCAGCAGCCACTTGGAACCGAAGGTTGGCAGCACCGCCAGGTGCAGGGTACCGCCCTCGGATTTGTGGGCGATGGTCTGCAACGTCGCGCTGCGGATGCGGCCCAATGCGGCCGCCAGTTCATGCTGATACAACGCGCCTGCGGTGGTCAGCTCGATGCGCCTGCCGTCGCGTTTGAACAGCTCGACCTGCAATTGCGCCTCCAGCGCCTGCACCTGACGGCTGACCGCACTCTGAGTCAGGGCCAGTTCGTCGGCGGCCTTGGTGAAGCTGCCATGCCGGGCAGCCGCTTCAAAGGCGAGCAGCAGCGACATCGAAGGCGTCAATCTTCTGGTGTTCATTCATAAAACTCATGGAAAAACGGCAGGTTTTACGTTTGCGCTGGAGCACGACAGGCGGGAGAATCGCGGTAACCGTTGATAACACCATGCATGCGAGCGTTTCGAAGCATACGTGCTTTGCATAGAAAACGCCTAGTCAGCCAGGAAAACCACCATGATTGCACTGCTGAAACCGACCTCCGAACAGATCGGCCATTACGATCGTTTTCTCAATGCGCTGGTTGAGGGTGGCTTTCGCGGCGAAATCGCCAGGGATCATGGCTCGCGCACGGTATTGGCCACCGACAACTCCATCTATCAGCGCTTGCCGCAGGCGGCGGTGTTTCCGATGGACAGCCACGATGTAGCGATCGTCGCCCGCCTGGCCGCGCGGCCCGAGTACCGGCAGGTGGTACTGACCCCACGTGGTGGTGGCACCGGCACTAACGGGCAGTCGCTGACCGATGGCGTGGTGGTCGATCTGTCGCGGCACATGAACAATATCCTTGAAATCAACGTCGAGGAGCGTTGGGTGCGGGTGCAGACTGGCGTGGTCAAGGACCAGCTGAACGCTGCACTCAAGCCGCACGGGCTGTTTTTCGCGCCGGAATTGTCGACTTCCAATCGTGCCACGGTCGGCGGCATGATCAATACCGACGCCAGCGGGCAGGGCAGTTGCACCTACGGCAAGACCCGCGACCATGTGCTGGAACTGTCGACTGTGTTGCTCGGCGGCTCTTACGTCCACAGCCAGGCGATGGGCCCGGTGCAACTGGCCAGTGAGCAAGCGCGGGCTGATCGGGCTGGCGATGTGTACCGCTGCGCACAGCAGATTGCCGATACTCAGGCGCAGCTGATCAAGGACGTGTTTCCGCCACTGAATCGCTGCCTGACCGGTTACGATCTGGCGCACCTGCGCGAGGAGGACGGGCGCTTCAACCTGAACAGCGTGCTGTGCGGCTCCGAAGGCTCGCTGGGTTTTATTGTCGAAGCCCGGCTCAACGTGTTGCCGATTCCCAGACACTCGATTCTGGTCAACGTCCGTTACGCCGGATTCATGGATGCCTTGCGCGACGCCAAGGCCTTGATGGCGCACAAACCGCTGTCGATTGAAACCGTGGATTCCAAAGTGCTGATGCTGGCGATGCAGGACATCGTCTGGCATGGCGTGGCCGAGTACTTTCCGCAGGACCCGGTGACACCGACGCTGGGCATCAACCTGATCGAGTTCAGCGGCGATGAGTTGAGCGACGTGGAGCAGCGCGTGCATGCCTTCGTCGGCCACTTGCAGACAGACACGTCGGTGGTGCGCCTGGGTCATACGCTGGCAATCGGCAACGCGGCGGTGAATCGGGTCTACGCCATGCGCAAGCGCTCGGTAGGGTTGCTCGGCAACGTGCAAGGTGAAGCCCGGCCGCAGCCGTTTGTGGAAGACACCGCGGTCCCCCCGGAAAATCTCGCCGACTACATTCAGGAATTCCGTGCGCTGCTGGACAGCTACGGCCTGCAATATGGCATGTTCGGCCACGTGGACGCGGGCGTGCTGCACGTGCGGCCGATTCTGAACATGAAAGACCCGGCGCAGGCAGCGCTGATTCGGCCGATTTCCGATGCCGTCGCGGCGCTGACCAAGCGTTATGGCGGCCTGCTGTGGGGCGAGCACGGCAAAGGCCTGCGTTCGCAATACGTGCCCGAGTATTTCGGCGAGCTGTATCCGGCCTTGCAGGCGCTCAAGGCTGCCTGCGACCCGTTCAACCAGCTAAACCCCGGCAAGATCGCCACGCCGGCGAGCGTGCCCGAGGCGCGTCTGACTCTGGTGGATGAAGTGACGCTGCGTGGCGATCTGGACCGCACCATCGACGAGCGGGTCTGGAAGAGTTACGACAGTGCGCTGCATTGCAACGGCAATGGGGCCTGTCACAACTACGACACCGACGACGCCATGTGCCCGTCGTGGAAAGCCACCCGCGACCGTGTTCACTCTCCCAAGGGGCGCGCGTCGCTGGTACGGGAGTGGCTGCGCCTGCAAGGCGAGCAGAATGTCGATGTGCTGACCGCCAGCGCCAGGGCGCGCACTGCCAACGTGCTGAAAAGCCTGGCCGAGCGCACCGTCAACAGTGTGGCCAGAGTGGCGGGGCAGAAGGATTTTTCCCACGAAGTCTATGACGCCATGGCCGGTTGCCTGGCCTGCAAGTCCTGCGCAGGGCAGTGCCCGGTCAAGGTCAATGTGCCCGAGTTCCGGTCGCGTTTTCTGGAGCTGTACCACAGCCGCTACCTGCGTCCGATCAAGGATTACCTGATCGGCTCGCTGGAATTCAGCATTCCGCATCTGGCGCGCTTTCCCGGGTTGTACAACGCGATCATGGGCGCCAAACCGGTGCGTTACCTGCTTGAGCACGTGGCCGGAATGGTCGACAGCCCGTTGCTGAGCCTGACGGACTTTCGTGCCGCCTGCGCGCGCTGGAATGTCGGCATCGCCACGCCACAGCGGCTGGCCGCGCTGACCGAGCAGGAGCGCAAGCGCACGGTGGTGCTGGTGCAGGACGCGTTCACCCGCTATTTCGAAACGCCGCTGGCCGCAGACTGGCTGGAACTGATTTCGCGCTTGGGCTATCAGGTCTACCTCGCGCCGTTTGCACCCAATGGCAAGCCGTTGCAGGTGCAGGGTTTCCTCGCTGCGTTCGAGAAGGCTGCCCGCTTCAACAGTCAGTCGCTTGGCAAGCTGGCCGGGTTTGGCATCCCGCTGATCGGGCTCGATCCGGCCATGACCCTGGTCTATCGCCAGGAATACAGCAAGACGCTGGGCAGCGAGAACGTGCCCACCGTCATGCTGCCGCAGGAATGGCTGGCGACCGGGCTTGAAGCGCAAGGCGACGCAGTGGCGGAGGAAACGTATTACTTCCTGCCGCACTGCACCGAAAAGACCAACGAGCCAGGCAGCGTCGGCCTCTGGCAGAAAGCCTTCGCCCGCGCCGGCCTCAAACTGGAAGTGCTGGCCAGCGGCTGCTGCGGCATGTCCGGCACCTATGGGCACGAGACCCGGAATGCGAAAACCAGCGACATTATCTATAGCCAGTCCTGGCAGCCACTGGTGGCGCGTCATGGCGGCGAAAGCCGACTGCTCGCCGACGGCTATTCATGCCGCAGCCAGGTCAAACGTCAGGATGGCAAGGTCGTGCAGCATCCATTGCAGGTGCTGCTGGAACGGGTACGGCCGCTGTAACCAGGACGCAGAGCGTCGCACGATAATGGCCTTGGGTTATCGTTACGCACGCTCCTGCATGGGAACGCGGTGCGTGACGCTCTGCATCACACATCCACGCTGCGCCGTCTGTTCAGGATCAGCCCTCACACAAGATACTTGTTGAACCACTCCAGCGTCCGCTCCCAAGCCAGTTTGGCGGCGGCTTCGTCGTAGCGAGGGGTCGAGTCGTTGTGGAAGCCGTGGTTGGCGCCCGGATAGATATAGGTTTCGTAGGTCGTACCAGCTGCTTTCAATGCCTTCTCGTACGCAGGCCAGCCTTCATTGATGCGGGTATCCAGTTCGCCGTAGTGAATCATCACCGGAGCCTTGATCTTCGCCACGTCTTTGGCGTCAGGCTGACGCCCGTAGAACGAGACCGCCGCGCCCAGCTCCGGGTACGCAACGGCCGCAGCGTTGGCCACGCCGCCGCCGTAGCAGAAGCCGGTGATCCCGACTTTGCCGGTGGTTGCGTCATGCTTCATCAGCCACTCGACGGCCGCGAAGAAGTCGTTCATGAGTTTTTCCGGGTCGACCTTCTGCTGGAGCTCGCGGCCCTTGTCGTCATTGCCCGGATAGCCACCGACCGACGAAAGACCGTCGGGTGCCAGCGCAATAAACCCGGCTTTTGCCACGCGCCGGGCCACGTCTTCGATGTATGGGTTCAAGCCGCGATTCTCGTGCGCGACAACCACAGCAGCCACCTTGCCGGTGGCTTTCGCCGGGCGCACCAGATAACCGCGCACCTGACCATGGCCCTTGGGGGACGGGTAATTCACATACTCGGCGATGATATCCGGGTCGGTAAACTCAATCTGGGTGGCCAGTGCATAGTTGGGGCTCAACGAAGCAAGCAACGCGCTGGCGGTCAGCCCGCCCAGGGTGAACAGCGCGGCACGGTCGAGGAATTCACGCCGGTTGATCTTGCCATGGGCGTAGTAGTCGTAGAGCTCAAGCAGTTCAGGCGCAAAGTCTTTCGCGGTGAGACGTTCCATCGGCATGCATCCTCTGAGTCGTACAGGCCGCACGTAAATGCACGGGCCGGTGATCACTGCGCATTAAAGCAGCCTCGTGTCGGGTTGCCACATAAACGACAGATACATAACGGTTTGTTAAATTGTTAGACAATGTGTCAGGCATTATGGTTTTTTGCCGATACAGTCGATGAATTCAGTCCTGTGTTCATGGTCATACCCAGCCCGCACTCTCGAGAAAACGTGATGATGACCCTCCTGGCAGAAGACCGATCCCAGCTGTACAAGGATACGGCCGCCCAGTTCTGGAAGCACATTACGCCTATCGTTTACGTCGCCCTCGGCATTCATTGTGTATTTCTGCTGGCGTTTCTCGCCCTGCATGTCGAAATTCTGTGGCTGGCCAACATCGTCAGCACCCTGATTTACATCAACTGCATCTACCTGATCAGAGGAGAGCGTTACCGGCAGGCCGGACAACTGATGAGCCTGGAAATCATCGCCCATGCGGTACTGGCCACCTGCGTGCTGGGCTGGGAAAGCAATTTCAGTTTCTATATGTTCTGCGTCATTCCGATCATTGCGTTCACGTTTCAGCTGGTAACGATCAAACGTGTCGTGTTCAGCGTCGCGATCCTGCTGGCGGTGGTGGCCTGCTTCGCATTCCGCCGGCACATGGGGCACAACTCCGGCCTGAGCAGTACGATGCTGGATGTGTTCGGGGTCATCAACGTGTTCACCGCGACCATGCTGGCGATCTACGCCACTGCGCTGTCTGTGCGCTTTACGTCGTCCATCCAGCTGAGCCTGTTTCATCTGGCCAATCGTGACAGCCTGACCAACCTGTTCACCCGGCGCAGGGTTCTGGATCGGGTGCGGCAGTTGCAGGCGCGACGCCAGGGGCTGTCGGCGTCGCTCATCCTGCTGGATATCGACCATTTCAAACTGATCAATGACCAGCACGGCCACGATACCGGCGATGTGGTGCTGCAGCGTGTGGCAGACATCATTGTCAGCAGCGTGCGCAGCAGCGATATGGCGGCCCGCTGGGGTGGCGAAGAGTTTCTGGTGCTGATGCCCGATACCACGCAGGAAGATGCGCAACGGGTGGCCGACCGGATCTGGACACGCATTGGCAACGAATCAGGCTGGAGCAGGGCGCAGGTCATGAAGGTCACGGCAACGCTGTCGATGGTTGCCATCCATCGCGAAGAGAGTTTCGAGGTTGCCCTAAGCCGTGCCGATGCGCTGCTTTATCTGGGCAAGAAACAAGGGCGCAACCGGCTGATGGTCGGCGTATGAGCATCGACCGTGCATCGGCTCAGCGCACCGTTGCGGCCTTGTGGAAGATCAGTCGCCGCCCATGTCATAAACCGGTAATAAAGTGCGTGTCGACGCGCCATTAAAGGCTCGAAAGACGCCATGATGAACGTGCCTTCCGGGCCCATCAACAATGCTGCCAACGCCCCGACTTCATCAGGGCTACCGCAGGTCGGCGAGCAGTGCGTGTTTGCCGGCGCTGACCCTGCGGGCAATGGCCTGGCCTATGGATCCGGCGCCGATGACGACGGTGACTTGAGTGAGGTCGTTCATTAGCAGTTGAATCCGCTGTGTAAAGCCCGGATCGCATAGGGCCATCATTTCATCAATAATAGAGCCTTATCGACATAGACCCATGACCCGTATTCATAAGTATGCACCTATCGAACATCGAAGCAGGCGATCAGCCTTATACATTTGCCTGAACTAGACTCGGCTGTGGCGGATCTCAGCCTGGCGGATGCCAGGCAGCGCAACATCGCGAGCCCCGGCAGGTCTTCCGCATTTCCGACGTAGTCGCCATCCTTGCTAAAAACACCGATGATGTGCCGCGCATGGGCTGCTGCGGCACTTGGCCCGAGCGGTGTTCGCAGTAGTCTGCAGCACTGAATTGAAAGCCCGGAATGGAATAGCGCCTCTTCGAGCGCATCGAATAACAATGACAGGACAAGGACGATGATTCTGAAAGTGACGAGTATCGCCATGGCGATACTGAGTATTACCCTGCTCTACATGGGCGCGCAGCTGGTGGCGGTCGGAGGTTCTCCCGCGTATTCGATCATAGCCCTCGGGATGTTGGCGACGGCGGTTTTGCTGTTCCTGAGAAAGAAGTCGGCACTGACGCTTTATGCGCTGCTTCTCTGGGGCATTCTGATCTGGATCGTCTACGAAGTCGGATTCGATAAATGGCAGTGGATTCCCCGAGGTGATGTCTTTGCGCTGGTCGGGCTTTGGCTGGCGCTGCCGTGGGTAGTACGCCCGCTTTACCGTGCGCAGGCTGGCGATCAGCAACGCCGCTTTCACCCGTTTCTGGGTGGCACGCTTGGCGTGATACTGGTGATCGTGGTCGCAATGATGGTTTACGATCCTTACCCGCAACACGGACAGATCAGCACCGCCGGTACGTCTCGCAGTGCTGAAACAGCCGGTAACGACTGGGTCGCGTATGGCGGAACCAACACTGGCCAACGCTTTTCCAGCCTCGATCAGATCACGCCGAAAACCGTCGGCAAGCTGTCGGTCGCCTGGGAATACCACACCGGCGACCTGCGTGACGCAGGCAAGGATGCGGGCGAATACACGTTCGAAGCCACTCCGCTGAAGGTCAATGACCGGGTCTATGTCTGTACACCGCACAACGAAGTGCATGCCCTGAACCCGCAAAGCGGCGAACTGGCCTGGAAGTACACGCCGGAGAAAAAACGCTCGTATCTGCAACAGCACCAGACTTGCCGTGGCGTCAGCTACTACGCCGCGTCGAATGGCGCCGCGGGCACGCCAGCGCAATGCGCAAAACGCATCATCACGGCCACCACCGATGCGCGACTGGTCGCGCTGGATGCCGACACTGGCAAACTGTGCAGCGATTTTGGCAGCGCGGGTGTGATCGACCTCAGCGTCAATATGGGCGAAGTTCGTCCGCACGCATTGATGCAGACCTCTGCGCCGCTGATTGCCGGTGATTTGATCGTGATTGGCAGTTCGGCCATGGACAACGGCTACAACGACGGCAATCCGTCCGGCGTAATTCGCGCCTTCAATGTGGTGACCGGGCAACTGATGTGGAACTTCGATTCACACAACCCGCAGGACACCCGGCCCATCGCGGCGGGGCAAACCTACCCGCATGACACGCCGATCGCGTGGGCCACATTGAGCGCCGACGTCAAGAACGGTCTGGTCTACGTACCGTTTGGCAACGCTTCGCCTGACGAGACTGGCACACTGCGAGACCCTGAGAGCAACACCGAGAAATTTCGCGACGCGCTGGCTGCACTGGACCTGAAAACCGGGGCATTGCGCTGGAAATTCCAGACCTCGCACAACGACCTGTGGGATCGCGACAATCCTTCGCAGCCGTCATTGCTCGAACTGGGCAAGGCGGGCAGCCAACAACCGGCAATCCTGGTGCCCACCAAAGTCGGCAATATCTTCGTGCTCAACCGCCTGACCGGCGAGCCGATTGTCCCGGTCGAACAGGTCAAAGTGTCTACCGACGGCGGTGTCGCCGGCGAGCGTTTTGCGCCGAGCCAGCCCGTTTCCCGGCTCAACTTCATCCCGCCAGCGCTGACCGAGACTTCCATGTGGGGCGTCACGCCTTTCGACCAGATGGCCTGCCGGATCACTTACAACAAGCTGCGTTACGACGGCAATCCGTGGACACCTGCCACCGAGAAGGGCTCGCTGGTCTATCCCGGCAATATCGGCGTGTTCAACTGGGGCTCTGTGGCGGTCGATCCGGATCGGCAGATACTCGTCGCCGCACCTGTGCGTCTGGCGTATATCTACAACCTGATCAAGCGTCCTGCGCAGGCCGCAGAGAAACGGCTGTTCACCGAAGAAGGCAAGCCGTACTGGAACGAAAACTTCAAGGGCGACTACGCCATCCGCATTTCAAGGCTTGCGTCCAGCCTCGGCATTCCGTGTACTGCGCCACCGTGGGGCAGCATGGTCGGCGTCGACCTGAACACCGGCAAGACCGAATGGACCCGGCGGGTCGGCAACACCAAAAACCTGAAGACCAGTTTCATGCAGGAGCGTTTTCCAATCGGCTTCCCGATGGGCATGGTCGCCCACGGTGGTCCGTTGCTGACCGCTGGCGGTGTGATCTTTCACGGGGCAACCGCGGACAATTTCTTCCGAGCCTACGACGTCAATACCGGGGAAGTGCTCTGGGAGCATGAATTACCGGCCGGCGGCCAGGCAACGCCTTCAACCTACACCGGCAATGACGGCAAGCAGTACGTGATCATTGCCGCAGGTGGTCACGGATCGTTGGGAACGACATTGGGCGACAGCGTGATTGCGTTCCAGCTGGACTGATCCGGGCACGTCATAAAAGGGGCCATGGACGGCCTCTTTGACGCTCGCTCAGGCGACGGCCAAACGCGTCAATCCCCCGCCATCCAGCGCGCCAGACCATGTCTGCCGCTGACACCGAGCTTCGCCGTTGCCCGCTTCAGGTAGGTTTCCACGGAACTGTTCTTGACGTTCAGCCGCTGCGCCAGTTCGGCCACCGTGCCGCCCGTCAGCAAGCCCAGGCAAACTTCCTGCTCGCGTGCGGACAGGGTAATGGCGTCCTGTGCAAGCCTGCCACTGAAGGCCTGATCCAGAGAACCCGGCTCCGGTTCGACTCGCGCTCCGCGAAGGCAGGCTTGAGCAAGGCTTTGGGCGTGTTGTTCAACCAGTGGCAACAATGTATCGGACAGACTCTTGAGCAATGACAACTCGGTCAGAGAAAACGCCCGCAGGGTGGTCAACCGATAAACGCAGATGATTCGACGCAATTCGCCGTGACTGGAAACCAGACTGCACTGATGCGTAATGCGTTGCGGATGTTGCATGCCCGAAGGCGGCTTGAGCTGGATCAGCAGCGGATCCTGCATGTGCAGAATGCTCGACAGCAGCGGATGGCCGGGTGAATCCGCAGCCATATTGGCGTACTGCAAGCCGGCGCCGCCGAGCAGGTCGATACGGCTGACGCTGCCCTCGCGAAGGTTCAGCATCAATTCACTGAGATCGAGCCCGTGAATCGGCACCAACGAGTGGACCAATTGCAGCATGCGCCCGGCAAATGTGCTGCAACCGATGCTCGAAACCAGGCTCGCCAGTTGCAGATAAAAGCGCGGATCGTCGCTGTATTCAAAGTTTTGCGCCGTGTTCATCTTGACCTTTCCCGATTCCAACCATGCGCAAGGAGGACAGTGGTCAACTCCTTTTCGCGGCGACTGCTGATAACCATTACTCATAAAAATCAATAGGTCACTATTCTTTGGCTATTCAGCCTAAGGATTGCGCCTGCGTCTGTAACGAAAAACAGGGACACGCTCAAACGTCATAGGGAACCAAAACGCCAGTCGTGGGTAGCGACACGCCAGTGTCCGGGTTTAAGGGGCCATACAGTGACAGGAGCACAAGGGCTTAATCCGCGTCTTAACTGCCAGGAAGGACCTTGAGCCATGTACGCCTCCGCCGCCGCACACTTCCCTCTGACCGCCGCCCAGCGCGACGTCTGGCTTGACCAGATCAGCTGTGGTGATTCTCCGCTGTACAACATCGGCGGCTACTTGGATGTTGACGGTCCGCTGGACGCGGCGACCTTGCAGCGTGCGCTCGACCTGTTGGTCGCCAGCCATGAAGGCTTGCGCACTGTATTGCTGCCGGGGGCCGGAGCAGACGGTCTGCCGCTGCAAACCTATGCGACGAACCTGCCCATGCCGCTGACCGTGCATGATTTCAGCGCTCATCAGCAACCGGTGCAGGCGGCTCAGGCTCTGGTTACCGAGCAGATGCGCCGTCCGTATGTCTTCGATGGCAGTCCGTTGCTCGGCTTCAGCCTCATTCGTCTGGCCACGAATCAGTACTGGCTGGCCAGCCAGGCTCATCACCTGATTCTCGATGGCTGGGGTTTCGGGCAAATGCTGCAGTCGCTGGGGGACATCTACTCGGCGCTGATACACGGCGACAGTCCGGTGTTCGACGCCCCACGCTACAGCGACTTTATCGAAGAGGACGCCCGTTACCAGGCGTCCGGGCGCTACAGTCGGGACAAGGACTACTGGCTGGAAAAATACCGCAATCTGCCTGAGCCACTGCTGGTCTCCCGTTATCACAATCGTCGACTGACTGATCCGGCGCCTTCGCACGCCTGGGTGCAGGCGTTGCCTGAAGCCCTGCACGCGCGCATGAAACAGTTCGCCGAGCAGCAAGGCGCTTCGACATTCCATGTACTGCTCGCGGTGTTGCATGTGTACTTCACCCGTACTGAGCAGCGCGAAGAATGGGTCGTCGGCCTGCCGTTGCTGAATCGCACCGGGGCGCGTTTCAAAGCGACGCTGGGGCACTTTGCGCAGGTCAGCGCGGTGCGCATGGCCTTCGCGCAAGGCATGGATTTCGCGACGCTGGTCAGCGAAGTGCGTGATGCGCTCAAGCGCGATTTTCGCCATCAGCGCTTCCCGCTGAGCGAACTGAATCGCACCCTTGGCGTCACGCGGGAGGAACGGGCGCAACTGTTCGAGGTGTCGGTTTCCTATGAGCAGGAAGGTCATGATTACCGCTATGGAGATGCGCAGGCCCGGACAGTAAAAGTATCCAACGGTTACGAAGCCACGCCGCTGGCCATCCACATGCGCAGCAATCTGAACAGCGACGAAGCATCGCTGCACCTGGTTCACCATCGTGCCTGGATCAATGACGCCGAAGCCGAGGCGATTGCCGGGCGTCTGCTGTCGATCCTTGAGCAAGGCCTGGAAAACCCTGCTTTGCAGGTCAACGAATTCGACCTGCTGACCCGTACCGAGCACCTGAACATCCAGCAGTGGAACGCCACCGGCATGGACGCTGGCGATGAGCAACTGATTCACCGGCGCATCGAACAACAGGCACGGTTGCAGCCCGATACGATCGCCGCCGTGCATCTAGGGCAAGCGCTGACCTATGCGCAGCTTGATCGGCAGGCCAATGCGCTGGCTCAGCGTCTTGTCGAATCCGGCGTGCGCCCGGACGACCGCGTCGCCGTGGTGTCACGGCGCAGCCTGCAGACGTTGGTGGGGCTGCTGGCCACGCTCAAGGCGGGTGCCGCGTATGTACCGATCGACCCGTCCCATCCGCGCGAGCGCCTGACTTATCTGCTGACCGACAGCGCACCGGTTGCCGTGCTGACGCTGGCAACGCTGGTCGAGCGCCTGCCGTCATTGACGGTGCCATTGATCGAGCTGGATGACTGCCTCGACGCGCCGGGCAGCGACATCAGCCCGCAGGTGGCGGGCCTGAGCAGCGCCAGTCTGGTGTATGTCATTTACACCTCCGGCTCCACCGGTCAACCGAAGGGCGTGATGGTCGAACACCGCATGCTGGCCAATCTGGTCGACTGGCACTGCGATGCCTTCGCGCTCAAGGCAGGCGGACACACCTCTTGCCTGGCCGGCTTCGGTTTTGACGCCATGGCCTGGGAAGTCTGGCCAACCCTGTGTGCGGGCGCGACCCTGCATCTGGCGCCGGTCCAAGAGGGTGGCGAAGACATCGAAGCCCTTTTGCAATGGTGGCGCGCCCAGCCGCTGGACGTCAGTTTCCTTCCGACCCCGGTGGCCGAATACGCATTCAGTCAGGCCGACGATCATCCGACCTTGCGCACTCTGCTGATCGGCGGCGACCGCCTTCGCCAGTTCGCCCATAACCGCCGTTACGCGGTGGTCAACAATTACGGGCCGACCGAAACCACCGTGGTCGCGACCTCCGGCCAGGTGCTGGTCAACGGCTCGCTGCACATCGGCGGCCCGGTCGCCAATACCCGGGTTTACGTGCTGGATGAGCATTTGCGACCCATGCCGGTGGGCATCAGCGGCGAACTGTATATCGGCGGTTCGGGCGTCGCCCGTGGCTATCTGAACCAGCCGCAACTGATCGAAGAACGTTTCATCGCCGACCCGTTCAGCGACCAGCCTCAGGCGCGCATGTACCGCAGCGGCGATCTGGTGCGCTGGAATGCCGACGGCATGCTGGATTATCTGTATGCGCGCCACGAACCCCACCTAGCAAAAAATGAGTATCTGATTTAGCGAGGCATCTCTGGCGAGCAATTCCAAGGCAACA
>NZ_LGLN01000096.1:0-5403 GCF_001293775.1 Pseudomonas syringae pv. cilantro
AAGCGCAATGGCACGCCATTAGCGTCGCAAACCATATGAATCTTGGTTGTCAGGCCGCCTCGAGTGCGCCCCAGAGCATGGTATAGCGGTTCTTCAGGCCCCCCTTTTTCCCGGCGCCTGAGGAGGCTCGGGTTGCACGTACCGCCGTGGAGTCGATCATCCAGGTGTCCAGATCGATCAGGCCTTCCTGGTTGAGTCGAATGTGCAAGCGTTCCAGTATCCGGTCGAACGTGCCGTTATCGCGCCAGTCACGAAAACGCTGATACACCGTTGACCAAGGCCCAAAGCGTTCCGGCAGATCACGCCAGGCAGCACCCGAGCACAAAATCCATAGGACTCCGTGGAGTACCAGGCGATCATCACTACGTGGGCGACCCATTTTCTGCTCGGGAGAAACCAGATCCTTGATCAATTCCCACGATGCGTCGGAGAGTTCGTAACGCTTTGCCATGCGAGCCTCCAGCCAATCATGGCGGCAATTCTACCCCCACCGACTTTTCGTACAAAACCTAGGTAAAGAGGAAAATCGTATGCTCCTTCTGACTCGCCGCGAAGGTGAAAATATTATGATTGGCGATGGAATTCAGATCCAAGTCTTAAGCGTTTCAGAGGATACTGGGGATGTACGTATCCAGATTGAAGCCCCGGATGTCGTCGAGGCCCAGGGCAGAACCGTTGGGAACGAAGTGGCCGATCACAAGCCTGGCCCTGTTATTACTCATAAGCGGCGGTGGCGTTCGTTGGTCACTCAGTAGGAAGTTTGGATGACCAACCAGATCAGGAGCACAAGATGGCATTGATGAGTGTTGAGCAACTGCTGGATCAAGCTGAGGACGAGTATATGAGCGGAGACCAGCTGGCCTTTTTCAAAGACAGGTTGGAGGTCAAAGCCGCAGAGCTTCGTGATCGCTTGCTCAGCTGTCAGGCCAGTTGCGAAATCGAGCGTCACCCGGACGAAGCCGACTTCGCTTCCGATGAGGAAAACAGAGCGGTGGCAGCAAGCATGATAGAAAGGGACAGACAGACGTTGAGCCATGTGCTTAAGGCCCTGGAAATTCTCGCTCTGGGCGACTACGGTTTTTGTCAGGAAACTGGTGAGGCCATAGGCATAAAACGCCTGCTACTGGTCCCCGAGTCGTTGTACTCGGTCGAATCGATGCGTGCGCTGGAGGCCAAGGGAATGCACCAACGCCAAGTGGCCCAGTAAAGTCGCCGCAGCGATGTGATCCAGGAGAATTGCGATGACTGCAAAAAGTGTCGAGCGCGATGTGGCTATTTCAGAGCTTGCCGACCATTTGGAGCGCGATCTGATGCCTTGTCCAGCAGGACGTACCGCACTGCTGACTTGGATAGAAAAAAAGCTGGCTCAAATAGCGCTCAATCCTGTACCCACAGCAGCTGATGCTGCGTGGTTGATCGAAAGCGCTTATATCCAATGGGCCGCTGCACAGCCAAAGGGCTAAGGGAAATTCTATGAACGCGATTGCTACCCCTGTTATGGGGTTCATAGCGTTTACCGTGCCGCTTAAGGCCAAAGGCGATGGGTATGACTATCCCATCCTGGTTCGGATTGAATTCGAGCGACAGTCAGATGATTCAGTCCAATTGATTTCCCGGGGAGGGCACACAGGAACACTGATCATAAATGCTAGAAGGGTGAACATCTCATGTAACGAATGGGACAACCGCCCGTATGACCCCCCTTGATAGCCTCGTCCTGACCCGGTGGGCTTTTTCAAAAGCGGGCTGGGTGCTTCGCGACGATGAGTAGGTCAGTGCCTATAGGCCTTAACCGACTATTGCTCCCCAACCCCTATGTTGAAACCGAACACGCATCCAGTGGCGGTTCGATGGAAAGCGCTGTGCAGACAATCCTGCGTTGTTGGGCAACATGGTTTGCAGAGTTGTTCAATGTAGATTCAGCGGTTGACACCGGCATATTTCAAAGCAGAATACCGTCGCCGGGGCTGGGTCAGTAGAAAAATACCTCTTTTGCACCGAAAAGACACAAGGAACGTCGTATGAAACCATCAGTGGCTCAAGTAATTGCGGTTCTTGCCTCAATAGGTCTGGGGTAAGCAGGGCAGCGAACAGCAGATCTGGCGTACACCGAGGCAGGTATTCTCGTTCTCTTCTTGGGAATTTTTCTTATGATGGCAGCCTTTGGGGTCAAGCTTCTTGAGCTGCTGCGTGAAAAGTTGCTGATCCGATAGGTAGGGTTTGCCTATCACGCGAGATGAAGTCTGCGTGGACTATCGAACACGATATCAAAGGAAGAGTGAGATGGGCGGAGTGCAGTATGTTGAGCCAGAGATCAGTCAAGCGAGCAGAGTGGAGATTGATGATTTCTTAGAGCTTCTTCAATGTGAAGCGAGCCGTGGTCACTTTACCGGACTCAAAAGTAATACTATGGTCACCCAGTACGCGTCAGAATTGCAGTCTGCAAATGACGCTCTAAGCAGCGGAAAGCCAGCAATGGTGATGACTTACGCTATCAAGGCTCAAGGGCAAGCGATAGGTTTGTGCGTGCTCAGAGCTATAGAAGATCCGACAATTCTAGATCTCAACGTACTGTTGATCAGTCCCAATTGGCGTAATCGAGGTTTTGGTCGCTGGGTTATCAATACATTTCGAGAAGAAATGAAGAACTCTGGGCGTAGGCTTCAAGTGCGTTGCATGCCAGCCTCGATCAGTATGATGAGCTTACTCGTACAGATGGGGTTTCGGGAGATTCCTCAGTCTTTCGGCTCTGTTCGATACTTTTCTTGTTCATGAACGATGTAGGGAGTCTTTCGTCATGAACGGGCTATATAGGGTAGCCTACAGGGGTGGGGAAAAATCTTACTGCCTAGAACTGCCAAAATTCAATCCGAAAACTGAGTTAGCGCGGCCTCTGGCAACATCGTCAATCAGTAGCGGTCATCCATCTTCACCCTCGTCAATCGAATCCTGGCTCAATCCCGTTCAGCCAATGAAGCTGCAGAGCCCTTGGACCACTGAGTGCCCGCAAACCAAATGACTCTCGGAGAGCACGCAGATATGCGTCAGCTCGGTTGAGTCCGAACCACTTGCGCTCCTTGCGCTATTTACCTGTTGTGTGATCTCCTACCGGCACTCGGCCATCACACGATGCCTATTTGAAGGGAATCAGCATGAAAACCATTTCCATATTCAACAACAAAGGTGGAGTGGGGAAAACCACGTTGACGTTCCACTTGGCACATGCTCTCGCGACAATGGGTAAGAAAGTTCTCATTATAGATCTGGATCCTCAGTGCAATATTTCCACTCTCTCAGTCCCTCAAGATTGGCTGATGGATGTTTGGGCAAAGGAAAATGCTTATATTGATGACTTCAAGGCTACTCGCGAGCAGAGCACCGTTGAAGAGTTCGAAGCTCTAAATCAAAATGTTCGATCTATTCACTACCTCCTAACTCCGACCCAAGAAGGTACAGCAGAGATAGGCATCTTGCCTCCGCCAGTTGCACTAGCTCTAAATTTGCACCTTATTCCCGGTCGGTTGACGATGCATCTGTATGAAGAGAAAATATCAAGCCGGTGGAGTGATGTTTATCAGGGCGACCCGCTCGCAATAAGGACTATTACTAGAATAAGGAAGCTTGCCGAGGAATACGCCGCCGCCTACGGGTATCACTTTGTGATCATGGACACGTCTCCTAGCATTGGTGCGTTGAACAAGGTAGTCATCTCGACTACGGACGGCTTCATCATTCCTTGTGCTCCAGATATGTTCTCGCTTTACGGTATTCGAAATCTGGGAAGTGCGCTCGCGGTATGGCAGAAACAGTTTGGCACGATATTTCATCTACTATCGGAAGAAAAACGGAAGAACTTTCCCGAGGATTTCGTCAAGTTACTTGGCTTCACTATTTACAACGCAAAAAAATATGCAGGAAACCAACCTTGGGAGCTTGCGAAGGCCCATTACCATTACGCCCTTCAGATACCTGCTGAAATTATGGGCTGCGTGCCGGAGGACGTAAGGAACGTTATACCTGCTGAAGTGCTGGCTCAGCCAATAGGCGGTACGGCAATAATGCATACCCATAACACGCTTACTGGCATGTCGCAGAAGTATCACGTTCCGATGTGGAAAGTACCTGCTGAAGAAAATCTCGGTGATGATGTGAATACCGTCATGGGGAGCAGGCGGGTCTTCGAGGCAACATTGGACAAATATACAGAGTTTTCTAAGGATCTCCTCTCACGCATTGAGAGGCTCGGCTAAACATGACAAACGCCGAGCCGCTGATTCAGCATTGCTTGCAACGATTCACTGAGGTGAATCATGAGCTGTCCATTTTTATGACGACAGTTCGCACGTGGTTTGAGACACACCCGCGACTGGTCGGACATCCACACCCTGTTATCCACTCAGTTAAAAGCCGCATTAAGGATCCGGGACATTTAACAGAAAAAGTAGCCCGAAAACTTGCCGATTTAGCAGCTGAACCCGCGCCGGAAGAAATGTTCCGTCGGCTAACAGACCTGTCTGGAGTGAGAGTTTTGTTGCTACACCAGTATCAGTTTATTGCACTTCACGCGGAGTTCCTGAAGAAGACCAAGAACGACTGGCACCTTGTGGAACCCCCAAAGGCCTACACGTGGGATCCAGAATCAGCAGAGTTTTTCAAAAAGCTGGACATCAACACCGAGTTGAAGGAGAGCCATTATACTAGCTTGCACTATGTGATACGTCCAAAAGCCGAGTCAGACGTGGTGTGTGAGATCCAAGTGCGCACTCTTTTCGAGGAAATCTGGGGAGAGGTAGATCACTCCTTAAACTACCCATCGCCAACGGACAACGTTGCCTGTAGCGAGCAGCTACGAGTATTGGCTAAAGTCGTTGGGGCAGGCAGCCGTTTGGTGGACTCTATATTCCGCGCCGCCCAACCCATCGTTTCTTCCACGGTGGAGCCTGTCTTGGAACCATCTGTGGAGCACTTGGCAAAGGTTGCCCTATCATCGGTGACACCTCCCGCAGCGACGCCTACGCTAGTGCAGAGTGAGGAGGGGCTGCCGATCAACCCCGAGGATCACCCCACTTGAAAGCTGGCTTTACAGACCTAAAACGGGTGTAAGCATCTGGCGAATACACATTGCATGTAAGCGTATGGGCATCCCGTTTTGCGTAATTATGCCGGTTGCTATCGATGCGGCGGTCGCAGTAGTTGTCCACACCGTCCGTAATCGAAATGCATAGGATCACGGAGCGCCTGGATTCACTTATCGCTGCTGTTCGAGTCCGTGCTGGCCAGCCAGTCGATTGCGGAAAGCAACACGTCGCCGTCTGGAGCGCCCTGCAGCTTGATCGTGCGGCCAGAGTGCTTGTCCTTGATGACCAACGTTGGTGTGGCAGTGATGCCGTCCTGGCTGGCCTT
>NZ_LGLN01000096.1:6022-8619 GCF_001293775.1 Pseudomonas syringae pv. cilantro
GGTCGTGTGCGATCGCCATTGCGGCCCCCAGCTCGTCTACCCCTAACGACTGCATTAGATCGTACCGCTGTTTTTTTTCTTCCGGCTCAGTCATGGCCAATGCCAGGAGCAGGCTTGGGGGCACGGCTCGAAACAAAACCTCCATCGATTTGGAAAGCACAACCCCTTCAGTATACTTTCCGCTCTCTTTACGGGCTGACAGCATCAGTGACTTTTGCGCAGGCGTCAGCTTACGGAACGTGGTGATTTTCTCCACTTCATCCGGTGGCATGTTCAGGCAGATCCACCACTCGATCATGTTAAGCATCGGTGCTGCTGCTGACGGAAGGTCGTCGATGTTCTGAGTGGCAAGCCAAAACCAGGCACCGAGTTTTCGCCACATCTTGGTGATCTTGATGACGTAGGGCGAGAGAAGGGGGTTTTTCGTAATGATGTGACCCTCGTCAGTGAAGTTGACGATCGGACGCCCCTTGAATTGGTCCCGTTCTGCAATGTTGTTCACGGTGTTGATCAGCGAGATGTAGGCGACCGACAGTTGGGCGTTATACCCCTCGCGGGCGTAGGTGGCCAAGTCCAGGATTGTGATGTCGGCCTCAGGCCAAGGCGTACCCTCCCGGTTGAACATCTCACCGTCAGCCCCCATGCAGAACATGTCCATGGCTTCAGCCATCTCAAACATGCGTTCTCGGCGCTTTTCCGGAAGGGTGGTGTCCTTGCCAGCGTCACTCAGCGCATCACGCACATCCTCCGTCTTGACTGCTCGTTCAGCGTCAAAGCATGTTCTGGCTGCCGTCAGAATGCAGTGCCTAATGGCGCTGCGGTCTGCGCGAGTGAGTCGAGCCTCTTCTCTCTCTTCGCCGCCGGTGATCATGAGCCTGGCTACGATCTCCATTTCGCCCAAAACATCACGCTCCTCTTCGCCCTGTTCAGGCATTGTTTGCAGATGCTCATCGGATCCTTCAATGTCATCGGCATCCAGGATCGTGACTTTGTCAGGTGTTGACACCAGGCGAATGGCATCAGTGAAGGGGGCCAGACTCACGCCCGACCCTGGCGCCAACTTGAGCCGGTTGACCGTCAGCCCAAGCTTTTGGGCAAAATCTCCCAGTAGGCCGAAACTATTACCGGCTTCAATGATGAACAGGCGCGGCCTGTAAATGGCGATTAACTGCATCAGCAAATTGTTGGCCGTGGCTGACTTACCTGAACCTGTCGGGCCAAACAGGAGCAGATGGGCATTCATCTGCCGATCAAGCTTGTTGAATGGGTCGAACGTCAGCGGTGCACCGCCCCTGTTGAACAGGGTTATGCCGGGGTTGCCCGTGCCGCTGGCACGACCCCATACCGGCGAAAGGTTCGCGACATGCTGGGCGAGCATCATCTGCGTGTACCAGTCCAAAGCATGTTTCTTGTTCACATCAAAACTGGCGGGCAGCCACCGCAGGTAACTGCTGAGAGGGGCGACTTCATCACGAGGATAGACAGGTTCCATACCGGCGCTAAGCATGGCATTGGCAAGCTCCATGCTCCGACTTTCCAGTTGTTGCTCATCCTTGCCGGTCAAGTAAAAAACCACGTTGCCCCGGTACAGCTTGTGTTTTCGACCGATCAGTTTCCGGGCTTCGTCGACCGCTTCACGGGTCAGGGCGGAGGCTTGATTGTCACCGACTGATTTACGTGCCAGTTTTTCCAGGTGGGCCTCCAGAACATCCTGTGGAGTGATCACCAGCGTGATGTTGAGTACTGTGTCCTCGGGCAACTTGTCGAACAAGGCATGCAGCGCGTCCCCGCCTTTACGGTTTTCACCCGTCAGGTGCCCGGTCTTTGGCGCATCGCGTAAGCGATCGAGGACGATGACCCGATGAGGGCGCGAGTCGAAGTACCAGAGACCTTTCTTGGCATCCGATTGCGGTTCGCTGTAGAACAGGCACTGAGAGAAATCATCGCCGCTGGCCAGCGGCAGCGTGCCCTCTTCTGGTGGTTCGACCGTGCGGTTATTGACGATTTCGAAGAAACGATCGATGTCCTGGCGCTTTGATCCCAAGTGTTCGGGATGCGGGTTGAACCAGTGCAACAGCCAGTGACGAATGTCATGGCGATCCATGCGCCGGGTTTTGATGCCCGCGTTGGCCAGTCCTCCCGTCAGGCGCTCGCAAATGTTTTTCAAGTACATCGACGGCGTCTGGCCACGAACCAGTCCATCGCCGGTGCAGCGCCGGTAGACGACCATGCGAACCCTGCGTTGCTGGCCGCGCCAGGGCAGTTGAGACACTTTGGTGTCTTCAAATAAACACCCGGCTTGGAGATTGCCTCTAGGTGATGTTTGAATTGCTGCAGGTACATTTCTGTAAACGCCGTACCCTGAGCGCGAGGCTGGACGTAATCATGCAACGTCTCCAGATAATCTTCCCAACTGGTTTCATCCTTGGCGTAGAACTGCACCACCCAAGGCGACTCATCCAGTTCGTCAAAACTGTCCTGCAGCGCATTTTCAAGAGCATCGCGCGCTTTGCGTAACCACTCAGGATCCCGACCTTCGGTGCCTATGGGGGTCAGTTCATAGAATGCTGCCAGTGACTTGCCGTCCTCGAGCAGCA
>NZ_LGLN01000089.1 GCF_001293775.1 Pseudomonas syringae pv. cilantro
GGGCCAGCTCCATCTGATTGAACGCGTTGATGTAAGCGACCTTCCAGCGAGCCGCTTCTTTGCCGGTGAAACCCATGCAGAGGAATGCGAAGCCGTCGCGGGTTATGCGGTAGAACGGTTCTGGCTTGTTGTTCGCGCCAGGCCTGGAACACTCCTCAAAATTGAGGAGTGTAAAATCGTTGGGGCATTCCAAGTTCCTGATCGCTTTGATCACATTGTCGTGTCGCTTACCAAAGTGCATCGCCACATCAATGCTTGTGGTCATGGGCTGGCCCTTGACGATTTCCACCAGCACCTTGTTTTGTTCCGTTTCAGATACAGTCTTGCTCGCAATGGATGTGCTCACGGTCATGCTTCCTTCGTAGGGAGCGGCGAGTCGCCGCGGGATCGGTTGATCTGTTGCAGCCGTTCTGCGTAAACGGCATCAGCCTGGGCCATCTTCTCGGCGCATTCGGCAGCCTGGCGACCGATGCTATGAATCAGACTGATCTGCAT
>NZ_LGLN01000039.1:0-20913 GCF_001293775.1 Pseudomonas syringae pv. cilantro
TTTTTCGTTTCCGTCTGCGCCGGAAGTGGGGCGAATTATAGACACATCACAGAGCGCGTCAACCGTTAATTTCAAAAACCCTGAAATTAGCCTGTCAGACCTCGTAGCTATATAGAGAGGCGCTCTAAAAGAGCTTTCTTCTATATAGCTACAGCACGCCCTTCGCCCCCAGCAGCGCTATCTCTTCACTGCTCAGCCCCAGAAGCTCATGAAGGACTTGGGCCGTGTGCTCCCCTAACAAGGGAGGCGCCCGGCGATATTCAACTGGCGTCTCGGACAGTCGAATCGGGCTGGCGACTTGCGGAACGCTACCACCGAGCGCATGAGGAAGCTCGATCGCCAGTCCACGCGCCACAACCTGCGGATCGGCGAACACCTGAGCCAAGTCATTCACCGGCCCGCACGGCACGCCCGCCGCCTCCAGATCACTGACCCATTGAGCGGTATTCCGGAACACCGTTACCTGGCGGATCAACGGGATCAGCTCGGCACGATGAGCAACCCGCTGGTTGTTGGTAAGAAAGCGCGGATTGTCCGCCCACTGCGGCTGCCCCGCCACGTCGGCAAACTTTCTGAATTGACGGTCATTACCGATGGTAAGAATCAGATCCCCATCTGCCGTCGGGAAGCTTTGATAAGGCACTATGTTGGGGTGAGCATTACCCAGACGCCCTGGCGATACGCCGGTAGTGAGGTAGTTCATGGCCTGATTGGCCAGACATGCAACCTGTACATCCAGCAAAGCCATATCGATGCATTGCCCGATACCGCTTTGATCGCGGTGAGCCAAGGCAGCGAGAATCGCCGTCGTCGAATACAAACCGGTCAGAATATCGGTCAGCGCCACGCCGACCTTCACCGGCCCGGCCCCCTCTTCACCCTCCGGCTGGCCAGTGAGACTCATCAGGCCACCAAGCGCCTGAATCATGAAGTCGTACCCCGGACGTCTTGCATACGGGCCACTCTGCCCGAACCCGGTGATGGAGCAATAGATAAGCCGCGGATTGATTGCTTTCAACGATGGGTAGTCCAGCCCATAAGCCGCCAACCCGCCAACCTTGAAGTTTTCGATGACAATATCGGACTTCGCCGCCAGATCCCTTACCAGCTTCTGCCCCTCAGGACGCGTAAAGTCGATAGTGACCGACTGCTTGTTGCGATTGGCTGACAGGTAATAGGCCGCCTCCGTCGTATTCTGCCCGGCCGCGTCGCGCAGGAACGGCGGCCCCCACGAGCGAGTGTCATCGCCACACCCAGGACGCTCGACCTTGATCACGTCAGCCCCCAGATCGGCAAGAATCTGCCCTGCCCAAGGCCCGGCCAGCACGCGCGACAGGTCTAGCACCCTGATGTGTGAAAGCGCCCCCATATTCGGTCCTCCTTAATAGAAAGCCTGAATACCGGTCTGCGCGCGCCCCAGGATCAGCGCATGTACGTCATGCGTGCCTTCATAGGTATTCACCACTTCGAGATTGACCAGATGCCTGGCGATACCGAACTCGTCCGAGATGCCATTCCCGCCCAGCATGTCGCGCGCCATGCGGGCGATATCCAGCGACTTGCCGCAGGAGTTGCGCTTCATGATTGAAGTGATCTCCACGGCCGCCGTGCCTTCGTCCTTCATTCGTCCGAGACGCAGGCAACCTTGCAGGGCCAGGGTGATCTCGGTCTGCATGTCAGCGAGCTTTTTCTGAATCAGCTGATTGGCCGCCAGAGGACGCCCGAACTGTTTGCGATCAAGCGTGTACTGCCGCGCGGTGTGCCAGCAGAACTCGGCCGCCCCCAACGCGCCCCAGGCAATGCCGTATCGCGCCGAATTGAGGCAGGTAAAAGGCCCTTTGAGACCGCGCACATCCGGGAAGATGTTCTCCTCGGGCACGAACACGTTGTCCATGACGATCTCGCCAGTGATCGAAGCGCGCAGCCCGACCTTGCCATGAATGGCGGGAGCACTCAGCCCCGCCCAACCCTTCTCCAATACGAAACCACGGATATCGCCCGCATCATCCTTGGCCCAGACGACGAACACATCGGCAATCGGGCTGTTGGTGATCCACATCTTGCTGCCGCTCAAGCGATAGCCGCCCTCGACGCTGCGGGCACGGGTGATCATTGCTCCCGGGTCGGAGCCATGGTCGGGCTCTGTCAGACCGAAGCAGCCGATCCATTCACCAGACGCCAATTTGGGCAGATATTTCTGTTTCTGGGCCTGAGTACCGAACTCATTGATCGGCACCATCACCAACGAAGACTGCACACTCATCATCGAGCGATAGCCTGAATCGATACGCTCGACTTCACGGGCAATCAACCCGTAGCAGACATAGCTCAGGCCACTGCCGCCGAACTCTTCTGGAATCGTCGCCCCCAGCAACCCCACTTCACCCATCTCGCGAAAGATCGCCGGGTCGGTTTTCTCGTGGCGAAAAGCTTCCAGTACACGCGGGGCCAGCTTGCTCTGGGCGAACTGCTCGGCAGTGTCGCGAACCATGCGCTCTTCTTCGGTGAGCTGCTGATCCAGCAACAATGGATCGATCCAGCTAAAGCTTGCCTTGCCGCTCATACCTGTTCCTCACGCTCGTTTGAAATGCTCTGGAATGATCCTAGCCCCGGCCCGGTTCCTCGACAAACGAGGTTTTATCAACTTCGTGTGTTAATTTCTCACTCCATAATCTTCAGTCCCGAGCCACACCCTGAAAACCAGTGAGAAGAAGGTACATGAGACGCAAGATACCCAGCACCACCGCACTGGTGAGCTTCGAAGCTGCGGCCCGCCACGAAAGCTTTACCAAAGCTGCCAACGAGCTTTCCCTGACGCAAGGTGCGATATGCCGACAGATCGGCGGGCTGGAAGAGTATCTCGGCGTGGAACTGTTCCGACGTTCCCGAAGAGGCGTGAAGCTCACCGAAGCCGGCCTTACCTACAGCCGTCGTGTCGCCATGCAACTGGACGCTGTCGAGCGCGATACGCTTTCGATCATGGGCCAGCAAGGTGCCAATGCCATAGAACTCGCCGTGGTCCCGACCTTTGGCACCCAATGGCTATTGCCGCGCTTGAAAGATTTCCAGGTGAAGCATCCTGACGTAACGGTTCACCTGACTAACCGCACACGACCTTTTCTGTTCGCCGACACTCACTTCGATGCCGCGATCTATTTCGGTGATGCTGATTGGTCCGGCACCGAAGCCCATCGTCTGATGGGCGAGAATCCCATGCCGGTGTGCAGCCCTGCTTTTCTGAAAGGTCGAGACAGCCTGACAGCAGATGAACTGGCCGAGTTGCCATTGCTGCAGCAAACCACCCGCCCCTACGCCTGGCGCCAGTGGTTCAACGCACAGAGCCTGGATGTGCCCCGCGATATGACCGGGCCTCGTTATGAGCTGTTTTCGATGCTGGCCCAGGCGGCTATGCATGAGATGGGTGTAGCGCTGATCCCGCCCTTTCTGATCCAGCGCGAATTGCACGAGAAGCGCCTGATGATTGCCAACGCTCGTCCGTTACCGAGTAACAAGGCTTATTACCTGATGATTCCCGAACGCAAAGTGGAGTCGGCATCGTTGACCGCTTTTCGGGACTGGCTGGTGGATCAGGCGCGGGATTACACGCTACCTCAGGACAACGCCTGATCAATCGGCAAGGTAGTCAGCCCCACAAAGGCCCTACAGATATAACGTTATGTCGCCTATCAACAACTCATAACGATAAACAGAAAATGGGCTATTACCCCCATAGTTGCTAAGTGATGAGCCGAAATCGTCTCGACTCCAGAATGTCAGCCAAAAAATGCTTATCACCTGCTTTTCGCATGGAATACCGCGTTAAGACCCGCGAATAAAGGCCAATAGCGCTTATCTGCGACGATAGGTCACAGTGTGACTTGTAGTTCATCTATAGTTTCGTTACAGAATGTATTGAAGCCCATAAATTTCGCCTGCAAAATGCCCGGCGCCTGGTTGAACAGGCGTGCTGATTGGCCAAAACCGGACGCACCAGCCGTAGTGCACTGGCTATTTACCAACGATAAAAAATCACGCAGGAGATTGTCGTGCACATTGGCGTTCCTCTCGAAACCCAGACACGTGAAACCCGGGTAGCCGCTACGCCGGAAACCATCAAAAAGCTGATCAGCCAAGGGCACAGGGTCACCGTACAGAGCGGCGCCGGCGTTCATGCCAGCGTCCCGGACAGCGCGTATGAAGCAGCAGGCGCCATGATTGGCAGCGCAGGCGAGGCGTTCGCGGGTGAGCTGATTCTCAAAGTCGTCGCGCCGAATGATGACGAACTGGCCTTGATCAAAAGTGGCTCCGTAATCATCGGCATGCTCAATCCGTTCAACAGCGAGCTGATCGGCAAGATGGCCGAACATGGCGTTACCGCCTTTGCGTTGGAAGCGGCTCCGCGGACTTCACGCGCCCAGAGCCTCGATGTGCTGTCGTCGCAAGCCAACATTGCCGGGTACAAAGCGGTGTTGCTCGCCGCGCATCACTATCCGCGCTTCATGCCGATGCTGATGACCGCGGCAGGCACCGTCAAAGCTGCACGCGTGCTGATTCTCGGGGCGGGCGTGGCCGGTCTTCAGGCCATTGCGACGGCCAAACGGCTGGGCGCGGTGGTTGAAGCCTCGGATGTACGCCCGGCAGTGAAAGAACAGATCGAATCGCTGGGCGCAAAATTCATCGATGTACCTTACGAGACCGATGAGGAGCGCGAGTGTGCTGAAGGCGTCGGCGGTTACGCGCGCCCGATGCCCGCCAGCTGGATGCAGCGCCAGGCCGCCGCCGTCCATGAGCGAGCCAGGCTGTCGGACATCGTGATCACCACTGCGCTGATCCCCGGCCGCAAGGCACCGGTTCTGCTCAGCGCCGAAACCGTGGCGCAGATGAAACCCGGCTCGGTGGTGATTGACCTGGCTGCCGCACAAGGCGGCAACTGTCCGTTGACGGTGGCGGACCAAGTGGTCGTCGAGCACGGCGTTACCCTTTGCGGGCCGACCAACCTGCCCGCTCAGGTCGCTGCTGATGCTTCCGCACTGTACGCCCGCAACTTGCTGGACTTCATGAAGCTGCTGTTCGACAAGGACGGCACATTCTCGATCAACCTCGAAGACGACATCGTCGCCGCGTGCCTGATGTGCCGCGACGGACACGTTGTGCGCAAGAACGGCTGAGGACACACCAATGGAAGAATTGATCTCCCCCGGCGTCTACAACCTGATCATTTTCGTGCTGGCCATCTATGTTGGCTACCACGTGGTCTGGAACGTAACGCCCGCGCTGCACACACCGTTAATGGCTGTCACCAATGCAATCTCCGCGATCGTGATCGTCGGCGCAATGCTTGCTGCGGCCCTCACCGTCACGCCACTGGGCAAAACCATGGGCACACTGGCGGTCGCGCTGGCTGCAGTGAATGTGTTTGGCGGATTTCTGGTCACTCGGCGAATGCTCGAGATGTTCCGGAAGAAGACCCCCAAAGCGAAGGATGAGGCGCCCAAGTCATGAGCATGAATCTGGTCACGCTGCTGTACCTGATCGCTTCGATCTGTTTCATCCAGGCACTCAAAGGCTTGTCCCACCCGACCACCTCGCGCCGCGGCAACCTGTTCGGCATGCTCGGCATGGGTCTGGCGGTCATCACCACGATCGGTCTGGTGTTCAAGCTGGCCGCATTGTCGACAGCGGAAGGCGCCGGCGCGGGCATCGGTTACATTGTGGTCGGCCTGCTGGTAGGCGGTACTGCCGGCTCGATCATGGCCAAACGGGTCGAAATGACCAAGATGCCAGAGCTGGTGGCGTTCATGCACAGCATGATCGGTCTGGCAGCGGTGTTCATTGCCATCGCCGCCGTGGTCGAGCCTCAGTCACTGGGCATCGTTCGCCATCTGGGCGACGCCATCCCGGCAGGCAATCGTCTCGAACTGTTTCTCGGTGCTGCCATTGGCGCAATCACCTTCTCCGGTTCGGTGATCGCTTTCGGCAAGCTATCGGGCAAGTACAGATTCCGGCTGTTTCAGGGTGCACCCGTACAGTTTGCCGGACAGCATAAACTCAATCTGGCCCTCGGTCTTGCCACGCTATTCTTCGGTCTGACCTTCATGCTCACTGGCAGCCTGACCGCCTTTGCGATCATGCTCGCGCTGGCGTTCGTGATTGGCGTGATGTTGATTATCCCGATTGGCGGTGCCGATATGCCAGTCGTGGTCTCGATGCTTAACAGTTATTCCGGCTGGGCAGCGGCGGGGATCGGCTTTTCGCTGAACAACTCCATGCTGATCATCGCCGGCTCGCTGGTGGGTTCGTCGGGCGCGATTCTGTCTTACATCATGTGCAAAGCGATGAACCGCTCGTTCTTCAATGTGATCGGTGGCGGCTTCGGTGGCGCAACGGACTCGACAGCTCCGGCAGGTGCGAAGGAAGCGCGCCCGGTGAAATCCGGTTCGGCTGACGACGCCACCTTCCTGCTGACCAACGCCGACACGGTGATCATCGTGCCGGGCTACGGTCTGGCGGTGGCACGCGCGCAGCATGCGCTCAAGGAGCTGACGGAAAAGCTGGTGCATCGCGGCGTTACCGTGAAGTACGCCATTCACCCGGTTGCCGGGCGGATGCCGGGCCATATGAACGTCCTGCTGGCCGAGGCCGAAGTGCCTTACGACCAGGTATTCGAGATGGACGATATCAACTCCGAATTCGGTCAGGCCGACGTGGTGCTGGTGCTCGGTGCCAACGACGTGGTCAACCCGGCCGCCAAGAACGACCCTAAGTCACCCATTGCCGGGATGCCTATTCTGGAGGCGTTCAGAGCCAAGACGATCATCGTCAACAAACGCTCGATGGCCAGCGGTTACGCAGGTCTGGATAACGAGCTGTTCTACCTGGACAAGACCATGATGGTGTTCGGAGACGCCAAAAAGGTGATCGAGGACATGGTGAAGGCCGTCGAAAACGCCTAGCCTGCTTCGCTCCAGCCCCGGCGTCCTGGACGACCGGGGCTTTTTGCATTTCACGTAACAGTGTTTTGTGCTGAAAGCCACCAATCTGAGCCCTCAAATGCGACCTTGGTAGCAGGACGAAGCCCGTTCAACGCTCTAGACTTGTCGCTTTGCTTCCAATGCCGAGACAGAACCCATGTACCGTGACCGTATCCGCCTGCCCTCCCTGATGAGCAAGATTATGAGCGCAGCCGAGGCTGCCGCCATGATTGAAGACGGCATGACCGTCGGCATGAGTGGTTTCACCCGCGCCGGCGAAGCCAAGGCCGTGCCCCATGCGCTGGCCGAACGCGCCAAAGTGACACCCCTGAAAATCAGCCTGATGACCGGTGCCAGCCTGGGCAACGATCTGGACAAGCAGTTGACCGAGTCCGGCGTGCTGTCCCGGCGCATGCCTTTTCAGGTCGACAGCACCCTGCGCAAGGCCATCAACAATGGCACGGTCATGTTTATCGACCAGCATTTGTCCGACACCGTGGAAATGCTGCGCAACCGGCAGATCAAGGCGGTGGACCTGGCGGTGATCGAATGCGTAGCGATCACCGAGGAAGGCCATCTGGTGCTCAGTACGTCAGTCGGCAATTCGGCCAGCTTCGCGATTCTCGCCAAACAGGTGATTGTAGAAATCAACCTGTCCCAGCCCCTTGAGCTGGAAGGCCTGCATGACATCTATATTCCCAGCTACCGCCCGACGCGCTTGCCGATCCCGGTGTTGGAAGCGGATTCCCGTATCGGTAGCCATGCGGTGAACATTGACCCGGCAAAAATCGTCGGCATCGTCATCAGCAATCAGCCCGATTCGCCTTCTACAGTGACGCCTCCCGACGCCGACACTCAGGCCATCGCCAACCATCTGGTGGAGTTCTTCAAGAACGAAGTGCGCGAGGACCGCCTCACCGACAAGTTGATGCCCCTGCAAGCCGGCATTGGCAATATCGCCAACGCGGTGATGCATGGCCTGCTGGAGTCACCGTTCAGCGACCTGACCATGTATTCCGAGGTGTTGCAGGACTCGACATTCGACCTGTTCGATGCAGGCAAGCTGAGTTTCGCGTCGGGCAGCTCTATGACCCTGTCGGCGGCCAAGCATGCGGAGGTCTTTGCCGACTTCAATCGCTACAAGTCCCGGTTGGTGCTGCGCCCGCAAGAGATTTCCAATCATCCGGAAGTCATTCGCCGCCTGGGGATCATCGGCATCAACACCGCGCTGGAATTCGACCTGTATGGCAACGTCAACTCTACCCACGTTTGCGGCACGCGGATGATGAACGGAATTGGTGGCTCCGGAGATTTCTCGCGCAATGCGCACCTGGCGATCTTCGTCACCAAGTCGATTGCCAAGGGCGGCGCGATTTCCAGTGTGGTGCCGATGGTCAGCCATGTCGATCACACAGAGCATGACGTCGACATTCTGGTCACCGAACAGGGCCTGGCGGACTTGCGCGGCCTCGCACCCCGCGAACGCGCGCGGGTGGTCATCGACAATTGCGTGCATCCCGATTATCGCGAGGCCCTGAACGCCTATTTCAATGCCGCCTGCGCGATAGGCGGGCATACCCCGCACATCCTTCGCGAAGCACTGAGTTGGCACATCAACCTGGAAGAAACCGGACGGATGCTGCCGGGCTGAACAAGACAGTTGGAAGTGAACACTACCTTTTTCGCATCACTTTCAACCCAAGCGCATGAGCATTTCAAAAACTGTACTTCTGTACCGGTCATAAAACTGCCTTAAAACGCAAAAAACACCACAATCGAGCACAAAACGCACCACAAAAGTGCTGACCGGTACAGTTGCCCCATTTATGAACAAAACAGTGCCCAATCACAGCTAACTGAACCCTCACAATACAAATGAACTGTGTCTATGGAAGCTGTACGCGAGCGAGGAAGATAAGCATCAGTCAAGCAACTCACTTATCCCGCCACAAGCGGAAGGAAGTCACACCATGGAACGTACAATCAGTTCCGATCTGTTCAGCGAAAGCACCGTCAACAACGCAAAAGCTTCTCTGCCTCTGCGCGTATTTGCCAACCTGATGCTCTGGCAGCGTCGCCTGTCCAGCCGCCATCAACTGGCTCGTCTGGATGCACGCCTGCTGGCTGACGCCGGTATCAGCGAATCCCAGCGTTACGAAGAGCTGAGCAAGCCGTTCTGGCGCTAACTTAGCGCTCGCTGGTCCAGGCCCAAGGGCTTCCCGCCAGCAACCCGAATTGCTGCATGCAAGACCCGTCTCCGGCAACCGAGGCGGGTTTTGTCGTTTCAGGGTGGTACATTTGCCCGATCTCACTAAAGCAGTACAGTCTTCATACTACGATAAAGTAGCAGCACAGTTACTCATTTCCCCTGACCAATTGTGCCGTTGACACTCAGCCGTCATGACAGCCCTCTGCCAGTGGGATAACCTAGCTTCCTACATCAGCCCTTTGGCTTCGCAAGCGGCCTGTGCCTTTTAGCTCACGATGGAATTCGATCATGTCTCTGCTACGTACCCTTGGTGCTGCCTTCCTGTTGACCGCTGCTGCAGGCGCCAACGCCTCCAGCTTTATTGTGACCACTGATGCTGTAGTTGATGCGGTCAACGCATCGACCCGTGCCACGTCCAATATTTCCTCCTCCTTGAAAGACGACAAAATCGTCCTCGCCGCGCGCGACGATGCGGCCAGCTTTGTTGCCAGTTCTGGCGAAATCCGCAGTGCCCGTCTGGAAGGTGCTCTTCAACACATCCGTCAGCAATTGCCGGAACTGCAAGCCACCGACGGTCAATTGGCTCAGGCCATCCTCGCCATCTGACCCCTGCACCCCGGCCGAGCGCCGGGGTAGCTCTGGCGCAAGCATTGCGCTAGCCTTGGCGCCTGTTTTGCCGGTTTGTGAAAGCCATGCGTTTACTGCACTTTCTGTTAATCGCACCCTTTGCCAGCCTGATGTTCATCAGTCAGGCCCAGGCGTTCGATACGACCACACAAGGGCTGGTCAAGACCGGCTATGTTACCAGCCAGGTCACCACTGCACCTTTCGATAACAAGCTGATCATGGCCGCCCGGGACGATGCCGCTGCCTTCATCGCCAGTGACGGAGCGATGCGTGGTGCACGGCTAGAGTCAGCCTTGCACGCGTTGCGTCAGGCAGATGCAAAACTTCATGCCAGCGACCTTGAACTGGCGCAAGCAATCCTCGTCCAATAGCCACTTTTCCCCTCTTTGCGTAACTGGAGACGTCATTACATGCGTACCCCGCTGATTGCTGCTTCCCTCGGCCTGCTGTTGCTGGCCGACCTTGCCCAGGCCCAGACTGTAGTGGCCACAAGTAACATCATTGTGCGTGCGTTCGGCCGTACCATCGACTTCACCTCGGACACCACCACCTCGATTCGTGATTCGAAGGTTGTCATCCAGGCCAAGGACGATGCCGCCAGCTACGTTGCCAGCGGTGGCGATATCCATGGCGCTCAGCTCGATGCCGCCTTCGATACGCTGCGCGCCCGCCTGCCGGAAGCACGCGGTGCCAGCGATCAGACCCTGGCTGAAGCAATCCTCGCATTGTGAGGCGACTCCGCGCCTGGCTGCTTGCTGGCGCGCTGTCGCTGGTCGCAACGCATGCCTTTGCCAGCCTGAAGCTGGAACTGCACACCGACGGCCTCGACCCCGCACAACAACGCGCCAGCCAGACGCTGCTCGACGAAGCCATGCAGGCGCTACCGCCAAGCTTTGTCGCAGCACTGGACCGCAAGGTGGGAGTGAGCTGGTCCAGTGACATGCCGCAAAATGCCTACGGGCAGGCGGCCGGTCCCTATCAGTTGTACCTCAACCGCCATCTGCTCGCCTCTCTGACTGACGGCTCGGCAGCCACCGCCCAGACAGGCCGGCCGCACGGCACAGTGCGCCGGGAGCTGCTGGCGACCGTTCTGCATGAGTTGACCCACGTATACGACCGCGCCCGCCTGTGGTCGGCAACCGAGCGGGCCACTGTCTTTCGCTGCTCGTCGCGCAACAGCTCGCTGGGCAAAGTCGGCCTGCCCGATAATTGCCGCGGTCAGACCGAGCGCCGTTTTACCCTGAGCGATGATCCGCGCCTGCTTGACCTCGCCGGCTGGCAGCAATACGTCGGGCGTCGCGGCGAGCGTGAAGAACATAACGGCCAGGTCGCGCGCAGCCCGGATATCTACGAGACCACCAGCCCGCTGGAGTTCGTGGCGGTCAACATGGAGTACTTCCTGCTCGACCCGGCCTATGCCTGCCGTCGCCCTGCGCTGTATGCCTATTACAAGGAGCGTTTCGGCTGGGCACCCGCCGCTCGGAATGAATGCCCGACGTATTACCCCTATCTGAATGCCGGCAATGACTTCGGTCGCGAGCCGCTGGGCAAGCTGGACCCGGAGCGGGTTTACGCCGTGGACTATCTGCTGGCTGAAGCGAATCAGAACTGGGCCAGTCGCTGGGGTCACAGCATGTTGCGTCTGGTGATCTGCAAACCCGGTCGCCCGCGCGGCCCGGACTGTCGCCTCGATCTTGATCAGCATCTGGTGCTGTCGTATCGGGCGTTTGTCGGCGATGTTCAGCTCTCCAGCTGGGACGGGCTGATGGGCGCGTACCCGTCACGGCTATTCGTGCTGCCGCTGGCTCAAGTCATTGATGAGTACACCAAGACCGAGCTGCGCAGCCTGGCCTCGGTGCCGATCAAGCTGTCACGTCCAGAAATCGAAGGGCTGGTTCAGCATGCTGCAGAGATGCACTGGGCGTATGACGGCAACTATTACTTCCTCTCCAACAACTGCGCCGTGGAGAACCTCAAACTGCTGCGCAGCGGCACCCACAATCCCAAGCTGGTCGGTCTGGACAGCATTTTGCCGAACGGCTTGCTCGAAGTTTTAAAAGGCCGGGGTCTGGCGGACACCAGTGTGCTGGACGATCCCAAGGAAGCACTGCGCCTGGGTTACCGCTTCGATTCTTACCGTGATCGCTATCAGGCCATGTTCGAAGTGCTGAAAAGGCACCTGCCGATCAAGCAGAACACCGTGGAAGAATGGATGACACTGCCCGCCAGCGAGCGCAGCCAGTGGTTTGCCAAGGCGGACCTGCGCACCAGCGCGGCGATTCTTCTACTGGAGCAGGCCAGCCTGCGCCGGCAACTGCTGTTGGCCCAGGATGAAGTGAAGCAACGCTATCTCGGCGCCCGTGAGCTGAAAGACGGCAGGGTCTCCAAGGCCACCACGACGCTCCAGGAGATTCTTGCCAGCAGCGGCTTCCTCAGTCGGCCCGCTGAACTGCTGGGCAGCGGCGGTTATGGCCTGCCGCAGGCCAATGAGTGGCAGCGGCTCGAAGCGGAAAGCAGCCAGCGTCAGAAGCAGCTCAAGCGTCTGACGGGCGATCTCGACAAAGAAGTGCGTGCCCTGCTTGAGCCTGATCGCGCCAAGGAGATTGCTGCAAACGAAGCCAATCTCAAGCAGATGGGCGACCACCTTCGTGCCTTGCACAAGGCAGCGGGCGGGCTGGAACTGCCTTGATCAGGAGGCTTTCTTTTTCGGCTTGAGATACTTGGTCAGGCCCTGGAACCAGATCACCAGGGCCGGGTTGCCCTTGATCTGGATGTCTTTGTCCTGAATGCCCTTCATGAATGCCAACTGCTTGTTTTTGGCTTGAAGCGTGGCAAAACCGAATGCGGCATCGCGAAACGAGATGGCGAACGCCGGCTCTGCAACCACACCGCTGGCACTGCGAATGCGCTGATCCTGAGCCACGAAATGGCGCGCAATCCTGCCATCAGCGGTCTGCAACTGGAATGTCAGGTTTTTGCCAGCCAGTTGCTGCTGGAACGCGGGGTTGTTACGACTGGCGCGGGCCATCAGCAAGCCCAGCATCCACAGAAGAAAACGAAATTTCATACACAGCCTCAAGCGATCTCGATCCGCTCACGGGATCGGCGTGGCAGTGTAGCGGGTTATCCGCACAAAACATGTAGGACAACGACGCTTTCGAAGGAGATCGGTACAAAGCCTGACTTGCAACCGGATGCTGCTCCCTGCAGAAAGCAGCACCGCAACAGCCTCAGCGGATGCTGTTGATATTGCCTTTGTTGCCGGTCACTTTCACGTCGACCTTCTTGAAGATGAAGTAGTCCTTGACGCTGACTTCGTAGCGCGGGGCGACGATCAGGTCCGCACCGGAAGACTTGACTGCCTTGTACGCAGCGGCAGCTTTGGTCGTGGACACCGGATCAGGCAGTGCCAGACCCAGGCCGCCACCGCCACTCGAACCGCCATAAGTCACGCCGTCGGCAAACTGGTTATCGCCGCCAAAGCTCAGGAAGTTGAACAGCACATTGGTGGAGGACTCGCCGCTGATGGTGCCGCCGACCTTGACGTCCGCTTTCAGGTCGGTTTTGACCGTGCCTTCCATCGGTACACTTGGCTGGCTGACGTTGTAGCTCACGCAGCCGGTCGTGGTGGCGATCAGAGCGGCGACAGCAGCAGACTTCCATAACTTGTTCATTCGAATTTCCCAAAGAGTAATTTAAAGGTGCAGCGGGGCGGCACTCTAAGGGAATAAGGAACAAGAAGAAGTCAGGCGACGCTGGGTCTTAGGAAGGCAAACTTACGGAACTAAGTAGGAAATTTCTCTCAAGAATGGCAAACACATAATCGACACGCGCAGAAACAAAAACGGGCACCCATGCAATGGTGTGCCCGTGTCGAGTTGCTCGCCTACCGCCGAGGCGCACAATGGGTATCAGGGGTTGACGCTGTCTTTCAGAGCTTTCCCCGGTTTGAAGGCAACCGTGTTGCTTGCCTTGATTTTTACCGGCTCACCGGTCTGTGGATTTTTGCCAGTGCGCGCGCCGCGATGGCGTTGCAGAAAAGTCCCGAATCCGACCAGCGTAACGCTGTCCTTGCGGCTCAGTGCATCCGTAATGTGTTCGAGGATGGCGTTGAGAACCAGCGTGGACTGGTCCTTGGTGAGATCCGCCTTTTCAGCAATGGCGGCAACAACTTCTGGTTTACGCATATGAAGCCTCTTTTTACGGTTTTTGTTTTTATGTCCCGCGCCGCTCGCAAGAAGCGGCTACAAGGCGCCGCGACGGCTCTACGTAGCGGCAGACGAGTTCGAGAATGGCATGCCGACGCTACCCGCGCCAGTCCGCCAGCACGGTTTATTGGCAGAAATATGACGACTATCCGACAAAATGCTTCGAAATTATGCCAATAACGCAGGTAAAACCTTGTTCAGTGCGAGTTTTTCCATAACGGCGGATCCGGTCAGCGCATAGCCCAACAGATTGCCTTCAGCGTCGTGGCAAAGCGCCTTGATATCGGCACCCTGCCCTTCGATACTCCAGTGGCCGTTCATTCCGCGCGGTGGCGGCGAAACAACCAGCGGGCAAGCAGGCGTCTTTACGGTAATCGGCATCGGGCCGTATTTCACGGCAGTCGGTGTTCCCGCCAGGGTCTGGGCCAGTGCACGCGCACAACTCATCAGCGGCATGACGTACAACAGGTTCAGACCGTCCACTTCCGCGCAATCGCCCAAGGCATGGATATTGGCGTGCGAGGTTTGCAATTGGCGATCGACGAGGATGCCCCGGCCGGTCTGCAAGCCCGCGGCGGCAGCCAGATCGATACGTGGGCGCAGGCCGATGGCTGACACCACCAGATCGCACGTAATGGTCTGCCCGTCGGACAGCTGCGCGTGCAGCCCTTCATCGTCGCGCTGCAAGCGGGTCAGCACTGGGCCCAGATGAAAACGTGCACCGATGCTCTCAAGCCCGGCTTTTACCGCCACCGCAGCGGCCTCTGGCAACAGGGTAGGCATGACCTGCTCGCACGGCGCGACCAGGTCCACTTCATATCCGCCCAGAATCAAGTCGTTGGCGAATTCGCAGCCGATCAGCCCGGCACCCAGAATCAGAACCCGTCGCTTGCCCGCCGCAGCGGCGCGGAAACGTGCGTAATCCTGAAGGTCGTTGATCGGGAACACCGCATCGCTGGCGTCGCCCTCGACCGGTACGCGAATGGTCTCGGCGCCCCAGGCCAACACCAGGTCACGGTAAGGGACGGCTTCTTCGCCAATCCACAGACGCTTGTGGCCAGGATCAATACCGCTGACCCGCGTGTGAGTGCGCACCTCGGCCTTAAGCTGGTCAGCCATGGCACCCGGTTCGGCCATGCTCAGCGCATCGGCGTCCTTGTTCTTGCCAAAGCCGGTCGACAACATCGGTTTGGAATAGGAGCGGCCATCGTCGGCCGTGATCAGTAGCAGCGGGGTGTCGCTGTCCAGCTTGCGAAACTCCCGGGCGAGGTTATAGCCCGCCAGGCCAGTACCGATTATGACGACAGGTGCACTCATGGTGATTTCCAGCTCGTGGTTGTTGACCTGAGGGCTCAGGCGATTTCGATCATTTCGAAGTCAATCTTGCCGACGCCGCAATCCGGGCACAGCCAGTCTTCAGGCACATCCTGCCAGAGCGTGCCGGGGGCGATCCCGTCATCCGGCCAGCCGTCGGCTTCGTTGTAGATCAGGCCACAGACAATGCATTGCCACTTCTTCATGTTCGGTTCTCTCGATGCTCAGGCTAAATAGAATTCAGCGGTCGATTGCCGCCTGAACGGGCGTTGTACTGATCGACAGGCCCGGATGCAAGTCTGATTCTATAACCAGCCGCTCTACCCACCGTCGGTGAGCGCCTGCAATCATGCTAAGCTCGCGGCCTCGTTGGCTGTCGAAACTGACTTACTGTGACCCAGCATTCCCCCGCATTCATTACTCCGGTCTGGCTTCAACGCGAGCAATTGAGCGCCGCGCCCGAGCCGGTGATTCTCGATTGGTTATTCAATCAGGATTCGCTTACCCGCAGGCTGGACCGGTTGTCTGACGGTGGCTTCAGCGTCTTCCCGCTGTGCGAAGGCTGGCAACTGTTACGCTGCGACGAGTGTGCAGCATTGGGCCTTCCATCTGACAGTGAAGGCTGGGTGCGCGAGGTGTATTTGCGCGGCAACGCCAGCAACTGGGTGTTCGCACGCAGTGTCGCTGCCCGCAGCGCCTTGCAGGACGGCGGCTTGAATATGGACCGGTTGGGCACTCGCTCGCTGGGCGAACTGTTGTTCAGCGACCCGGCGTTCGACCGCGGCCCCCTCGAAGTGTGTCACTACCCGCAAAGCTGGCTGCCTGATGCCGATGCAGCTTCCGGGTTGTGGGCACGCCGCTCGCGTTTCAGTCGTGGCCCGCTGAGCGTGCTGGTCGCCGAAGTCTTTCTACCCGCGCTGTGCGACGTGCTTCACAACAAGGACCACGCCTGATGTACCTGTCACTGCTCAAATCACTCAATCGCCTGAGCCCGCGCGCTTGGGATTTCATCCAGCTGACACGCATCGACAAACCCATCGGTATTTACCTGCTGCTGTGGCCAACCTTATGGGCGGTATGGATTGCCGGCAAAGGCACGCCATCGCTGAAAACCGTGTTTATTTTTGTGGTCGGCGTATTTCTGATGCGCGCCGCTGGCTGCGTGATCAACGACTTTGCCGACCGCAAGGTGGACGGCCACGTCAAACGTACCGAGCAACGCCCGTTAGTCAGCGGCAAAGTCAGCTCGCGTGAAGCGTTGATCCTGTTTGCGGTGCTGGTGAGCCTGAGCTTTGTGCTGGTGCTGTTCACCAACCCGACCACCATCTGGTTGTCGTTCGGCGGCCTGGCGCTGGCCGCCACTTACCCGTTCATGAAGCGCTACACCTATTATCCGCAAGCAGTGCTGGGCGCGGCGTTCTCGTGGGGCATGCCGATGGCGTTCACCGCCGAAACCGGCGAGTTACCTGCCGCCGCATGGCTTTTGTATATCGCCAACCTGTTCTGGACTGTGGGGTACGACACCTACTACGCCATGGTCGATCGCGACGATGACCTGAAAATCGGCGTGAAATCCACCGCCGTACTGTTTGGTGATGCCGACCGGGTGATCATCATCACCTTGCAGGGTCTGGCACTGGGCTGTCTGCTGCTGGCCGGCGCACGTTTCGAACTGGGTGTGTGCTTCCATCTAGGGTTGCTGGCCGCCGCAGGCTGCTTCGCCTGGGAATTCTGGAGCACACGCCAGCGTGATCGTGACGCGTGCTTCAAGGCCTTTTTGCACAATCACTGGGCCGGGCTGGCGATATTCCTCGGCATTGTGGCCGATTACGCGCTGCGCTGATGATGCCCGTCGCACCTAAATAAAAGCTCATCCAGGCCCCTGCACGCCACCCACGTGCTAGCCTCCTGAACACCTGTCACACGACTGCAATAATTCCGTTATCTAATGCGCCCCAAGACAGTTAAATGACAAGAGGTTCAAGCATGGTTGGCAGGAGCATTCTGATCGTTGACGACGAAGCGCCTATTCGCGAAATGATCGCCGTTGCGTTGGAAATGGCCGGCTACGACTGTATTGAAGCCGAAAACTCTCAGCAGGCTCATGCGATCATCGTCGACCGCAAGCCGGATCTGATTCTGCTCGACTGGATGCTGCCCGGCACCTCCGGCATCGAGCTGGCCCGCCGCCTCAAGCGCGACGAGCTGACCGGCGACATCCCGATCATCATGCTGACGGCCAAGGGTGAAGAGGACAACAAGATTCAGGGTCTGGAAGTGGGCGCTGACGATTACATCACCAAGCCCTTCTCGCCACGTGAACTGGTCGCCCGCCTCAAGGCCGTACTGCGCCGGGCCGGGCCGACAGATGGCGAAGCGCCTATCGAAGTCGGCGGCCTGTTGCTCGATCCGATCAGCCACCGTGTGACCATCGACGGCAAACCGGCTGAAATGGGCCCCACCGAATACCGCCTGCTGCAATTCTTCATGACCCACCAGGAGCGCGCCTACACGCGTGGTCAGTTGCTCGATCAGGTCTGGGGCGGCAACGTCTATGTCGAAGAACGCACCGTCGACGTTCACATCCGTCGCCTGCGCAAAGCCTTGGGTGACGCTTATGAGAATCTGGTACAAACCGTTCGCGGTACCGGCTATCGCTTTTCCACAAAGAGCTGATTAACCGGCGCAGGGCAGCGACCAGTGCGGTCCAGACAAGGATTTACCCTTAATTGAATCAAAATTGGCACGGCACCCTGATACGCCACATGTTGCTACTGATCACCGGCTGCCTGCTGGTCGGCCTGATCAGTGGGCACTATGGCTGGAGCCTGGCAGCCGGGCTGGGCCTGTATCTGGCCTGGACCCTCAAGCAACTGTTGCGTCTGCATGACTGGCTGAGCAGCCACAAGGCCGACGAACCGCCGCCGGACGGCTATGGCCTGTGGGGCGAGGTGTTCGACAGCATCTATCACCTGCAACGCCGTGACCAACGTGTTCGCGGCCGTCTGCAAGCCGTCATCGACCGGGTTCAGGAGTCCACGGCGGCCCTGCGCGACGCCGTCATCATGCTCGACAGCGACGGCAATCTGGAATGGTGGAACCGCGCTGCCGAAACCTTGCTGGGCCTCAAGACCCCGCAGGACAGCGGCCAGCCCGTCACCAACCTGGTGCGGCATCCTCGCTTCAAGGAATATTTTGCCCAGGGCGATTACAGCGAGCCGCTGGAAATCCCCTCGCCCACCAACGACCGCCTGCGCATTCAGTTGCTGATTACCCGCTACGGCAATAACGAGCACCTGATGCTGGTGCGCGACGTGACGCGAATCCATCAACTGGAACAGATGCGCAAGGACTTCGTCGCCAACGTATCCCACGAGCTGCGCACGCCGCTGACCGTCATCTTCGGTTACCTGGAAACACTCCTCGACAATGTGGAGGACGTGAACCCTCGCTGGGTGCGGGCGCTGCAACAGATGCATCAACAAGGCGGGCGCATGCAGACACTGCTCAACGACCTGCTGCTGCTCGCCAAGCTGGAAGCGACGGACTATCCGTCGGACAACAATCCGGTCGAGGTGACGACCCTCCTCAAGACCATCACCGCCGACGCCAACGCGTTGTCGGGCAGCAAAAATCAACAGATTCATATCAACCTCGAGAGCGACATGCGCCTCAAGGGCAGCGAAAGCGAGTTGCGCAGTGCGTTTTCCAACCTGATTTTCAACGCGGTCAAATACACGCCGGCCGAGGGTGTGATCCGTATTCGCTGGTGGGCCGACGAGCGCGGCGCGCATCTGAGCGTGCAGGACACCGGGATCGGCATCGAAATCAAGCACCTGCCGCGCCTGACAGAGCGCTTCTACCGCGTCGACACCAGCCGCGCGTCGAATACCGGCGGCACAGGGCTGGGGCTGGCAATCGTCAAACACGTGTTGCTGCGCCACCATGGCAGTCTGGAGATCAACAGCGTTCCGGGCAAAGGCAGCGTATTTACTTGCCACTTTGCCAGCAACCAATTGTCGAAACCCGAGAGCCAGGATTCAGACTACTAGGCAATCGCGCTTTCAGCCGTTACATTGCCGGGATCATGGCGCCTTTCTGGCGCGGCATAGCCCCCTTTCCTGTTAATACGGACCCTGCAAAACCCCATCATGGACCCTTCCCCAAGTTTCAACCTGTCTTCACTCTTCGCCGATTTCGGCATGATTCTTTTTGCGCTGTTCCTGGTCCTGCTCAACGGATTCTTCGTTGCGGCAGAGTTCGCCATGGTCAAACTGCGCTCGACCAAGGTCGAGGCCATTGCTGAAAAGAACGGCTGGCGCGGGCATATCCTGCGCAAGGTGCATGGGCAGCTGGATGCTTATCTGTCGGCCTGTCAGTTGGGTATCACCCTCGCCTCGCTTGGTCTGGGCTGGGTCGGTGAACCCGCGTTTGCCCACCTGCTGGAGCCATTGCTGGCAGCGCTGGGCGTGGACACACCGGAACTGATCAAAGGCGTGTCGTTCTTTACCGCCTTCTTCATCATTTCCTACCTGCATATTGTCATCGGCGAACTGGCCCCCAAATCCTGGGCGATCCGCAAGCCGGAACTGCTCTCGCTGTGGACCGCCGCGCCGTTGTACTTCTTCTACTGGCTGATGTACCCGGCCATCTACCTGCTCAACGCCAGCGCCAATGCCATCCTGCGCATCGCCGGCCAGGGTGAACCCGGCCCGCATCACGAACACAGCTACAGCCGCGATGAACTGAAACTGATTCTGCACTCCAGCCGTGGCCAGGACCCGAGCGATCAGGGCATGCGCGTGCTGGCGTCTGCGGTCGAAATGGGCGAGCTGGAAGTGGTCGACTGGGCCAACTCCCGTGAAGATATGGTCTCGCTGGACTTCAACGCGCCGCTCAAGGAAATCCTCGCCCTGTTCCGCCGCCACAAATTCAGCCGTTATCCGCTGTATGACGCCGAACGTGGCGAGTTCGTCGGGCTGTTGCACATCAAGGACCTGTTGCTCGAACTGGCGGCGCTGGACCACATTCCGGAGTCGTTCAACCTCGCTGAGCTGACCCGTCCGCTGGAACGCGTGTCGCGACACATGCCGTTGTCGCAGTTGCTGGAGCAATTCCGCAAGGGCGGCGCGCACTTTGCTGTGGTCGAAGAAGCTGACGGCAAGATCGTCGGCTACCTGACCATGGAAGACGTGCTCGAAGTGCTGGTCGGCGATATCCAGGACGAACACCGCAAGGTGGAGCGCGGCATTCTGGCGTATCAGCCGGGTAAACTGCTGGTACGTGGCGACACACCGCTGTTCAAGATCGAACGCCTGCTGGGCATCGATCTGGACCACATCGAAGCCGAAACGCTGGCGGGCCTGATCTACGAAACCCTCAAGCGCGTGCCGGAAGAAGAAGAGCAGATGGAAGTCGAAGGCCTGCGCATCATCATCAAAAAGATGAAAGGCCCGAAAATCGTTTTGGCCAAGGTGCTGAAGCTGGATTGAGCTGCCGTTTGCAGTGCCCGGAAACAGGGCTTCTGCCCGGAGGGCGTGGGAGTTTCAGGAGGTTACGACGGCTACGATGGGCTGCGAAGCGG
>NZ_LGLN01000039.1:21715-54726 GCF_001293775.1 Pseudomonas syringae pv. cilantro
TTCGCAGACAAACGAAGCGTCGCCCGGTCCGCTCCCACAGAACGCGAAAAAGCGAAGCGTCGCATGGTCCGGTCTCACTTGTATCGGCTCACACAACGTTTTACCCCTAATTCCCGCCCACCGCGAAGTTGGGCAGGCTCTGCACGGGACTGGCGAATTCGTAGGGAATCGATACCAGTTCACTGCCATTGTTGCGCTGCACTACAAAGTGCAGGTGCGGGCCGGTGCTGTTGCCGGTGTTGCCCGAGCGCGCCAGCGCAGTACCGACGCTGACGCGCTGGCCCTCTCTGACGCTCACCGAGCCCTGCATCAGGTGCAGATAAACGCCCATCGTGCCGTCTTCATGCAGAATCCGCACGAAGTTGCCTGACGCATTCGAGCCACGGCCCGACTGGCTGTTTTCGATCTTCACCACCGTGCCGCCACGCGCCGCAATGATCGGCGTGCCCTCGGGCATGGCGATGTCCATTGCATAGCGGCCTTTGATGCCAAAATGGCTGTATTTGCCATTCGGCCCCTGGGTCAGACGAAACGGGCCTCCGATCCACGGCAACGGGTATTTGTAAGCCTGCACCGAGCCTTTCGGATCGCCCAGCGTGGATGTCAGCATCGACGCGTAATTCATCGGCTTGCTCGCGACCTTGGGGCTCAACACCACGACCCGCTGATTACTGCGCGCCGGGATCGTCCGGCGCAGCGTCGTGGACGAGCCCGCGACACCCAATACGTTGGTCACACTGGAAAGCCTGACCTCGACCTCGACCGGCGCGTACAGATCATTGCGCACATACAGGCTGTGCACGCCCCTGTCACGCCGGACACTCAAGTGCACCTGCTGATCGATACGCTCGACCATCCGGTCACGAAATACCATCACCGAAGCACCGGGCGTTGGTCGGTCCGAGAAGGACACCACGCCATCCGCATCGGTGAATTTGTAGATCGTGACAGCGCCCGCTGACGGGACGGTCAACGTCAGGGCAAACAGGATGAGCAGGCGTTCAAGCATTGGGGGCGATCAGGTTCAAGGGCGCTGGGTGCCAAGCCTAGCAGTCTTGCAGACGGAAGAGGACTCGCCGGTATCAATCGGACATAAATAACGCGCCATACACGCCACGCCAGACACAAGACACGCAGTGCCGTTAAAACACTGCGCGAGATGAAGACAGTCAGTCAACTTGATAAGGCTTTAGATAAGTCACGGAAAATTGCGCGTCGGGGAAGTCGAGCTTCAAACGAGGCAAGACGAATCCGCCACAGGAGCGACAAGTGTCCAATACAGTGAACATCTTGATGTGCGTCAGTTTGGTGGACGCCATGTCTTCCTTGAAGACAGTCGCAATCAACCGTTCCGAATCAAGATAACGCCCGAATGATCTGACGACCAAATGATCGACGTCCCTGATGACCGGCAGGCTGGTAAACCCCGGATCCGGCTGACGCCCAGCCATACGAGCCCGTGCATCCCGGTAAATCACGCCATCAATGACTCGCTCGGTGCTTTCGGTGATATCGAGTTGCAGCTTCAGATCTTTGGCTTTGTTACCACCAGACAGTGCGTAGTACACAATCCGGTCACCGGACTCGGTATAGGCCTGCAAGAACGAAAGGTTTGCCCCGCGGACTTGTTTCATTATGCGTTTGGGTGCCTTGGACGTCACGATGCTCTCCAGAGTCAGCTTCTCCCATTTGACAGGAGACCCCTGCGTCGGCAGCAGTTGATTGAGCACTTCCACGATGTGCTGCTGATCCGGCAAGCTTCTCAGCGTAATCTTCTTGAAGTCTGGAATACTGTTTTTGGCCAGCGTCACGAACTTTTTCTGAATCTCTTCGCCGGACATGATATTGGCGGCAAACTTCAGAAGGTCATTGGGTTTTTGATTGGCAATGCACCACTGCACGTAGTCGTCGTAATGAGTGACGGGCTCACCCCAGGACACGAGCCAATCAGCCCGCGCGGAATCATCCAGCAAATCAAACAGCAGACGGGCAATATTTTCCTGGTCCTTCTCGGCACCGGGAAATTCGCGAACCAACCGATACTGTTCAGATACCCGGATGTATTCATTGATTTCAGCCGCCTCGGTAACGCGAGAAAACTTCAGGCCGGGCGCCTCATCTACAGAAATGGGTGCCTTGTAAAACAGCCCGGTGTCTGGCTCGATGAAAATCCAGTTGTACCCGTCCATTTCCAGCCGGATACCGCGAAGGGCTCGAGCATCCGTGATGTCTGAAGCAATAGGGCCGATATTGATGACAGGTATATGCGCGTATATCCACAGCGCATCATCCATCGGGAAGTTTTCCGGCAGGCCAAGTAGCCCTGCTTTTGCCAGTACGCCGCGAAGCTCAGGCAGATAAACCGGCGTTTCAGGCAAAGCAAGCAGTGCCCGTTCGGCCTCGGAAAGCGGCGCGACCCGTTTCAAGGCAGCCGATGTGGAGGCTAGCGGTTCAACGGAATCGGCCCATTTACAGAACTTGCCTTCGTTGACGAACACATCGATGCTGCTCGCCTCAGCGTCAGCCCCCAGAGACAGCCGGTCCAGCCCGAACTCACGGGCATCCATGGCATTGCTCGGGTATTTGCCAGTACGTTTCGGGGACGTCGAGCCATCGATTATCGGCTCCGGGGCGGGTGTGGCCAGCTTTACACCGTGGGCGCAGGGGATTTCTATCAGGTTGCGCCGAACCCGGCAGAGTCTCTCTGTTTCCTGCAGTAGCGTTGAGCGCAGGGATAACTTTTCAACAGCGAACTTGCGCAATGCTGCGTCAGGCGCGTTGGCGTCGATGTGGTAGATCTGATCATCGACCAGAATATCGAATACGCCCCCTTCCCGCTCGATAGCCCGGACATTGCAGCGTTCCACAATGCGTACCTCGCAGGCAGTGCCGTGCTCGACCTCCGTTACCGGCGCGATGGGCGGGTAGTGTTCAGGGCTTATGCGCTCCTGCGCTGAAAAAACCGAGAACTCCATTCGTTCGCCCTGTGCCACCTGCGTCAGCTTTTTACCAAATGCCGCGCCTGACCGTGGATCAGACAGCCTGAAATCCGGTTGTTCCAGCGTGCCTAGGTCGCGCACCACCACGTCGGCTCTGCCATCGACCATTACAACCTTGCTCGCAGGCTGGGCAGTTATCGACAACTGCACGTCTTCGGCGAGCCGATACACTCCCTCGTTCAGGCCAAAAGTGGCTTCAAGCACAGCCTGCGATGAAAACACGGAACTGAGCGACGGCACGTCTTCCAGCAATGCGGCCCAGCCCCGGACACCCATTTTCAGTCCCAGCCTGCCCATATCGCGCAAGGCAAATACCGCACTGGACTTTGCCAGCCCGACGATCAACTTGCCGACCGCCTTGCCGGTGAGTCTGGCAACTGACTGGACGCCCATTTCGCCCGCTCGCAGAACGATGTGCGCGGTTGAACTGACGAACTGCCCCAGCGGAAGCAGCATGAAAGCAACATCCATCGCACAGCCGAACAGCGCACCTCCCGACCGATCACCGGATGCAAGGTCCTTGATACAGCCGTAAAACGGAATGATCAGACGAGCAGCGACATCGGCGTATTCGCGCTCCGTCGCCCAGACCCGCTCCCATTGAGTCTCGTGCAGGTGTTCGGCTTTATTACGCTCCAGAAAACCGCCGAGCAGATGCTCCGCCGCTTTGTTCGCAAGGATGTCCAGACCGCTTTGCTGATCGGTATGAGCAGAGTAGACCAGCATTGCAGAGGGAATCAGCGTCCCTTGTTGTGGCTGGTGCAAGGCTGCCGAGGAACGTGATACGGCCCCAAGCAAGTAGGCATCGCTGTCCATTGGCCATAACGGGGTAACTCTGGCTTTTTCGATACGTCGCTGGTGAGCCTCCTTGCGGCGTAATGCTTCAGTGATCGGAATAGTCTCCGACCACGTAACGCCCTCCACCTCATAGGTGAACACTTGGCGAGTTTCTCCGGCAACACCCGCTGCCGGGATCAACTCAAAAAAGCGTTCGTCCACTGAGTGCCCCTCGAAATCGCTGCGGTGATCGCCTGCCTGGCACCGAATGAAAAGCCCCTGCGTCCCTTCCTGACCATCGAACCGGACCCTGCTCAGCTCACAGGTGGACTCAAGCAGGGTCTTCTGGTCTATCGTCTGCATTTCGGACAGTTGGCGCCGGATGATGCTGGCCTCGGCGCTGACTAGTGCGTGCTGAAATGCATCGAATGCAGCGGCGTAGGCTTCCGGGACCGTGGGCTGTCCCTGAATGTACACCTCCCCCATCATCACCAGCTCGACCACTGACGCCTGCGGTCGCCCGGCAGCCAGCAGGCGGTCAATGGAGTAAGACGACGCGACCGTGAACCCATGCGCCTGCAATATCGGCCAGTGATCGATATGAATGCTCTGCTCCCAAAGCCAATGATCAACACCTGCCGCTTTCAGCATCTGCTGCGCCAGGCCTTTTCGGTCCGCTGGCTTTATTCCCAGCAAACTGTTCAGTTCCTGAGCATGAAGGCTCTGCTGAGCATCCAGATAAGCAAGCGCCTGACTGATCTGCGCGGCGCAGGCGTGATGGACGTCATCGTTGGCCGCCCATTGAATCGCGCCGTGTGCAGTGGCGTAACGCAGGGCCGGGATAATCAGCGTTTTCGCCCACAGCGCATGAATATCGACATCGCTGGATTGAGCCAGATCCGCGCTGACCTTGATCAGCGTGTCGTATGGCGTGATCTGTGACAGCCCCGGCGACAACGCTTCAACCAGCGCAACGCCATGAATGAAGGCGACGCTCTGCAAAGAACGGCCATATTGAAGGTGGTCGGGCACGCCCTCGACCAGAAGCTCAGGCATCGCTTCACGCAAAAACAGGTGACACATTATGTCGAGGGTGCTCGACAGGGCTTGAGGGTAGTGAGCGCGAACCAGCTTGCGCACCTTGTCATAAATCTGGACATGGCTGAGTTCACAGACCCAGCGGCGACGCAGGGCCTTTTCAAGTGGCTCGCCGTCCATGCGCACTGTTGCTGCAACGTGATCGGCGATCACCCGGCCAGCAAGTGCCTGGGTAACCAGCGGCGACGTGTGTTCGCCCGAACGCCCACCGAACCAATCCATGTAACTCAGCAGCGGCTTGAAGACAGATTCGAACTGCGCGGTCTGGCACAGCGCATGCCAGGTAGCGTGCGGGCTCAAGCGCAGAACGCTGCCTTGCGACGCAGGCTCGCACAGCAGCGCCATACCTGAATGTTGCAGCAGATACTCCACATTGCGAACGGTGCTCCAGCTGTCCAGACGTGGAACATGTGCATCAAGACTTTTAGCGTCAGGCAGCGCCTCTTCCAGTTCTCTGCTCGAATGCAGCACCGGCATCAACAGCAGGGCCGCGAGCGCTATCAGCGACTCGAACGATAATCGCGAATGCTCGGCACCAAGGCTGATTGCCAGAGAAAGCGCACGCATGCCCGGTACGTCGGTTGCGTCCTCGATAGCCGTATTCAGCCAGCGTGCGCCATCCGGATTAACAACATGGATGGCCATCTTGCGCAGGTATTCGGCTCGGGCCACACCGGCCATCGCCGTCGACGGATCGACTTGCAAGTCGCCGTCTGGCCATTGATTCCAAGGGATCGCTGCCAGTTCGAGCGCGATTGAAGCTTGCGCTTCAGGATTGGCCAGCTGGTGAGTGAGCGAAGCCAGAAGAGCTTTGTCGCGGTATTCGCCATTTGGCGTCAGTCCGACGAGAGCCTGGCAGAAGATGCCCAGCTCCGAGCGCTGGTGTGTGAAGCGTGCTGAATGGGTAGCAGCGGTATCGACGTTTGATTGAAGCGTGGATGACGTCATTGAAATGTTTTCCAGTAGTGATTTGCATGATTCATGCGACTGGAAAAACTAAATAGAAAACCGCTTCACTGCGAAATACGCAGAAACGTATGCGTGACGCAGGAAGCGTCAACGCAGGCCGTAGTCAGCATTTTTACGTTGGGTGCAAGAATGAAGCCTTGGGCTGCACACATCGCGCCTGCGCAAGGGAAGCGCAGGCAGCGACAAGCGTGTGTGTCAGGCGCCGGGAATGAAGTGCTTCTGTGCCGTGCCGCGTGCGATCAGGCGCGACAGGTAATCGAGCTTCTGCGCGTCCTGGTCGACGAAACGAAAGGACACTTGCAGCCATTCACTGTCGGGCTTCTGCTCAAAGGCGGCAACCGAGTGCAGGTAGCCGTTCAGGCGTGCAACTTCATTGCTCTCGCCCTGCTCAAGGTCCAGAACCGCGCTTTCAAGCACTTGCGGGACGTTCTCGCCGTGGCGTACCAACAGCGTCGCTTCCTTGAGGGTCAGCGCCTTGATAATGCAAGGCTGCGTGCCACCGGGCAAGCGCAACTGGCCTTGTCCCCGGCCAGTAGGCGCTGCTGATTTGACTGCAGCCGGTGCGGCCTTGGGGATACTGGCAGGTGCTGCGGAGGACGCGGAACGCACCACCTCGGCCTTGCCACCCGTCAATGCGCTCAGGGAGTCATTGAGCGGCGAATTCATGCGCGTCGGTGCTGTGGACATGACCGCATCAAGTTTGCCGACCTTGGCCAGCGCTTTCTTGACCTTGGTCAACAGCTGTTCATTGGTGAACGGCTTGCCGACGAAATCGGTCACGCCCGCCTGAATCGCCTGTACGACGTTTTCTTTGTCGCCACGGCTGGTCACCATGATGAAGGGAACGGTCTTCAGGTAGTTTTCTTGCTCACGGCACCATGCCAACAGCTCAAGGCCGGACATCTCGGGCATTTCCCAGTCGCACAGAATCAGATCGAACTCTTCTTTGTTCAACAGGATCTGCGCCTTGCGGCCGTTGACTGCATCCTCGGTATGGATCCCGGGAAAGTAATTGCGCAGCCCTTTCTTGACCAAGTCGCGAATGAAAGTCGCGTCATCCACCACCAATACACTGACTTTACTCATCGACGCTCCTGCGGACGTGTTCACCTGTAGGCGAACTGCGGTATGCCACGCCCTTTGTTTCGGCAAGCATAGCGTTGACTAGTAGCCAACAGCCATATTGATTGACTGCGCCGCGACATTTAATCCGCAGGCGACGAAAAATACTGCGCTGCACAATGAAAAACGCCCAGCACGGGCCGGGCGTTTTTCTCACAGCCAGTCTTACTTATCGTCAGTGTCGCGCGGAACATTAGCGGTTTCGCTCGAGATACCCTGCACTTCTTCCTTCATACGCTTGAGACCCATGTGCCGCACGTCTGTGCCGCGCACCAGATAGATCACCAGCTCGGAGATGTTGCGGGCGTGATCACCGATGCGCTCCAGCGAGCGCAGCACCCAGATCACGTTCAGCACGCGGGAGATCGAGCGTGGATCTTCCATCATGTAGGTCGCCAGCTCACGCAGGGCGGTCTTGTACTCGCGGTCGATGATCTTGTCGTACTGCGCGACCGACAAGGCCAGCTCGGCGTCGAAACGGGCGAACGAGTCCAGTGCATCACGCACCATGTTGCGCACCTGGTCGCCGATATGGCGCACTTCGACGTAACCACGCGGCGCTTCGCCCTCTTCACAGAGCTGAATGGCGCGACGGGCAATCTTGGTGGCCTCGTCACCGATGCGCTCCAGATCGATTACCGACTTGGAAATGCTGATGATCAGACGCAGATCGGACGCCGCAGGCTGACGACGCGCCAGAATGCGCAGGCATTCCTCATCGATATTGCGCTCCATCTGGTTGATCCGGTCGTCGACCTCGCGGACGCGCTGCGCCAGGCCGGAGTCGGCCTCGATCAGTGCGGTGACCGAATCGTTGACCTGTTTCTCGACCAGACCGCCCATTTCAAGCAAATGGCTGCGAACGTCTTCGAGTTCAGCGTTGAACTGTTGGGATATGTGATGCGTATGGCTGTCTTTGTGGATCATGCTGGGTGTCCTTGGAACGTCCGGTTTAATTGCGAAAACGCAGCGGTGGTTCAGGTCTGACGAAGCACGTCCTAGCCGTAACGACCGGTGATGTAGTCTTCAGTCTGTTTTTTTGCCGGGTTGGTGAACAAAGTGTCTGTGTCACCGAACTCGACAAGCTTGCCCATGTACATAAACGCGGTGTAATCCGACACCCGAGCCGCCTGCTGCATGTTGTGGGTAACGATCACAATGGTGTATTTGGATTTCAGTTCGTAGATCAGTTCTTCGACTTTGAGGGTCGAGATCGGGTCGAGCGCCGAACAGGGCTCGTCGAGGAGCAGGACTTCCGGCTCCACGGCGATGGTTCGGGCAATCACCAGCCGCTGCTGCTGACCGCCGGACAAACCCAGGGCCGACTCATGCAGTCGGTCCTTGACCTCATCCCAGAGCGCAGCGGCCTTCAAAGCCCACTCGACGGCTTCGTCGAGTACGCGCTTTTTGTTGATCCCCTGAATACGCAGCCCGTAGACCACGTTTTCGTAGATCGTTTTCGGAAATGGATTCGGCTTCTGGAACACCATGCCGACGCGGCGGCGCAATTCAGCGACCTCCTCGCCCTTGCTGTAAATGTTGTGACCGTACAGGTTGATCGCACCATCGATACGGCAGCCATCGACCAGCTCGTTCATCCGGTTGAAGCAGCGCAGCAACGTTGACTTGCCGCACCCGGACGGGCCGATAAACGAGGTCACCTTCTGCTGCGGGATATTCAGGGCGATGTCGAACAGCGCCTGTTTTCCGCCATAAAACAGGTTCAGACCGGGCACTTCGATGGCCACGGTCTCGCTGGCCAGATCAAGGCCATGTTTGTGACGCCGCAGGGCCGAGATGCTCATGCCGTGTGTCGGACTATCGTGCTGCATGGACTGCTCCTGTGCGAACCCTTCGTTTCATCGACCTGCCCTGCCTGTTTGAAAGCGAATTCGGGATCAATTGTCGAACGCCTTGTACTTTTCCCGCAGGTGGTTACGAATGCTGACCGCCGACAGATTGAGCAAGGCGATGACCAGCACCAGCAGCAACGCGGTGGCGTAAACCAGTGGCCGCGCCGCCTCGACATTGGGGCTCTGAAAGCCAACGTCGTAAATATGGAAACCCAAGTGCATGATCTTTTGATCGAGATGCAGATAAGGATAGTTGCCATCCAGCGGCAGCGACGGCGCAAGTTTGACCACGCCGACCAGCATTAGCGGCGCAACCTCACCGGCGGCACGGGCCACGGCCAGAATCAGGCCGGTCATCATCGCCGGGCTGGCCATTGGCAGCACAATCTTCCACAACGTCTCGGCCTTGGTGGCGCCCAGCGCCAGCGAACCTTCGCGCAGGGTCAACGGAATACGCGCAAGCCCTTCTTCCGTCGCGACGATGACGACCGGAACGGCGAGCAGCGCCAGGGTCAGCGACGCCCAGAGCAGGCCGGGCGTACCGAAAGTCGGCGCTGGCAGCGCTTCGGGGAAGAATAGCCGATCCACCGAGCCGCCCAGCACATAGACGAAAAACCCGAGGCCAAACACCCCGTACACAATGGCGGGCACACCGGCCAGGTTGTTCACGGCAATGCGGATCAGCCGGGTGACCGGACCCTGTCGGGCATACTCACGCAGGTACACCGCTGCCAGCACGCCAAACGGCGTCACGATCACGGCCATGATCAGAGTCATCATCACCGTGCCGAAAATAGCCGGGAAAATGCCGCCTTCGGTGTTCGCTTCGCGGGGATCGTCGCTGAGGAATTCCCACAGCTTCTGAAAGTAGAAACCCAGCTTGGTAAAGGTGCTCATCGCATTGGGCTGATAAGCGTGCACCACCTTGCCCAGACTGATTTCGATCTCTTTGCCATCAGCATCGCGCGCCGTCAGGCTGTCGCGGTCAAAGGCCTGATGCAGCCCGTCAAGGCGCTCTTCGATGGCGTTGTAACGCGCATCCAGCTCGGCACGCTCTGCCGCCATGTCGGCTTGCGCAGCGGCATCCAGGCTGCCGGCCAGTTCCAGTTTGCGGGCCTGCAGACGCAGCCGTTCGATACGGTGATTGATGGCGCCGATGTCTTTCTTTTCCAGACTGTAAAGGTCATCAGCCAGCTTTTCGACGCGTTTGATGCGTTCTTGCAGGGTTGGCCAGGCGGCTTCACCTTCGGCCACGACCCTGCCGTTCTCTTTCACATTGACCAGATAACCATAGAAGTTGCCCCATTCGCGACGCTCCAGCGTCATCAACTCGGCGGGACGACTCTGCCCGGTCAGCCATTCGCCGATCACCCAGGTGAAGTCGCTGGGGTTGAGCTCGCGATTGCCGACCTTGTACAGCTCGCGAGTCATGAATTCCGGGCCTTGATCGGGCACCGGCAGGCCCGTGCTTTTCAGGCGCGCACGGGGCACCTGTTCTTGCTCGACCCGTTCGCCGATCAGAACATGCGCAGGCTGATTGGGCACCGTGTACTGCGCGACCACCAGATCAGCAGGCCAGAAGTGACCAAGCCCGCGCACGGCGATGACCGCCAGCAGTCCGATGGTCATGATCACCGCAATGGATACGGCACCCGCACTCATCCAGACGCCAGGCGCGCCGCTTTTGAACCAGCTTTTGAATGAGCTCCGTTTCACGACCTTCCAGCTTCCTTAAAGCGACGAGTATTGTTTGCGCAGACGCTGACGAATCAGTTCTGCGAAGGTGTTCATCACAAAGGTGAACATCAGCAGCACCAAGGCCGCCAGGAACAGTACCCGATAGTGACTGCCGCCCACTTCCGACTCCGGCATCTCCACCGCGACGTTGGCCGCCAACGTGCGCATGCCTTCGAACAGGTTCATGTCCATGATCGGCGTATTGCCGGTGGCCATCAGCACAATCATGGTTTCGCCCACCGCCCGGCCCATGCCGATCATCAACGCCGAGAAAATGCCCGGGCTGGCGGTCAAGATCACCACGCGTGTCAGGGTCTGCCACGGCGTCGCGCCCAGCGCCAGCGAACCTAGAGTCAGGCTGCGCGGCACACTGAATACGGCGTCTTCGGCAATCGAATAAATGTTCGGGATCACCGCAAAGCCCATCGCAATACCGACCACCAGCGCGTTGCGTTGGTCGTAGGTGATGCCCAGTTCTTCACGAATCCACATGCTCATGTTGCCACCGAAGAACCAGCTTTCCAGGTGCGGGCTCATGCTCAGCGAAAACCAGCCCACCACCAACACCACCGGGATCAGGATCGCGCCTTCCCAGCCGTCCGGCACGCGCAGGCGAATCGAATCAGGCAGGCGGGTCCAGAAAAAGCCGGCCAGCAGAATACCGATCGGCGTCAGCAGCAACAGACTGAACACGCCCGGCAGATGGGCTTCCAGGTACGGCGCCAGAAACAGTCCGGCGAAAAAGCCGAGAATCACCGTCGGCATCGCTTCCATCAATTCGATCACCGGTTTGACCTTGCGGCGCATGCCCGGCGCCATGAAGTAAGCCGTATAGATCGCCGCCGCAACAGCCAGCGGCGCGGCCAGCAGCATCGCGTAGAACGCCGCTTTCAAGGTGCCGTAGGTCAACGGCGCGAGACTCAGCTTGGGCTCGAAATCGGAGTTGGACGCCGTGGACTGCCAAACGTACTTGGGTTCGTCGTAGTTCTCGTACCAGACCTTGCCCCACAATGAACTCCAGGAAACTTCCGGGTGCGGGTTATCCAGGGCCAATGGCAGCAGCTTGCCGCCACTTTCAATCAGAAGCTGACTGGCGCGTGGTGACAACGCCAGAATGCCGGGGCCCTCGGCGACTTTCTCGACCAGCAAGGTACGGTGCGCAGTGCTGTGAAACACGCCCAGCCGCCCCGAGGTGTCCAGCGCGATGAAACCCTTGCGACGCTGTTCGGCCTTGATCTGATCGATCGGCGCACTGCCCAGCCTGAAATCGCGAATGCGCATGAAGCGCTGCTCGCCGCCGGTGTCACGGGCCATGAACCACTGGGTCATGCCGCCTTTGGAGTTGCCGATAATCAGCGAGATGCCGCCCACCAGTTGGGCGCTGGCGGTGATTTCGGCGTTACCGTCTTCCAGCAGTTTGTAGCGGCCATTGAGGGCGTGATCCCGCAGGCTGAAAACGTCGGCCTGCGCCCGGCCATTGATCACATACAGCCATTGCTGGCGCGGATCGATATAGATCGCCTTGACGGCAGCGGACGTCTGCGGCAGCTCGATGCGCGTCTGCTCGCGCGTCATCTCGCCGGTCATCAGGTTTTCTTGCTGTTCAATCGAAACGACATGCAACTGGGTGCCGGTAGAGCCCGCCAGCTTCAGGCTTTCGCCGTCCGAGCTGACCGTCACATGCTCAACCGCCCGCCCGTCCTCATCCAGCACCAGTGGCGTTTCGCCGAACGGCCAGGCGACACTCGGCGTGATGGTTTTCTGATCATTCGGGTAAGTCGTCAGGTACGAATGCCTGAACACCAGCACCTGGCCGTTGGATAGCCCTAGCGCAATCAGGGGCGCTCCCGGCTGGTCTTTGCCGATGGAGGCCACCGACACGCCTGGCGGCAGTGGCAAGGCGATGCGCTGCAGCTCTGCGCCGTCCTTGATATTGAAGAAAATCACTTCACCCTTGTCGGAAATACGCATCCCGATCAGGTTCTGCTCTTCAATGGTGATCATCAGCGGCTTGCCGGCGTCCTGCATCCACGCAGCATTCAGCGCGGGTTCGGAGGTCAGGCTTGCGCCTTTGAACAGCGGCGCGACGACGTAGGCGAGATAGAAGAAGATCAGTGTGATGGCGGCCAGCACGGCAAGGCCGCCAATTGCGACGTACCAATGAGTCAGACGATCCTTGAACGCACGAACACGACGCTTGCGCGCCATCGCAGGCGTATTGAAGTCGATACGCTCTGGAGGCGAACTCTGATTCATCGAAGGTTTGACCCACTCATTCATGCGCAAACACCGTAACCGCCTTGTATGACAAAAAAATTACAGCAAGGTGACGCACGAAAGCCCGCTGCCCATGAAAACCGGCGGCGGACTGTTCAAGCTGTGTGAAGGTCAATCCATTGAGCCTCGCCGATCTACCTGGCCGCTACACCGCTGGCGTTCTGCAAGCCAAGGTCGGTCAGGGTTTTTTCCACCACACGGGCGGGCAGCGGGATGTAACCGTCTTTCATGACGACTTCCTGGCCCTGCCTCGACAGCACCAGCTTGACGAATTCCGCCTCCAGTGGCGCCAATGGTTGATTGGGTGCCTTGTTTACGTACACATAGAGGTAACGCGACAGCGGGTAGCTGCCGTTCAGGGTGTTGGCTTCGCTGTCTTCGACAAACTCGCCGCCCTCTTTCTTTGCCAAGGGCACGGTTCTGACGTTGGACGTCTTGTAACCGATACCCGAGTAGCCAATGCCATTGAGCGAATTACTGATGGCGCTGACCACCGACGCCGAGCCCGGCTGTTCGTTGACATTGGCCTTGAAGTCGCCCTTGCACAGGGCTTCTTCTTTGAAATAACCGTAAGTGCCCGACACCGAGTTACGGCCAAACAGCTGAATCGGCTTGCCCGCCAGATCGCCGGTTACGCCGACATCACCCCAGGTTTTCGCATCCGCCCTGGCGCCGCACAGTCGGGTCGCGGAAAAGATCGCGTCGACTTGTTGCAGGGTCAGGCCTTTGATGGGGTTGTCCTTATGGACGAAGACCGCCAGCGCGTCGACAGCCACCGGAATGGCAGTCGGTTTGTAGCCGTGCTTCTGCTCGAAGGCTGACAGCTCGCCGTCTTTCATTTTGCGGCTCATCGGCCCGAGATTGGCGGTGCCTTCGGTCAGTGCGGGCGGTGCGGTAGACGAACCGGCCGCCTGAATCTGAATGTTCACGCTCGGGTATTGCTTCTTGTAAGCCTCGGCCCACAAGGTCATGAGATTGGCCAGGGTATCGGAACCGACACTGGAGAGATTGCCCGACACACCGGCGGTCCTGGTATAGGACTTGATGGCGGGGTCGACGGCAGCGAACGTCGTGGCTGTCGCAACGCCGGCGGCAACGAACGTCAGTGCAGTCATCAAACGCTTGAGTGTCATTCCTTGCGCTCCCGGCAGGGTATATAGGTATTCACAGCCTTCTCGGTCGGGCTTGTGACCACTCTATGAATTGATTATGACAATAAGATGAAAAGGCCATCCCCCCCAAGAACGCGGGGACAGCCCTTTACTGTGTCAATCCGTGAAGCGCTTTCAGACCCTGTCGATCAACGCTTTTTTGCCAACAGGAACACACCGATTGCCATGCCCAACACACACAGGATCGCGACATACCAGGCAGGTCCCATGGGGCTGCTCTTGAGCATGAAGGTCACGACCATTGGCGTCAGACCACCAAAAATGGCGTAAGCCAGGTTGTAAGAAAATGACAGCCCGGAAAAGCGCACGACCGGCGGGAAGGCCTTGACCATCACATAAGGAACCGCGCCGATGGTGCCGACGAACAGGCCTGTCAATGCGTACAACGGGAACAGCACGTCGGGATTGCTGCCGAGGATGTGATAGAACGTCCAGGAGCTGAGAAGCAGGCCGGTGCTGCCGAGCAAAAACACCCAGCCTGCACCGAAGCGATCCGCCAGTGCACCGGCAGCGATGCAGCCGATGCTCAGGAAGACAATCGCCAGGCTGTTGGCTTTCAGCGCGGTAGCTGCCGGGAAGCCGTAGATGGTCTGCAAAATGGTCGGTGTCATCAGGATCACGACGATAATGCCGGCCGACAACAACCAGGTCATCAGCATCGACAGCGCAACAGCACCGCGATGATCACGCAACACCGCTTTGAGCGGGACTTCTTCGGCCAGCGCCTTGCGCAGTTGCAATTCGGCGAAGACCGGTGTCTCGTGCAGCAGCCGGCGCAGATACACCGACATCAGACCGAATACACCGCCCAGCAGGAAAGGAATCCGCCACGCGTAGTCCGACACTTCGACCGGGGTGTAAATGCTGTTGATCGCCGTGGCGACCAGCGAGCCCAGCAAAATGCCCGCGGTCAGACCGGCCGTCAGCGTGCCACAGGCATAACCGACGCGACGGGCCGGTACGTGCTCGGACACGAACACCCAGGCGCCCGGCACTTCACCACCGATGGCCGCGCCCTGAATGACCCGCATCAACAGCAGCAGGATGGGGGCCCACAGACCGATCTGCGCGTAGGTCGGTAACAAACCCATGATCAGGGTCGGCACGGCCATCATGAAAATGCTCAGGGTGAACATTTTTTTGCGCCCCAGCAGATCGCCGAAGTGCGCCATGATAATGCCGCCCAGCGGCCTCGCCAGATAACCGGCGGCAAAAATGCCGAAAGTCTGCATCATGCGCAGCCAGTCGGGCATGTCCACCGGGAAAAACAGCTTGCCGACCACGGCCGCGAAAAACACGAAAATGATGAAGTCGTAGAACTCGAGTGCGCCACCCAAAGCAGACAACGACAGGGTTTTGTAATCGCTGCGGGTCAGAGGCCGCGCTGGCTGCGTGGAACTAGAGGGAACAGATGACATGACAAGGCTTCTCTTTGCTTGTTCTTCGATAAGGGCGAGCGACAGCAACGCTGGCTGCTGCGGGGTGGCGTGCAGAAGCGAATGTCCGGGGCAATTGTGCAGATAGGCACCAAAATTGCGTGTACAGGCAGTCTTGTTACCTGTAGGGGTTCAGCAAGATAGCAAATTGTTTCAAAAAACACATGGCAAGAACCGCCCTGATGCGAAATGAAAACCCGACGGTCGTTCTATACGTCAACGCCCGATATACTCCCGGGTCGTCAGCCGCGATGGGAAGCTGCGCGAAAACGGCTGAATCAGCGGGTTTCGCAGAGTTTCCCCTGGGCCGTTTTCCGAGCTGAACCCACAATGTTCATGCTCATGGTTTTGAATGGCACCTGTTAACCGCAACACACAATAATGAGAGTCATGGGTCAGAGGCACCCTAGGCATGATCGAGCTCGAACAAGAAGATCCAACTCCGCAAGGCGACCTTGCACTGCAAATTACCGCCCTTCCCCGCGAAACCAATGGCTTTGGCGATATCTTTGGCGGCTGGCTGGTGTCTCAGATGGACCTGGCCGGTACAGCGATGGCCAGTAAAGTGGCGGGCGGCCGTGTAGCGACCGTTGCGATTGATCGCATGGCGTTTCTGGTGCCCGTGGCGGTCGGCGAGCAGCTTTCCTTTTATACCCGCACCCTTGAAGTCGGACGCACCTCGATCAAGATGATGGTCGAAGTGTGGAGCGATGACCCGGTTACCAGCGAATGGCGCAAGGTCACCGAGGCCGCGTTCGTGTTCGTGGCCATCGATTCCAGCGGCCGGACTCGCTCGGTTCCTGCACGACGGTAAATTGTCGCTCTGCCATGGATGGGCGGTACGGGTAAACTCACCGGGCGTGAAGCGGTCTATTTTCATCACGGTCCTTGAGTGAGAACTTTGCATGCCAACATCCCCGGTTGAACCTGTCGTTGAATCCGTCCAGTACGACGAGCTGAATTGCTGGCGTATCCGCCACGGCGAGGCCGAGTTGCTGGTCGCCCAGCAAGGCGCGCACATCCTCAGCTATCAACTGGCCGGACAGCCGCCGCTGGTCTGGCTGAACGATGAAGCCGTGTTCAAGAAAGGCAAACCGATCCGCGCCGGCATCCCCATTTGCTGGCCATGGTTCGGCAATCTGGAGCGCAACCCTGAAAGCGTGCAGGCCATGCGCCAGAGCAGCGAACCGGCCAAGGCACACGGCGAAGTCCGGGCGCTGGATTGGGAGCTGCTCGGTATCGGTGAAGATGGCGATGCGCTGCTGGTGGAATTCGTCCTGCCTCAAGCCGAAGGCCATTTGCCCGGCTGGCCACACACTGTCGCCCTGAAGCTGAGCATTCGCCTCGACCATGCACTGAATGTAAGTCTGGTCAGCTACAACTGCGGTGCCGAGCCGGTCACCTTCAGCCAGGCGCTGCACACCTACTTCGCCGTCAGCGACGTGCGCCAGATCAGCGTCGAGGGTCTCGACGGCCTGACCTACATCGACACCCTGGAAAACTGGGAAGAGCGCGAACAGACAGGCGATCTGACCTTCACCGGCGAAACCGACCGCATCTACAAGGACACACCCGGCGTGCTGAGCATTGTCGACCCCGAGTGGCAACGCCGCATCCACATCCGCAGTACCGGCTCTGAATCAGCCGTCCTGTGGAACCCGTGGATCGAAAAAACCGGCAAATTCACTGACATGACAGCTGACGGCTGGCAGCGCATGGTCTGCGTCGAAACCGCCAATGTGCTGGACGACGTGGTGACACTGGCAGCGGACCAGATGCATGTGCTGGGCGTAAGTGTCTGGAGTGAGGCGCTCTGATCAGATATTGATCAAGTTCATGCCATCAAAGGTCCGACTCAACCACTACACGGACCTTTGACGCCTCCATCGCATACGCCGCGTCGGCCAGATCGTTGTTGACCTTCTCGATCTTCAGGGTGCCTTCGACCCACAGCGGTGTGTAGATATCATCCAGTTTCAGCCCTTTGGGGTAGCGCACCAATACCAGTTGATTGGGTGGCGGTGGCGGAACGTGGATGCAGGCGCCGGGATAAGGCACGAGGAAGAACAGCGTGCTGTGACCTTTGGCGTCGGTTTCGAGGGGAACTGGATAGCCGCCGAGGCGAATGGTCTTGCCATTCATGGCGGGCACGGTCTTGGTCGAGTACATGACCGCGGGCAGACCTTTGCTCTGCTTCAATCCACCCTTGCTGTCGAACGTACCCATGGCTTCCGGAGAGTTGTGATCAATCTCGGGCATGGCTTCGAGGGCTTTTTGATCGGACTTGGGCATCAGCTCAAGCCAGTCGGTTTCCGGCAACTGGGCGTGTGCAAACCCGGATACCAGCAGAAGAGTCATGAACAGGAAGCGACGCATGATAGAGCTCGGCAAAGAGGAGAAAAGTTGCCGCGCATTCCAGGGTCTGTTCCCGTTTCATCGCGGCCGCGTCGGAGTCTGTTTTGCCGCGAGGCAAGGCAGGAGACACGANCCTGGCGAGATTTGGCCCAGCAACGCGGCTCGTGATGAAACGGGAACAGACCCTGGCCCTCTGCGCACTGTAAAACAGAGGGCTGACGCATAAGCGTTATTTCTTTTTGATCATGCCGTAGATGACCAGCAAGATAACTGCACCTACCAGCGCACCGAGGAAACCAGCACCTTCGCCTGCCTGATAGATACCCAGAGCCTGACCGCCGTAGGTGGCCGCAAGCGAACCGGCGATACCCAGCACGATGGTCATGATCCAGCCCATGCTGTCGTCGCCCGGCTTCAGGAAGCGAGCCAACAGACCAACGATCAGGCCGATAAAGATGGTTCCAATGATACCCATGCCATTTCCCTCTGTATTAAGTGAACATGCCTGAGCCAATAGCAGCTCCGACTTACTGCTATCTGAGAACAGTAGCCGGGAATGGTTCCGGCAAAATGGCGAGTTTGAGTCGAGGTGGAGAATTCTTCATGAATGACGGGGCTGTACCGGCCTCTTCGCGAGCAATGCGGGTCGCCGCCCCGGCGCTCCCACAAGGTATCAACTATCGTGCGACGCTCTGCGTTGCATGCCGTTCTGGACGCCCTGCGTCCTCTTGCGACGCAGAGCNCCTGCCGATCCAGCGTGGCGCGGTCGGCGCTGCGAACCGTGGCGTGGCCTACTTTGCGGCCCGCCTTGAACGCTTTGCCGTAATGGTGCAGGTGACAGTCCTCGACAGCCATGACCATGTCCACGGCCGGCACTTCACCTATGAAATTGAGCATGGCGCTCTCGCCAACCTTGGCCGTCGAGCCCAACGGCAAGCCAGCAACCGCCCGCAGGTGGTTTTCGAACTGGCTGCACTCCGCGCCTTCCGTGGTCCAGTGGCCGGAGTTGTGCACGCGCGGCGCAATTTCGTTGGCTTTCAGGCCACCGTCGACTTCAAAGAATTCGAAGGCCAGAACACCCACGTAATCGAGCTGCTTCAAGACACGCCCGGCATAATCTTCAGCCAGTGCCTGCAACGGGTGATCGGTGCTGGCAATCGACAGACGCAGAATGCCGCTGTCATGGGTGTTGTGCACCAGCGGGTAAAAACGGGTTTCACCGTCACGCGCACGCACGGCAATCAGGGACACTTCTCCGGTGAACGGCACGAAGCCTTCCAGCAGGCACGGCACGCTGCCCAGCTCGGCGAACGTACCGACCACATCGGCCGCCGAACGCAGGACCTTCTGGCCCTTGCCGTCATAACCCAGAGTGCGGGTTTTCAGGACGGCAGGCAGACCGATGCTGGCCACGGCGGCATCCAGGTCGGTTTGCGACTGGATGTCAGCGAACGCCGGGGTCGGAATGCCCAGGTCCTTGAACATGCTCTTCTCGAACCAACGATCACGCGCAATGCGCAGCGCTTCGGCACTCGGGTACACAGGCACGAACTGCGACAGAAACGCCACGGTTTCAGCCGGAACGCTTTCAAACTCGAACGTCACCAGATCGACTTCATCAGCCAGCTGACGCAGATGATCCAGATCGCCGTAATCGGCACGCAGATGCTCACCCAGTGCAGCTGCGCAAGCATCCGGCGCAGGATCGAGAAAGGCAAAGTTCATGCCCAGCGGCGTACCTGCCAATGCCAACATGCGACCAAGCTGGCCGCCACCGATTACACCGATCTTCATGGAAAAACCTCAGGCGTGACGTGGGTCTGGATTGTCCAGAACGCTGTCTGTCTGTTCAGTGCGGAATTTCTTCAGCGCTGCATGGAATTGCGGGTGCCTGGCGCCAAGGATGCTTGCCGACAGCAGCGCGGCATTGATCGCACCGGCCTTGCCGATGGCCAGCGTCGCGACCGGAATACCGGCCGGCATCTGCACGATCGACAGCAGCGAGTCGACGCCCGAGAGCATCGAAGACTGCACCGGAACGCCCAGCACCGGCAGGTGAGTCTTGGCGGCGCACATGCCTGGCAAGTGCGCGGCACCGCCGGCACCGGCGATGATCACCTCAATGCCACGGCCTTCTGCTTCGTCGGCGTACTGGAACAGCAGGTCCGGCGTGCGGTGGGCTGACACCACTTTGACTTCATAAGGGATGCCGAGCTTTTCCAGCATATCGGCGGTGTGGCTAAGGGTGGACCAATCGGACTTGGAGCCCATGATCACGCCAACCAGTGCGCTCATCGTCGTGCCTCTCATCGGGCGCCCGCAGGCGCGTCTTAAAACAGCAAGCCACGCAGGGAACCGGCGTGGCTTGCTGTACGAATAATGACCGATTCAACCGGCCAAAGGCCGCGCAGTATAGCGCAAAGTTGTGCGTTTAAAGCACCTGCAATCACCTTCCGTCATCGACAGTGCCGGGCATCCATGCAGGCAGTGCTTGCAGCCTGAAAGCAACCGGAGAGCCACAGCTTTAACGGTCGGGATTTCGTCGCACCTATCGAGTACTTCCTACACCACAAGAGCCAAGCCCCTACCGCTTGAAGCGCAATGTACAACTGTTGTAGCCGATCGGCATTTGATTAACTGGCGCTGCGACATTGACGTCGCAATTGAACCGACTCTCAAGGACGAGAACGTGCTTATGAAAAACCTACTGAAAACATGGCTGTGTCTGGCAGTCTTTCTTTACCTGCCTTTTGCAAATGCAGGCGGGCCCAATCTGGTGCTGTTTCTGTTCATGCATGATCAGCTTACACAGCAGGAACGCGCCGATCTGGGAGAGAGTTACTTGAGCCCCCTGATCGACCAACTGGATGAGATCACCGGGCGTAGAGTCACCGTCATCTCTGTCAGCAATGAACCCGGAATCACGGACTTCAACTATCGCGGGCTGGAAAAGGCCGAACTGCTAACCAACCTGTCTTCCATAAGCGAAAACTACGCGGACGCAAAAAATCTGCCGCTGCCGTCAAGACGGCATAAGTACGTGTTTCTGACATCCAATAAAATCAGCACGTGGACACACGGGGTATCGGCAGCAAACTACAACGTTGCCATTGCATCACTGAAGAACTACAACACGCTGGCACACGAAATAGGCCACCTGTTTGGCGCCACACACGAGGCCGCAACCGGCTTTCCATGCCAGACGACCATGTGGGGGGACTTCTCGACGTCGATCATCCCCTGCTATTACTTCAGCGAAGCCAACAGGGACCTGATTCGCAACTACGTTGACAACGGACCTGCCGTCAACTGACAGCCGCCGTTCACAACGTACCGACTATTAATTCAACGACTCAAGGATGAGTACAATGCTTAAAAAATACACAAACTACCTACTGCTGTTCTGCACACTGGCGCTGAGTCACGGGGCATGGGCTGATCAGACCGGCTCCAAACGGCCGCTGACGCTAAACCTCGTTCTCCACGACGACCTCGCACATCACAACACCCACGAACTACGCCAGGATTACTTCGCCTGGCTTATCAAGGATCTGGAAAGCTTTACCGATCGCTATGTGAGGCTGACATTCATTCGCGACATCCCGGGCCTTACGGATTTCGCTTATCAGAATGACGATGTGGACGAGACCTTTTACGCCTGGAAAAACAGGATGGATCGGTATGTCATCGACAGCGGCATGGAACGCGACGCAACCACCAAGTACCTGTTGTTGACTCAGAACAAGATCAACTCCAATACGCTGGGCGCGAGTGAGGACAAAAGCTACACGGGCATAGCCTCCCTGGAAACGTACGCCATCCCCGCGCACGAACTGGGCCATATGCTCGGTGGCACTCATGAGGCAGCGGAGATTCTCTACAAAGGTGGCTGGTGGTGCCAGACGAATATTATCGAAAGCCACGAAAAAATACGCTCCAACTGCTACGTCTACAGCGACGCAAACAAGCAAATAATTGCCGAGCACCTGAATAGGCACCCCTGAACAAAACCGGGTCGCTCCCTGGCATCGCCAGGAGCGGTCCTTGTCATGAAGCAGCGCTTTCAAGCTTGCGCCACAGCAGACGCACATTGGCCTTGCGCACCAGCGCACAGCGGTACAGACGAATCTCCAGCGGAACGTGCCATTGCGGCCCGCCACACACCACCAACTCACCGCGCGCCAGTTCGGCGCGCACACTCAACCGAGGCACCCAGGCGATACCCAACCCTTCAAGCGCCATGCTTTTCAGGCTATCGGCCATCGCTGTCTCGTAAACCGTTGTGAAGCGTAAATTGCGCTGACGTAGCAGCAGATTCACCGAACGCCCGAGAAAGGCACCTGCGCTATAGGCAAGCAACGGCACACTGGCCTCGCCTTCCATATCGAACAAAGGCTGACCCTCGGCGTCGGCCGCGCAGACCGGCAGCATCTCGGTATGCCCCAGGTGCAAGGACGGGAAAATTTCCGCATCCATCTGCAACGCCGCATCCGGATCGTAGAACGCCAGCATCAGATCACAACCGCCCTCGCGCAGGGCATGTACGGCGTCGCCGACGTTAGTGGCCACCAGACGGGTCGCAATGTTCAGCCCTTCGTTACGCAACTGGGCAATCCAGCGCGGAAAGAAGCCAAGTGCCAGCGAATGCGCCGCAGCAACCTGCATGACCTCGCCCTGCCCGCCTTCCAGATGATGCAGATGGCGCACCACCTCGCCCAGTTGCTCGACCACCGTGCGCGCCGTCACCAGAAACAACTGCCCGGCAGCCGTCAGTTCGACCGGAGTGCGCGAGCGGTTGACCAGGGTCAGCCCCAACGCGGCCTCCAGGCTGCGGATACGCCGGCTGAACGCCGGCTGGGTCACGAAACGGCGCTCGGCCGCCTGGGAAAAGCTGCGAGTGGCAGCCAGGGCGCTGAAATCCTCCAGCCATTTGCTTTCCAGATTCATCAGGTCCTCCCGGACAATGGATGGCGGCCTCGCAAGGCATCGGTTTCAAACGGTCCCACTGGGACGACCGGCAACGCAGCGCCGATACATGATCAGACCCTGCTGATCGGCAGGCATGCGCAAACAGGGTGCGACAATATTGCCCGGTTTACGCGCCGAGACTGGTCCGAGTTGCACGCTCATTATGCCGTTATTGCATAGGCTAGCGTTTAACAGCATTGGTCAATTTTATCTGGCAAGCCCACCATTCGTGGCGTTCCGGCATTGTCCGTGCCTCTTTTGAGACCTTTTTTATCATGTCCTCGTCTGCATCATCACGCATCGAAAAAGACCTGCTTGGTGTTCTCGAAGTACCTGCCAACGCTTATTACGGCATCCAGACCCTGCGAGCGGTGAACAATTTTCACCTTTCCGGCGTGCCGCTTTCGCACTACCCGAAACTGGTTGTGGCCCTGGCCATGGTCAAGCAGGCGGCAGCTGATGCAAACCACCAACTCGGACACCTCAACGAGGCCAAGCATGCGGCGATCAGCGAGGCCTGTGCCCGACTGATTCGTGGCGATTTCCATGATCAGTTCGTGGTCGACATGATTCAGGGCGGCGCGGGTACGTCGACCAACATGAACGCCAACGAAGTCATCGCCAATATCGCACTGGAAGCCATGGGCTTCGAAAAAGGCGACTACAAGCACCTGCACCCGAACAACGACGTGAACATGGCGCAGTCGACCAACGACGCCTACCCGACGGCGATCCGTCTGGGTCTGTTGCTGGGCCATGACGCCCTGCTCGCCAGCCTGTCCAGCCTGATCCAGGCGTTCGCGGCCAAGGGCGAAGAATTCAATCACGTGCTGAAAATGGGCCGTACCCAGCTGCAGGACGCGGTGCCGATGACCCTGGGTCAGGAATTCCGCGCCTTCGCCACCACGCTGACCGAAGACCTCAACCGTCTGCGCAGCCTGGCGCCCGAGCTTTTAACCGAAGTGAACCTGGGCGGCACTGCCATCGGCACCGGTATCAACGCCGACCCTGGCTATCAGAAACTGGCCGTCGACCGCCTGGCGCTGATCAGCGGCCAGCCGCTGGTTCCAGCCGCCGACCTGATTGAAGCGACCTCCGACATGGGCGCTTTCGTGCTGTTCTCGGGCATGCTCAAGCGTACCGCCGTCAAGCTGTCGAAGATCTGTAACGACCTGCGCCTGCTGTCCAGCGGCCCACGCACCGGCATCAATGAAATCAACCTGCCAGCGCGCCAGCCTGGAAGCTCGATCATGCCCGGCAAGGTCAATCCGGTCATCCCGGAAGCGGTCAATCAGGTGGCCTTTGAAATCATCGGCAACGACCTGTCGCTGACCATGGCGGCCGAAGGCGGACAGTTGCAGCTCAACGTGATGGAGCCGCTGATCGCTTACAAGATTTTCGATTCGATCCGCCTGCTGCAACGCGCCATGGACATGCTGCGCGAACACTGCATCGTCGGCATCACCGCCAACGAACAGCGCTGCCGCGAACTGGTCGAGCATTCGATCGGCCTGGTCACCGCGCTGAACCCGTACATCGGTTACGAAAATTCCACCCGCATCGCCCGCATCGCGCTGGAAACCGGCCGTGGCGTACTGGAACTGGTCCGTGAAGAAGGCTTGCTCGACGACGCCATGCTCGACGACATCCTGCGCCCGGAAAACATGATCGCTCCACGTCTGGCGCCACTGAAGGCCTGACCGGAATGACCTGCGCAACCTGCTCACCAGATTGAGGGCCTAGACACCCCTCAATTTTTTGAGGGTCTGGGAGTGATTCTCCAGACCCTTTTTTTTGCCTGCGGTAAAGGGCTCCAATGCTGGACCCAGAGCCTTCGGCAGCTCACTTCCGACGAGCCATCCAAGGAAGTATTCATTCAGTGTCGCGAATGGAGAATCAGCCTCACAACAAAGCGACTACAGACGTAAAAACTTTGCACCGGTATAGTGCGCCCCCTCAAAAGTAGCGAGGAATAACAAAAATGCTGGAAATGATTAACGACTTTCTCTCCGGTAAGGTACTGATCGTACTTATCGTTGGCCTGGGTAGTTACTTCACGATCCGCTCGCGTTTCGTTCAGTTTCGACACTTTTTCCACATGTTCTCGGTGTTCCGCGACAGTCTGCGCAGCAGCGCCGGCCAGCTGAGTTCGTTCCAGGCCCTGATGCTCAGCCTTGCGGGTCGCGTCGGTGCAGGCAACATCGCAGGCGTCGGCATTGCCGTGACGCTGGGCGGTCCGGGTGCCGTGTTCTGGATGTGGGTCACTGCTCTGGTCGGCATGTCCAGCAGCTTCATCGAGTGTTCGCTGGCTCAGCTCTACAAGCGCAAGGACTCCGAAGGCCAGTTCCGCGGCGGTCCGGCGTATTACATCCAGCACGGTCTGGGTAAGCGCTGGCTGGGTATGGTCATGGCCGTACTGCTGCTGGTGACCTTCGGCTTTGCCTTCAACGGCCTGCAATCCCACGCCGTGACCGACTCGCTGAAAAGCGCGTTCAACATCGATACCCGGACCACCGGCATCTGCCTGGTTGTGTTGCTGGGTCTGGCGTTCGTCGGCGGCATCAAGCGCATCGCGGCGATTTCCGACCTGCTGGTGCCGGTCAAAACCCTGATCTACATCGCGGTCACCATCTACGTCATCGTGCTGCAGATCGACCACGTGCCAGGCATGCTGATGACCATCGTCAGAAGCGCCTTCGGCCTTGATCCGGTGTTCGGCGGTCTGGTCGGCAGCGCGATCGTGATGGGCGTGAAACGCGGCGTTTTCGCCAACGAAGCCGGCTTGGGCAGTGCGCCCAACGTAGCGGCCGTAGCACACGTGGAACACCCGGTCGCGCAAGGCGTGGTTCAGGCGTTCAGCGTGTTTCTCGACACTTTCGTCATCTGCACCTGCACCGCGCTGCTGATCCTGCTGTCCGGTATCTACGACATCGGTTACGACGGTAACGGTATCGTACTGGCGCAGAACTCGCTGGCCGCTGTGGTCGGTGACTGGGGTCGCATCTTCATCAGCGTCGCGCTGGCACTGTTCGTCTTCACCTCGATTCTCTACAACTACTACCTGGGCGAAAACAGCCTGCGGTTCCTGTTTGGCGAGAAGCTCAAGGCCATCGTCCTCTATCGCATCGCCGTTCTGGCCCTGATCATGTGGGGCGCCGTCGTCGATCTGAAAGACGTCCTGGCGTTTGCCGACATCACCATGACCATGCTGGCGTTCGTCAACCTGATCGCCCTGGCGATGCTGTTCAAAGTCGTCAAGCGCATTCTGAACGACTACGATGCGCAGCGTCGGGCAGGCATCAAGACACCGGTGTTCGATTCCAGCCAGTTCCCTGATCTGGACCTCGACCGCAACGCCTGGCCTGCCAACCCGAGCCGTCAGTCGACACACGATGCCGAACTGGCTGGCAAGACTGCGACCGAAGCCCGATAACCCACGCGACATACGCCGGAGAACAACCATGACTCATGATGCACATCAACCCGCTCAGCGAGTCATGGTTCTTTACACCGGCGGCACCATCGGCATGCAGGCCAGTGCCAACGGCCTGGCGCCTGCTTCGGGTTTCGAGGCGCGAATGGCCGGGCAATTGGCCGAGCACCCGGAACTGGTGGTGCCCGAGTGGCGTTTTCGCGAGATGTCACCGCTGATCGACAGCGCTAACATGACCCCTGCTTACTGGCTGCGCTTGCGCGATGCGGTGATTGAGGCGGTGGATGTCGATGGCTGCGACGCCGTGCTGGTGCTGCATGGCACTGACACCCTCGCCTACAGCGCCGCTGCCATGTGCTTTCAGTTGCTGGGGTTCGGCGCACCGGTTGTGTTCACCGGTTCGATGCTGCCCGCGGGCGTGCAAGACAGCGATGCCTGGGAAAACGTCAACGGTGCCCTGCTCGCGCTGGGCTCCGGCCTGGTGTCGGGTGTGCAGCTGTATTTCCACGGCCAGCTGATGACCCCGGTCCGCTGCGCCAAAATTCGCAGCTTCGGGCGTCAACCGTTTGCGCCGCTGCAACGCTCGCGTGGCGGTCACGCGGCGGTGTCGCTGCCCGATGCGCTGAATTACCGTCAGCCGAAAACCCTGGCGCAGGTCGCTGTATTGCCCCTGTTTCCGGGCATCGGCGCCGCTCAAGTCGATGGTCTGATCGCCAGTGGTATTCAAGGGCTGGTGCTGGAGTGCTTCGGCAGCGGTACTGGCCCGAGTGATGACCCGCACTTTATCGCCAGCCTGGAAAACGCCCGGGCGCGCGGCATCTGCGTGGTCGCGATCACGCAGTGCCATGAAGGCGGTGTCGAGCTGGACGTGTACGAAGCCGGGAGCCGCCTGCGCAGTGCAGGCGTGCTTTCCGGTGGCGGCATGACCCGCGAGGCGGCACTTGGCAAACTGCACACGCTGCTGGGTGCCGGTCTGACGACTGAAGAAGTCCGGCGGCTGGTCGAGCTGGACCTGTGTGGCGAGCTGCGTTAAGCCACTGTAATTCCCCTGCTCCATCCGAGGCGTCCCGCACACGCGGCACGCCTCACTTTCCTTAAGAAGCCTTGCATTCCTCCTGTGCGCCCCTGAGCATCGAATCCAGATTGCGTTCGATGTTGTTGCACAATGCATTCATCTGAATCACATGCTCGCTGGCCCGAAACGGACTTTGCAAATCGGTACCGATCTTCTCGATCGCCAACAGCATGAAGCCCACTACGGTGGAGGCCAGCGGCGTGAACCAGCCAAGGGTTTCCACCAGACCGATCGGCACGATCAGGCAGAACAGCGTGATGAACAGCCTCGGGAACGCCACGTACGGATAAGGCAACGGCGTATTGGCAATCCGCTCCATACCGCCCTGGCAATTGGAAATGTCGACCATGGTCGATTCCAGACGCGCCAGCCGAATGCTGTCCAGACGCCCCGCCTGGTATTCCTTGGCCAACAGCGCCGCCGACGTGTTGAGCAGGTCGTTAGGGAAGTTGTTGGTGTCGTGACGACGCTCGAATTCTTCGCGAGGAATCAGCATCTGAATCTCTTCGCCGCACTCAACGCCCTTCAAGTGCGCAGACAGGCATTTCACGTAGGCCACGTGGCGACGCAACAAAGTGGCTTTGACCGGGTTGATGCCGTCATCATCCTCGACCAGCGTCAGTACCTGGCGAGCGAAACTGCGTGAGCTGTTGACCATCGCGCCCCATAACGTGCGCGCTTCCCACCAACGATTGTAGGCACTGGAATTGCGAAAGCTGGTCAGCACGACCAATGCCGAACCAAGCAACGTCAGCGGCAACGACGGCAGGTTGATCTTGCGATCCAGAAAGAGCATGAAGTCGACGGTGACGATGACGTCCCAGATCAACAGCCAGAAAAGCGACCAACCCACGTAACCGATGGTCTTGCCGAGAAAACGGATTTTCGAAATGATCGTCTGCTGCAAAGGAATACCCCTCGGATGAATAAGCGAACCGCATGCGGACGCTACTGCACAGGCTTTGAATGCCAATGCAGCAGATGGTTCGCAGACGACCGCTTAATCTCGGGGGTTTCGACGCTTTCAGCAGCTGCTCAACGCCACTTGCGGGCGCTCGCCGGTAAAGAATATCGGGCGCAGCCTGACGCCGACCACGTTGCCGATGTACGCCGCGACCAGCCACAGCCAGCCGTGCAGACTGCCGGAGGCGATCCCGCTGAAATACGCGCCGATGTTGCAGCCGTAAGCCAATCGCGAGCCATAACCCAACAGCAGACCACCGATGACCGCAGCCACCAGCGAACGCGTCGGGATATCCAGACTCGGCGCGAAGCGTCCGGCCAATCCTGCCGCCAGCAAGGCGCCGAGCATGATGCCGATGTCCATCACGCTGGTGATGTCTTGCCACACCGGTGCCGCCAGCGCCTTGGCATTCGCGGCGCTCTGCCAGAACACCCAGCTGCCGACATCGACACCCAGGCTGCTCGCCGCTTTCGCGCCCCACAAAGCGAACGCCGAGGTGATGCCCCATGGCCGTCCGGCCAGCGCCAGCGTCGCGTAGTTCAGCACCGCAAGCGCCACCGCGCCCCAGACCAGCACCCACGGCCCGCGCAGCACCCGGCGCAGGCCACGATGCTCCGTGGTCACCGGCGCTTCAAGCTGGCCATGACGACGCTTTTCCAGCTTGACGGTGATCAACGCAATCAAGGCAAACAGCGCCAGGTTCACGATCAATGCAGGCAGTACGCCAAAGCTTTTGACCACTGAAACGGGCGCAAATGCAGGCAGCGCAAACCACCAGTCCACGTGGTGAGTCGCGATCAGCGAGCCGAGGATGAAGAACAGCAGCGTGACCAGCATCCGTGCATTACCGCCACCGGCAGTGAACAGTGTGCCCGACGCACAACCACCGCCCAGTTGCATGCCGATGCCGAAGATGAACGCGCCGACGACCACCGAAATGCCGACCGGTGCGACCAGCCCGGTCACCGGCTGACCAAACAGCGTGCCCGCCCCCAGTGCCGGGAAAAACAGCACGACCGCCACCGCCAGCATGACCATTTGCGCCCGCAGGCCAGCGCCGCGTCGTTCCCGGATAAACACCCGCCACGCCGAGGTGAAGCCAAACGCGGCGTGATACAGCGTCACACCCAGCGCTGCGCCGACGATCCACAGCATCACTTGGCGAGTGCCGACGCTGAGCAGCAGAAACTGTGCGCCCATCAACAGCAGAAACAGCGCAGCCAGTGGCGCGCCGAACTTGCGTCCGGGTGTTGCAGACAGAGAATTGTTCATAGGTCTCTCGAAGACAGGTAGCCAAAGAGCCGATTATACGCGTGCCGACCGCCTACTCCGACCAGGCCTCGCGCAGCCTGTTCAGCGCATCTGCAATGGCTGCCTCCGGCACGGCGGCAAAACCCAGCACCAGCCCGGCGCGATTATCCACAGGCTCGCTGGAATCGGGCAGCCAGTATTCACTCAGTGCGTTCATTTCGACACCCACGCTTCTGGCTTTGGCGATCAGCTCGGTCTCACGCGCCACGCTGTCGACCTTGACGACCACATGCAGCCCTGCGACGCCCTTGGGCATTGCCGCACAACCCGGAATAGCCTCGGGCCAGCCCGCGAACAGCGCATTGCGTCGACTCTGGGCTGCACGCCGCATGCGGCGGATGTGGCGCTGAAAATGCCCCAGAGCGATGAATTGCGCCATGACCGCCTGCACACCGATTTCCGTATGGCGGATGTCGACCGCCTTGCGCTGGCTGAACGGCTGCACCAACGCGTTCGGCAACACCAGATAACCGAGGCGCAAGGCAGGAAAGGCCATCTTGCCGAACGTGCCGATATAAACCACGCGACCATCCTGATCTAGCGCGGCCAGAGGTGCCAGCGGCGAGCCGCTGTAGCGGTACTCGCCGTCATAATCGTCTTCGATGATCCAGCCTTGATGTTTCCGCGCCCAAGCCAGCAACTCCAGGCGCCGCGCCAGGCTCATCACCGCTCCTGTCGGGTACTGATGCGAAGGAGTGACGTACGCCAGTTGGCAATCGGCCTGCTCCAGATCGACACAGCGCATGCCTTCGCTGTCCACCGCGATCCCCTGCAATCGGCCACCCGCCATTGCGAACGCATGCCCGGCAGCGCGATAGCCAGGGTTCTCGAGCGCAACGCCCTCCCCCGGCGTCAACAGCAGCTGTGCACAAAGGCTGATTGCATGCTGCGCACCATTGGTGATCACAATTTGCTCAGCCGTACAGTGCAGGCCCCGTGAGGAGCGAAGATAAACCGCAATCAGCTCTCGCAAGCGCCATTCTCCCGCCGCAGCGCCGTAGCCCAGCTGACCAAGGTCGGGCTTGCGCCAAAAAGCCGCATAAAGCTTGCCCCATAAGGCGAACGGAAAAAGATCGAAGGCCGGAACACCGACCCGGAAGGCCTTGGGCGCGTCACTCGGTGGCACTTGTAAATGGTGATTTTCGAGAAATTTCAGCGACGGGCTGTGGATAACTTCAACGTGCGACTTCAAGGGGATTTCGGCCGTATCTGTTGATAAAGCTGTGCATAACCCTGTGTGCAAACCTATGGGTAACTCGGTGGATAGCTTTTCGCAGGCAGCAGACCGAAGCCCGGCGCAAGCCCCGGAAAGCTGTGCGACATAAGTGCCATCGCCGACCCGCCCCGCGACGAAGCCTTCGGCGTACAACTGATCGTAGGCACGCATCACGCTGTTGCGGGATATCGACAATGACCGGGCCAGATCCCGACTGGCCGGCAGCCGAATTCCGCCGCCCAGGCTGCCGTCAAGAATCTGCTGGCGCAGGATCTCGTAAAGCTGCTTGCTCAACCCGTAACACGGGTCCAGTTCAATACCGGTGAGCGTGGACGGAAACGCGGAGAGGTCGGTGGACATGCTATTGGTCCCATGAAATCTGTCAGAAATGGATCTTACAACAGACCAATGGACCGCTTAGGCTTCCGTCACTCACTCAGGGAAATCGCCATGTACACGCCCGCCGCCTTCAAGGACAACGACACCCTTCGCCTGCACGAGCAAATCGAGCGGACACGGCTGGCCATTCTGGTCACCTATGGCGAAGACGGTTTGCAGGCGACTCATCTACCATTGCTGTTGCGCCGTGATCAAGGCGCGTTTGGCACGTTGTACGGGCACCTGGCCAAGGCCAATCCGCAGGCGCAGCAGTTGAACGCGGGTGTCGAGGCCATGGTGATCTTTCCCGGCGACGACGCTTACATTAGCCCCGCTTACTACCCGAGCAAGGCGGAGCACGGCAAGGTCGTGCCCACCTGGAATTACCTGGCCGTGCATGCCTATGGCAACGTTGAATGCTTTACTGACCCGGAGCGATTGCAACGCCTGGTCGGCGAGCTGACAGCCAGACACGAGTCCGGTCGCGCGCAGCCGTGGTCCATTAACGATGCGCCTGCGGATTACATCGCCAGCATGCTGGGCGCGATTGTCGGGTTTGCCCTGCCCGTGCAGCGCCTGCAAGGCAAACGCAAACTCAGCCAGAACCGCGATGCCCGGGACATCGCCGGTGTGCGCGATGGGCTCGCCGCCAGCTCGGAGTTGAACGACCAGCAAATTGCTCGCTTGATGAGCTGAAGGGAGAGCTTCATGACTTACGCCGACATCCACCCTGTCACTGCCGACGACCAGCACGCCTGGCTACCGCTATGGCTGGCCTACCTTGATTTCTACAAGACCGAACTGGCCGCAGGCGTGAGCGAAATGACCTGGCAGCGCCTGATCGACCCGAACGAGCCGACTCATTCGGCGCTGGCCTGGCGGGATGGCACGGCCGTGGGCATGGTGAACTTCATTTACCATCGCTCGAACTGGAGCATCAACAATGCCTGTTACCTGCAAGACCTGATCGTCGCCCCCGAGCAACGCGGGACCGGTATCGGCCGCCGACTGATCGAATTTGTCTACGCCGCTGCCAAGGCCGATGGCTGCGACAAGGTGCACTGGCTGACCCATGAAACCAACGCCACCGCGATTCAGTTGTACGAACGGATTGCCGAGCGACCGGGCCTCATCCAATTTCGTAAAGCGCTCTGAAACAGGAAGTGATGCATGTCTGACACTCTGCTGGACTGGCAAGCCGCCACATTGCCGACCACTACCACACTGACCGGTCGTTTCATTCGTCTGGAAAAACTGGATGCCACGCGTCACACCGATGATTTGTGGGCTGTGCTTCAGGGCCCGAATGCTGATCCGAAGCTCTGGGATTATCTGCCGTACGGCCCTTTTATCGAACGCAGCGCGTTTGATGCGTGGCTGACCGGGCATCAAGCCGCCTCCGACCCGTGGTTTTACACGGTCGTCGATCAACAGACCGGCAACGCCGAAGGCGTCATCAGCCTGATGTCGATCGTCGCGGCCCACGGCCGGATCGAGATTGGCCACGTGACCTTCAGTGCCGCCATGCAACGCACGACCAAAAGCACAGAAGCCATTTACCTGCTGGCGAAAGAAGCCTTTGCGCTGGGCTATCGCCGCCTGGAATGGAAATGCAACGCCAACAACGCCCGTTCGAAACGCGCTGCCGAGCGATTCGGTTTCAGCTACGAAGGCACCTTCCGCCAGCATATGGTGGTCAAAGGCCAGAGCAGAGACACCGCGTGGTACTCAATGCTCGACAGCGAATGGCCCGAATTGCGCAAGGCGTTTGAACGCTGGCTGGCTATGGATAACTTCGCGGACGGGCAGCAGATCAAAGGGCTTGAAGCGTTTCGATGAAGGAACGACGCTTGGCTTGTGTGGGAGCGGAC
>NZ_LGLN01000039.1:55161-108648 GCF_001293775.1 Pseudomonas syringae pv. cilantro
CGCTTCGCAACCCTTCGCGGACAAGTCCGCTCCCACGCCCTCCGGGCAGAAGCCCTTATTTCAACTATCGTGTGACGCAGCGCGTCCAGAAATGCCCATTGCAGCGTGAGGAACGAGAGTCGTTACTACTGAACCCGCCTGCAGAATAAAAAAAGGGAAGCCACCAGTGCTTCCCCGAGGTAAACAGTTGAATGTTGTGAACGGCTGATCAGCCTTCGATCTCGACCAGTATCTCGCCCGGATTGACGCGGTCGCCCTTGGCAACGTGGATGGCCACGACCTTGCCGGCCACCGACGCCTGGACTTCGGTTTCCATCTTCATGGCTTCGGTAATCAGCACGGCCTGCCCGGCCTTGACCACATCGCCTTCCTTGACCAGCACGTCGACGATGTTGCCCGGCATGGTGGTGCTGACGTGGCCCGGCGCGCTGGCCTGCTTGCGTTTGCTGGCACCGCCGCCGACAAATTCGTTGAGTGGCTCGAACACCACTTCTTCCGGCATGCCGTCGATGGTCAGGTAAAAGTGGCGCTTGCCCTCGGCCTTGACGCCCACGCCGGTGATGTCCACCCGATAGGTTTCGCCATGTACATCGATAACGAACTCGGTCGGCACACCCTCGCCGCCTGCCTTGGCCACGCTTCCGGCTTCGGGGATCGGCAACAACACTTCCGGCGTCAGGGTCCCGGCAGCGCGCTCTTCCAGAAACTTGCGGCCAATGTCCGGGAACATCGCAAAAGTCAGTACGTCCTCTTCGGATTTGGCCAGCGCACCAATATCGGCGCGCAGCTTGGTCATCTCCGGCCGTAGCAGGTCAGCAGGACGAACATCGATCAGCTCTTCGTTACCAATCGCCTGACGACGCAGCGTTTCATCGACCTGCCCCGGCGCCTTGCCGTACCCGCCTTGCAGATAAAGCTTCACTTCGTTGGTGATGGTCTTGTAGCGCTCCCCCGCCAGCACATTGAAGAACGCCTGAGTGCCTACGATCTGCGAGGTCGGCGTCACCAGCGGTGGATAACCCAGGTCTTTGCGCACGCGCGGAATTTCCGCCAGCACTTCGCTCATGCGATTGAGCGCACCCTGCTCCTTGAGCTGATTGGCGAGGTTGGAAATCATCCCGCCCGGCACTTGATTGACCTGCACGCGGGTATCGACTGCGGTGAATTCGCTCTCGAACTGGTGATATTTCTTACGCACTGCGTAGAAGTACAAACCGATTTCCTGCAACAGCTCCAGATCCAGGCCGGTATCGAACTCGCTGCCTTTGAGCGCCGCGACCATCGACTCGGTGCCCGGATGGCTGGTGCCCCAGGCGAAGCTTGAGATCGCCGTGTCTATATGGTCCGCGCCGCTTTCAATCGCCTTGAGTTGACACATCGCGGCCAGACCGGCGGTGTCATGCGAGTGAATGAACACCGGCAGCGACTGTTCGGCTTTCAGCGCCTTGACCAGCTCGCCGGTGGCATAGGGCGTCAGCAGACCTGCCATGTCCTTGATGGCCACCGAGTCGCAACCCATGGATTCCATTTGCCGAGCCTGCGCGACGAATGCTTCGATGGTGTGAACCGGGCTAGTGGTATACGCGATGGTGCCCTGCGCATGCTTGCCAGCCGCTTTAACCGCTTCGATGGCAACGCGCAGGTTACGCACATCGTTCATCGCATCGAAAATCCGGAACACGTCGATGCCGTTGACCGCCGCCTTGGCCACGAACGCTTTGACCACGTCATCGCTGTAATGCCGATAACCCAGCAGGTTCTGCCCGCGCAGCAGCATTTGCAAACGGGTGTTGGGCAACGCCGCACGCAGCTGGCGCAGACGCTCCCACGGGTCTTCCTTGAGAAACCGCACACAGGCATCGAACGTCGCGCCGCCCCACATTTCCAGCGACCAGTAGCCGACCTTGTCGAGCTTGTCGCAAATCGGCAGCATGTCTTCGGTGCGCATGCGGGTCGCCAGCAACGATTGGTGAGCGTCACGCAGGATGGTGTCGGTTACAAAGATCTTCTTGGTCATTGGTAGCTCCTTTCAAGCTGCACGTTTCAAGCTACAAGCCGCAAGTAAAAGCCGAGTCGCTCTTGCTTGAAGCTTGCAGCTGACAACTTGCAGCTGACTCATTCATAAGCCTGCATGTGCGGCAATGGCGGCAGCGATGGCCAGGGCCAGCTCTTCGGGTTTGCGCTTGATCGAATAATTGGTCAGCTCAGGGTGGCTTTCGACAAAGCTGGTGTTGAACTCACCGCTGCGAAATTCCGGGTTGCGCAGAATTTCCTGGTAATAGGCCGCAGTGGTCTTCACCCCTTGCAGACGCATGTCATCCAGCGCACGCAGGCCGCGGTCCATCGCCTCTTCCCAGGTCAGCGCCCAGACGATCAGCTTCAGACACATCGAGTCGTAGAACGGCGGAATCGTGTAGCCGGTGTAAATCGCCGTGTCGGTGCGCACGCCAGGTCCGCCGGGCGCGTAATACCGGGTGATCTTGCCAAAGCTGGGCAGGAAATTGTTTTTCGGGTCTTCTGCGTTGATCCGAAACTGCAGGGCAAAACCGCGATGAATGATGTCTTCCTGTTTGACCGACAACGGCAAGCCGGACGCAATACGGATCTGCTCGCGAACAATGTCGATACCGGTGATTTCTTCGGTGATGGTGTGCTCGACCTGCACACGGGTATTCATCTCCATGAAGTACACCTCGCCCTCGGCGAGCAGAAACTCCACGGTGCCGGCGTTCTCGTAACCCACAGCCTTGGCGGCACGCACCGACAGATCACCGATGTAAGCGCGCTGCTCCGGGGTCAGTTGCGGGCTTGGCGCGATCTCGATCAGCTTCTGGTTGCGGCGCTGAATCGAACAGTCCCGCTCGAACAGGTGCACAACGTTGCCGAAGCTGTCGCCGAGGATCTGCGCTTCGATGTGCTTGGGATTGACGATGCATTTTTCCAGAAAGACTTCCGCCGAGCCGAAGGCCTTGGTCGCCTCGGAAATCACCCGGGGAAAAGCCTGCTCCAGCTCTTCGCGGCTGTTACAGCGGCGAATGCCACGCCCGCCGCCACCGGAAGTGGCCTTGAGCATCACCGGATACCCGATGCGTTCGCCTTCGGCCAGCGCTTCTTCGATATCCGCGACATTGCCTTCGGTGCCCGGTGTTACCGGTACGCCGGCCTTGATCATGCTGCGCCGCGCTTCGGTCTTGTCACCCATGCGGCGAATCACTTCTGCCGAAGGGCCGATGAACTTGATGCCACGTTCGGCGCAGATGTCGGCCAGTTCAGCGTTTTCCGAAAGAAAGCCATAGCCGGGATGCAGCGCATCGCAGCCGGTTTCCACTGCCAGATTGACCAGTTTGCGTGGGTTCAGGTAACCCGCCAGCGGTTCAGCACCAATGCTGTAGGCCTCGTCGGCACGTTTGACGTGTAACGCATGACGGTCTGCATCGGAGAAGATCGCCACCGAGCGAATGCCCATTTCGGCACAGGCACGCACGATGCGGACGGCGATTTCTCCGCGGTTGGCGATCAGAATTTTTGTTATCACTGATGATTCCTCGACCCTAAAGACCAAACCGGTCAGCACATCCAGGCAAGCACTGCACTCGTGCTTCTTGCAACCAGGCATGCGACTCAATGTCGCAGACACACCCTATGCCGGATCGAGAATTAACAAAAATGAGTAAAAGTTGGGCGATGCATAAGTAAAACCTTATAGTTATCGACCAGCCCGACAGAAAGAATTTTTAGCTATGCGTAAGTCATTGATGCGCATCACATTGCGCCAGCTGCGTATCTTCAACGAAGTGTGTGATCTGCGCTCATACAGCCGCGCCGCAGAAGAAATGTCCCTCACTCAGCCCGCAGTCAGTTTGCAGATACGCCAACTGGAAGAGCTGATCGGGCAGCCGCTGTTCGACTACGTTGGTAAGAAGCTGTACCTGACGGAAGCGGCTGAAGCCCTGCAATCCGCCAGCCGGGATATTTTCGGACGCCTGGAAAGCCTGGATATGCAGCTTTCAGACATGCAGGGCTCGCTGCAGGGGCAGTTGAAACTGGCGGTCGAGTCGAGCTGCAAATACTTCATCCCGCATCTGTTTGCTGCGTTCAAGCGCAACTATCCTGAGGTCAGCCTGAACTTGATGGTGGTCAATCGTGCGCAGATCATCAGGCGATTGTCAGATAACCGCGACGATCTGGTAGTGATGTCGGCCGTGCCGCAGCACATGGGACTGGAGTTTCTGCCGTTTCTGAACAATCCGATTGTCGCCGTCGCACCGGCCGATCATCCATTGAGCAACCGCAAAACCTTGAGCCTGAAAGATCTGGAGCCGTGGCCGCTGCTGACGCGCGAACCGGGGTCGGGCACACGTCTGGCCTGCGAGGAATATTTCAAGGAAAAGCGCGTGCACTTCACGCAGACGCAAGAGGTGGCTTCCAGCGAAGCACAGCGTGAATGCGTGGTGGCCGGGCTGGGCCTGGCGATGCTGACGCGACACGCAGTCTGTCAGGAGCTCGCCACTGGCACTCTGGTGGAGTTGCCCGTGGCGGAGCTTCCGCTCTACCGAAGCTGGTGCGTGGTGCAGGCCAGAGACAAACGCCTGTCACCCGTGGCGCACGCGTTCCTTGCGTTCATCCGCAGCGAACGAGCGCAGATCAGCCAGCTTGTCGAGCGTTTCGACGGTCGACCGCGGGAGGCGTAACGGTCTGCCAGACGGTGTTTTTCACGCCATCCATGTAGTCACAGAGTTCTTGATTGAGCTGACGCGCTTCACTGTAGCTCTCGATTGCCCGACGAAATTCCATGCGACGCTGATCTTCCTGCTGACGGCGGGTTTTCACGGTGCTGTTGGGTAAATCATCGTAATGCCGAGCCATGTCCTGTCTCCCAATACGTTTTGTGGGAGCACCAGAATGGAGCGCGGCAGTGACAGTCAGACGGCGGACACATGACAGCTTGGTTAAATTTTGAAACGTGATAGCCAGCTCGGAAATGAGAAAAATATATATTTACCGCGCTCCAGTGCCCAAAACGACAGAAACTGGCCCTGCAGGACGCAATTAACTCATTGAATCAATTAATAGCAAGGAGCTACCCAATGACTGGCAAAAACAAAAACTGGATTGTGCGCGATGACAGAACGTCAAGCGTGAACACCCTGACAGTAGCCGGCCTCGTGCCAACTACCTCCAGCAACGCGATCCCGATGCTGGCTGTCAGCAACACACGGGGTGGTACCGGCCTACTGGCCCTGAACCTGACTTACAAGACAGAAGGTGCCGGCCTGACAGTCATGGGCGAGGCGCAGGTTGTATACACCCAGCCAAGCGACCCGACCATTACCACCGTCTGTATCTATAAGGATGGTGAGTTGGTGGTAAGCATTGACGACATAACCGTCATACGTTGATCGACGCGCAACAGCTTAAGAACAGCTCTCCCCAGACGCCTCAGGGTTTCCGGGGGGAGCTTTCTTCGTTGCTGCAGCGACTGCGAATAGCATCAATCTTCGTGGGTCTTGATCGACTTTGGCGACAGACGCAAGCCGCGCAGGCTGCGCTTGACGCTCTTGAGGTGGTTGACCAGGCTCGGCCCTCGGGCCATAGCAACGCCCATCGCCAGCACATCAATGACCACTAGATGTGCGATGCGCGAGGTCAACGGCGTGTAGATTTCGGTGTCTTCGTGCACATCGATGGCCAGGTTGACCGAGGACAGCTCGGCCAGCGGCGTCTGGCTCGGGCACAGCGTGATCAACGTCGCGCCGCTCTCGCGGACCAGGTTGGCGGTGATCAGCAAATCCTTGGAGCGCCCAGACTGGGAAATACACACCGCTACATCCGTCGGCTTGAGCGTGACGGCCGACATGGCCTGCATGTGCGGGTCGGAATACGCCGCCGCGGTCAGCAGCAGCCGGAAGAACTTGTGTTGCGCATCGGCAGCCACCGCGCCTGACGCGCCGAAACCGTAAAACTCGACCCTATTGGCGCCGGCCATTGCCGTGACCGCCAGTTGCAAGGCGTGAGGATCAAGGTTCTCGCGCACTTCCATGAGCGTGTGCAGGGTGGTGTCGAAAATCTTCAGGCTGTAATCAGCGACCGAATCGTCTTCGTGAATTGCGAACTGGCCGAAACTGGCTCCCGCCGCCAGACTTTGCGCCAGCTTCAGCTTGAGGTCCTGAAACCCGGTGCAACCAATGGCGCGGCAGAAGCGCACGATGGTCGGTTCGCTGATCCCGACGCTGTGCGCCAGATCAGCCATGGAACTGTGCATCACGGCCGCAGGGTCAAGCAACACATGGTCGGCTACCTTGAGCTCCGATTTGCGCAACAGGTGACGTGACTGGGCGATGTGTTGCAGCAGATTCAAGGGGCAGACTCGGCAAGAGGAAAAGGGGCTGGCTGTAGCTTTCTTGTAGTTATACTACATGACCTGCGAGCCGCCCAGTTAAACGACGCCGGGACACCTTTCACGGGCTTGAAAAAGATAATTCACAAAAAAATGTGGGAATAATCCTACATCACGTATCAGCTCGAGCCAGCGTAGCCTGAGCACAATCGATTCACGCAGCAGGCGACGACCGGTCGTCAGCGCCTCGGTTTTTTTAATGCCTGACGCAAAGCATGGTTTGCCCGTCATCGCGCGGCACCCTAGAATGCGCCGATGCGCGATGATCTCTCTCTCCTTCTGAATTCCCTCAACGATGCCCAACGTCAGGCCGTAGCTGCCTCGCTGGGTCGTCAGTTGGTTCTGGCCGGTGCTGGCTCCGGCAAAACCCGTGTGCTGGTGCATCGCATCGCCTGGCTGATGCAGGTCGAGCAAGCCTCCCCGCATTCGGTCCTGTCGGTGACGTTCACCAACAAGGCGGCTGCCGAGATGCGCCACCGCATCGAGCAACTGATGGGCATCAGCCCGGCCGGCATGTGGGTGGGCACTTTCCACGGTTTGGCGCACCGCTTGCTGCGGGCGCACTGGCAGGAAGCCGGGCTGGTGCAGACCTTCCAGATTCTCGACAGCGATGACCAGCAACGCCTGGTCAAGCGCGTGATGCGTGAGCTGGGCCTGGACGAGCAACGCTGGCCTGCGCGCCAGGCGCAGTGGTTCATCAACGGTCAGAAAGACGAAGGCCTGCGCCCGAAACATATTCAGGCCAGCGGCGATCTGTTTCTGACCACCATGAAAAGTGTCTACGAAGCCTACGAGACCGCCTGCCAGCGAGCGGGCGTCATCGACTTCTCCGAACTGCTGCTGCGCGCCCTGGACCTGTGGCGCGATAATCCGGGCCTGCTCGCGCATTATCAGCGCCGCTTCAGGCACGTGTTGGTCGACGAGTTCCAGGACACCAACGCTGTTCAGTACGCCTGGTTGCGCCTGCTCGCTCAAGGCGGTGACAGCCTGATGGTGGTCGGCGACGACGATCAGTCCATCTACGGTTGGCGCGGTGCGAAGATCGAGAACATCCACCAGTATTCGTCCGACTTCCCGGATACCGAAGTGATCCGCCTGGAGCAGAACTACCGCTCAACGGCGAGCATCCTCAAGGCCGCCAACGCGCTGATCGTCAACAACAGCGGTCGCCTGGGCAAGGAGCTTTGGACCGATGTCGGTGACGGCGAACTGATCAATCTGTATGCCGCCTTCAACGAACACGATGAAGCACGCTACGTGGTCGAGACCATCGAAAGCGCGCTGAAAACCGGTATCTCACGCAACGACATCGCCATTTTGTACCGTTCCAACGCCCAGTCGCGGGTGCTGGAAGAAGCCCTGCTGCGCGAGCGCATTCCGTACCGCATCTATGGCGGGCAGCGCTTCTTCGAGCGCGCCGAGATCAAGAACGCCATGGCCTATATGCGCCTGCTCGAAGGCCGTGGCAACGACGCGGCACTGGAGCGAGTGATCAACGTTCCGGCACGCGGCATCGGTGAAAAAACCGTCGAAGCGATTCGTGAGCATGCGCGACACGCCGACGTCTCGATGTGGGAAGCCATGCGCCTGCTGGTCGCCAACAAGGGCCTGACCGGGCGCGCAGCGACTGCCTTGGGCGGGTTTATAGAACTGATCGAGAACCTGTCGGCGAAGGTCATGGAGATGCCGCTGCACCTGATGACCCAGACAGTCATCGAGCAATCCGGACTAATCACTTATCACGAGCAGGAAAAAGGCGAGAAAGGCCAGGCCCGGGTAGAAAACCTTGAGGAACTGGTCAGCGCCGCACGCGCCTTCGAGAACCATGAGAGCGATGAAGAGCTGACGCCACTGGCGGCCTTCCTCGGCCATGCTTCACTGGAGACTGGAGACACTCAGGCACAGGAGCATGAGGAGAGCATCCAGCTGATGACCCTACACAGCGCCAAGGGTCTGGAGTTCCCGCATGTGTTTCTGGTGGGCATGGAGGAAGGGCTGTTCCCGCACAAGATGAGCCTGGAAGAACCGGGCCGTCTGGAGGAAGAACGGCGCCTGGCCTATGTCGGTATCACCCGCGCGATGAAACAGCTGGTAATGACTTACGCCGAGACGCGTCGTCTGTATGGCAGCGAAACCTACAACAAGGTCTCGCGTTTCGTACGTGAAATCCCGCCAACGCTGATTCAGGAAGTGCGCCTGTCCAACAGCGTCAGCCGCCCGTTCGGCGGCACCCCGAAATTCAACAGCAGCAGCCTGTTCAATGGCACCGGCATTCCAGAGACCGAGTTCACCATGGGCCAGCGCGTCCAGCATGCGGTGTTCGGCGAAGGCGTCATCCTCAACTTCGAAGGCGCCGGCGCCCAGGCACGCGTGCAGGTCAACTTCGCTGATGGCAGCAAGTGGCTGATGATGGGCTATGCGAAGCTGGTGGCGTTGTAGGGTAGGCCGGTCAATCATCGTCCATACGCCCCTGACTATCGTTCCCACGCTCTGCGCTCAGCGTTATACACAAGTCCGCTTTTGATTCTGGCCGGAGGCCGTGGGAGCGTACCGGGCGACGCTTCGCTTGNTGTTCGCGAAGACGGTGGTTCCAGCGATACATATTCGCGGAATGTACCGACCCCTTCGCGGACAAGTCCGCTCCCACGTCCTTCGGACAGAAGCAGGCAGTTGATTCGGCCCCAAAACCGCATCGACAGGCTTAACGCAACCCCTTGTGGGAGCGAACTTGTTCGCGAAGGCGATGTTTCAGTCGATGCATTTTCGGCGATTATAAAGACCTTTTCGCGAACAAGCTCGCTCCCACGCCCTTCGGGCAGAAGCCTAGAGGCCATTTATTCCGGGCGTTCCAAGACCTGTGTATAACCTCGTTGCGTGGGGTTAATCACAAGTCCTACGAAGCGCGCTGAAAAGTCCTACGCTGTCTGTGTAAAAGTCCGAAACACTAACGCGCTGTTCATGTGGTCATCGGCTGTGCAACATGACGCGCGTGCAATCACCAAACGGGAATACCCTTATGCAACGTTTTCTAAGCATCGCGATGGCGCTGTGCATCGGGCTCACCATGAGTCTGGATGTAAACGCCGCGCGCTTCGGTGGCGGCAAGAGCATGGGCTCGGCGCCTACCCATCAGGCGCGTCAGACCGCACCCTCCACTCCGGCAGCCGCGCCTAACGCTGCTGGCCGGCCTGCCGCTGCGGCCAGCGGTGCGTCGCGCTGGCTGGGCCCATTGGCCGGTATCGCTGCCGGTGGCCTGCTCGCGTCGATGTTCATGGGCGACGGCTTCAACGGCCTGCAACTGTTCGACATCCTGATCATGGGTCTCATTGCCTTCCTGATCTTTCGCTTCATCGCGCGTCGTCGCCAGCAGCAACAGCCGAAAATGGCCGCTGCCGGTGCGCCGTACCAGCGTGAAGCCAGTCAGCCTGGGCAAAACCCGATTTTCAGCAGCTCGGCAACTGCTTCCGCCGCGCCCGTGATCAACGCACCGGCCTGGTTCAATGAGGAGCGCTTTCTGGAAGCGGCTCGCGGTCATTTCCAGGCGTTGCAGCAGCACTGGGACGCCAACGAGATGGACAAGATCGCCGAGTTCGTCACTCCGCAGATGCTGCAATTCCTGAAAAAGGAACGTGCGGATCTGGGCGACGGCTTCCAGTCGACCTTCATCGACAACCTCAGCGTTCAGCTGGACGGCGTCGATGATCGTGCCGACAAGACCATCGCCACACTGACCTTCTCCGGTGTTTCCAAGACGTCGCGTTTTGATCAGGGCGAAGTGTTCAGCGAAAGCTGGAACATGGAGCGGCCACAAGGCGACAACCAGCCATGGCTGGTGGCAGGAATTCGCCAGAACGGTTGAACCAGATTCCGTTCTCGCGTTCAGAACCCCGGACATGTCCGGGGTTTTTTGTTTATCCGTTCGGATAGTTATTTTGAGAAAGGCTTTACGCTACTGTATAACCCGCGCCATCAAGTGAAAGGAGCTGTGTCGTGGAAGAAGTCATTGAACAACTGCGTGAAGCAAACGAACCCGTCCCGGTTCCGCTTGAGCTGCCCGATGAAGACCAACTGGTCGAGATCGAGGAACAACTGTTCATCAATATTCCGTTCGTCTTCAAGGAGTTTCTCCTGACGGTCAGTGATGTGGTGTATGGCAGCCTTGAACCCGTCACAGTGACCGATCCGCAGTCGCACACTTACCTGCCGGAAGTCTGCGCGACCGCCTGGGACCTGGGCGTACCGCGCGAGCTGATTCCGATTTGTCAGGACGGCGACGATTATTACTGCGTCGAGGAAGACGGCACCGTGCTGCTGTGGTCCGCTGAAGAAGAGCTGGTGACCGAGGACAGCTGGGAGTCGGTCTGGCATTGGGCTCGGGATGTCTGGCTGGAAAGCTGAGACACCCCTGCTGCACCGCCCCTGAAAAGATCGCCGGGCTCAGTGCCCGGATGACTCCGGATGGTTGCCCAGGGTCTCCAGCAGCGCGATCTGCATCCGCGTATGCACACGGATCAGCCAGCGCCACAGCAAGGCAGCGACCAGAGCGGCTATCAGCGCAATCACCAGCAGCAATTCGCTGGCTGGCACAATGCTCGCCGACAGCGCTGCCAGCATCACGAAGATCACCACCAGCGACAATAGCGGGATCACCTCCGCCACCACTTTGCGCACGCGCACGGTATGCCGACCTGCCATCTCGGGCTTGACCCCCATCTCTGCCAGCAGCATCGACAGCGCCTTGAGCTTGCGGTAGGCCGCGATCAGAAACGGCAACGACAGCAACAGTGCCGCGCCGCAGATCCAGGCTTTCTGATGGCTGATGTCTGGCACCCACTCGCTCATGTAGCCGCCAAGACGCTCGGCGAAGTAGGCACCGCTGAAAAAGATCGCCATCACCAGCGCCAGATTGACCCCCACCTGCAACAGAATTTTTCGGATCATCCCGGCAAGCACTGCGCTCTGCCCCTGCGGCTGAATGCTGCGCAGCCATTCGCCATACATACCGAACACCCGCGCCACTCGCCGGGGCATGATCGCCGCCAGCTTGAGCGACAACGGATCAGCGCCGCGAATCAGATAAGGCGTCAGCAAGGTGGTGATGGCCGAGACGGCGACGGCCACTGGGTAAAGAAAGTCGCTGGTGACCTGCAGCGTCATGCCCAACGCTGCGATGATGAAGGAAAACTCGCCAATCTGTGACAGTCCCATGCCCACGCGCAACGAGGTGCGGCCGTCATTGCCGGCGATAAAGGCCCCGAGACCGCAGGAAATCATTTTGCCCAACACCACGGCGACGGTGATGACCGCGATGGGCCAGGCATAGTCCAGCAGGATGTTCGGGTCGATCATCAAGCCGATGGCGACGAAGAAGATCGCGCTGAACATGTCTCGAATCGGCTCGATCAACCGTTCAATTTTCAGCAGTTCGCGAGACTCGGCCATGATTGCGCCGATCAGAAACGCGCCCAGCACCATGCTGTATTCCAGCTTGACCACCAGCAGGCAGAAGCCGAAGCACAAACCCAGCACAGTAATCAGCAACATCTCGTTGCTTTCGAACCTGGCAACGTAAGACAGCAGCCTTGGAACCAGAAGAATCCCGACGACCAGCGCCACGATCATGAACAGCGACAGCTTGCCCACGGTGGAGAACACTTCGCCCGAACTGACCGAGCCGCTGACCGCGATGCCGGACAGAAGCGCGATGATACCGATGCCGAGGATGTCTTCGACGATCAGCACGCCAAAGATCAACTGCGCGAAATGCTGGTTCTTCATCTTCAGGTCGTTGAGCGCCTTGACGATGATGGTGGTCGAGGAGATCGCCAGAATCGCGCCCAGAAACAGCGAATCCATGGTTTTCCAGCCGAAGAACTGGCCGATCTCGTAGCCGATCCAGATCATCAGGGAGATTTCGAGGAAAGCCGCGATGAACGCCGTCGCACCGACCTTGAACAGTTTGCGCAGGCTGAATTCCAGCCCCAGACAGAACATCAGGAAAATGACCCCGAGCTCGGCCAGGGTTTTAATGGTGTCTTCGTCGTGGATCAGGCTGAACGGCGGCGTGTGCGGGCCGATGATGAACCCGGCAACGATGTAACCCAGTACCACCGGCTGCCTGAGACGATGAAACAGAATGGTCACCACACCGGCCACCAGCATGATCACTGCCAGATCCTGAATGAAGTTGATGGCATGCATGGCGGCAAAGCTCCTTGTGAAGATGACGTCCTGAACCGCTAGCGCCACGCCATCAAAGGCATCAGCCATGCAGTTCGTCACCAAAATCCGATTAAAACGCAGGAAAAAACCCGATCCACGGGTTTTTGCAGGTTATCACTGCCCCCTTCGACATAAAGCCGGTGCAATATATGGAAACAGATAGTTATCAAGCGTGACGGCCGCCTGCCTTCCAGCGTCCCGATAACTGTCGCAAGCCCTTCTGAGCGCCAGCATAGGCGTCCTTTGAACACCTTGACCGTGTGAGTACGCTATGGAACCCGGAAACGCCCAGCTGTCGATGACTGTATTGATGACGCCGGACATGGCCAACTTCTCTGGCAATGTGCACGGCGGTACGTTGCTCAAGTACCTCGATGAAGTCGCCTACGCATGTGCCAGCCGCTACGCCGGACGCTATGTGGTAACGCTGTCCGTGGATCAGGTGATTTTCCGTGAGCCGGTGCATGTCGGCGAACTGGTGACCTTTCTGGCATCGGTCAACTACACCGGCAATACCTCGATGGAAGTCGGCATCAAGGTGGTGACCGAAAATATCCGCGAGCGCTCGGTACGCCATTCCAACAGTTGCTTTTTCACCATGGTTGCCGTGGACGACAACCGCAAACCCGCCAGCGTCCCGCCGCTGGAGCCGGAATCTGCCGATGCGAAGCGTCGTTACATTCAGGCACAGCAACGCCGCCAGATCCGCCAGGAACTGGAAAAGCGTTATCAGGACATCAAGGAAGAAGCACTGTAACCCTGCGGCTCAGGCAGCGATGCCTGAGCTATTGGCCGGGTCTGAAGATTACAAACGTACCGCTTCGAACTTCACCCGTGGGTGTGCAATACGATCCTGGGCGCGGACCAGTTCCAGCTCGTAGCTGCCGCAAGCCTGGGTTTCCAGTAGCACTTCGTGGACCGCTGCTGCGGTGAACTCGAACGCAGCGACCAGATCGTCGCCCAACAGAACCCGCGACAGGAACAACCCGGACGTCAGGTCGCCCACGCCAACCGGCTGGCGGGGAAATGCCAGCAGCGGACGACGCAGGTGCCAACTGGCATCGGCCGTCACCAGCAACATTTCAAAACCATCGGCGGCCTTGCCGGGGTAGTCGAGGTGTTTGACCACCACCGCTTTGGGACCCCGCGCCAGCAACGCGCGGGCCATCGCCAGACAATCGAGCAGTGATTGCGGCTTGCGGCCCGAGAAGCTGTCCAGTTCCAGCTGGTTGGGGCACATGAAGTCGGCCATCGCAGCGGCCTCGTCCAGCAGGAAGTCCCCGACTTCCGGAGCGACGATACAGCCTTTTTCGGGATGGCCCATTACCGGGTCACACAGGTACAACGCCTTGGGGTTGGCGGCCTTGATGCGCGCCACACCGGTCAGAATCGCGCGGCCCTGCGCCGCACTGCCCAGGTACCCGGACAGCACGGCATCACAGTTGCCTAGCTCGCCAATCGCCGCGATGCCGTCGATCAGCGCCGGGATCTGCTGCGGGGCCAGTACTTCGCCCGTCCACTGCTTGTACTGCGTGTGATTGGAGAACTGGACCGTGTTGAGTGGCCAGACATTGACCCCGATACGCTGCATCGGGAACACCGCTGCGCTATTGCCGGCATGGCCGAACACCACATGGGACTGAATGGCGAGCAAGTGGGGCGTACGTTTCATGGGTGTGGAATCCTGAACACGATGCAAATGCAGTAATGAGAAATATAAGTGGCGCAGTATGGCTGTAAATCACTCCGGGCAGTTAAGCTGGTCACTCCTTTGTTGGAGCACCCTGTCATGCTGACCCTGGGAAATATCTTCGTGCTGATGCTGTTCGCAAGCGCTGCGGCCTGGTGGTGGCACGCCCATGGTCTGCGCGAAAAGGCGCTGGCCCGCGTAAAACAGCACTGCGCACGCCTCGAACTCCAGCTATTGGACGACGCCGTCGCACTGCGCCGCCTGACCTTCGCCCGCGATGCACAAGGCCGCAAGCGTCTGGCCCGGGTCTACGGCTTCGAGTTCACGGTGACCGGCGAACAGCGTCACCCCGGCACCATCACGATGTTCGGTGCACATACCGCGCAAATCGAACTGGCCCCCTATCCATTTGAAATCAAAACACCACCACCCAGTGCGGAAGTCATCCAAATGAGTGAATGGCGCCAATCGCATCAGAAGTGGAAGCAGTAGCGGCTGGGCAAATGCAAATCGTTGTGGGGTCGCTTACGCCAGGCAACCCGCCAGCTGCCCCTGTAACTTATCCACACTCTGAGGTGTGGAAAAGATCAGTTCCAGGCGCGAATCCTGTCGCCATTCGCTGATTTGCCAGGCAATCGGTGCGCCATGGACCGCGTTGGCTGAGTACCAGCCGCCTTCGCTGTGGATAACCATCTTCGCCCTTCGCCACGTCAGGCCTTCCAGCCAGTGCAACACGCGCTGTAAGTCGAGCCGCTGCGACGGATGCCAGCGCCAGCCGATGCTCCAGCCTTCGGCACTGCTCTGACTCAGGCAAATGGGCCTACGTGGATCGGTCCACAACGCAGGCAGTTGACCGACACTGTCGGGCAGCGTCAGGTTATCCACAGCCTGTTTATCCACAACCGACCCGACGCTGAATCCGGGCAAGTGATCCAGCGGCAATTCCCCGTGCCGGGTCCAGAACAAACCGTGTGATTTCAACTGCGCGCCCAGCACCTGACGCGCCGCGTGGTCCAGTTGCTCGGACTTGTTCATCACCAACAGCCCCGCTACCGCCAGTGCGTCCTGTTGCGTGGCGGGCAACGGGTGACCTGCGGCCATCGCCGCCGCATCCAGCACCATCACGCCGGGCTGAACCGCTAACACCCCGCGCCACGGCGCTTCGCGCAATTGCGCCATAAGTTGCGCCGGATGACCTAACCCTGAAGGTTCGATCAATAAACGATCAGGTCGGGCCTTGCGCAGCAGGCGTCCCAAACCAATCTGAAAGGGCACACCGTTGACGCAACACAGGCAGCCGCCAGCCACTTCGCCAATTGCGATACCATCGGCAGCCGTGCTCAGCAGCGCGGCGTCAAGACCGATCTGTCCGAACTCGTTGATCAAGATCGCCCAGCGTTCGTTGTCGGGTTTCTGCGCCAGCAGGCGCTTGATCAGGCTGGTTTTGCCGGCGCCCAGCGGGCCGCCGATAACGTGCGTGGGGATGTTCTGCAGCATGGGATCACTTTGGAAGAGTGCGTGGGTCATTGAAGAGCAAGGAAAGGTAACGATGCAAGTGATGCGACTGACCGCTCGCCTGGCGCTGATGCTGCTGGCGATGTCTTCGGGCACCGCGTGGGCGCAAGCGTGTCTGGTGCACAGCCAGGCCGAGCGGCTCGATGTCAAAGTCTGTCAGGAAAATATCAACATCCCGGCCAGCCTGTTCAAAGACGGCTTCTGCCAGCCACAACTGACCGGGCAGAAGACCGAGACGACCTACTCGCAGCAATGCCCGACCGGCGCGTTCGGTGTCTGCCGTAACGCGCAGGTTGCCAACATGCCTTACCGCGAGCACATCCACTATTACGGCGTGGCCAGCGACGCGCTGTACCTCAAGCCTTTTTGCGAAGGCCAGAGCCAAGGCCAGTGGATAACGCCGTAACGCGCCTCATGCCAGCCAGTCCAGGGTCAGAATCAGCCTGCGCTCGTTACGCGCCAACGGCGGCGAACGGTGGATCAGGCCGAAGCCCTCATTGCCGTGCCAGCGCTCGCCTTTCAGCAATGCCACATCGCCGCTGCCGATCTGTTGAACGTCCGCAGCGTCGAACGGCTCCGCTTGCACACGGCCAAGCTGCTTGCGGTCCATCACGTCTTCCTTGAGCCACTGACTGCCAATCCCGCCGTACGTGGTGATCAGGCGCACCGGCACATGATCGACGTGAAAGCGCGGGCACATGGCTTTGTCGAGCACCCGCAGGCGCAACCCGACGCATTCCGCGCCCAGCAAACAAGCATAAGCGCTGACCAGCCATGATACGTCGGCGATGAAACCCTCATAGCCGTGCAGATCGGCATACGCCGACGCCAGTGTGCGCAGATCCGGTTCGGCATCGCCGCCTTTGACGTCCAGCGTCAATGCTTCGGCGAGCGGCTCGCCCATCGACAATAGCAACGTGCTGAAGTCGGCAATGTGCGCAGGTAACTGGCGCTGCCAGAGTGCGAGATTCACGCCCTCTTCGACGATCTCGCTCAAGACCTCGGGCGTTGTGCCTTGGGTCTGTCGTACCAGCGGTCGCTGTTTAAAGGTATACGCAAGCATCAGGCCGCCACCTCGTCCAAGTGCCACGAACCGAACGGGTCGGCCAGTTCGCGCCAGCGCTCGGCGCCCTCCGCCATCTCGACGTCGGTGAGCAGACAGTTGTCCAGTTCAGCCGTCAGCAACGCGAAATCGATGTTCTGACCGATAAACACCAATTCCTGGCGGCAATCGCCGGTTTCGCTCGACCAGTTCTCCAGAATCGATGCGACGCTTTCCTTGTCCTCAGGCCAGCCATCGCGGTTGACGAAACGCCACCAGCGCCCGGCGAAACCATGGCGCATCAAACCGCCCGCCTGCGACCAGCTGCCGGCATCCTTGTACTTGCTGGCCAGCCAGAAAAAACCCTTGGAGCGCAGCAGCTTGCCATTGGTCCACGGACGGTTGATGAAGTCGAAAAAGCGTTGCGGATGAAATGGACGGCGCGCCCGGTAGGCCGTCGACGCAATCCCGTATTCTTCGGTTTCCGGCAGGTGCTCGCCGCGCATTTCCTTCAGCCAGCCCGGTGCCTGAGAGGCACGTTCGAAATCGAAACGACCGGTGTTGAGGATCTTCGCCAGCGGCACCTGCCCCATCACCATCGGCACGATCTCGGCGTCGGGGTTGAGGCGTCTCAGAATTGCCATCAGCTCTTCCCGCTCACTCGAACTGATCAGATCGATCTTGCTGAGCAAAATCACGTCGGCGAACTCGATCTGCTCGATCAGCAAATCAGTGATTGAGCGGTCATCGTCGTCACCGAGTGTTTCGCCACGCGTGTCCAAGCCATCCGCTGCTTCGTAGTCGAGCAGGAAATTCACGCCGTCGACCACCGTGACCATGGTGTCCAGTCGCGCCAGGTCGGTCAGGCTCTTGCCTGCTTCATCGCGGAAGGTAAACGTTTCGGCCACCGGCAGAGGCTCGGAAATTCCAGTGGACTCGATCAATAAATAATCAAAACGCCCTTCCTGGGCAAGACGGCTGACCTCTTCAAGCAGGTCCTCGCGCAAGGTGCAGCAAATACAGCCGTTGCTCATCTCGATCAACTTTTCTTCGGCGCGATTCAGGCTGACATCGCGCTGAACTTCGCCGCCATCGATGTTGATCTCGCTCATATCGTTGACGATCACGGCAACTCGCAAGCTTTCACGATTGCGCAGGATGTAATTGAGTAAAGTGCTTTTACCGGCACCGAGAAAGCCGGAAAGAACGGTAACGGGTAGACGGTCTGACATCAGGATTCTCCACGCAGCGGCAAGGCTTGGGCCTTGTTCAGGTCGGCTGCAACGAATCCATCAGGCAGCCAGCTCTAACCAACGCATGATGTTATAGTATAACAACACAAAATTGCTACAGGCCTTAATGACAGGTTGTTCATGAAACGGTTTACAACAGGACTGATCGCACTTTTGATGCTCCCCGGCACGCTCGCGATGGCGGCTGCCCCGGATCTGGCACGCTGCACCCGCAGTGCCACGGTGCTGGCGTGCGGCGATGCGCTGGGCAATAGCTATAGCGTGGTCACGGACGGACCGACGACTTGGTTGAAGGGTTACGAAGTGCTCGATAAACGTCGCTGGGCGCAGACCAACAGCCGTTATGGGCAACTGACGTTTTTCACCGGGCTGGCCTCGAATGGCGAAGCCTGGATCGGCACCATCCAGCGCGTGGGCTGGACAACCATCACCCGGGTTTCCAGCTCAAGCGGTACGCGCAGCAAAATCACCTGCAGCCGCCTGAACGGCTGCCGCTGAGCCCGTCAGGCCTGCTGTTCCCGTTTTTGCGCCTGCACCCAGGCCATGTGCGAATCCACTGGGGGGTTGCGCTGGAAGTAACGTTGCAGGCCATCGAACAAGCCGTCCGCCACGGCCTGTTGATGGCGCGCCGTGACCAGTCGCTGACTGTCGCGAGTGTTGGAGATGAAACCGGTCTCGACCAGAATCGACGGCACGTCCGGTGACTTGAGCACCGCAAAGCCCGCTTGCTCGACGCGCTTTTGATGCAACGTGGTGATGCCTTCCAGACTGCCCAGGACGGTATGGCCCAATTGCAGACTGGCGGCGATCGTCGCATTCATCGACATGTCGAGAATCACCCCGGCCAGCATCGGGTCTTTGTCTTTGAGGTTGAGCAGCGATGTCGCACCCAACAGGTCCGCGCCATTTTCTCGCTGCGCCATGAAGCGCGCCGTCGCGGAGGTTGCGCCGCCGTCGGACAAGGCAAAGACTGACGCGCCGGAAGCGGTCAGGCGAGGCGCTGCGTCGGCATGCACGGAGATGAACATATCGGCGTTGGATTTGTGCGCGAACTCGACCCGTTTGCGCAGCGGTACGAAAAAGTCATCGTTGCGCACCAAGCGCACATCGAAGCCCTTCTCGCGCTTCAGGCGCCTGGCCAGCAACTGGGCGATGGACAATACGACATCTTTCTCGCGCTCGCCTCGGGAACCGACGGCACCTGGGTCCTTGCCGCCATGACCGGCGTCGACCACCACCATGATGTCGCGGCTGGTGTGAGCCTTGCTCTGAATCGGCACCGGTACGGGCGGTGGCAGTTCGGCCATCTGTACCGGAGCACGAGCAGTGGAACTCATGTCCAGCACCAACCGATGGCCCTGCGCACCGTCGGGACCGAGCAGAAAACTGCTGAGCTGCACTGGCGCAGTCAGGTCCAGCACGATGCGCGTGTCATCGCCCGTGCCGTAATGCCCGGAGCGAATCGATTTGATGACGGTGCGGTCCAGCGCCAACTGACTGAAATCGCCGGTCAACCGCGAGCCACTGACATCAATGATCAAGCGGTCGGGCGCGGTCAGCGTGAAAGTTTTGTATTGCACTGGCCCGCTCAGATCGAGCACCAGCCGCAGCTTGTCGTTGGTGCGCCACAGGCGTGCGTTACTGATCTGCGTGGCGTAGGCACCCAATGGCAGCGTCAGGGCGGCGCTGGCCAGCAGCATATTGAGCAACACTTGGCGTCGGTGCATGGAATGTCTCAAAGAGCAAATCGAGCATCCCGGCTCACGAAGGGTTCATCCACATCAATAGTAACAATATAACATGCAGTTACAGATGGAAGATGAAGCCCTTCATGAAGATTGCGTTATAAATGTTCACCGTAACGACGACAAATCATCGCAATCGCTATGGATGTTCCACGTGGAACATAAAGCTATGAATTTGATCAGGTACGCGGCGCTACGGCGCCACACTGCGGGCCCAACCAGACAGCGCGGGTGTCCATGCTGCCGTTCTGTTGCTGGCCAGTAGCATTGAATGTGCCGATCACTTTGGTAGTGAATTCACGATCACTGAGAAATTGCGCTTGTCCTGTGCCCTGCGCTTTGGGGCAGCTGAACTGGAAATTCCAGGTCTTGCCGTTGCGCGCCGTGATTTTCTGCGTGCAGCCAGAGGCCGGGTCGGTCAGCGGGATGTCGTCCGATTTCACTTGAGCTTCGGTCAAGCAGGCTCGCACGCCTTTGCCGCCGAGCGAGACGCCCTGCTTTTTCATCATTTGTTCCATCATGACGCGCTGTTCGGGCGGTAGATTCTGCAACTGCCCCAGCATCAATTGCAGGTCCGGTAGCTGCTGGCCATCGACCTTCATGTTGCTGGTAGTCAGTTCCCACAAGCCTGGTTGCAGCATCTGCGCTTGAGCCAACGGGGTTGCCAGACAAAACATCCAGGCCACTATGCGTTTGTTCATTTCAAGATTCCTGATCGAGCAGTTGAAGGCAGAAAAGACCGACGCAATCCGGCCGGACGATGAACCTTAGACGGTATAAGCGAAGCCCAGTTGCACCGGGAATAAAATAGCGACATTCCTGTTCAGCTGTGGTCTTTTAAGCGATCAAGGCGAGGAGCATTGTTCCACATGGATTATCACGACCCGTACTTTTTCGGTTATGTCCTCGGCTTTATTCATTTACTGGGCACCGTCGCAGCCATTCATGCGCTGTTGACGGTGCGCACCTCCCAAGGCGCGATTGCCTGGGCGATGCCGCTGCTGTTCATTCCCTACTTCACCCTGTTGCCTTATATGATCTTTGGGCGCAGCTCGTTCGATGCGTATATCAAGGCACGGCGTGATGCCAACAAGGAAATGCGGGCGGCCATTGGCAATCTGAACTGGCGACCCTGGATCGAAGAGGCTGTGGCGGCCCGACGCTCGGATGCCTATGCAGCGCTGCGAGCAATGCCCAAGTTGGGGAACATGCCCGCCCTGGCCAACAACAAGGTGCGGCTGCTGATCAATGGCGAAGAGACCTTCGGCGCGATCTTCCAGGCGATCCGCGAAGCGAAGCAGACCATTCTGGTGCAGTTCTTCATCATTCACGACGACAGGCTCGGCCGTGAACTGCAAACGCTGCTACTGGAAAAAGCAGCGGAAGGCGTGGCGATTTTCGTGCTCTACGATCGTATAGGCAGTCATGCGCTGCCGGGTTCCTACATCGATAAGTTGCGTGAAGGTGGCGTGCAGATAAAAGCGTTCGCCACGCGCGGTGGCTGGCTCAACCGCTTCCAGATCAACTTCCGCAACCACCGCAAGATCGTGGTCGTTGATGGTCTCAAGGGCTACATGGGCGGGCATAACGTCGGCGATGAGTACATGGGCCTGAAACCACCCCTGGCCCCATGGCGGGACACGCACGTGGAAACCATCGGCCCGGTGGTCGCCTGCCTGCAAGAGTCATTTGCCGAAGACTGGTTCTGGGCCACTCGCGAGCTGCCACCGCTGAGCCTGCCTGAGGCGTTTCCGGAAGACGGCGTGCTCTGCCAACTGCTGACCACCGGCCCGGCCGACGCCCAGGAAACCTGCTCGCTGTTCTTCGTCGAAGCCATTCATGCTGCCGAAGAGCGCGTGTGGATCACCAGCCCCTACTTCGTGCCCGACGAAGCAGTGTCGGCCGCACTGGCGCTGGCGGTACTGCGCGGGGTCGATGTGCGGTTGCTGCTGCCCTCACGGCCTGATCATTATGTAGTCTATGCCGCCTCCAGCCTGTACGCGTTCGAAGCCGTGCGCGCCGGCGTTCGGGTGTTTCGCTACGAGCCCGGCTTCCTGCACCAGAAGGTGGTGCTGGTCGACAACGATATCACCGCCATCGGCAGCGCCAACCTCGACAACCGCTCGTTCCGTCTCAACTTCGAACTGATGCTGCTGACGGTCGACAGCGAGTTCTCCAATCAAGTCGAAGCCATGCTCACCGCCGACTTCGCTGCCGCGCGAGAAATCTCCCTGCAGGACAGCCACGACACCCGACGCCTGCACCAACTGGGCATGCGTGTGGCCCGGCTGATTTCGCCGATTTTGTGAGAACACTCTGCGTCAGATCCTGAACGTGCATTGCGACACGAATCTGTGACGCGGAGCGTCACCCAGCGCATTCCCACGCAGCGTGAGGAACGAGAGGTGTCAGGCTTACGTACTCTCGTGCCACTCCGCATTGGCATGGATTTCTGGACGCTTTGAGTCCGGCCTAAAGGGTTGCAATGCAAATCTGAAATGCGGAGCATCACCCTGCGCATCTCCACACGGCGGAGCGTGAAAAAAAGAGTTGGGCCGCATCACCGATAAACATCCTCCCGCGTCAGCGGCAAACCGGTCGAGCCATCTGCGAAGGGTTTCACTGCCAGTATCTGGTGCAGGTTGATCCAGCCTTTGGCGAAGCCATACGCGCAGCCTGCCAGATACAGGCGCCAGATGCGTAGCGTTTGTTCGGGGACGATACGTGCGGATTCGTCGAGCCGAGACTCAAGGCGGGCGCTCCAGTGTTCCAGGGTTTTGGCGTAGTGCGGGCGCAGGCTTTCGACGTCGACCACTTCCAGCCCGGCATCGCTGAGGTGGGCGCTGATCATTGCCAGATGCGGCAGCTCGCCGTTGGGGAATACGTAGCGGTCGATGAATTCTCCCGCTCCACGTCCCACGGGGCGACCGTCCGTATGCAGGGCGGTGATCCCATGGTTCATCACCAGCCCGCCCTCCTTCACCGCACCGAACAGGCATCGCGCGTAGAGCGGCAGATTGGCATGCCCGACGTGCTCGAACATGCCGACACTGACCACCTTGTCAAAACGCGCATCCTGCGGCAAATCGCGGTAGTCGAGCAGTTGCAGGTCAACCCTGCCTTGCAGGCCTTCGGCCAGAATTCTTTCCCGGGCCAGCGCCAACTGCTGCTGGCTGAGGGTGATGCCGAACACTTTCACGCCATATTCACGGGCAGCGAACCGCGCCAGTCCGCCCCAACCGCAGCCGACGTCCAGCAGGTATTCACCGGGTTTGAGACGCAGCTTGCGACACAGATGGTGAAATTTGTCCTGCTGCGCCTGATCCAGCGACTCATCGCCTGTCTTGAAGTAGGCGCAGGAATAGACCATCTCCCGGTCGAGCCACAGTTGGTAAAAATCGTTGGAAACGTCGTAATGGTAGGCAATCGATGCCGCGTCGGTGTCTTTGTCGTGGCGGATGCGCGATGGAGCGTTGGCGCTGTCATCGTCGTTCACCAAAGCGTGGATCAGTTCATCGCAGACTCGCACGACCTCGCTGATCGAGCCTTCCAGTTCCAGACGACCTTCGACGAATGCGCTGCCCAGCAGGCCGAGGCTGGGGTGACTGAAATCGGCCACCAGTTGCGGGTCCTTGACGACGATGGTGACACTGGGCGCGGGCCCCAGGTCCATTTCGTGACCGTCCCAGAGCTTGAGCCGCAATGGCAGGTGAAGGTTCTGCAAGACCGTTGGAAGTTGCGTAAGCATTTAACATCACCCCCTTATCCAGAAACTCAAAAAGAGTCATCCAGCAAAGACCCCGAAAGAGGCCCGAAAGGCTATTGGCGACGGCAAAACTGCATGAATCAACTTCGGAGGAACGGCCTTGTGCCCACTGATCCGAGCCGGGGAACAGCCTGAATTTGGATTACACACTCACCTCTTGCACTTAATCTGTAACAGAACGCTTCAAAGCTCAAGCCATTTTCAGCCCTGCCGACTGTCGTCGGCCATGCCTCGATGCGGCGCATTACCCATTCAAAGCTTCAGCAGCGGCTCCTGAAAGCGCAGCAAACGGCCAGCGTTGCCCAACACCAGCAAGGTGCTGAGATTGTGCAGGATAGCTGCGACCATGGCACCCGCCGCGCCCAGCAGACCAAAGGCGGCCAGCGCTACAATAGCCAGCGTCCAGCCCAGCCCGATGATGACGTTGACCTGCAATGTCTGGCGGCACTGGCGGCTGAGGCGCACGCAGGTGCCCAGTCGACGCAGGTCACTGCCGATCAGTACGATGTCAGCGGAGGCCAGCGCGATGTCCGCCCCGCCCGCCCCCATGGCAAAGCCCACTACACCGGCCTTGAGCGCCAGCGAGTCATTGATGCCATCACCTACAACCATCGGCCGGAAACCACTGGCGATTTCACTCATGACGCGGTTGAGCTTGTCTTCCGGCAGCGCCTGCGCCTGAACGTCGGCGATGCCGATGTCCCGGGCCAGCGTATCAGCCACGCTTTGCCGGTCACCCGTCAGCAGCAATTGGCGCCCAAGGCCCAGCTCACGCAGTTCCAGCAGCGCAACCTGCGCCTCAGGTTTGACGCTGTCAGCCAGCAGCAGCCATGCCAGAAAAACACCATCCAGCGCCAGACCGGCCAGCGGGCCGTCATGTGCAGGAACGGCCGACGTGACGATACCCAGTTGTGCAAACAGCTCCGGACGACCCAAGGCTGCTTCGCCATGCTCGGTCGATGCGACGACGCCCAGGCCTTGTCGTTCGCGGGTGTCGCTCAACGGCAGCAACCGGCTGTTATCCACCAGCCCGGCCAATGCCCGACTGACCGGATGACTGCTGGCCGAACCCAGGCTCGCTGCCAGCTCCAGCAGTTGGGGATGCGGCGGCCCATCAGCCTGCACCGACTGCAGACGCAGGCGCCCGAATGTGAGGGTGCCGGTCTTGTCGACCACCAGCGAGGTGAGGTCCGCCAGCTCTTCCAGAAACGCAGAGCTGCGAATCAGAATCCCGTGGCGCGCCGCCACAGCGATACCCGCGATGGCGGTTGCCGGCGCCGAGAGCACCAGCGCACAGGGACACGCCGCAACCAGCACCGCGAGCATTGCCTGTGCGTCCTGAGTGATGAACCAGGTCAGCGCCGCGATCAGCAACACCAGCACCATATAGCTGCCTGCGTAACGCTCCAGCAAACGGGTGATCGGTGGCTTGGAACGTTCGGCGCTCTGCATCAGCGCGATGACCTTGCCCAGCGTTGACTGATCGCCGATGCGCGTCACTTCGATGCGCAGCAAGCCATCCAGATTGATCGCACCGCCGAAGACCTCGACGCCAACGCTGGCTTCAAGCGGTACCGACTCCCCCGTAATGGACGACGTATCCAGACTGGCTTGCCCGGACAGCACCCGACCATCCGCCGGAACCCGGTCACCGGCACGCACTTCGACCTGATCGCCGGCCTTCAGCGTGGTGTTGTCGACCTCGCGAATGCTGCCGTCCGCCGCCAGCAAACGCGCCTGACTAAGCGTCAGGCGCCCCAATGCCTGGATAGCTTCCTGTGAACCGATCACGCTGCGCTCTTCCAGCACATGACCGAAGATCATGATGATCGGCAGCAACGCCGCAGTCATCAGATCGCCCGTGGCCCAGGCACCGAGCATGGCCAGTGCGATCAGTTGATCGGTGATGCCATGCAGACTCGGATGCCGCAGGCTGTGCCAACCGGCGCTGACCACCGGGATCGCCACCAGTAACGACGCCGCGCCCAACAGTAACTGACTGACGCCGGTCTGCTGCGGTGCGACAAAACGCCAGATCAGGCCCAGCCCCAACAGCCCCAGGGCCAGCATCGCCAGGGTCAGTTGCCGGGCTGCGCTGCGCTGCTCGGCGTTGCTCAGCAAACTGCCCACTGCCTCAGGCTTGGCGGCGTGGTGGGTGTGAACGGCTTCGCCACTCATTGCGGTGCTCCCTGGATGATCAGGCGGGAATCGTCTTTGGGGTCGACGGTGGTCACCGAACCGGCCTGCCGCAGAATGCCCGGCACGCGCTCGCGATAAAGACGCTGCATCAGACCGGGATCGCTGTGGTTCTTGGCCGACTCCGACAGGCTGACAACGGTGGCCGTGGCAGCCTGCGCCTTGGCCAGACGCTCCGAAGCCTGTGCATGCGCCACTTGCAGGGTGCGGTCAGCTTGCTGGTTGGCGGTCTGGGTCAGTTTCTCGGCATCGGTGCGGGCATTGGCTACGGCTTGATCGGCCTGTTGACTGGCGGTCAGTACCGCATTGAACGCATTGACCGCCGAGGTGGGCAGGCTCGATTGCACGTCCACCCGCGCGACTTCGACGCCGATGCCCATGCCGGTTGCCGCAAGCTCCGCCAGACGTTGATTGATGCCGCGTACCAGATCACCACGCAGCCGTTCGCGGCGTTCGGCGGCCTGACTGTCTGCACGGATCAGCTCGGGTCTGGCTACCAGAATGGTATCCAGATCCCGCGCTGCGGTCAGCGCCACAGCGCTGCGATTGACCAGTCGATCCATCGCGGGCACGACGTGATCGCCCTGCAGAACAAAGGCCCGCGGATCAATCACTTTGTAGAACACAGTCACATCCAGTTGCACGACGCCCGCGTCGCCCGTCAGCAGAAAACCCGAGCCCGCCAGCGCGTCGCTCATCGGTGCCGAGAGGGTGGCGATCTCATCCGCTTTCAACGCGGCAGGCGAACGCAACAAGGTTTCCACGCGCCGCTCGATTACTCGATCCGCCGAGGGCAGCAGCACCACCTGTTCGAACGGCTGCGGCCAGGCAGTCAACAGACCGGCGTTCTGCACCCGATCCAGCGCACCGAAGCGCATGATCACAGCGCGGTTCTGCGGGTCGATTTCGCGCACATTGGACGTCACCCAGCCCAGCGCCGCCAGCAGTGTGATGCCATACAGCCCGAGGAACGCCAGACGACTGGCCTGCAACCACGGGCTGCTCATGGCTGCGTTCCGCCCTTGGCGTCCAGTGTCGGCGGGCCGTCCACCAGCACACGGAATGGCGCGGCGTCGGTGCGCAGAATCAGGCGCGTACCCGGCGTCACGATGGTGCCCAGGGTGTCCAGTGAGCGCAGCAGGTTGTAGAGCTGAGGCGAACCGGCGTAGGCGCGGCCATAAATCTGCGCCGCTTCGACACTGGACTGCGCCTCGATGTCGGCGGCCTTGACCGTCGCATCCGCTTCGACGATGCGCGCATCGCGCTCAGCCGCCGACCGAATCTGCGCCGCCTCACGCTTGCCCACCGCGGTGCGCTCGGTGGCGATGGTTTCGCGCTCGGCGCGCATGCGGTCCACCGTGGCGTTGAGCGTCACCGATGGCAGGGTCAGGCGCTCGACACCCACTTGCAGCACGCGAACCCCGTAAGTCGCCAGCAACTGCTGATCGATCTGCTGGCGCAGCTGGTTTTCGAACGCCGTGATGTTCACTTTGCTGGCGTCGGTATTCACCAGGCTGGAAAGGTCGAAGCTGCTCGCCGTGGTTTCCAGCGCCGAGCCGACGAAGGTGCGAATCTGCCGCGCCGCTTCGTCCGGCTGGTTCTGCACGGCACGCATGAAGCGCTGCACGTTGGCCGCGTCGCCTTGTACCTGCCAGGCCACATACGCCTGAACGATAATGCGCAGGCCGTCGCGGGTGCCGACATCCTGCAGGCCGCTGGACGTAGTGCGCAGGCGCAGGTCCACCGGGATGGTCGCCTCGAACGGCGCAGGCCAGCGCCAGTTCAAACCTGGCTCGAGCAGCACACGGGACGGATTGCCGAAACGGGTGACGACTGTCGCCTCGCCCGAACGCACCTGCACCAGGCTGGCGGCTGCGATGGCGAAAGCGATCAGCACCGCTGCGAGGCTTGCCCGTCGCCACGGAAAAGTCGCCGGGCCGGCCGCTTCGTGATGATGATGGTGGTGTCCATGACCGCCATGGCCATGGTTGTCGTGGCTGTCATGGTCGCTGTGATCGTGATGATGATGAAACAGACTCAAGGGACGACTCCTTACTGTACGGCTTTACGCGGCGCCGGTGGGTCTGCCGGTGGGGTAAAAGAACGCAGGTCGATGGTCGGCGCGTTATCGCCGCCCAGACGGTGATCGAGTATCAATAACTTGGCGTTACCCAGCCCTTCGGTGAGTTGCGCCAGGTATTGCTCCAGCAGAAAAGCCTGACCGGCCTTGGCGTAAGCTTGCCGCTCTGCGCTGAAACGCAGGTCTGCGCCTTGCGCGATGGCCATCACTTCACGCGCACCGGCAGTGGCCTGATCGCGGGCAACGCTGGCGTTGAGCTGCGCCTGATTAGCCTTGTCGCTGGCCGCACCGCGCTCGCGAGCGATCAATGCCTGCGCGCTGATCTGCGCAGCCTGCACCGCGTGATAGGCATTGGCCGCACCGGCAGGCGGATGGATCGCCTCGACCACGGTGGCGAGCAATTCCACGCCGCTGTCCAGACGCTTCAAGTCAGCCTGCACGGCCTTGCCGATGTCATCGGCCAGACCGCTGCGCTGTTCGCCGAGCAATTCATCCAGCGTGCGCGAGGCGAAGTCATGCACCAGCACGCGGCTGGCGGTGCTGCGGATCAGGGCCGGAATATCGGCGCTGTGGTATGTCGAGGCCATCGCCGCCGCATCTGTCAGACCGATGCGATAGACGAAGCGCACGTCCATGTTGACGATCTGGAAGCTCTGCTTGTCGCCCGCGCTGCTGGCAATCACTTGGGATTTTTCGTTGATGTGGCTGGCATCCCACAGGCGGTTGGCGCTGTTGGGAGGCGGTCCCTCGGCCGGGTCCAAAGCCTGCTCACTGGCATCGGCCGCAGAAACGCTGGTCGCCAACTCATGAACCACTCCGTTTTCAACCGCCAGCACTCGGCCGAATGGCCAGGGCAGCCCTGCATGCAGGCCTGGCCCGAACACCTCGACCGGTTTGCCGAATCGCTCGTAGATGCCCCGACCCTGCATCGGTATTTCATGCACGCCACTCAGCGCCCAACCCAACGCAGCGACCACCGCCAGCACTGGCAGAAAAGCGCGGCGCATGTAGCTGAACGCCCAGATCTGGCGCAGGTCGATGCCAAAGCGGTTGTGTAATTCGTGCTGCAAGGCGAGCAGTGGACGCGGTGGCCAGCGCAGCAGGTCGGCGATGAAACTGCTGGCCAGCAAGCGTGGCTCGATACGCGGATTGCGCGGGCTGAAAACGGACAGACCGGCACGCAAGAGAAACTCGAGCGCGACGCCCAGTGGCAGCAGGCCGATCAACACCGGCAGTCGCACAGGCCAGACTCTGTCTGAGCTGGAGAAAAACAGGCACAGCGCGCCGATCAGCATGACGATGATTGCCATGCGCACCAGTTGCGCCAGCGGTCCGGCTTCCGGTGACTGGCCGTCAGGTTCGCCACTCAATTGCCGCTCGATGACCAGCAAGCCGAACGCCAGCAGCAACATCACGCTGCCGGCCAGATTGCTCAGCGCGGAGAGGTCCGTGCCAAGCAATGACAGGTTCCAGAGCGAACGGATGACGACCAGCACCAGCAGCGCCCACGCAGCCAGCCACAGGGTCGAACGGCCGATGTGTCTGATCAGTGATTCGCCGGACTCGCTTAGCCGGGTAAGCAGGCGCTCGTACCAGCCGCTTTCGTCGATGGCCGGTGCGGCTTCAACCGGCTGGACTGGATCAGGCGAACCCAGCGCGCGCGCTCGCCATATCGCCACATGCCGCGCCGATTGCAGGCCCGCCGTGAGCAAGAACAACGCCGCTGCGGCGTTGCACAGCACTGCCATCCACAACGAGCCCGGAGAAAACAGATCGATAGCCAGCGCGAGCAGCAGCCCAAAAGCCGCTGCTCCGCCGGTCAGGTACATCAACCGCCCAAAGCGTTTGACCTGCTGCATCGCCATTTGAAAACGCGGCAGACCTTCCAGGCCTGCATGCTCATCCAGATCAACCCGCATCAACACCCCGGAACCCGCTGATTATCGCCCTGCGCAGAGCGCGCTGCATTTGTCTGCACGTGGCCTATGAATGGCCGTGCATCTTAGCGTTACGATATAACACGCAGAGTGAAACTTTCGTCAGGTCTGTTAGCTGAACGAATGCGAAATTTCGGAGATTGACGCTACTCCACACAGTGCGTTGTGCTGGTTGGAGCCGTCCGCGCGTCAGCAAAATGATTGCTGAATATTGCCTGGCAAAAAAGTTTTTAACGGCTGTGGAAGAGGTCGAGTGGGCGCGCCCTGCTTACCCCGCTCGTCTGGAAGCCTTGCGCCAAGCGGCGATGCACTTAATCGATTAGTTTACAGGGACGTAAAAATAAGCGCTTTAGCCTCACTTGCGCCGAATTCGTTGTGCGTGAGTGGCGTTTTTTTTTGGCCGATTTCCGAACCGCATCTCGTCTTTGTTATCTGTTGTGGGTAGTTTGCGTTCGGCAAGGAGTCGTTGGCGCGCCATTTTTTGTGCAGGACGCACAGAATTACTCAGAGGCTTCACCCTTATGAATCGCAGAAATCTCCTGAAAGCGTCCATGGCGTTGGCCGCTTACAGCAGCGTGTCGGCTTCAGGGCTATTCGCTGCGCGAGCACTGGCCGCAGCAGCCGATGGCGAGATCGAGCATTTCGATTTTGCAGAGTTGCAAGCCCATGCCAAGAAGCTCGCGAGTAAAGGCTATGTGAGCAACAAGCAGGTGCTACCGCCCGTCCTGGCAAACATGACGCCCCAGCAGTTCAATGCCATTCGCTACGACCCGAACCACTCGCTGTGGAAAGACGTCAATGGCCAGCTGGACGTGCACTTCTTCCACGTCGGCATGGGTTTCAAGACGCCCGTGCGCATGTACAGCGTCGACCCTCAGAACAAACAGGCGCGGGAAGTGCATTTCCGCCATGACCTGTTCAATTACGAAAACAGCGGCATCGACAAGAACCTGGTCAAGGGCGACCTGGGCTTTGCCGGCTTCAAACTGTTCAAAGCGCCTGAAATCGCCATCAATGACGTGGTTTCGTTCCTCGGCGCGAGCTACTTCCGGGCGGTGGACAGCAACAAGCAATACGGCCTGTCGGCGCGTGGTCTGGCTATCGACAGCTACGCCAAGCGTCAAGAAGAATTCCCCGATTTCACCAAGTTCTGGTTCGAGACCCCGGACAAGAATGCCACCCGCTTCGTGGTCTACGCGCTGCTCGATTCGCCCAGCGCGACGGGCGCGTACCGCTTCGACATCGATTGCCAGGCCGGTCAGGTGGTCATGGAGATCGATGCGCACGTCAATGCGCGGACCGATATCCAGCAACTGGGCATCTCGCCGATGACCAGCATGTTCAGCTGCGGCACTCACGAACGCCGCATGTGCGACACCATCCACCCACAGATTCACGACTCGGATCGCCTGTCCATGTGGCGCGGCAACGGCGAGTGGATCTGCCGCCCACTGAACAACCCGGTCAAGCCGCAGTTCAGTGCGTTCTCCGACAAGGACCCGAAAGGCTTCGGCCTGGTGCAGAGCGATCACGAGTTCTCCAGCTATCAGGACACGGTTGTCTGGTACAGCCGTCGCCCGAGCCTGTGGGTCGAGCCGATCACCGCATGGGGTGAAGGCGAGGTCAGCCTGCTGGAACTGCCGACCACTGGCGAGACGATGGACAATATCGTGGTGTTCTGGACGCCGAAGACGCCGGTCAAGGCTGGGGATTCGATGAACTACGGCTACAGGCTGTTCTGGAGCCCGCTACCACCGGTCAGCACGCCACTGGCGCAGGTTCACGCCACGCGCTCGGGCATGGGCGGTTTCCTCGAAGGCTGGGCGCCGGGCGAGCATTACCCGAAAACCTGGGCCCGCCGCTTTGCGGTGGACTTCCATGGCGGAGGTCTGGACCGTCTGCCGGAAGGCACGGGCATCGAGCCTATCGTCACGGTCACCCACGGCAAGGTGCAGGATTTCAACATCCTCGTGCTGCCGGACATCAAGGGCTACCGCATCACCTTCGACTGGGTGCCGGACAGCGATTCGGTCGAGCCGGTGGAGATGCGCATGTTCATCCGTACCGGCGACCGCACGCTGAGCGAGACCTGGTTGTACCAATACTTCCCGCCAGCCCCGGACAGACGCAAGTACCCTTGATGGGTGAGCGTTGCCAGGTTTTGTGGGACCGGGCGACGCTTCGCTCCCACGGCCTCGGGCCAGAATCAAACACGGATATAACGCGTAGCGCTGCATGTAGAACGAGGGTATCTGCCGGATACCCCCAACAATCCCGACCAATTAATTGACAGTTCGCCTATCTGCGACTGATATACCTCTTGTCATGCCGTTGCGAGCATTCGCTCCAGACGTTCTCCACCTCCCGAAGCTTCGCTGATCGATGCGCCTGTTTGCGCGTCGGGCGGTAGCTTTGTCCGCGGCATAATCCCGATGCATCCGAGAAGGCAGCCCTCATGGCGTTCAACCCTGTGCGCAGTGCCGATGCTGGCACGTCGATTCTGTCCATTGATAAATCGACGGTGGTGGCCTGGGTCGCCATCAGCCTGATTCTGGTCGAGACGCTGTCCGGCGCCCTGCGCTTCTATTTCGATCAGGCAGGCATCGGCCCGTTGCTGTACCTGCCCAAAGTTGCCTGCATCCTGTTGTTCGTAATTGAGCTGCGCACGTTCAAGGCCGGAGCGCTGTTCTGGACGTTCATGATGGTGTGGTTGATTTCCTGCCTGCTGGCCATGCTGCATCGCGCCAGTGTGCACAATCTGGCGTTCAGCCTGTTCGCACTGAGCCCGCTGGTGTTCGGTCTGGTGTGCTGCAAGGATCTGCTGCATCGTAAAAAGCTGTTGTCGTGGGCCATCGGCTTTTGCCTGATCGCTTCGCTGATCGGAATCGCCCTGGACAAATTCACCTACGTGCCGTGGAAAGGCTACAGCTACGTCGTCGGCGAAACCGAATTGAGTGCCAACACCACCTGGAGTGCCGACGACGTGGACCGCATTGCCGGTTTCGCCAGGGTGTCCAATGTGCTGTCGATCCTGATCGCGTTCTACACGCTGTACCTGTTCATGTTCCTGCGCTCGCGTCTCCTGATGCTGCTGCTGAGCGCCGTGACGCTGTATGCGATTGTACTGACAACCAGCAAGGCGCCGGCCGCTGCATTCGCGTTGACCATGGTGTTGCTGCTGATCCAGCGATCAGGCTGGAGCTGTCGGTTGCTGTGCGTGCTGGTGGTGTCCATCGGCCTGCTGTTGCCGGCGCTGGGTCTGGTGCTGAATCTGGAAGGCTACGCAGTGAGCAGCGGCGGTGTGCTGGGCTCGCTGTATGACCGTTTGATCAATACCTGGCCCAACCTGATTGCCGCGATGGACAGCGAGGGATGGATGCTGACCGGCGCGGGCTTCGGCATGGTCGGCAGCACGATGGGCATATTCCCGGTGGAAGGCGCAGGTGTGTTGTTGGGCATGGATAACTCTGCCCTGTACCTGTGGGCCATGCTGGGGCTGGTCGGCCTGCTGCTGTATGCGTTGCAGGTGCCGCTGCTGTTCAAACTGATCGACGATCGCACGCGCGTCGGCCGCATGCTGCTGGCAATCAGCTTCTGCTGGTGCCTGATCGGCTGGACCACCGACATGTTCGAGGTGGCCGTGGCCAATCTGTTCGCCGGGCTGGCCGTCGGTTACGGGATTGCCGCGAGAACCCGCTCGCCACGCCGAATGCCCTGAGTGCTGCTGACAGCGACTCCAGAATGCAGCGCCCTTCCCTGCCACCCCTTCAACGGCTGACCCTCATGGACTTCAGAAAAGACATCAATGGCCTGCGCGCCATCGCGGTCATCGCCGTGCTGGTGTTCCATTTCCGCCCGGCCTGGCTGCCGGGTGGTTTCGCCGGCGTGGATGTGTTTTTCGTGATCTCCGGCTACCTGATCACCGGGATCATTATGCGCGGCCTGAAAGCAGGCAGATTCAGCCTGCTGACGTTTTACACGTCCAGGGCTAGGCGTATCATTCCGGCGCTGGCGGCACTGTGTTTTGTGCTGTTGCTGGCGGGCTGGTTCTACCTGCTGCCGCTGGACTACAGCGCGCTGGGTACTCATGTGGCCAGCAGCCTGGGGTTCGTGTCCAATCTCGTTTACTGGCGCGAAGCCGGTTATTTCACCGCCAGTGCCCACGAAAAATGGTTGCTGCACACCTGGTCGCTGTCGGTCGAATGGCAGTTCTATCTGCTGTACCCGGTGGCGCTGCTGACCGTCAGCCGCTTCGTGGCGCTGCATAACCTGCGCTGGTGGGTAATGGGCTCGAGCGTGACAGGGTTGCTGGTCTGCGTGCTGGCGTCGTCGCAATGGCCGGAGGCGGCGTTCTACCTGCTGCCGACCCGCGCCTGGGAATTGCTGCTGGGCGGCGTGGCGTGCCTGTTCCCTTTCCAGCTGCGGGCCTTGCCGCAACGGATGCTGGAGCAGGTCGGGCTGCTGCTGATCGTATGCAGCTTTTTTCTGCTCTCGGTGCAAGACACCTGGCCGGGCTATCTGGTGCTGCTTCCGGTACTCGGGACTTTCGCGGTGATCGTCGCTGCACGCAACGATTCGCTGCTGACCGGCAATCCGCTTTCGCAGTGGGCAGGCAAGCTGTCTTACTCGATCTACCTTTGGCACTGGCCGGTGGTGGTGTGGATGAATTATGCCGGCCGGCTGGGCGATACCCTTGATGTGTTGGTGGGTATCGGTGTGGCACTGGTGTTGGGGCTGGCGTCGTGGTGGCTGATCGAGAGGCCCACGGGTACGCGCCAGCATCACGAGCGCTGGAGACTTGCCACCCTCGGTACGGCGATTGCGCTGGTGTTCGTCGGTGGCACTGTCATCAGCGCGACCCGAGGGGCCATGACGACGCTGCGGCCGATCAGTCTGTCGGACAAGGCTCATTTCATCCAGGAGTACGTCGACCTTCAGCACAACCTGTATGAGCCTTACTGGCTGAAATGTGACGCCTTTTCCGCACTGACCCAACGAGGTCAATCAGGTATCGACGAGGCCTGCACGCGCCGCCAGGGTGTTGGCGGCGTGTTTCTGTGGGGCGATTCTCATGCGCAGGCTTTGTCACTCGGGCTGCGTACTTTGCTGGCGAAAAACACGCCGTTCTATCAGGTGGCCGCGGCCAGTTGCCGGCCCAGCCTCAGCGACCATGAAGGACGAATCTCTGCGACCAGCCAGGCCTGTGATTACTCCAACAGCACGGCCCTGCACGGCATCGAGCGGTTGCGGCCTGAGGTTGTGGTCATCGCACAGAAGGATCGGCACGACCAGACCGACTGGCACCAGATCGCGGTCCGGCTCAAGGGCTACGGTGTGAAACATATCGTGCTGATCGGCCCGTTGCCGCTGTGGAATCCTTCGCTGCCGAGCGTCATTGCCAACCGCCATTGGGGGCTTACCGGCGCGTACATTAGCGATCCGGCGCTGGATCAGAGCGTCATGGTCCTGGATCAGGCCACCCGCAAGCTGGCGGTTTCGGCGGGCATCCAGTTCGTGTCGCTGATCGACGAGCTGTGCGTCGCCAATGCCTGTCGGGTGCGCCCGGAAAACAGCACCTCATTGCTGCAGATCGACTCCGGCCACCTGAGCGTAGAGGGCTCGCTGTACGTCGTACGCAACTACGTGCTGCCGCAGTTGTGACGCGGAGCTTCAGGCACGGCATTCCGCTGTGGGCGGACTTGTCCGCGAAGACGGTAGTTCAGACGATGCATTTTTGGAGAATATGCCGGCCCTTTCGCGAACAAGCGAAGCGTCACCCGCTCAGCCCCCACGCCATCAAAGCTCTTTGAGCCGCTCGGCAAACTTGACCAGATCAGCCAGTGAATCGGCTTGCATCTTGCGCATGACCGAGCCGCGGCGGACTTTGACGGTGATTTCGCTGACGTTCAGGCGTGCCGCGATTTGCTTGTTCAGCAGGCCGCTGACCACCAGGTCCATCACCTGCTGTTCGCCTTGATTGAGGCTTGTGTAACGGCGCTGCAACTCGGCTTCGACAGCCGCGCTCTGGCGGCGGCTGCGATCCTGCGCCAGCCCTTGCTGGATGGCGTCCAGCAAGTCCTGCTCGCGAAAAGGTTTGGTCAGAAACTCCACAGCACCGGCTTTCATTGCGCGGACCGACATCGGAATGTCGCCATGCCCGGTAATGAAAATGACTGGCAGGAAAATCCCCGATCTGGCCATGTGCTCCTGAAAATCCAGGCCGCTCATGCCCGGCATGCGGATGTCCAGAATCAGACAGCCCGGCGCGTCGGGACGCGACGTTTCCAGAAACGCCTGGGTCGAGCCGAACAACAGGCTGCGCAACCCGACCGACGCCAGCAGATCCTCCAGCGAAGAGCGCACCGACAGGTCGTCGTCGATGACGTAGACGATCGGCTCCTCAAGCGGCGTGGCGTTAGCGACTGTGTTCATCAGGTTTCCATCTTTCCGGTGGGCAGAGTGAAGTGAAACGTAGCACCGATTGACGGGTTGGGCATGACCCAGATACGCCCGCCGTGGGCCTCGATGATCGAGCGGCTGATCGCCAGACCAATTCCCATGCCCTCTTCCTTGGTGGTATAGAACGCGTCGAACAAGCGATGGGTGTTTTCCGGCTGCACGCCGATGCCATTGTCGCTGACCGCGAACCCGATATCGCCGCCGTCTCGCCAGTCCACCCGAATTTTCAGCTGCGCCTGATCCGGCTCGACCTTCTTCATCGCGTCCACGCCGTTGAGCATCAGGTTCAGCAGCACTTGCTGGATCTGCACCCGGTCAGCCAGCAACGGCGGCAGACCTTCCGGAACCTCGACCGTCAGCGCGACGCCCTGCTCTTCTATCTCGCTGTGCGCCAACGCAACGATTTCGGCGACGGTATCGGCAACGCTGATCCATTCCTTGTGGGTCGATGAACGCTTCGCCAGAGCGCGCACGCGCACGATGATATCGCCGGCCCGGTTGGCGTCGCCGATCATGCGTTCGACAGCTTGCCGGGCTTTGTCCAGATTGACCGGGTCGGTGGCCAGCCAGCGCTGGCAGGCGTTGCCGCTGATAACGATGGCGGACAGCGGCTGGTTGAGCTCATGGGCGATGGAAGCCGTCAGTTCACCCAATTGATTGACCCGTGCGATGTGCGCCAGTTGTGAACGCGCTTCATGAACCGTGCGGATGGCCAGCGCCATGCGCAACGCCAGCCAAGTGGTCATGGCGATGGCCGCCAGGCTGATCATGCAGTTGACCAGCCCCGACGCTTCACTGCCTCTGGAGGTCGTCATCTCGTAACTGATCACAGTCAGCACCATGCACAGCAGCGCGACGGCGATCACTCCGCCGACCGGCAGAAACCTGACAGCCAGCAGCACCACGGCGATCTGGAACACGCCCACGGCGATTTCCAGATCGGTCAAAGTGTCGGCAACCGCAATAGCCAGCGCCAACGTCAGCAAGGCGATCAGCCGCGCCGCCAGCACGGCTTTGCCACCGGATTCAGGTTCACGCATGCGCATCATCCCGCTCGTTTCAAAAGGCCTGTTGAGTATGTCGTACAAACCTCAGGACGGGTTGTCCAGGCTGAACTGATCGGCCAGCTCATCATAGGCAAACAACTCGGCGTAGCGCCCCCATTGAGTCACGGCGTTGAGGGTCTGCATGGCATCACTCTCGGACATGAAATCTTCCAGTTGATCCCGAAAGCGCCGCGCCGGTGCCGTGTGCGTGGGACGGTCATCCAGCACCCGGCGGATATGCGCCACCAGCGGCACGAAGCTCAGCAGATGCTGGGCGAACAGTTGTTTACGCTCATCCACATCGGCCAGCGCATAACGCTCCGCCGCAGGCAGCAAGCGCAGGTCGCCGCCCTTCAATTCAGCGAAGCGCAACAGTTGCAGCACCTCGGCAATCGGGAACAGTTCGTCGGCGTTGTAGTGCAGCGCAGCGGCCAGCTCCGGCAGGTCGGCTTTCAGGTTATGGGGCGGCGCGTGAATTGCCTCGATCAGCCCGGCCAGGGCGTTGGTGGAAACCTGTGGCAACACCATGCCCAGCCCGGTGCCGGGAAACACTCCCTGACGGATTTCGCCGGCGTCGTTGTCCTGAGTCATCAGCACGTAGATTTCTTCGACCAGCGCACGAAAAATCGGGTCCTGACGGTTGCGCGGCTGAGGCAGATCGACCTTGATCTCGCTGATCACCCGCCCAGGATTGGAGGAGAACAGCAGGATGCGATCGCACATCAGCACCGCTTCGGCGATGTTGTGCGTCACCATCAGGATCGACTTGATGGGCATGCGCCCCTCGCTCCACATGTCCAGCAGGTCGGTGCGCAGGGTTTCGGCGGTCAATACGTCGAGCGCGGAAAACGGCTCGTCCATCAGCAGCACATCCGGATCGATGACCAGCGCACGCGCCATGCCGACGCGCTGGCGCATGCCTCCGGAAAGCTCCTTGGGGTAGGCGCTCTCGAAACCGTCCAGCCCGATCAGATCAATCGCTGCCAGTGCACGCTTGCGACGCACGGCCGCCGGCACGCGCTGCGCTTCGAGGCCGACTTCAACATTCTCCAGCACGGTCAGCCAGGGAAACAGAGCGAAGCTCTGGAACACCATGCCCACCGACATCGCCTGCCCTTGCGCGACGCGAGGAAACTTCACCTGGCCTTCAGTCGGCACCACCAGCCCTGCGATGGAGCGCAACAGGGTGGATTTGCCCGAGCCGGAGCGCCCCAGCAGGCCGACGATTTCGTTCTCGTTGAGTTGCAGGGTCACGTCATCCAGCACTAGGCGCTCTTTGCTGGCCTTGCCGTACACATGTCGAACTTTCTGAACATCTACCAGGCAACGCGTTTCGACAGTCATCATGATGGCGCCCTCCCTACTCAAAATCACACAAGACTCAGACGGCGCTCGGCGAACCCGTACAGCGGGCGCCACAGCAGCCGGTTGAAAGCGATCACGAAGACCGACATGACGGCGATGCCCAGCGCCACACGCGGAAAGTCTCCCGCCTGGGTCGCACTGGCGATGTGCGAACCCAACCCCGCCGCCTGCAGATGCTGATCACCCCAGGACACCGCCTCGGCGACGATGCTGGCGTTCCACGAGCCGCCGGACGCGGTCAGTGCGCCGGTCACGTAATAGGGAAACACCCCCGGCAATGCCACGCGGCGCCACCACTGCCAGCCGCGCATGTTGAACATGCTGGCCGCTTCGCGCAGGTCGGTCGGCAAGGCGCTGGCCCCGGCGATCACGTTGAACAGGATGTACCACTGCGTACCCAGCACCATCAGCGGCGACAGCCAGATGTCCGGGTTCAGGTGCAGCCCGACGATGGCGATCACGGCGAAGGGAAACAGCACATTGGCCGGAAACGCCGCCATGAATTGCGCAATCGGTTGCAAGCGCTCGGCCCAGACCGGGCGCAGGCCGATCCAGACCCCGACGGGCACCCAGATCAGGCTGGCAACCACGATCAGCACAATCACCCGCAGCATGGTCGCCAGGCCCAGACCGAAGGCGGTGATCATGTCGCTCAAGCCAAGTGATGCTTCGATAAAACGGAACAGGTAAAGACTGGCGGTCAGGCATGCTGCCATGACCATCCCCAGCCACATGTAGTCGATCAACCGGGCGACCCATGGCGTCGGTTTGACTTTCCAGAACCGGGACACCACCCGCCAGTCGATCAGCATCAGGCCTTTCCACGGTGCGGCCAGCAGTGCGCCAAGCAGGGGCGCCAGTCGCGAGCGGCCCAGTACGCTGTACACCCACGAACGCGGACGCTTAGAAGATGCGGTTTGCTCGAAGCGGAATTTGTCCGCCCAGGCCACCACCGGCCTGAACAGCAGTTGGTCGTAAGCCAGGATGACCAACGCCATCGCGCCGACGGCCCAGCCAATCGCAGGCAGGTTTTTCTGCTCGACCGCCAGCGCCAGCCATGAGCCGATACCGGGCAGATTGACCGTGGTGTCGCCGACCGAAATCGCTTCACAGGCGACCACGAAAAACCAGCCCCCGGACATCGACATCATCATGTTCCACACCAGCCCCGGTATGGCGAACGGTAGCTCCAGCCGAGTGAACCGCAGCACGGGCGAGAGCCCGAACTGGCGACTGACTTCACTCAGGTCATTCGGCACAGTGCGCAATGACTGATAGAAACTGAATGCGATATTCCAGGCCTGGCTGGTGAAGATGGCAAAGATCGCCGCGCATTCGACGCCCAGTTGCCGACCGGGAAACAGCCCCATGAAGAACGTGACGGTAAAAGTCAGAAAACCCAGCACCGGGACAGATTGAAGAATATCCAGCGCGGGAATAATGACCTGTTCCGCCTTGCGACTTTTAGCGGCCAGGGTGGCGACGATGAAGGTGAATATCAGCGAAGCCGCCAGCGCGATAAACATGCGCAATGTGGTACGCAGGGCGTATTCCGGAAGCCGCGCCGGATCGAGTGTCACCGGGCTTGAGTCAAGCACTGCGAGGGGCTGTAGCATCTGGCCCACGCCATACCACAACAGCGCAATGAGGACGGCCAATATGACGACACATATACCGTCGGCTACATAAGCGTTGCGCGCGCCAGCCCTGACAAAACGGGGCGTGCGCAGGCTTTTACCAAATTCAGTCATCGAATGCATTGCTCACCTCGTGTCGGCAGCACAGGCGCAGGCCAGCCGTTTGATAAACAAACAGGCGGTCAGCGTTTACTGATCAAAGGGCATGAAGGCTGCCGGATAGTGAGGTAAAGCTTATCGAGTTTTGAACAACAGTTAAAACCTGCAAAAGTAGGTCATGTTTATCGGTCAGTATGGGTTATTTATACGAAGGTATAGGGATATGAATAACTCAGTGCGGGCACGGTTATGTAACACAACGCTAAAACAGCAGCATCAGGCCGTAGTATGAATACCTGTGGGAGCGCACTTGTTCGCGAAGACGGTCGGTCGTGTCGTTCAGACAATGCATTTTCGTCGATGATACTGGCCCTTTCGCGAACAAGCGAAGCCTCGCCCGGTCCGCTCCCACGACCTTCGGCCAGAATCAAAAGCAGACGTGTGTGTGACGCTCAGCGCCGGAGCATGGGACGAGTCTTGTAGTTCTCGTTCCCATGCCCGCCAGTTGGGCTGTGGCATCAAACCCGGAAGTGGCTGACCATCATTTGCAACTGTCCACCCAGGCGGGCCAGTTCGACGCTGGAGGCGGCGGTTTCTTCGCTGGCTTCGGCGGTCTGTTCGGACACGTCGCGGACATTGACAATGCTGCGACTGATTTCGTCGGCAACCGAGCTTTGTTGCTCGGCGGCCGCCGCGATCTGCTGGTTCATGGCCTGAATGTTCGACACGGTCCGGGTGATGTTTTCCAGCGACGCGCCCGCCTTGCGGGTCAGCTCGACACTGCTGTCGGTCAGTGCCCGGCTGCCCAGCATGATGCCCGATACCTGACGCGTACCGTTCTGCAGCGCAGCAACCAGCCCTTCGATTTCCTCGGTGGACTGCTGGGTGCGCTGGGCCAGGCCGCGTACTTCATCGGCAACCACGGCAAAACCACGCCCCGCCTCACCGGCACGCGCTGCTTCGATAGCGGCGTTGAGCGCCAGCAGATTAGTCTGCTCGGCCACCGCTTTGATCACGTCCATGACCTTGCCGATCTTGGCGCTTTCCTGCTCCAGCACATTCATTGCGTCGGACGAACGAGCCACTTCAGTGGCCAGCCGTTCGATCTGCTGAATGGCCTCACCCACCACTTTGTCGCCTTCGCGCGCCTGTTTGTCGGCATCGGATGCCGCAACGGAGGCCTGCTCGGCATTGCGGGCGACTTCATGGACAGTGGCCGACATTTCATGCATCGCCGTCGCAACCTGATCGGTCTCGACCTTCTGGCTGTTGACGCCGGCGCTGGTCTGCTCTGTCACCGCCGACAGCTCTTCGGCAGCACTGGCAATCTGCGTGACGCCGTCGCGAATACCGGAAATCAGCTCACGCAATGTGTTGCCCATGCGCTGAATACCCTGTTGCAATACGCCCAGCTCATCACGTCGGGTGATGGCTGCCGTATGAGTCAGATCGCCGGAAGCGATGCGCTCGACGATCGCCAGCGTATCGCGTATCGGGCGAGTGATCTGCCGGGTGATGACAACTGCTGCCAGAATGCCGAGCAGCATGACCAGCACCACGCAGCCGATCTGCAGATCACGTGCCTGGTCAGTTTCAGCCTGGGCCAGTTGCATCTGCAGCCCGTACAACTGCTCTCCCAGCTTGACGATGGTAGCGCCCTGAGTCGTCAGGTCCTTGCGCACATCGCCTGCGGTCTGCGCGGTCGCCTTGAAGGCATCCAGAGCGGTGCGGTAGTTGCGAAGTGCAGTTTCAAATTGCGCAACCTGCGCGCCATTGCTGGCACCGAACGCGGCTTTGAGCGTGTCCAGACGACTGATGGCGGCATCCAGTTGCTGGAAAGCGGCCTTTTCGCTTTTCTCGTCAGGCTTGGTGGTATAGCCGCGAACTTCATTCCCTGCCAGCAAGACATCCTGCCTGGCCGCATTGACCCGCTGTGACAGATCAAAACGTGTCGGGTCCGAGGGGTCCATGCGCGTGGCCGTCTCGTTCAGCGCTTCAACCATCTGAGTCGCAGTGGCTGCATTTGAAGTGATATCGGTGCGTACTTTTACAGCATCCCGGTAAACCGCACGCATGCTGTTGAGCGAGGCTTCGTAATCACGAGTGACCTGCGCCAGTTCGCCCAACGGCTTCAGATTGAGAGGGTTGGTGAAGCGGCTGCGCAGTGAGTCCTGTTGCGCCTTGAAAGCGTCCAGCTTGCTTTGCATGTTCTGCGCAGCGGTCTCGTCACCATCGGTGAGCATGTATTGCAGACGCGCAACGCGCAGGTTGGTCAGGTTGCTGCTGAGTTGAGCGATGTCACTGATTCTATCGATACGGTTGATGAGCTTGTCGAGGCTGGTCCAGCCGACGAGCGCAAGAATTGCCGTGAAAAAAAGAACGGTCCCAAAGCCCAGTGCCAACTTTTTGTTGACGCTGATATTCGCAAAACTGCTGTTCATAACATCTCCTGATTATGCTTTTTTATGCGCATCGACAGAGCTGAGAATTTGTTTTTATGAACAGCAAAACCGCGCGCCAGAGCTATCGGCCGCAGAAGTACAAAACTTGATAAAAAAGACGGCACTCGAACACTGATTTTTCAACAAAAAACGGGGGCTGCAGGCCCCCGGTCCGGTTAACCAACCAGTTTGAATCGTGCAACGACATTGCGCATATCGTTTGCAACCCGAGCCAGTTCGTCGGCAGTTACGGCGTTGTTGTCGATACCCAGCATCAAGGTACCGGAGCTGTTACGGATCTCCATGACGTTACGGTTGATGTCTTCGGAAACGGCATGCTGCTGTACGGCAGCGCTGGCGATCTGGGTGTTCATTTCGACAATACGCTCGACCCCCTCGCTGATGCTCGACAGGCTGCCCGATGCTTCGCTGGCCGCACTGATGCATGCTTGAGCCTTGTGCTGCCCGGCCTGCATCTGCTGCACCGCGGCATCGGTCGCGCTTTGCAATTGCTGGATGATGCTGCGGATCTCCTCAGTAGATGCCTGAGTACGCGATGCCAGCGTGCGGACCTCATCGGCCACGACCGCAAAACCGCGACCCTGCTCACCGGCACGCGCCGCCTCAATGGCGGCGTTGAGCGCCAGCAGATTAGTCTGATCGGCAATGGTGCTGATCACCTGGATAACGCCGCCAATCGACTGGCTGTGCAACGCGAGCGCCTGCACCTTTTGAGCGCTGACTTCCACTTCATCGGCCAACGCCTGAATCGTCGTGTGCGCCTGATGCATGATGCGCAAACCGTTACGCGAAGCCGTATTGGCCTCATCAGCGGCCAATGCTGCACCTTCAGTGTTCTGCGCCACATCGGCCACGCTCGCGGTCATCTCGTTGATGGCCGTGGCGACTTGCTCGGTTTCAGCCTGTTGCGCGTTCATCGATTGCTTGGCCAGACCGATGGAGGTGCCCAGTCGCGCGGCCACGTCAGACAGCTCGTGCGAGGTGCGATCCATGTGCGAGATAGAGCTGGAAAACGCCTCTGCCATGAGGTTCAGACCGTTGCCGATATCGGCCACTTCGTCCTTGCTGGTCACCTGCACTCGCGCACTCAGATCACCTTCAGCCAGACGACGGGTGACATTCAAAAGATTATCGATGGCCAGTCGCAAGGCGCGGTAGATGCTGAGGAACGCATAGAGCAGCAACAGCCCCATGATCACGCACATGGCGATAACGACTTCGAGCTGCAGCAGAAGCGCGTCATAGCGCGTATCCAATTCACCCAGAAGCGCGGTCTGAATTTCATCCTGAGCCTTATAAAGGCCCGCTATCACCACATTACCGCGAGCACTGAGCGCTTGACCCTGCTGAACCGAGAATTCCGAGCCTTTTACGTAGGCATGCAAGTCATTGCGAAAGCTGTCCATCGTCGAGGTCGCAGCCGCAATAGGCTCGCCAATGCGAGTGGCGAGCTCTGGTGAGCGGCGCTTGAGCAGTCGAACGCTTTGTTCCAGCTCGGCACGAAATTGCAGCTCGATTTTCAACAGGCTTTCAAGCGAACCGCGCATCGATACACTCAGACCCTGACCGGTGCTCAAACCCGCCGTGATACCGCGAATCTGGCCGGCCACGTTGATTTCTCTGGGCATACGAATGGTGCTCAAATCAATCAGGAACAGCGAAGCGTAATCTTCGTCCAGAACCATGCCCGAGGTGGCCGAGACGTAATAGATGAAGTTGAGCGTCTGAGCCAGTTGCTCGTTCCACTTTGCAAACAGCTCATCTTGCGAAAGACCTGGCTTGACACTTTCCATCAATGATCTGGCGCTCTCACGGAGCTGCTGAACACGATTTTCCGTTTCCAGCAGGCGTCCCTGGCGGGCATCCATGTCAGCAAGGTTATTGAGGGCTGCCTCAAGCTGACCACGATTGCTGATCAGGTCTTGAGTGGCAGATGCGTCACCGGAGAGCAGCCGGTTAGTGTGCGCACGTTGCAGCATGGACAGTTTCAGAACAGGCGTGACGACTTGCAGATACTCACGGCCAATGCGCTCTTGCTCAACGGTGTCGATGCTCGAATTCAGGCTACTGAATACCCGCAAACCGAGAACGATCAGCGGAATAACGATAATGACGGCCAAGACAGAAAATTTGGCAGGGAAACGCAGCCGGTTGGTGAGGCTGATACCAGGCGAAAGAATATTCATGTTTTTCTCGTTTAATGAAGGCGCCTGATCCGGCTGAAAAAACTCCTTTCTTTGCATTACGGCAAGTGCAGATCATTTTTTGCGATCCCGAACAGATCATCCATTCGAGTGAAGGCACTGTGACATCATTTCAGAGCGAGGCATCATTGAGAAGTTCAATGAGGGTCATCATCTGATACCGACCTATCGGCAGGGCCGCGCAGAACGTGAGCGTGAGAAAGATATGCAGTTGCGAAGGGGATGCAGCAAGCACAGGACTTCAGGCGGGAAGGGGTGACTCAAACGAGGGCGTGGGTGAATGACGGAGAGCATGAAACCGAGAATCTGGCTGGCGAAACTGCGAGTCTGTACCGTCGTGCGACAACCTGGCTGCACGACGGTTGGCGTCATTCTGCTTCGAGGGATGACAGGTCTTTCAAGCCCTCGCCCACTCCACATTCGACAAGCCAAGTTTTTCAGCTTGAGGTTTGCTCAGTTTGGGCACCGGATCTGAACGGTATTTGGGAATAGCACCAAAACCTGCATCAACCGAAGCCCAATGCCAGGCCTCCCGATTGTCCATGGCAACAGCCCTTATATAGAACGTTTTGTAACTGCCATGCAGCAGGTAATCGATACGGTAGTGTTTTTCATCAGCCATGGGGGTCGCTCCTGCTTTGTCAACTCGCAAAACAGATCATGGGCGTTTCAAAAAATTCCAAATATTATTACTATAATCTAACCGATATCATACTGCCATCAATCCACACACTCAAATGAATAGGCTCTCGCGTAAGTTAGTTAATAGACCCTGTTTATAACGCGAATCAGTTCATTGCATTAATGATTAAATCGTTGCCGGTCCACGCCTCCCGATCTGCGAGCTTTTAACTAAGAATTTTGACGTTGACCTGATTAACCGCTGGATAAGCAAACTCTATTGAACTCCGGATTTTATACCGCTCGTCCCATAAAAATAAAATTTCGAGCAACGTTTACAGGCGCCCCCTCTCATACCCAGTGACTGCGTTGAATCAAGCCCATTCGTATGGGTTAACGCTTCCCGAAGAGACAAAGCCTGAGGAAACGACATGTTCATTCATAACAAACGACTTCAATATACCGTCCGCGTAGCCCGTCCAAATCCAGGACTCGCCAATTTGCTGCTGGAGCAATTTGGTGGCGCTCAAGGTGAACTGGCTGCCGCCGGACGTTACTTCACCCAAGGCCTGAGCGAAGATGATCCAGGCCGTAAAGATTTGCTGATGAGCATCGCCACCGAGGAACTCAGCCACCTCGAAATCGTGGGTTCGATTATCGTTATGCTCAACAAGGGTGCCAAAGGCCAACTGGCTGAAGGTATTGAAGAAGAAGGCGAGCTGTATCGGGCCATTAACGGCGACGGTAACGATTCGCACATCACCAGCCTGCTTTATGGAGCTGGTGCGCCTTTGACCAACTCGGCAGGTGTGCCGTGGACCGCTGCCTACATCGACACTATTGGCGAACCCACTGCCGACTTCCGCTCCAACATCGCCGCCGAAGCACGGGCGAAGATCGTTTACGAGCGTTTGATGAATGTCACCGATGATCCGGGCGTGAAAGAAGCGCTGGGCTTTCTCATGACGCGTGAGATCGCGCACCAGTTGTCTTTCGAAAAAGCCCTGCACGCTATTCAGCCGAACTTCCCGCAAGGCAAGCTGCCTGGCGTGCCGGAGTTCACCAACAAATTTTACAACATGTCCGGCGAGCCAAATGTACGTGGCCCGTGGAACCAGGGTGGCGAGTGGGAGTTCGTCAAGTCGCCTGAGCCGGCAGTCGATGGCGGTGACGGTTCTGCGACTGTAGAGCTGAATGCCGAAGATACGGAAGTTCTGGAAATGATGAAGGAACGGACCCAATCCGATCCGGCATCCAATCCTATTACCGGCGCTGACCTTGGGTCGGGATTCGTTCAGGGTAGAGACCGTTAAGAGATCTTGCTTGCGTGGCTGTCCTGCAAAGGGCAGCCCCTTGAAAGGCTCTGAACAGTTCGGACGTCGCGATCAGGAGAAAGGATCATGAAGCACACACGCTCCAACAAGCACCTCTTGCCTGATGGCGAGTTCAAGCACGCACTAACAGATGCGGTATTCGTGAACGGGCTTCGTGCTTTCGAGGCACAGGCGCTTCTGGCACGCAGAGGCTTTCAGGTGGTCATGGCCGCCAAAGTCTTTGGTGTCGGGACGTTGCTTGATAACAACTTGCCCAGACGCTGATTACCCGGTTTTTGTAGCACGTTTCAACCTTTTAGATACCTGTAAGCGAGGCTGAATATCAGCCTCGCCTGTGGATAACTTCACGTGCAAAAAGGATTAACGACATGGCTCGTACCACCATACAAGATCTGTTCATTCATGAACTTTCGGATGTTTATAGCGCCGAAAAGCAAATCACCAAAGCACTGCCAAAGCTGGCACGTGCCTCGACCAACCCGCTGCTCGCCGAAGCGTTCAAGATGCATCTGGAAGAAACTCTAGGCCAGATCGAGCGTATCGACCAATTGGTAGAAGCTGAAGGCCTGAAGCTCAAGCGTATGAAATGCATGGCGATGGAAGGTCTGATCGAAGAAAGCAAAGAATTGCTGGATGAGATCGAAAAAGGCGAGGTACTTGATGCAGGCTTGATTGGCGCCTGTCAGAAAGTCGAGCACTACGAGATCGCCGCTTACGGCACACTTATCGCCATGGCTAAACATCTGGGTATGAAAGACGCTGTGAAATTACTGAGTGAGACACTGGCTGAGGAAAAGGGCGCTGATGAGAAACTGACCGCCATCGCTGAACAAGGCGGCGCTCAGGCAGCCACTTCCAAGAAGTAATCAGTGCACCTGTGCACCAATAGCCGCATGACCTGCTCTCTCGCGAGGGAGTTCCGGGCATGCGGCATAATCACGTCATCCTGTTGCAGCTACATTACTTTTTCGCAGCGTCGCCGCCGTGCTCAGCCGCCAGCTTCTTCGCGTGGGTCAGATGATCTTTCAGGGTCGGCAGGGTCGCTTTTGCAAACGCCATCAACTCTGGATCCTTGCCGTTATTGGCTTCTTCTTCAAACAATTTGATGGTTTCTTCATGCGCAACAACCTGATTGTTCGCGTACGCCTGATCGAATGACTTCTTGCGCATTTCCAGGATCAGCGCCTTGGCTTTGTCCATCAGCATGGGATCGTCAGACACCTCAAGCTTTTTGTCCTTGGCAATCGTCGCCAGCTTCTCGTTGGCGGCGGTGTGATCCTTGACCATCTGCTCTGCAAACTCTTTTACTGCTGGGGATATGTCCTTCTCATCCAGTGCCAGCTTGCCCAGCTGGACTTCCGCGATACCTTTGGCAGAGGCATCCTTTACAAAGTCATCAGCATCCTGGGCGGCAACAGCCACCTGAGAACCAAGCGAAAGTACAATGGCAATGGCGCTCATGCGAAAATAATTATTCATTTTCGGTCATCCTTTTGTGGACTACTTCTGTGGGCTAAAAATGCCATCGTGATCGACGGCATACAGGTTCGGACCCACCTCGAAAATCTGCGTTCCGCGTTTTTGACTATTCGTGTCGTGAGCGGCTGAACGCTCAAGCGTACAGCACCTATAAAACCTGAAGCCGGCTTTCTCTGACGGTATTTACCTTTATGGAATAACGGTATTGCCACCCATCGGTCCCCGATAAAATTCGCTGAATTTTCCCTGTGCTGCAGTACTCCTTTCTCTACGCTTTATAGAAAACAGAAAGTCTCGCGTGACCGCGTCTATCGTGATTTTCAACTGCCGAGGTAAGATTTTCATGACGTCTCTTCAAGTGATGACCGGCACCACCGTCGTCCAAACCGTCGTTGAAGAAGCCCGTTCAAAAACCATCTACCAGTCATGGATGAATGATCGGGCTCCAGAACATCAACATGATGCGGTCACGTTTCTGAATCACTGCCTGGCTCGCGCAGAGCGGGAAGCCTGCGATCTTCCGGCACAACCGGAAGCGCTCGAGCAGTGGATGGAACACAACGTCGGGGTCGTCGCCGATCAATACGCGCGTTATCTGGAAGAGCGGCGCAACGGCCAGCCGCGACGGTTTTTCAAGACCAAGGCGCAGGCGATGTATTTCATCCAGCACGTTGCGCCGGTGAAGCTGGTCGACGGTGCCTGGTTGTACGGGCTGCTGCCGCACTGGGCGGACTATCGATTCCACGGCCTGATTCGGACCTATCTGGAAGAGTTGGGTGATGGCGAGCAGGCGCAGAATCACGTGTCGCTGTACCGCAAACTGCTGGCCGATCTTGACTGCGACACCAGCGCCCCGCTGCCGGATGAAGCGTATCTGCAAGCCGCCATTCAGCTGTCGCTGGGCCAGTTGAGTGATCAGTACCTTCCCGAAGTTATTGGCTACAACCTTGGCTATGAACAACTGCCGCTGCACTTGCTCATTACCTCGTTCGAACTGAACGAGCTGGGCATCGACCCTTATTATTTCACCCTGCACGTCACGATCGATAACGCCAGCACCGGGCATGCACGCAAGGCTGCGCAAAGCGTCATCGAACTGATGCCGGTCGGTCAGGAGCGCGATGAGTTCTATCGACGGGTCGCCAACGGCTATCGCTTGAATGAACTGGGCATGGGTTCTTGCGAGGTCATTCAGTCGTTCGATCTGGAGCAGGAAGTGGTGGCCATGCTCGAGCGCAAGCGGACGTTCGGTCAGCATATGCATTCCGACTACTGCCGGCTGGATGGCAAGACTGTCAACGAGTGGCTTGCCGAGCCGGATCAGATTCCGGAGTTTCTTGCTGTGCTGGAGAACCGAGGCTGGATCAAGCGTCACGAAGATCCGCTGCACAGCCGCTTCTGGAAGTTGTTCGAAGGCGCTGGTGCGCCGATGTTCGGCGTATTCAATGGCTATGAAAAGCAACTTGTGCACGACTGGATTGCGGGCGACTGGCTCTCCGATGGCAGCGCCCAGGCAACTAATGGCAAACGCTTGCCCGAAGCGTTTCGTTCGCGTTTTCGTAACGTGCAGGGCGGCCAGCCCTCGCCTGCCATCGCGCAGCCGACCTCGGCAGATATCGACCCGGACGTTCGCGAGTTACTCATGAAGCTCGAATCAGCGCCGGCGACTGAAAGGATGTCGACCTTGATCGCAAGCATGTCGCCCGCACGGCATGCGACGGCGGCCGGTCTGCACGCCACTCGCCTGTTTGTCAGCAGCATGGCCGAACGGCTGACGGGAGCGCACGCATGAGTCATCCGCTGCCCGACCGCACCGCGCTGATCACGTTGGCAGAACGCCTGAAAACCACCGGCTACCGCTTCATTACGCCGACGCCACTGACCCACCGTCACGTCAATCAGCGCCCGGAAAATCGCGTCGCCGCCTCATTGCGGGATATTTTTGGCTGGAGCCGTCTGATCCCGGAATTCATGCTGCCGGTCTCGGAAGCGCAAGGCCTGCTGGACGCCGGTGTTCTTGAACGCAGCGAAGACGGCCTGAAGAGCCGGGTCAGATTTTCGAGCCTGAATGATCTGCTGCTGGTGCACTCAGCGTTCCCGACAACCGATGAAGATTCAGTGTTTTTCGGTCCTGATACTTACCGCTTTGCGCAATCGATCAATCGCCATCTGCAAGACACTTCGCATCCGATCAGCCGCGCCGTGGACATCGGCTGCGGCACCGGAGCCGGCGGCCTGCTGATTGCCGTCGCCCGCCCCGACGCCCAGGTGTATGCCGTCGACATCAACCCGAAAGCGCTGCACTTCGCCGAGACCAACGCTGCTGTAGCCGGTCTGCACAATGTGGAGTGCTGCCCAAGCGATATCCTCTCGGGCGTGACCGACAATTTCGACCTGATCGTCGCCAACCCGCCGTACATGAAGGACAGCAAGCGCCGGGCTTACCGCCATGGCGGTGATGCACTTGGCGCGGACCTTTCGGTGCGCATCCTGCGTGAATCCCTGGACCGCCTCACGCCGGGCGGCTCGCTGGTGCTTTATACCGGCGTGGCAATGGTCGGCGAGCATGACCCGTTCTTCGATGCAGTCCGCAGCGATATCGACCATACAGCGCTGGCATGGACCTACCGCGAACTGGACCCGGATGTGTTCGGCGAGGAACTGCTGGAAGACGGTTACGAAGACGTGGACCGCATCGCTGCCGTGGAATTGATTGTCACTCGGCGTTCATAAGCAGGCTGGGCTATGCAGCCCAGCATCTCGTCCATTATTTCCAGCGCTCCACTATTTCCAACACTCTAATGCAAACGTCCCGACACTCGGAGACGCTGCATTTTATCGCCCGCCTTTTCTTGATAGTCCGTGTCAATGCCGTGCATAAGAACCTGAAATTGGTCAGTGACTGTTCATTCCGGTAGTACTGGACAGGCGCCTTGGGTCACCCAGCGCTAACTGGATAGCCAGCAGCAACTATTCACGGCATCAAGGAGGACAGCACATGCCACGACTGAACAGGATCATTGAAACAGCGCTTTATGTAGAAGACCTTGCAACGGCGGGACGCTTCTATCAGCAGACACTTGAACTGGAGGTCATGTTCGAAAGCCCGACATTGATAGCACTCAATGTCGGAGGCTCGAATACTTTACTGTTGTTCAAGCGCGGGGCGTCACTTGAAACCCAATACCTGAGTGACGGAGAAATTCCGCCGCACGATGCACAGGGACGAATTCACGTGTGCTTTGCCATCGACGCTGACCAGTTGCAGTCATGGGTTGATCGGCTCGTTCAAGCCAACGTCGCCATCGAAGGCCGGACCCAATGGCCAAAGGGCGGTTCGAGCATTTATTTCCGCGATCCGGATCAACATCTGGTAGAGCTGCTGACGCCGGGATGCTGGGCGATTTATTGAACTGGTTCTGGTTGCTGGGTCTGGTCGCAATAGTGACTTTAACGAACAGCGGCTGTCTGGTACGTCTCCAAACCCGTCGCTGCGACAAACGCCACGACCTCAACGACAGCCCAATCTCCGCCTGCTAATGTCGCACCAAGTGGCCACGTTGTGCTGCCGGTTGACAGGAGGTCACTGTGCGTCGGGATTACCTGGCTTTCTTCATCTCGCTGTTTCTGTCACGGCTGGCCGACCAGATTCTGCTCTTCATCGTGCCGCTGGTCGTGTTCCAGACCACCAAAAGCGCGTCCTGGGCCGGGCTGGCGTTTTTTGCCGAATCGCTACCGCGCTACCTCGCGTTTCCGCCATGCGGCGCTTTGTGTGACAGGTTCTCGCCCGTCAGGATTCTGCACATCAGTCAGGCCTGCCGCGCGCTACTGTGCGTCGTGGCAACGCTGCTCTATGCGATCTTTGGCGGCATCGCCTGGCTGGTGGTGCTGTCGGCACTGTGCGGGATACTGACCACCCAAGGCATCATGGCCCGCGAGGTGCTGATGCCGCACATCTTTCAGCACTACTGCTACACCGAAACCCTGTCCTACTCACAAATCGCCGATCAGACGGGGCTGGTTCTCGGGCCACTGGTGGCAGCGCTATGGCTGAATATCTGGGCCTGGTACTGGGTGGTGATGTGGGTAGCCGGGTTGTTCGTGCTGGCCGACCTGAGCATGCGGGTATGGCAGCGTCTCAGCAACATCACACTTGAGGTCCACGCGCAGCATCAGGACATCTGGCTGCAACCCCTGCGAATTGCCTTCGGCCACATCCACGCGTTGGCCGAACTGAAAAAGATCATCACCCTGGCCGTCGGCGTGAACCTGATCGTCGGCGTCACGCTGGCGACTTCGGCAGCTATGGTGATCGGCGAGTACCGCGCCGACACGAACGACTACGCCGGGCTGCAGACGGCGGGGGCGGTGGCAACCATCGTCATTCTGTTGCTCCTCGCCCGACTGCCAGCGCCTCTTCGGATTCTTGGCGGCGTCGCTTATCCCATGATCGCCGCTGGTGCGTTCATTACGGCCATGAGCCCGAATCTGGCGGGCTATACAACAGGTTTCCTGCTGATCGTCAGCTTCGACAAAATGTTCAACGTCTACATGCGCAGCATCCGCCAGCGCGTCATTCCACCTCAGGACTTCGGCAAAACCTTGGGCGTGATCACCTTGCTCAACAACCTGTCACAACCGCTGGCTGGATTGCTGGTGGCATTATTGGCAGCGCCTTTGGGTGTGCAAGGGGTTATTCTGGGAATGGCTGCGGTGACTGCGTTGCTGGGGGTGTTTGCGGTGTGGTGGTTTGTCGGGGTGGGAAGCCGGTATGGCGCTGCAAAGGTCGAGAGGCAGTGATCTTAAACAATTAAGTCAGTCTCGTCGGCTAGCGTAGATTGGCGTCTGTAGGCTGCCAGTTTGAGTTTTAAAGTCAGTCTCGCGAGGCCGCCAACTTGGGTTTGCGCCTCGCAAAAAGGGACTGTCAGATTTTTTGTG
>NZ_LGLN01000039.1:109551-141602 GCF_001293775.1 Pseudomonas syringae pv. cilantro
ATTGCAGGGAGCTTCCGCAGCTCGGGTTTCTTTTTGGTTGGCATACATGCACCTCTTACTCATGTTATGCCCAAACACAAAATTTCTGACACCCCCCGCAAAAATAATTAAGTCAGTTTCGCTTGAAGAAAAGGCGTCCGTGGGACCAGAGGCTGAACGGACATTTGAAAACCAGCAATAATGGCCTACCGCTACCAAGGAATGTGTAGACCATGGCACGAAAGACCACCTCTGTTACACCTCCGCAGCCGAAGCTGAGACTGACATCTCAAGAGATCGATCGTGGCCTTGCTCGGCTATCTGAACGAATTGCAGAGCTTCGCGCTTTTGACCTCAATACCGTCCGGGACGGGAATACGCCTGAGCTGAAGGCTTGCTGTTCCACTCCGACCAGGGCTCGCAATATGGAAGCCGGAGTTTTCGTCAGCGCCTTTGGCGATATCGCATGCGTCAGAGCATGAGCCGGCGAGGAAATTGTTGGGATAATGCGCCGATGGAGCGGGTGTTCAGGAGCCTGAAAACCGAGTGGATACCGCCCATGGGCTACACGACGGTCCAACAAGCTCAGCGGGATATCAGCCATTTTTTGATGCACAGGTACAACTGGATTCGACCGCACCAATTTAATGGTGGGCTGCCACCGGCTCAGGCCGAGAAAAAACTTAACGTCGTGTCCGGGATCAGTTGACCACTACATGCTGCGCATAGCCGAAAAAATGGGCGCCGTCGAGCGTCTCGCACCGCGCGTGATGCGCCATTACTTGCAATGAGGCTTGCATGACATCTTCGATCCCTTCCCGTGCCCATGGCAAAAAAACCCTGATCATCAACAACATGCAAGTCGATCTGCTGCCCATGATCCAGGGCGCTAGCCGCGTGCTGGAGCATTGCTGCTGGCTGGCGGAGCTTGCCCAGGAAATCGAGCTGCCCGTTGCTCTAGTCTGCCATGAAAAGCTGGGCGCGCTGCCAGCACGACTACGCAAGGCAGCAGGTGTTTGCACAACATTCTCCAAATGCCACTTCAATGTGCTCGATGAACGGGGGATCGACATCTTCCGTACCGCTACGCCCGGCAATCACTGGATTTTCGCGGGTGTGGAAACCCACGTGTGTATCCTGCAATCGGCGCTGGCGCTACGCGCACGCGGTGACCTGGTTTCGGTTGTGGTAGACGCAGTGGCGTCCCGCAGCGTCCTGGATCACGAGGTCGCGCTCTCGCGCATGTCACGCCACGGTGTGGAACTGATCACCCGCGAGATGTTGTTCTTCGAAACCATGGCGCAGTCGGAGCGATGCGATTACCTGGCGCTGAGCCAACGCTTTCTCGATGGCCGCTACCTGAGGACCTACGGCGAATGACTCGGATTGCCGCACCTGACACCATGCCCAATCGCACCTTTTTCGCAAGGAGCCAGCCATGACCGCCGTTCTCTCGCAGACACCCGCCACTGCCAAGGCCACGCCCTTGATCCTGCTGATGATCATTTTCATCGACGGCCTGGGCACGGCATTGCTGCTGCCGATGCTACCGATGCTGCTCGACCCGGGCGACCCTGCGGGGGTGGTTTTCGGCAGCGCACCTACTGCCGCTCGGACCGCATGGCTCTACGGCGTGCTGTTGGCAGGCTACGCCTTTGCGATGATGGTGGGCGCGCCTCTGCTGGGTGCGCTTTCAGACCGCATCGGGCGGCGCCCAACGCTTCTGCTTGCGGTGACAGGGTCGGTCGCCGGTTATGCCCTGAGCACTTGGGCCGTGAGCGTGGGCAGCGTGGGCTTGCTGATCGCCGGGCGCTTGCTGGGAGGCACCTTCGCCGGTAGCGTCCCGGTAGCACAGGCCATGCTGGTCCAGACCCCCGACAGCGCAATGAAACGCATTGGTTGGGTAATGTTTGCCATGACTGCGGGGTTTTTCACCGGTCCCGCGCTCACGGGCATCCTGCTAGCAGCTCATACACCGGGAGCTAGCCTGCTCCTGCCCTTGCAGGTCGCGCTGACCCTCAGCGTGCTGTGCCTGTTGATGGCCTTCTTGCTGCCCTCTACCCCAGCTCCGGCTGCAACAATGGGCCCATCGCTGATCAGACAGGTCTTGAACGGCTTCACCTCGCCAGCCACGCGCAGACCATTGTTTGCGCTGCTCTGGCTGCAAATCGGCTGGAATCTCTTTTACCAGTACTTGCCCTGGATGCTCGCACGCCAGAGCCAGACCGTAGGCAGCATCAGCCTACTGCTAACAGTGGTCGGGATCGGCATGTGCATCGCCTTCATCTGGGTGGCCGGAGCCTTGCAAACCCGGTATCCAGCGCCACAGATCGCGCGCGCTGCCATCCCCGTGCTGGTGGTAAGCTGCGCATTGCTAGCGGCCACGCTCGACAACTCGCTTGCCCTGGTTTTCGGTGCGCTTGCCGCGATCGCCTATGGGGTGGCCTACACTGCCTTGATCGGGCATGACTTGGCATGCGAGCAGTCAAGCCTGCGTGGCACGGTGCTGGGCATCGCCGCTTCACTGGCTGCCGGCGCCGCAGCCGTCACGGCGTTGCTCGGCGGGATAATCGGCGTCTGGGGCAATCTGCTTCTGGCCTCGTTGAGCGTGGCTGCGCTGGCCCTGAGCTGGGTCATCCTGGTTTTGGGAAGAGATCGAGATGAGTAGCGACAACGCCACCTTGATCATCAAAGACCTGACCTTGCGCCTGCCGGACGGCAGGCCGCTGTTCTCGGGGCTTAACGCAACGTTCTCCAGGCAGTTCACCGGCATCGTCGGGCCCAACGGCAGCGGCAAATCGATGTTGGCGCAGATCATGGCGGGTCGCCTGACCGCGAGCGAAGGCAGCGTCCAGTGTGCTGGCAGTGTCGGTTATTTGCCGCAATGGCTCGGGCCTATCGACGGGACCGTTGCCGACCTGCTGGGGGTACATAACGCTTTGCAGGCCTTGGCAGAGGTCGAGGCGGGCGCCTGCGACCCAGCGCTGTTCGACCTGATCGACGACCGCTGGAACCTGCCGGGCGATATCCACGCCTGTCTGACGCGCTTGGGCCTAGCCCATCTGCCGCTTGATCGCGCAAGCGAGGCCTTGAGCGGAGGCGAGACTGTACGCCTGATGCTCGCCGGTCTGCGCCTCGGCGGCGCGCGGGTATTGATACTCGACGAGCCCACCAACCATCTGGATCGCCAGGCCCGCGAGCAGTTGAGCAAAGAGCTGCGCCAAGGCAAGGAAACCCGCATTGTCATCTCCCACGACCGGGCGCTGCTGGAACATGCCGATCGTATCCTCGAGCTTCGCAGCGACGCGCTGGTTCAATACAGCGGCGGCTACAACAACTATCGCGAGCAGCGCCAGGCCGAGCAGGACAACGCACAGGCTGCACTGGTCAGGGCACGCGCGGCACGCGACAGCGTCGAGCAGCAGATCACCATGGCCCGCCAGCGCGAAGTGCAAAGTGCCAGTCATGGTCGTAAGGTGGCGCGTGCCACAGGCACCCCGGCCATCGTCGCCAATGCGCAGGCAGAGCGCGCCGAGCAGCACAGCGGCCATCAGCGCATCCAGCAGGCGCGTCTGAGCCAAATGGCGCGAGAGCGTGTCGACCAGGCCAATGCGAACGTCGAGCCGGTACGCCCAAGCCAACTGCTCGCCCCGACCGGCCTGGTCGCCAACGCGACCCAAGTGGTCACGCTCGAACACTGCGAGCTCCCCTACGGCCCCCCCGACAGCCGCTTCATCGATCTCACCCTGCACGGCCCGATGCGAGTCGCGGTGATGGGGCCGAACGGCTGCGGAAAATCAACCCTGCTGAAGGTGATAGCCGGGCAACTGGCGCCCGCCAGCGGCATCACCCGGCATATCTTACGCACTCACCTGATCGACCAGCACGCTCAAACCTTCGACCCCGAGCACAGTATCGAGCAGGTGCTACGCAATGAGCTGGGCACTGTCGAGGAGGGCCGCTTTCGCCAGGTCTTCGCCAACGCCGGGCTCGACGCTCGGCAGATGGCTACGCCATTCGGTCGGCTCAGTGGTGGCGAGCGCCTGCGCGCAACGCTCGCCTGGCTGGCAGGCGGCCCCGAACAGACGCAACTGTTGCTGCTCGACGAAGTGAACAACCATCTCGACATCGCGGCCTTGGAAGCAGTCGAGCAGTTGCTCGGACAATTCAAAGGCGCGCTCATAGTGAGTGCTCACGATCCTGATTTTCTGCAGGCCTTGGAATTGACGCACCAGTTCATCTGGCAACCAACAGGTTGGCGCTACGAGCCGTGGGATGATGGCGGGCAATGAATAGCGAAGGCTGAATTACGATTTGGGCATCGACAGGTGAGAAATTTCCGAATCTGAAGCCCGGCACTTCAAGGCATCGTGCGCAAAGAACTATCCTACGCCAGCTCCAGACGCTTCGCCGTTGTTTGACTTGGTAAGCAGCGCTAACTTCCCCGAGTCGTCATTTGGCGAGCAGGTGTGAGAGCCCGGCGATACATCGTATCAACGTTATCCATTCTGCCCCGACAAAAGGCCAGGGCAGAGTGTATGACAACCTTTATTTTTTGGAAGCAGTAAAAACTACTCCTGTGGATAACTCACTCCACCGTCACTGACTTCGCCAGATTCCGCGGCTGGTCAACATCCGTCCCTTTTAACACCGCCACATAATACGAAAGCAACTGCAACGGAATGGTGTAAAGAATCGGCGCCAGCGCGTCGATGATGTGCGGCATGGCGATGACGTGGGTGCCTTCTCCGTCTTTCATGCCGGCCTGTTCATCGGCGAAGACGATTAGCTCGCCACCGCGCGCGCGGACTTCCTGTAGGTTGGATTTAAGTTTTTCCAGCAGTTCGTTATTGGGTGCGACGGTAACGACCGGCATGTCGGCATCGACCAATGCCAGCGGGCCGTGTTTGAGTTCGCCTGCGGGGTAGGCTTCGGCGTGGATGTAGGAAATTTCCTTGAGCTTGAGCGCCCCTTCCATTGCCACCGGGAATTGTGCGCCACGGCCGAGGAACAGGGTGTGGTGCTTCTCGGCGAACAGCTCGGCGACTTTCTCGATGGTGCCGTCCATGGCCAGCGCTTCGCCCAAACGGGTTGGCAGGCGTCGCAGTTCTTCGACCAGTTGTGCTTCGACGCCCTCCTCCAATGAGCCTTTGACCTGGCCCAACGACAGAGTCAGCAGCAGCAAGGCAACCAGTTGCGTAGTGAATGCCTTGGTCGATGCCACACCGATTTCCGGACCGGCCTGGGTCAGCAGGGTCAGATCGGACTCACGGACCAGCGAGCTGATGCCCACGTTGCAGATCGCCAGGCTGGCCAAAAAGCCCAGCTCTTTGGCGTTGCGCAATGCAGCGAGGGTGTCGGCGGTTTCGCCTGATTGCGAAATCGAGACGAACAGGGTGTCCGGCTGAATCACGACCTTGCGGTAGCGGAACTCGCTGGCTACTTCTACTTGGCAAGGTATGCCAGCGATGCCTTCAAGCCAGTAACGCGCGACCATGCCGGCGTGATAGCTGGTGCCGCACGCGACGATCTGAACATTGCGAACCTTGGCGAACAGCTCGGCTGCCTGGGGACCAAACGCGTGAACCAGAACCTGCTGCTGACCCAGACGACCTTCGAGGGTGCGCTGTACCACTTTTGGCTGCTCGTGGATTTCCTTGAGCATGAAGTGACGATATTCGCCTTTGTCAGCCGCTTCCGCACCTTCATGGTATTGCACCATCTCACGCTCGACCGGCAGACCGTCAACAGTCCATATCTGCACGCTGTCGCGACGGATCTCGGCGATGTCGCCTTCTTCCAAGTACATGAAACGGTCGGTGACCTGACGCAGCGCCATTTGATCGGAGGCCAGGAAGTTTTCCCCCATGCCAATGCCGATTACCAGCGGGCTGCCACTGCGAGCGGCCAGCAGACGATCCGGTTGTGCAGCGCTGATCACGGCCAGGCCATAAGCACCGTGGAGTTCTTTCACAGCAGCCTTGAGGGCGACAGCCAGATCAGGCGTGTCCTTAAGCTTGTGGTGCAACAGGTGAACGATGACTTCGGTGTCGGTATCGGACACGAACACATAACCCAGAGCCTTGAGCTGTTCGCGCAAGGCCTCATGGTTTTCGATGATGCCGTTGTGGACAACGGCCAGCGTGTCGGCCGAAAAATGTGGGTGAGCATTGCGCTCGCACGGCGCCCCGTGTGTGGCCCAGCGGGTGTGGGCAATGCCCAGGCGACCGGTCAACGGCCCGCCTGCCAGTGCTTGCTCCAGTTCACTGACCTTGCCGGAGCGACGGCGGCGTTCGAGGGTGCCTTCGTTACTGAAAACAGCCACGCCCGCGCTGTCGTAGCCCCGGTATTCAAGGCGCTTGAGGCCTTCGAGCAAAATGGCCGTGATATTACGTTCAGCAACGGCGCCGACGATTCCACACATGGTTATCTCCTAGCTGACAGCAGCACAAATCAGATTGATGCCGCGGGCCTGTATCTGATCGCGTGCCTCACTGGACAGGCGATCATCAGTAATAAGGGTGTGGATACTGCTCCAGGGCAGTTCCAGATTGGGGATCTTGCGACCGACCTTGTCGGCTTCGACCATGACCACCACTTCCCGGGCGACTTCCGCCATGACCCGGCTCAAGCCCAGCAGCTCGTTGAAGGTGGTGGTGCCACGAACCAGATCGATGCCGTCGGCACCAATGAACAGCTGATCAAAGTCGTAGGAGCGCAGTACCTGCTCCGCGACCTGCCCCTGAAAGGACTCCGAGTGCGGGTCCCACGTTCCGCCCGTCATCAACAGGACCGGTTCGTGTTCCAGCTCGGTCAGGGCACGCGCAACATGCAGGGAATTGGTCATGACCACCAGGCCGGGCTGCTGGCCCAGCTCAGGAATCAATGCCGCCGTAGTACTGCCGCTGTCGACGATGATTCTGGCGTGCTCGCGAATTCTGCAAACCGCAGCGCGGGCGATGGCCTGTTTGTAACGGGAAACCGGCTGACTGCCATCGCTTATAAGCTCGTGAGGAAGCGGCACTGCGCCCCCGTAACGACGCAACAGCAGACCGTTGGTTTCAAGTGCAGCCAGATCCTTTCGAATCGTAACTTCTGAAGTTTCAAAGCGTCTGGCCAAATCGTCCACACTGACTTCGCCTTGCTCGTTTAGCAGGGCGAGAATGTTGTGACGACGTTGTGGTGTATTGCGCTTCGACATAACTGCCTTAAGTTTCGTTTTGAAAGATAACGAAGGCAATCAAAACCTATTTTTTGGGTTTGGTCAATGCTGAAGGGTTTGGCAGTGCATTCTCAGTGGAGCATGAGGAACGAGATTCTTGTAATTCCCGTTCCAGTGCTCCGTTTTCAGAGGTATGCATAGGCCCGCTGGACCAGCTCAGGATGCATTTCGTGGGAGCGGACTTGTCCGCGAAAACTATTCACAAAGATTCCAAGACGTGAGATGGCATTCGCGGACGAGTCCGCTCCCACAGAGCGTCATTTTCCTAGGGCTGTGGATAACTCAGTCTTTCTTGATCTTCACCGGCCGTTTCCAGCCCTCGATGTTGCGTTGGCGGGCGCGGGCCACGCCAAGTTGTTCAGCAGGTACACTCTGAGTGATGGTCGAACCGGCTGCAGTCGTCGCACCATCCAAGATATCCACAGGCGCAACCAGAGAGTTGTTGGAACCGATGAAGACGTCTGCACCCAACGTGGTCTTGTGCTTGTTGGCACCATCGTAGTTACAGGTGATGGTACCGGCGCCGATATTGGTGCGTGCGCCAACCTCGGCGTCGCCCAAGTACGTCAGGTGGCCGACCTTGGCACCCTCACCCAGATTCGCATTCTTGAGTTCGACAAAGTTACCCACATGCGCATTGGCCCCCAACACGCTGCCTGGTCGCAGGCGGGCAAACGGACCTGCGTCACTGCCCTCACCCAGGATCGCGCCTTCGATGTGGCTGTTGGCTTTGACGACGACACCCTTGCGCAAGGTGCTGTCCTTGATAACGCAGTTCGGACCGATGACCACGTCATCCTCGATCACGACCTTGCCTTCAAGAATCACATTGATATCGATCAGCACGTCGCGCCCGACGCTGACGTCACCGCGCACATCGAATCGAGCTGGGTCACGCAGGGTCACGCCAGCCGCCATCAGACGACGGGCTTCGCGCATCTGATAATGACGCTCAAGCTCCGAAAGTTGTTTGCGATCATTGGCGCCCTGCACTTCCATCGCATCGTGAGGCTGTTCGGTAGCCACCATAAGGCCGTCATTCACTGCCATGGCGATCACGTCGGTCAGGTAGAACTCGCCCTGCGCGTTGTTGTTGGAAAGACGACCGAGCCAGTCTTCGAGATGCATGGCAGGCACCGCGAGAATACCGGTGTTGCCCTCGTTGATTGCCCTCTGCGCATCAGAGGCGTCCTTGTGCTCGACGATGGCACAGACGCGTTGCTGATCATCACGAACGATACGACCATAGCCCGTGGGATCATCCAGCTTCACGGTCAACAAGCCGAGTTGCTTGGGTGTCACCCGCTTGAGCAGGCGCTGAAGTGTTTCAACTTCGATCAGCGGTACATCGCCGTACAGAATCAATACGGTCTCAGCGGTCAACGCGGGCAGCGCCTGAGCGACCGCGTGGCCAGTGCCCAGCTGTTTATCCTGCATCACGAAATTCAAGTCATCAGCCGCCAGTTGCTCGCGCACGATGTCCGCACCATGCCCGATCACCACATGGATGCCGACTGGGGATAACTGCCGGGCGCTGTGGATAACATGGCCAAGCATGGAGTTGCCTGCCACCGGATGCAGAACCTTGGGCAGCGCGGAACGCATCCGGGTACCTTGGCCAGCAGCGAGAATAACGATATCGAGAGACATGATAGGACTACCAACTGAGCGGCAACCGGACCGAAGGCGGGCTGACTTGAAAGAGGAAATCTGAAAAAAGAAAAAGGGTAGCCGAGGCTACCCTTTTTCTCAATCGCGCATCGAGTGCAGCAGGGTTAGCCGCCGAACTTCTTGCGAATTTGCTGAACGGTCCGCAGCTGAGCTGCAGCCTCGGCCAGACGAGCAGTTGCAGACCCGTAATCGAAGTCCGCGCCTTTTTCGTTCAGAGCCTTCTCGGCAGCCAAAACAGCAGCCTGAGCAGACGCTTCGTCCAGGTCGGCAGCACGTTGCACAGTGTCGGCAAGCACCTTGACCATGTTCGGCTGAACCTCAAGGAAACCACCGGAGATGTAAAACACCTCCGCTTCCCCACCCTGCTTGATCAAGCGGATCGGGCCCGGCTTCAGATCGGTGATCAGCGGCGCGTGGCCTGGAGCGATACCTATATCACCCAGGTTGCCGTGCGCAATCACCATCTCGACCAGACCGGAGAAGATTTCCCCTTCCGCGCTGACGATGTCGCAATGGACTGTCATAGCCATTTGCTTGCCTCAACCTAATTAGCGCCCGTTGCCGGGCGCCGGGATTACAGTTTCTTGGCTTTCTCGATCGCTTCTTCGATGCCGCCGACCATGTAGAACGCTTGTTCTGGCAGGTGGTCGTAGTCACCGTTGAGGATGCCTTTGAAGCCAGCAATGGTGTCTTTCAGGGAAACGTATTTACCCGAAGCACCGGTGAAGACTTCTGCCACGAAGAAAGGCTGGGACAGGAAGCGCTGGATCTTACGAGCACGGTTAACCAACTGCTTGTCGGTCTCCGACAGCTCGTCCATACCCAGGATCGCGATGATGTCTTTCAGCTCTTTGTAACGCTGCAACACGTACTGGACGCCGCGAGCGGTGTCGTAGTGTTCCTGGCCAATGACGTTCGGGTCCAGCTGGCGCGAAGTCGAATCCAGTGGATCTACCGCCGGGTAGATACCCAGGGAGGCGATGTCACGGGACAGAACGACGGTGGCGTCCAAGTGGGCAAACGTGGTCGCTGGCGACGGGTCAGTCAAGTCGTCCGCGGGTACGTATACGGCCTGGATCGAGGTGATCGAACCATTCTTGGTAGAAGTGATGCGCTCTTGCAGCGTGCCCATCTCTTCAGCCAGGGTCGGCTGGTAACCTACTGCGGAAGGCATACGGCCCAGCAGTGCGGATACTTCAGTACCGGCCAGGGTGTAACGATAGATGTTGTCGACGAACAGCAGAACGTCGTTACCTTCGTCACGGAACTTCTCGGCCATGGTCAGGCCGGTCAGTGCTACGCGCAGACGGTTACCCGGCGGCTCGTTCATCTGACCGTAAACCAGTGCCACTTTGTCCAGAACGTTGGAATCCTTCATCTCGTGGTAGAAGTCGTTACCCTCACGGGTACGCTCACCCACACCGGCGAACACGGAATAACCGCTGTGCTCGATGGCGATGTTACGGATCAGTTCCATCATGTTTACGGTCTTGCCGACACCGGCACCACCGAACAGACCGACTTTACCGCCTTTGGCGAACGGGCAGACCAGGTCGATAACCTTGATGCCGGTTTCCAGCAGGTCGTTGCCGCCAGCTTGCTCAGCGAAGGACGGTGCAGGACGGTGAATGCCCCAGCGCTCTTCGGTGGCAATCGGGCCAGCTTCGTCGATCGGGTTGCCCAGCACGTCCATGATCCGGCCCAGCGTCGCTTTACCGACCGGTACGGAGATGGCTGCGCCAGAGTCTGTTACTTCAAGACCACGCTTCAAGCCCTCGGTGGAGCCCATCGCAATGGTACGAACCACGCCGTCGCCCAGCTGCTGCTGAACTTCCAGGGTGGTTCCTGCCGCGCTTTGAACTTCCAGCGCGTTGTAGATACTCGGTACGCTATCGCGTGGGAATTCCACGTCGATCACGGCGCCGATGATTTGAACGATACGTCCGCTACTCATTAGCTGGTTCCTCTAATATTTGAACCGTTAAACCGCGGCAGCGCCGCCGACGATTTCCGAGATCTCTTGGGTGATCGCTGCCTGACGCGCCTTGTTGTAGATCAGCTGCAAATCACTGATCAAATCACCGGCGTTGTCTGTGGCGTTCTTCATCGCGATCATCCGCGCTGCTTGTTCAGCTGCGTTGTTCTCGACCACCGCCTGGTACACCTGCGATTCCACGTAGCGAACCATCAGGCCGTCCAGCAGCTCTTTGGCGTCGGGTTCGTAGAGATAGTCCCAGTGGTGCTTGAGCCCTTGATCCGGGGTTGCCACCAGCGGAATCAACTGCTCCACGGTGGGTTGCTGGGTCATGGTGTTGATGAACTTGTTGGATACCACGGACAGGCGATCAATACGGCCATCCAGGTAGGCATCCAGCATCACCTTGACGCTGCCGATCAAGTCGTTGATCGACGGCTCTTCGCCCAGGTGGCTGATCGCAGCGACGACGTTACCGCCGAAGTTGCGGAAAAATGCCGCACCTTTGCTGCCGACCACGCACAGATCGATCTCTACACCGTTTTCACGGTTCACCGCCATGTCCTTGACCAGAGTCTTGAACAGGTTGGTATTCAAGCCACCACACAGACCACGGTCACTGCTCACGACGACATAACCGACGCGCTTTACCGGGCGATCGATCATGAACGGGTGGCGATACTCCGGGTTGGCGTTTGCCAGGTGACCAATCACCTGGCGAATGCGCTCCGCGTAAGGACGGCTAGCAGCCATGCGCATTTGAGCCTTGCGCATTTTGCTGACCGCCACTTTTTCCATGGCGCTGGTGATCTTTTGCGTGCTTTTGATGCTCGCAATCTTGCTGCGAATCTCTTTTGCGCCTGCCATGTAACACCTATCAGGTTAGCAAGCGGGAGCCTTGCGGCCCCCGCTGCGGCTTACCAGGTTTGGGTGGCCTTGAACTTCTCGATGCCGGCTTTCATGCCAGAATCGATTTCGTCATTGAAGTCACCCTTCACGTTGATCTTCGCCATCAAATCGGCGTGATCGCGGTTGAAGTAAGCAATCAGCGCTTGTTCAAAGCTGCCGATCTTGGCGATTTCGACGTCAGTCAGGAACCCACGCTCAGCGGCATACAGCGACAGCGCCATGTCAGCGATCGACATTGGTGCGTATTGCTTCTGCTTCATCAGCTCGGTAACGCGCTGACCATGCTCAAGTTGCTTGCGGGTCGCCTCGTCCAGGTCAGACGCGAACTGGGCGAATGCCGCCAGTTCACGGTACTGAGCCAGAGCGGTACGGATACCCCCGGAAAGCTTCTTGATGATCTTGGTCTGAGCGGCACCACCCACACGGGATACCGAAACACCGGCGTTCACAGCCGGACGGATGCCGGAGTTGAACATGGCCGATTCCAGGAAGATCTGACCGTCGGTGATGGAAATCACGTTGGTCGGAACGAACGCGGAAACGTCGCCAGCCTGGGTTTCGATGATCGGCAATGCGGTCAGGGAACCGGTTTTGCCGGTCACTGCGCCATTGGTGAACTTCTCTACATACTCTTCGGAAACACGCGATGCGCGCTCCAGCAGACGGGAGTGGAGATAGAACACGTCGCCTGGGTAAGCTTCACGGCCTGGTGGACGGCGCAGCAGCAGGGAAATCTGGCGGTAAGCCACTGCCTGCTTGGACAGATCGTCATAAACGATCAGCGCGTCTTCACCGCGGTCGCGGAAGAATTCACCCATGGTGCAACCCGAGTACGGTGCAAGGAATTGCAGCGCAGCGGATTCGGAAGCACTTGCAGCCACGACGATGGTGTTAGCCAGTGCGCCATTTTCTTCGAGCTTGCGAACCACGTTGGCGATGGTCGATTGCTTCTGACCGATAGCTACGTAGACGCAGAAGATGCCGCTGTTCTTCTGGTTGATGATTGCGTCGATGGCCAGAGCGGTTTTACCGATCTGACGGTCACCGATGATCAGCTCACGCTGGCCACGGCCGACAGGAATCATGGCATCGACCGCCTTGTAGCCAGTCTGTACAGGCTGGTCTACCGACTTACGCCAGATCACGCCTGGAGCAACTTTCTCGACCGCATCGGTCTCGGTGTTGTTCAGCGGACCTTTGCCGTCAACTGGATTACCCAGTGCATCGACAACGCGACCCAGCAGTTCCTTACCCACCGGAACCTCGAGGATGCGGCCAGTGCACTTGGCGCTCATGCCTTCAGCCAGAGTCGTGTAGGCGCCCAGTACCACGGCACCCACAGAGTCTTGCTCAAGGTTCAGCGCCATACCGTAGACGCCGCCCGGAAACTCGATCATCTCGCCGTACATTACGTCGGCCAGACCGTGAATCCGCACGATACCGTCAGACACGCTGACGACTGTGCCTTCGTTACGGGCTTGGGAGGTTACATCGAGCTTGTCGATGCGACCCTTGATGATTTCACTTATTTCGGAAGGATTGAGTTGCTGCATTGCTCTGCTGCCCCTTCAAACTCAAGATTTCAATGCTTCGGCTAGTTGCGCGATTTTGCCGCGAACTGAGCCATCGATAACCAGGTCGCCGGCGCGGATTACGACACCCCCTATGAGAGAGGCATCCTCCGCAGCATGCAGGCGCACTTCCCGGCCGAGCCGTGCACTGAGAACCTTGGCGAGTTTGTCTTGCTGTTCTTGGTTCAATGCAAAAGCACTGGTGACATCCACATCGACCGATTTTTCCTGATCGGCCTTGTACAGGTCGAACAGTTCGGCGATCTCCGGCAGAAGCGGGAGACGGTCGTTTTCAGCAACGACGTGAATGAAATTCTGTGCCTTGGCATCGAACTTGTCGCCACACACTTCAATAAAAGTGGTGGCCTTTTGTGCGCTCGTCAGTCGCGGGGCCTTGAGCATGCGCTGCATGGTGTCATCTTGCGACACCGCAGCAGCCAGGCCGAGCATGGCTGACCAATTGGCCAGTTGCTGGTGGGCCTGCGCATGCTCGAAGGCCGCCTTCGCGTAAGGTCGGGCCAACGTGGTCAGTTCTGCCATGATCGCCCTCGCTTAAATTTCAGCAGCCAGTTTGTTAACCAGCTCCGCGTGCGCGTTTTGATCGATTGTGGCGCCCAGAATCTTCTCTGCACCGTTGACTGCCAGGCTACCCAACTGGGCGCGCAAGGCGTCTTTGACGCTGTTCAGTTCCTGCTCGATCTCGGCCTGAGCCTGAGCCTTCACACGGTCAGCTTCAACGCGTGCCGTTTCACGGGCTTCGTCGACAATCTGAGTACCGCGCTTCTTGGCTTGCTCAATGATCTCGGCTGCTTGAGTTTTAGCTTCGCGCAGTTGTTGACCCACTTTGTCTTGGGCCAACTCCAGGTCGCGAGCTGCTCGGGAAGCAGCGTCCAGTCCATCCGCGATCTTCTTCTGACGTTCGTGCAAAGCAGCGATGACCGGAGGCCACACGTACTTCATGCAGAACAGCACAAAGATGAAGAACGCAACGGACTGACCAATCAGGGTTGCATTAATGTTCACGCCAACACCTCGCTCGTTCGTTGTCCATCACACCAATCAACTCGAAAATTCGAGTGATCAGCCAGCGAGTTGACCAACGAAGGGGTTCGCAAAGGTGAAGAACAGAGCGATACCGACACCGATCATGGTCACGGCGTCGAGCAGGCCCGCAACGATGAACATTTTGACTTGCAGCATTGGGACCATTTCCGGTTGACGCGCAGCGCCTTCCAGGAATTTGCCGCCCAACAGGCCGAAACCGATTGCAGTACCCAGTGCGCCCAGGCCGATCAACAGTGCAACAGCGATAGCGGTTAGACCAACTACAGTTTCCATCTTTCCTCCCGACTTTTACGTCGTATTGGTTAGGTTTTATTAATTGAAGCGGTAAAACAAAATCATTTTTACATCAGCCCTTGCGGGCGCCGCCTCGCCACTGGCGAGACGGTCATCAGACGCGTCGTGAGACGAATCTCAATGGTTATCTTCGTGAGCCATCGACAGGTAGACGATGGTCAGCATCATGAAGATGAACGCCTGCAGGGTGATGATCAGGATGTGGAACACAGCCCACGCCCACTGCAGAACAATACCCAGACCGCTGAGCCACAACAGACCGCTGCCGAACATCACGGCGATCAGAATGAAGACCAGCTCGCCAGCATACATGTTGCCGAACAGACGCAGAGCCAGAGAAATCGGCTTGGCGATCAGCGTCACGAATTCCAGCAGGAAGTTGACCGGAATCAACAACGCCTGAACGAGGATATTCTTGCTGGCAAACGGGTGAAGGGTCAGTTCGCCGATGAAGCCGCCGATGCCCTTGACCTTGATGCTGTAGAAAATGATCAGTGCGAAGACCGACAGCGCCATGCCCAGTGTAGCGTTAGGGTCAGTGGTCGGAACAGCACGGAATGGAATGTGCTCGTCGCCGGAAATCAGCATTGCCAGCTGTGGAATCCAGTCAACCGGTACCAGGTCGACCGCGTTCATCAGGAAAACCCAGACGAAGATGGTCAGAGCCAGTGGCGCGATGACCGCGCTGCGACCGTGGAAACTGTCCTTCACGCTGCCGTCGACGAACTCGACCAGAACTTCAACGAAGTTCTGCAGGGCGCCTGGCTGACCGGAAGTTGCCTTCTTGGCCGCCATGCGGAAGATCAGAACGAAAATCAGACCCAACGCAACCGACCAGCCGAGAGTATCGACGTGGAAAGCCCAGAAACCCATTTCCTTGGCTTCTGCTGCGGTGTGGGCAAAGCCCCAATCGCCATTGGGCAGGTGCCCGAATGTAAGGTTCTGCAAGTGGTGCTGGATATAGCCCGAAGCTGTTTGCTCTGCCATGGTTGCCTCAAACGCCCTAAGGTCTCGAAAGTCTTGTTCTCGTAAGCAGGGGAGCGAACCAGTTGACCACCTGGATCAACATGAACACGCCGAATACAGCCAGCGGCGCCAATGGCTTCACACCTGCGAACGTCAATGCAAAAAGCACTGCCGTGAAAATCAGTTTGCCTGCCTCGCCGGCATAGAACGACCGGACGATGGCTTGCGCTGCTCTGGCCCCGGAAAACCGGAACGCCTTGTGAGCAAAGTATAAATTGGGCAGCCAGGCGATCAGGCCTCCACAGAGTCCCGAGTATCCCGCCACGACTCCTAGCCACTGCCACAACACCAAAGCGGCGATGAGCAGGACGATCAACTGAGCCAGCAATAACGGAAAAACCACCAGGCGATAGAACGGCAAGCGGTCTGGCATGCGGGATTCCATCGCAACTGCTCCTCTGATGTCGGTCGCCATAATCAATAACTTGGCATAATTTGTGCCGACAAAATGCGCGCAGAGTATAGGGGCGGTTCAGCCCCTATTCAACTGTCGGGTAGTGATTTCCGACTATACGCTACAGAGCAATTGTTTCAGCGGATGTGGGCAAGCACACCTTGAAGCTCATCCAGCGAGTTATAACGGATCACCAGCTGACCCTTGCCCTTCTGCCCATGGCGGATTTGCACCGCAGAGCCCAGCCGCTCGGCCAGACGCTGTTCGAGCCGGCTGATGTCAGGATCAGCCTTGGCCGGTTCTGCCGCCTCTGGTTTGCCGCTCAGCCACTGCCTGACCAACGCTTCGGTCTGGCGCACAGTGAGCCCGCGTGCGACAACGTGTCGCGCCCCTTCAACCTGCCGGTCTTCGCCCAGGCCAAGCAGTGCGCGAGCGTGTCCCATTTCGAGATCACCGTGCGACAGCATGGTCTTGATGACTTCAGGCAATGCAATCAGACGTAACAAATTCGCCACGCTAACCCGCGATTTACCCACAGCGTCTGCAACCTGCTGCTGAGTCAGTTGAAATTCCTGCTGCAAACGCTGCAATGCCATGGCTTCTTCGATCGGATTCAGGTCTTCGCGCTGAATGTTCTCGATCAATGCCATTGCAATCGCGGTTTCATCCGGTACATCGCGAACCATCGCCGGAATCGTCTCGACGCCGGCCTGCTGACTCGCCCGCCAGCGACGTTCACCGGCGATGATTTCAAAACGGTTGTTGCCGATCGGGCGCACCACGATCGGCTGCATCACGCCTTGCGACTTGATCGACTGCGCGAGTTCTTCCAGTGCCTGCGGGTCCATGTCACGGCGCGGCTGATACTTGCCGCGCTGGATCTGGTCCAGCGGCACATGCTGCAACTCACTCGGCGGAGCCTTGACGGCCTGCTCTTCCAGCGAACTGACGGTTGGACTGCTCAGAAGTGCGTCCAACCCACGTCCGAGACCTCGTTTCTTGACGGCCATGGGAATTCCTTAGGTTGGCTGAGCGCTTTTCGCGCCGCGACGTTGACGACGAACCAGCTCACTTGCCAGCGCCAGATACGCCAGTGCGCCACGCGAGGATTTATCATAAGCCAACACCGGCATACCGAAACTCGGCGCCTCGGCCAGCCTGATGTTCCTCGGGATCACAGTGTCATAAAGCTGCTCGCCGAAGTGTTCCTTGAGCTGCGCGGAAACATCGTTGATCAGGCTCAGGCGCGGATCATACATGGTGCGCAACAGACCTTCGATCTTCAATTGCGGGTTGAGCAGTTGGGCGATGCGCTTGATGTTATCCACAAGGTCGCTGAGGCCTTCGAGCGCAAAGTACTCGCATTGCATGGGGATAATTACGCCATCCGCTGCAACCAGAGCGTTCAACGTCAGCATCGACAGTGACGGCGGGCAATCGATCAGGATGTAATCGTAATTCTCCCGGATCGGCGCCAGCGCGTTGCGCAAACGGCTCTCTTTCATCTGCATTTCGAGCAGCACCACTTCGCCCGCCGTCAGATCGCGGTTGGCCGGAAGCAGTTGATAACCACCATGTTCTGAAAACTGCATGGCCTCGCCCAGATCGCATTCGCCGATCAACAGGTCATAAACCGAGTTTTCCAGGTTGTGTTTATCCACACCGCTGCCCATGGTCGCATTGCCCTGGGGATCGAGATCGATCAACAACACACGGCGCTTGGTCGCGACCAGTGACGCGGCGAGGTTGATGCATGTGGTGGTCTTGCCGACCCCACCTTTCTGGTTCGCTATCGCGAATACCTTAGCCATTCTTGCTTGTGTTCCCAGTCATGCCGTGCGGCGCAGTATCAGCAGATGGCGTTGGCCTTGGCAACCCGGAACGGTCAAGGCGTGTGCGCTATCGAGGTGAAAATCCGAGGGCAATGCTACCAGTTCATCGACAGGATGCAGACCTTTCATCGCTAGCCAGCGAGTATTGGCGTCGCCCATGTGGCGCGTCCAGCCGGCAAAGTCTTCAAGGCTGCTGAAGGCTCGGGAGATGATCCCGTCGAACGGCGCATCAGGCTGATAATTTTCCGCACGGCTGTGGATAACTTCAAGATTGTCCAGTTTCAGCTCCAGTTTGACCTGCGTCTGAAACCGGGTTTTCTTGCCGTTGCTGTCCAGCAGCGAAACATGTCGCTCCGGAAACAGGATGGCCATGGGAATGCCAGGCATTCCACCGCCGCTGCCGACGTCCATCCAGCGAGTGCCTTCGATGAAGGGCACCACGCTGAGGCTGTCGAGCAGATGTCTTGAAACCATTTCGTCCGGATTACGCACTGCGGTCAGGTTGTAAGCCTTGTTCCACTTGATCAACAGCGCCAGATAAGCGAGCAATTGGTCATGCTGCGCCTGGGAAAGATCGATCCCCAATTCACGGGCACCGGTGGATAACTCTTGGGCGTGTTGCGGGGTGACCATCGAACTCAAGCGCTTTGCTCCAACTGACGGCCCGCGCCGCGTTTTTTCAAATGAATCATCAACAGCGATATCGCCGCAGGTGTGACGCCCGGGATGCGTGAAGCCTGCCCAAGCGTTTCTGGCCGAGTTATCCCCAGCTTGCTCTGAATTTCTTTCGACAAACCGGAAATTCCGGCGTAATCGATGTCTTCCGGCAAACGGGTGTCTTCACTGGCGCGCAGGCGGGCAATTTCGTCCTGCTGCCGGTCAATGTAACCGGCGTATTTGGTCTTGATCTCGACCTGTTCGGCCACCAGCGGATCGGTGCAGCCCTCGCCAGTGATGGCAATCAGGCTGGCGTAGTCGATTTCCGGACGGGTCAGCAGGTTGAGCAGATTGTATTCGTGAGTCAGCGGCGTACCGAAGTGCGAGGCAATCGCGTCGCCCTGTTCTGTACCGGGACGTACCCAGGTGCTTTTCAGCCGCTGTTCTTCCAGTGCAATGCTTTCGCGCTTGGTGCAGAACGCGGCCCAGCGCGCATCGTCGACCAGACCCAGTTCGCGACCTTTTTCGGTCAGGCGCAGATCGGCGTTGTCCTCGCGCAGGATCAGACGGTACTCCGCACGCGAAGTGAACATCCGGTAGGGCTCTTGAGTACCCAGCGTAATCAGGTCATCGACCAATACGCCGATGTAAGCCTCATCGCGACGCGGGCACCAGCTGTCTCGGCCTTGTGCACGAAGGGCGGCGTTGGTTCCTGCTAGCAAACCTTGAGCGCCCGCCTCTTCGTAACCGGTGGTGCCATTGATCTGACCGGCAAAAAACAAACCGCCAATGACTTTGGTTTCCAGGCTGTATTTCAGATCACGCGGGTCAAAGTAATCATATTCGATGGCGTATCCGGGCCGAACGATGTGTGCATTCTCCATGCCGCGAATCGAACGCACGATCTGCAGCTGAACATCGAACGGCAACGACGTGGAGATGCCATTCGGATACAGCTCGTGGGTGGTCAGGCCTTCTGGCTCGATGAAAACCTGATGGCTTTCCTTGTCGGCAAAGCGATGAATCTTGTCTTCGATTGACGGGCAGTAGCGCGGGCCGATGCCTTCGATCACACCGGAATACATCGGCGATCGGTCCAGGTTGGACGCGATGATTTCGTGAGTCCGCGCGTTGGTGTGGGTAATCCAGCAGCTGACTTGCGGCGGATGCTGTTCTTTGGAACCCAGGAACGACATGACAGGAATCGGTGTGTCGCCCGGCTGTTCGGTCATGACCGAGAAGTCCACAGAACGGCCGTCGATGCGCGGCGGAGTACCGGTTTTCAAACGGCCGACACGCAGCGGCAGTTCACGCAGGCGCTGTGCAAGCGCGATCGATGGCGGATCGCCTGCGCGCCCACCCGAATAATTCTGCATGCCAATGTGGATAAGTCCACCGAGGAACGTGCCGGTGGTCAGAACCACCGAGTCGGCAAGAATGCGCATGCCCATCTGGGTGACCACACCGCGAACCTGATCCTGTTCGACGATCAGGTCATCGCAGGCCTGTTGAAATATCCACAGGTTCGGCTGGTTTTCCAACGTTTCGCGGATAGCGGCCTTGTACAGAACGCGGTCTGCCTGAGCGCGGGTCGCTCGCACTGCCGGGCCTTTACGGCTGTTCAGCACGCGAAATTGAATACCGCCCTTGTCGGTAGCCATCGCCATGGCGCCGCCGAGTGCGTCGATTTCCTTGACCAGATGGCTTTTACCGATGCCACCGATGGCAGGGTTGCAGCTCATCTGCCCGAGTGTTTCCACGTTGTGCGTCAGCAGCAGGGTTTTTACACCCATGCGTGCCGACGCCAGTGCGGCTTCGGTACCGGCATGACCGCCACCGATGACGATCACTTCAAAACGGGAAGGGAAATCCACCACGCACCTCGTGCCTGTTGTCGATGAGAAATTGGGACAGCTGGCAAGTATAGGGACTTACCCCACCTGAATGAAACCCGTTGGACAAAATTTAACCAGCTGTGGAAAACTCGCGAATAAAGAAAATAAAAAAGAAAGAAAGTTTATAAAGCCTTGTTTTAAAGCTTATTCTTACTGAGCATTATTTCTGTGGATAGATTGCTGAACGCCTTTAATTTCAATGTGTACAGAGATTTAAAAGGCTGTGGTCATGTGCCAATGAGGGGCTTGGATAACCGTCCTGAGCCTGTTGATAAAAGTGCCACTTGTCCACAGGGCGGTTTATCTTCAGGTTTGACCCCTGCTTACCCACTGGGCTGAAGGGCAGTTATTCACAGGGCTTAATTCAAAAAAAACACGCGAAAAGTTGAAAAATGCTTGAGCGAATCCATTTCGTGGCGTTGTTCACGCGCGAAAAAGATCGGTTGAAGAGAAATAAAAGGCTTGATGTGGCGGGGGTAGAACAGATTTCCGCAGAAAATAACCCCTGTTCACACGAAAAGGCATGACCGGGGACGGTCATGCCTGTCTTTTTTCAGCAGACCAGGCAGCTCATTTGCCAATGCAAAAGCTGGAGAAGATCCTGCCCAGCAGATCGTCTGAACTGAACGCTCCAGTAATCTCACCGAGCGACTGTTGAGCCCGGCGCAAATCTTCGGCTAGCAGCTCGCCAGCGCCTGCCAGGGTCAACTGGGCCCTGCCGTGCTCCAGAGAGTGACTGGCATGACGCAGCGCCTCAAGATGGCGTCGACGGGCGCTGAAGCTGCTTTCAGAGGTCTGTTCATAGCCCATGCAGGCTTTGAGGTGCTCACGTAGCAGTTCCAGACCTTCACCACCCGACCTGGCACTCAGGCTGATCGTGACGTGGCCATCGTCACTTGTGAACAAGCCTACGTGATCGCCACTCAGGTCAGACTTGTTACGGATCAGCGTTACCTTGGCCGGATCAGGCCGCTGTTCCAGAAATTCTGGCCATAATGCAAAGGGATCCGCAGCTTCCGGGGCGGTTGCATCCACTACCAGCAGAATTCGGTCAGCTTCCCCGATGGCCTTGAGTGCGCGTTGCACGCCGATCATCTCTACCTGATCTTCCGTGTTGCGCAGACCTGCTGTGTCGACCACGTGAAGCGGCATGCCATCGATGTGGATATGTTCGCGCAGTACGTCACGGGTCGTGCCGGCAATCTCGGTAACGATGGCTGCTTCCCGGCCTGCCAGTGCATTCAGCAGGCTTGATTTGCCTGCGTTAGGGCGACCGGCGATCACGACCGTCATGCCGTCACGTAGCAACGCCCCCTGCCCTGCTTCGCGCAGCACTGTGGATAACTCAAGACGCACATCGTCAAGCATATTGAGTACGTGGCCATCGGCGAGGAAGTCGATTTCCTCCTCCGGGAAGTCGATTGCCGCCTCGACGTAGATACGCAGGCTGATCAGTTTCTCGGTCAAGTTATCCACACGCTTGGAGAAAGCGCCTTGCAGCGAGCGCAATGCATTGCGCGCAGCCTGTGCAGAACTTGCCTCGATCAAATCGGCGATTGCCTCAGCCTGGGCAAGATCGAGCTTGTCATTGAGAAACGCACGTTCACTGAATTCACCCGGGCGCGCCAGACGGCTGCCCAATTGCAGGCAGCGTTGCAGCAGCATGTCCAGAACGATCGGGCCGCCGTGGCCCTGAAGTTCTAGTACATCCTCGCCTGTGAATGAATTCGGCCCGGGAAAATACAGCGCAATCCCCTCATCGAGCACTTCACCCGCTTCATCAGAGAACGGTCCGTAATGCGCATATCGTGGTTTCGGCGTTCGGCCGATCATCGCTTGCGCGGTCTTGCCAGCCAAAGGGCCCGAGACGCGCACGATACCGACACCGCCCCGCCCTTGAGCAGTTGCGATGGCGGCGATGGTTTCACGAGGAACGTTCATGGTCCGGCTCCTGGACAAATGGCGGATAGCAAAACGCCCCACTAGGGGGCGTCTTGTATAACTTATTCACAGGTTAGATCAGGCAGCAGCTTTCTTGGTAGCGGCTTCGATCTTGCGAGTGATATATGCCTGCTGTGCAATCGACAGGGTGTTGTTCACAACCCAGTACAGAACCAGACCGGCAGGGAACCACAGGAAGAAGAACGTGAAAATGATTGGCATCAGTTTCATGACCTTGGCCTGCATCGGATCCGGCGGAGTCGGGTTCAGGCGCTGCTGGATGAACATGGTTGCGCCCATGATGATCGGCAGGATAAAGAACGGGTCTTTGATCGACAGGTCAGTTATCCACAGTATCCATGGCGCCTGACGCATTTCCACGCTTTCCAGGAGTACCCAGTACAGCGAAAGGAAAACCGGCATCTGCACAAGAATCGGCAAGCATCCACCCAGCGGATTGATCTTTTCTTTCTTGTACAGCTCCATCATCGCCTGGGACATTTTCTGGCGATCATCGCCATGTTGTTCCTTCAGCAGCGCCAGCTTCGGAGCCACGGCCCGCATACGCGCCATGGATTTATAGCTGGCAGCAGACAGCGGGAAGAACAGACCTTTGATCAGCATGGTCAAAACGATGATCGACCAGCCCCAGTTACCGAGGATCGCGTGGATATGTTGCAGCAGCCAGAAGATAGGCTGGGCGATGAACCACAGGAAACCATAGTCAACGGTCAGCTCCAGACCTGGGGATAACTCTTTGAGCACCGCCTGGCTTTTTGGACCTGCGTACAGCGTGGCACTGGTTTCACCCTGCGCACCTGGTGCAACCGACAAGGTAGGGCTGGTGAAGCCGATGATGTAATTGCCCTGGCTGTCTTTACGGGTTTGAACCTGGTTTGTGGCGTTGTGATCAGGAATCCACGCGGTCACAAAATAGTGCTGCAGCCATGCAACCCAGCCACCTTGCACTGTTTCCTTGACCTGGCCCTTGTCGATATCTTTCATCGACACTTTTTTGTACGGCTCGGCCGCCGTCCACAGTGCAGCGCCCAGATAGGTCGCAGTACCGGTTGCGGTGGTCGACGAAGGATCGGAACTGGCGTCACGCTTCAATTGTGCGAAAAGATTACCGGCCCAAGGCTGAGCGCTCTGGTTATCCACAACGTACGTCATGACCAGATCGTAAAGACCGCGCTTGAACGTGAAGCGCTTGATGTAATTGACGCCGTTTTCCGAGAATTTCAGCTCCACGACCATCGAGTCCTGGCCGTCAGCCAGTTGATAAGTCTTCTGTGTGGAGGAATAAACCGGACGACCGGCTGCACGTGCATCAGGACCATTGGTACCTGTCAGGCCGCTTTGTGCCAGAAAAGTACGTTCACCGCCGTTATCGAACAGCTGGAACGGCACGTCAGGACGATCCTGACGACGCGGGTACAGAGGCAAACGAAGCTGAACGACGTCACCACCTACCGGATCGATCGCCAGATCAAGCACGTCGGTTTTGACGTGAATGAGGTCTTTGCTGGCTACGGCCGGAGTTTCAAGAGGCGCTGCACTGGTGGTGTTGGCAGTAGCGCTCGGAACATCGGCACTTGCAGAACCATTATTTCCAGCAGCCGTATCCGGAATACCCGGTGCGGTGTTGCTGGCTGCAACATTCTGGGTCGGCATGGCAGCCTGACCGTAGTCCTGGTTCCATTTCAGAACCCCGACATAGGTCACGATTGCCAGGGCAACGATCAGGATCGTGCGTTTAATATCCATGATTACTCGGCCATCGAAGAAGAACGGGAGGTGGGGACAGCTGGAACCGGGTCATAACCACCGGGATTCCACGGGTGACAGCGACCCAGGCGACGAATTGACAGCCAGCCGCCGCGCAAAAGGCCATGGTTTTCGATGGCTTCATACGCGTAGCAGGAGCAACTGGGGTAGAAACGACAGTGACTGGCCATCAGCGGGCTAATGGCATAGCGATAAAACTGGATCGGAACGAGTGCCAGTTTACGCATCGGTACTGTCTACCCCTGCAGGTTCGGACTTTTCTTCCGGAGTGGGTCGGCTACGCGCCAGACGTTTCCAGAGCTTGCCGAAATGCTGAATCAGTTCAGGGTTTTCTACGTCACCCAAACCTTTACGCGCGACGATAACGATATCCCAACCGACCAAACTGTCTTGGTGTTGGCGAAATGATTCGCGCATCAGGCGTTTCAAGCGATTGCGCTCGACGGAGAGCTTGACGCTCTTTTTACCGATCACAAGCCCCAAACGTGGATGATCAAGGTCGTTGTTGCGCGCAAGGAGCAGGAGATTTTTCCCCGGAACCTTGCCGGTAGGGGAGTCAAAGACAGCCTTGAAATGCCGGGGTGTCAGCAAACGCTTTTCCCGACTGAAGTCTCGACTCACCTCCTTGGCCGGTTTATCAAACTGCCAGACGCTTACGGCCTTTGGCACGACGACGCGAGAGGACTGCGCGGCCGTTTTTAGTGGCCATACGTGCACGGAAACCGTGGGTGCGGGCGCGCTTGATAGTGCTGGGTTGGAAAGTACGTTTCATGGCGTGTTACCTGGTTCGTCCACTACGGGCCGGAATGGCCCCCGTTTTAAGAGACCGGGGATTCTAGAGAAAGCGGGCCCGCAGGTCAATTTCCAACCAGCTTTTCTTCTTGCATGCCTTTTATGAGCAATTCGAGGTTTCCCGGCGACATGGACCGCCTCCTAATCACCCAGTTATAGAAATAAAAGAAAGAAAGTATTTAAAGCTTCTTTATAAGGCTTATAACTCTTACGCCGAAGATTTCTGTGGATAACTCTCTGAGAGCCCACAAAACAGCCGTGTACAGCGATCCGGAAGGTTGTCGAGAAGCGGTGCTGAGCCTGTGCTGCGCTGTCGGAAAAGCTGTGCATGGAACGACGTTTTATCCACAGGCCAGTTATGCACAGAGTTTGAGCCCGACTTATGCAATGGGCTGACGTGGGTTTATCCACAGCCCTTAGGCGCTGACCGTTTGTCGTGTCATGAGGCTATAAATCGTTGATTTATAGCCCTCCGCGAGCAAGCTACATGTGGATAAGTCGCTCCTGGATCGTTACAATGGCGGCTGTTTTTGCCTCACCGGCTTTCAACTCAGGGGATATCCGTGTCAGTGGAACTTTGGCAGCAGTGCGTGGAGCTTTTGCGCGAGGAGCTGCCTGCCCAGCAATTCAACACCTGGATCCGTCCGCTACAGGTCGAAGCCGAAGGCGACGAGTTGCGTGTGTACGCACCTAACCGTTTCGTTCTCGATTGGGTCAATGAAAAGTACCTCGGTCGTTTGCTTGAGCTTCTTGGCGAACACGGTCAAGGCATGGCGCCTGCGCTTTCCTTATTAATAGGAAGCAAGCGCAGCTCTGCACCGCGTGCCGCTCCGAATGCTCCGTTGGCAGCCGCAGCGTCTCAGGCGTTGTCTGCCAACTCGATCAGCAGTGTTTCGTCTGCGGCCCCTGCCATGGCTGCATCTGCCGCGCCCGCCGCTGCAACGCCGGCGCCTGTGCATAACGTCGTGACACACAATGAGCCATCGCGTGACAGTTTTGACCCGATGGCCGGCGCCAGCTCACAGCAAGCGCCAGCCCGTGCCGAGCAACGTACTGTCCAGGTGGAAGGCGCGCTCAAGCACACCAGTTACCTGAATCGTACGTTCACGTTCGAGAATTTCGTCGAGGGTAAATCCAACCAGTTGGCCCGCGCAGCGGCCTGGCAGGTTGCCGATAACCCGAAGCACGGCTACAACCCGCTCTTCCTTTATGGCGGTGTAGGTCTTGGTAAAACTCACTTGATGCACGCGGTGGGTAACCATCTGCTGAAGAAGAACCCGAACGCCAAGGTTGTGTACCTGCATTCGGAGCGCTTTGTCGCGGACATGGTCAAGGCTTTGCAGCTTAATGCGATCAACGAGTTCAAGCGCTTCTACCGTTCGGTTGACGCGTTGCTGATCGATGACATCCAGTTTTTTGCGCGCAAAGAACGTTCGCAGGAAGAGTTTTTCCACACGTTCAACGCGCTGCTGGAAGGCGGACAGCAGGTCATTCTGACCAGCGACCGCTATCCAAAAGAAATCGAGGGGCTTGAAGAGCGCCTCAAGTCACGCTTTGGCTGGGGCCTTACAGTTGCCGTCGAGCCTCCGGAGCTTGAAACACGCGTCGCGATTCTCATGAAGAAGGCGGATCAGGCCAAGGTCGATCTGCCCCATGATGCAGCGTTCTTCATTGCCCAGCGCATTCGTTCCAACGTCCGTGAGCTCGAAGGTGCGCTCAAGCGTGTCATTGCACACTCGCACTTCATGGGCCGTGATATCACCATCGAGCTGATTCGCGAGTCGCTGAAGGACTTGCTGGCGTTGCAGGACAAGCTGGTGAGTGTGGATAACATTCAGCGTACGGTCGCCGAGTACTACAAGATCAAGATATCCGATCTGTTGTCGAAGCGTCGTTCACGTTCCGTGGCCCGACCTCGGCAGGTGGCCATGGCGCTCTCCAAGGAACTCACCAACCATAGCCTCCCGGAAATCGGCGATGTCTTTGGTGGCCGAGACCACACGACCGTTTTGCACGCGTGCCGAAAGATCAACGAACTCAAGGAATCCGATGCGGATATCCGCGAGGACTACAAGAACCTGCTGCGAACGCTGACGACGTGATGACGCCAGCGCAGCTTATTAAGGCAAGGGACTAGACCATGCATTTCACCATTCAACGCGAAGCCCTGTTGAAACCCCTGCAATTGGTCGCCGGCGTGGTTGAACGCCGCCAGACCTTGCCGGTTCTTTCCAATGTGCTTCTGGTCGTAGAAGGTCAGCAGTTGTCGCTGACCGGTACTGATCTGGAAGTCGAACTGGTGGGCCGCGTACAGCTCGAAGAACCCGCTGAGCCCGGCGAAATCACTGTGCCGGCACGCAAGCTGATGGACATCTGTAAAAGCCTGTCCAACGACGCGCTGATCGATATCAAACTCGATGACTCCAAGCTGATCGTCAAAGCCGGGCGCAGCCGTTTTACGTTGTCAACCTTGCCTGCAAACGATTTCCCTACAGTGGAAGAAGGTCCGGGTTCGCTGACCTTCAATCTGGTGCAGAGCAAACTGCGTCGCTTGATCGAGCGCACCAGCTTTGCGATGGCTCAACAGGACGTTCGCTATTACCTCAACGGCATGCTGCTTGAGGTCAGCGCAGGCATCCTGCGAGCAGTCGCTACCGACGGTCATCGCCTGGCAATGTGCTCGATGTCTGCCGATATCGAACATGCGGATCGTCATCAGGTCATCGTGCCTCGTAAAGGCATCCTCGAGATGGCGCGCCTGCTGACCGAGCAGGACGGTATGGTCAGCATCGTTCTGGGCCAGCATCACATTCGCGCCACTACTGGCGAGTTCACCTTCACCTCGAAACTGGTAGACGGCAAATTCCCGGACTACGAGCGCGTTCTCCCGAAGGGTGGTGACAAGCTGGTGTTGGGTGATCGTCAGGCGCTGCGTGAAGCCTTCAGCCGTACCGCGATCCTGTCCAACGAAAAGTACCGCGGCATCCGCCTGCAACTGGCCAGTGGTCAATTGAAGATTCAGGCCAACAACCCTGAGCAGGAAGAAGCAGAGGAAGAAATCAGCGTCGAGTACAACGGTGATTCGCTGGAGATCGGTTTCAACGTCAGCTACCTGCTCGACGTGCTAGGTGTCATGACCACTGAACAGGTACGCCTGATTCTGTCTGACTCGAACAGCAGCGCACTGGTGCAAGAATCGGACAACGATGATTCTGCCTATGTCGTTATGCCGATGCGCCTGTAACTTCATGCTCAGCGCAACCTAGATGTCTCTTAGTCGCGTCTCGGTCACCGGGGTGCGCAATCTGCATCCGGTGACCCTCTCCCCCTCCCCGCGTATCAATATCCTGTACGGCGCCAACGGCAGCGGAAAAACCAGCGTACTGGAAGCCATCCATTTGCTGGGCATCGCCCGTTCGTTTCGCAGCAGCCGCTTGCTCCCCGTCATTCAGTACGAACAGCCTGCATGTACGGTCTTTGGGCAAGTCGATCTTGCACAAGGCGGCCACAGCAATCTGGGTGTTTCACGCGACCGTCAAGGCGAGTTTCAGATTCGCATTGATGGTCAAAATGCGCGAAGTGCTGCCCAGCTTGCTGAAATACTGCCAATGCAATTGATCAATCCGGACAGCTTCCGCTTGCTGGAAGGTGCTCCGAAGATTCGCAGACAGTTTCTGGATTGGGGAGTGTTCCACGTGGAACCTCGTTTCATGGCCACCTGGCAGCGCCTTCAGAAGGCCCTCAAGCAGCGAAACTCGTGGCTTCGGCATGGTACACTTGACGCCGCTTCGCAGGCGGCATGGGACCGGGAGCTGTGCCTGGCAAGTGACGAAATAGATGAATTTCGTCGCGCCTATATCAAAGCACTGAAGCCAGTCTTTGAGCAGACTTTAAGCGAACTCGTTGAGCTTGAAGGTTTGACCCTGAGCTACTACCGAGGATGGGACAAAGAGAAAGAGTTGAGCACAGTGCTCGCCTCTTCCCTGAATCGAGATCAGCAAATGGGCCATACCCAGGCGGGACCCCAACGGGCTGACTTGCGCCTTAGACTAGGTGCTCATAACGCGGCAGATATCTTGTCACGTGGTCAGCAGAAGTTGGTGGTCTGTGCATTGCGTATTGCTCAGGGGCATTTGGTCAGCCAGGTTCGTCGCGGCCAATGCATCTATCTGGTAGATGACCTGCCGTCTGAACTGGACGAGCATCATCGCCAGGCGCTTTGCCGCTTGCTGGAAGAATTACGCTGCCAGGTTTTTATCACCTGTGTAGATCAAGAATTTTTGAGGGAAGGCTGGCAGACGGATACGCCAGTTGCTTTGTTCCACGTGGAACATGGCCGTATCACCCAGACCCACGACCATCGGGAGTGATTGCATGAGCGAAAACCAAACGTACGACTCGACCAGCATTAAAGTGCTGAAAGGGCTCGATGCCGTACGCAAGCGTCCCGGAATGTACATCGGTGATACAGACGATGGCAGCGGTCTGCACCACATGGTGTTCGAGGTGGTTGATAACTCGATCGACGAAGCATTGGCAGGCCATTGCGACGACATCAGCATCATCATCCACCCAGACGAATCTATCACCGTGCGCGATAACGGCCGCGGTATTCCGGTAGATGTGCATAAAGAAGAAGGCGTGTCGGCAGCCGAGGTCATCATGACCGTGCTTCACGCTGGCGGTAAGTTCGACGACAACTCCTACAAGGTATCCGGCGGCTTGCACGGTGTAGGTGTATCCGTGGTTAACGCCCTGTCAGAGCTTCTGCTGTTGACAGTCCGCCGTAGCGGCAAGATCTGGGAGCAGACCTACGTTCATGGTGTTCCACAAGAACCGATGAAAATCGTTGGCGAGAGCGACACCACGGGCACACAGATTCACTTCAAGCCGTCTGCTGACACTTTCAAGAACATCCACTTCAGCTGGGATATTCTGGCCAAGCGTATTCGTGAACTGTCGTTCTTGAACTCCGGTGTCGGCATCGTCCTCAAGGACGAGCGCAGCGGCAAGGAAGAACTGTTCAAGTACGAAGGTGGTTTGCGTGCGTTCGTTGAATACCTGAATACCAACAAGACGCCGGTCAACGAAGTGTTCCACTTCAACGTCCAGCGCGATGACGGCATTGGTGTCGAGATTGCCCTGCAGTGGAACGACAGCTTCAACGAGAACCTGTTGTGCTTCACCAACAACATTCCACAGCGCGACGGCGGTACTCACCTGGTGGGTTTCCGTTCGGCACTGACGCGTAACCTGAACAACTATATCGAGCAGGAAGGTCTGGCCAAGAAGCACAAGGTCGCGACCACCGGTGACGATGCGCGTGAAGGCTTGACCGCGATTATCTCGGTCAAAGTACCTGATCCGAAGTTCAGCTCGCAGACCAAGGACAAGCTGGTTTCGTCCGAAGTCAAAACCGCAGTCGAACAGGAGATGGGCAAATACTTCTCCGACTTCCTGCTGGAAAACCCGAACGAAGCCAAAGCGGTTGTCGGCAAAATGATCGACGCAGCTCGTGCTCGTGAAGCCGCGCGCAAGGCCCGTGAAATGACTCGCCGTAAAGGCGCGTTGGACATCGCAGGCCTGCCGGGCAAACTGGCCGACTGCCAAGAGAAAGACCCTGCCCTCTCCGAACTGTACCTGGTGGAAGGGGACTCTGCTGGCGGATCAGCCAAGCAGGGACGTAACCGCAGAACCCAGGCCATCCTGCCTCTCAAGGGCAAGATCCTGAACGTTGAAAAGGCGCGTTTCGACAAGATGATCTCTTCGCAGGAAGTGGGCACCTTGATCACCGCGTTGGGCTGTGGCATTGGCCGTGACGAGTACAACATCGACAAGTTGCGTTATCACAACATCATCATCATGACCGATGCTGACGTCGACGGCTCGCACATCCGTACCCTGCTGTTGACCTTCTTCTTCCGTCAATTGCCGGAGCTGATCGAACGCGGTTACATCTACATCGCTCAGCCACCGCTGTACAAGGTCAAGAAAGGCAAGCAAGAGCAGTACATCAAAGACGACGAGGCCATGGAAGAATACATGACCCAGTCGGCTCTTGAAGACGCCAGCCTGCACCTCAGCGAATCGGCCCCGGGTATCTCCGGTACTGCGCTTGAGAAACTGGTCAACGACTTCCGCATGGTGATGAAGACCCTCAAGCGCCTGTCGCGTCTGTACCCTCAGGAACTGACCGAGCATTTCGTCTATCTGCCGCCTATCACGCTTGAGCAGCTTTCAGACCACGAGGGCATGCAAGCCTGGCTGGCGCTGTTCGATGCGCGCCTGCGTATGGGTGAGAAGTCGGGCCTGGTCTACAAAGCCAGCCTGCGTGAAGACCGTGAACGTAACGTCTGGCTGCCAGAGGTCGAACTGATTTCCCACGGCCTGTCGAACTACGTCACCTTCAACCGTGACTTCTTCGGTAGCAACGACTACAAGACCGTTACAGCACTGGGCGCGCAGATCAGCACGCTTCTGGAAGAAGGTGCCTACGTACAACGTGGCGAGCGTAAAAAGCCTGTCACTGAGTTCAAGGAAGCCCTGGCCTGGCTGATGGCCGAAAGCACCAAGCGCCACACCATCCAGCGCTACAAAGGACTGGGTGAGATGAACCCGGACCAACTCTGGGAAACCACCATGGACCCAAGCGTGCGCCGCATGCTGAAAGTCACCATCGAAGACGCCATCGGCGCTGACCAGATCTTCAACACCCTCATGGGTGATGCGGTCGAGCCACGCCGTGACTTCATCGAAAGTAATGCGTTGGCGGTGTCCAACCTCGACTTCTGATGGAAGTGTGATCGAACATCTACCCCGGCGAAAGCCGGGGTTTTTGTTTGTGGGGTTGTATCTGACTAATTAGCCCGCAGTTTTAGATCATGATTAGAGCGTCGTAATGCGTGTTAGAGATGCCTCAAAACCATCGTCGTTATTGAGCGTTTTGTTTTCAATGCTATCTGCGACCTGTTTACCCACTGCATCAGTATATTTCGCAATCTTTTCGTTCAGCGCTTCACCCAACGGCGTCTCGGAAACCG
>NZ_LGLN01000086.1:0-159335 GCF_001293775.1 Pseudomonas syringae pv. cilantro
CCGCCGAAGATTTATGCTGATGTGTGTCCGTCTTCGCGAGCAAGCTCCCACGCCCTTCGGGCAGAATCAAAGCAGACTTGTGTGCAACTCTGAACCCTGAGTGGGCTGTCGCTCCCTACACCTTCTTGTACAACTGGCTGCCTTCCTGCTTGAAGCGCTCGGCCTGTTCGGCCAGGCCTTTGGCGACGTCGACGTCTACCGCTTCAATGCGCTGATTGGCTGCGTACTCGCGCACTTCCTGGGTGATTTTCATCGAGCAGAATTTCGGTCCGCACATGGAGCAGAAGTGCGCGACCTTGGCCGAATCCTTGGGCAGGGTTTCGTCGTGGTACGAACGTGCGGTGTCCGGGTCCAGACCGAGGTTGAACTGGTCTTCCCAGCGAAACTCGAAACGCGCCTTGCTCAACGCATTGTCGCGAATCTGCGCGCCCGGATGCCCTTTGGCCAGGTCCGCTGCGTGGGCCGCGATCTTGTAGGTGATGATCCCGGTCTTCACATCATCCTTGTTCGGCAGCCCCAAATGCTCCTTGGGCGTGACATAGCACAGCATCGCGCAACCGAACCAGCCGATCATCGCCGCACCGATGCCCGACGTGATGTGGTCGTAACCCGGCGCAATATCAGTGGTCAGCGGGCCGAGGGTGTAGAACGGCGCTTCATCGCAGCATTCCAGCTGTTTGTCCATGTTCTCCTTGATCAACTGCATCGGCACGTGGCCGGGGCCTTCGATCATGGTTTGCACGTCATGCTTCCAGGCAATCTTGGTCAGCTCGCCCAGGGTTTCCAGCTCGCCGAATTGCGCCGCGTCGTTGGCATCGGCAATCGAGCCCGGACGCAGGCCATCGCCCAGCGAGAAGCTGACGTCGTAGGCCTTCATGATTTCGCAGATGTCTTCGAAATGGGTGTACAGGAAGTTTTCCTGATGATGCGCCAGGCACCACTTGGCCATGATCGAACCGCCACGGCTGACGATGCCGGTCACGCGCTTGGCGGTCAGCGGCACATAACGCAGCAATACACCGGCGTGAATGGTGAAGTAATCGACGCCCTGCTCGGCCTGCTCGATCAGCGTGTCGCGGAACAGCTCCCAGGTCAGGTCCTCGGCCGCGCCGCCGACTTTTTCCAGCGCCTGATAGATCGGCACCGTACCGATCGGCACCGGCGAGTTACGGATGATCCATTCGCGGGTTTCGTGAATGTGCTTGCCGGTGGACAGGTCCATGACCGTATCCGAACCCCAGCGAATGCCCCAGGTCAGTTTGGCGACTTCTTCTTCGATGGAAGAACCCAGCGCGCTGTTGCCGATGTTGCCGTTGATCTTCACCAGGAAGTTACGGCCGATGATCATCGGTTCCAGCTCGACGTGGTTGATGTTGGCCGGGATGATCGCGCGACCACGGGCGATCTCTTCACGCACGAACTCGGCAGTGATTTCCTTCGGGATGCTGGCACCGAAGCTGTGCCCGGCATGCTGTTGGGTCAGGAGGCCGGCTGCGCGGGCCTCCTGCAGCTTCATGTTTTCGCGGATGGCGACGTATTCCATCTCGGCCGTGATGATGCCCTGACGCGCGTAATGCATCTGGCTGACATTGGCACCGGCCTTGGCGCGGCGCGGGTTGCGTACATGGGCAAAGCGCAGCGCGGTCAGTTCGGCGTCGCTCAGGCGTTGCTGGCCGAAGTTGGAACTCAAGCCAGGCAGGCGTTCGGTGTCGTTGCGCGAGTCGATCCACGGCGAGCGAACATCGGCCAGGCCTTTGCGCACATCGATGATCACGTTGGGGTCGGTGTACGGGCCAGAGGTGTCATAGACAGTGACGGGGGCGTTGATTTCACCGCCAAAATCCGTCGGCGTGACATCCAGGGTGATTTCGCGCATCGGCACGCGGATGTCCGGGCGTGAGCCCTGAACGTAGATTTTCTGCGAACGGGTAAACGGCTGCACCGATCCGGAATCGACCTGCGCCGACTCGCTCAAATGGGCTGCGTTTTTTGGTTTTGTACTCATCACGGGCTCTCCAGACATCCGGTTGCGGATTTGTTGTCGGAGTAACCTGATTATGACGGACGGGTGCACCAGTGCTGGTGCTGAGTATCGAAAGGAGGCGAACTGTTCGTTATTCGAACAATCGACCCCGGACGACACTCAAGAGGACTCGCCGGGAGACGAGAAATCTTGTTCCCTACGCAGGCGCTAACCTGATCAGGTTCAACGGGATCCGGTTTAACCGATCTCAGCCTCATAGCAAGGCACCCCGACAAGAACGCGTTCAGTCTATGACGGCGCGCTACCGCAGCGCCAGCCTATTTGCACAGACCTCGATAAATGGCATAAATCGACGATTGTTGCCAAAAGCGTCTGGCTCTACACTCGCTAGCCCGGTTTCTCTGCAAACCGTGATTACTTTCTTCATGAACAGGGAATGCCTCATGTTACGCAAACTTTCGTGGGTCGTGGCTGTTTCGTTTGCGTCCAGCGGGCTGACCTGGGCAGCCGACCTGCCAATGCCGATCAAGACCGGCTTGCTGAATGTCTACCAGCAGGCGGTGGACAACAACGCCGATCTTGCCGCCTCGCGCGCCGATTACGATGCCCGCAAGGAAGTTGTACCGCAGGCGCGTGCCGGCCTGCTGCCGAATATTTCCGGCAGCGTCCAGAACAGCAACACTCGCACCAGCATTGATCAGCCCCGAGCCGTGGCGACCCGCAGCGGCACGGTGTATCAGGCAACCCTGAGCCAGCCGATCTTTCGGGCCGATCGCTGGTTCCAGTTGCAGGCAGCCGAGGCGGTCAACGAACAGGCGGCGCTGGAGCTCTCGGCCACCGAACAGAATCTGATTCTGCAATCGGCACAAAGCTATTTCAGCGTATTGCGTACGCAGGACAACCTCGCGTCTACCAAAGCCGAGGAAGCGGCCTTCAAACGCCAGCTGGATCAGGCCAGAGAGCGTTTCGATGTCGGCCTGTCGGACAAGACCGATGTGCTGCAGGCCCAAGCCAGCTATGACACCTCCCGCGCCAGCCGGCTGCTCGCTCAGCGTCAGGTGGACGATGCCTTTCAGGCACTGGTGACGCTGACCAATCGCGAATACAACTCCATCGAAGGCATCGTGCACACCTTGCCGGTGCTCGCGCCGACGCCGAATGACGCCAAGGCCTGGGTCGACACTGCTGCGCAACAGAACCTCAACCTGCTGGCCAGCAACTATGCGGTTAGCGCTGCCGAAGAAACCCTGCGCCAGCGCAAGGCCGGGCATGCGCCGACCCTCGATGCCGTGGCGACTTACCAGCGTGGCGACAACGATGCACTGGGGTTCAACAACCCCAACTACACCGGTCGCAATTACAGCGGTGGCGTCGAGCAGCGCAGCATTGGCGTGCAGTTGAACATCCCGATCTACAGCGGTGGCCTGACCAGCTCGCAGGTGCGCGAAGCTTATTCGCGCCTGAGCCAGAGCGAGCAGCGCCGCGAAAGCCTGCGCCGTCAGGTAGTGGAAAACACCCGCAACCTGCACCGCGCGGTGAACACTGATGTGGAACAGGTGCAGGCGCGCAAGCAGTCGATCATCTCCAACCAGAGTGCGTTGGAGGCCACGGAAATCGGCTACCAGGTCGGCACCCGCAACATCGTCGACGTGCTCGATGCGCAACGCCAGCTGTATGCCTCGGTGCGTGATTACAACAACACGCGCTATGACTACATCCTCGATAACCTGCGCCTCAAGCAGGCCGCCGGCACCCTGAACCCCGGCGACCTGCAGGACCTGTCCCGCTACCTCAAACCGGACTACAACCCGGACAAGGATTTCCTGCCACCGGATTTGGCGACGGCAGCGCAGAAGAACTTCGAGCGGCCTGCACAGCGTTGAGGTTGCTGACTAGAGACTTGTAATGCAGAGCATCACGAAGGGCAGTCCCCGCAGGAGTACAGCGCCCTACATAAACCTCAATGAGCTCGAAAAACAGGCTTCTGCCCGGAGGGCGTGGGAGCGGAGGGCAGAAGCCTGAACGCTCCGTATTCCGGACTCTCTCCATCCGACCTTAAGCTTATTCAGCGCCTGGTCATCAACTGCCCGATCCCGTCCAGCAAGCGCTGCAAAGCTCCCTGATTAGCCTGCATAACGGCGAGCCCGGCATCGGCCATGCTGCGAGCCTGCTGTGGCTGGCCGATCAGGCGCTGGACGGCGGCGGCTAGTGCAGTCGCATCGCTGACCTCTTGCAAAGCACTCGCTTTGCGCAGCATTGCGGCGATTTCGAGGAAGTTGAACAGGTGCGGGCCGCTCAGTACGGGCTTGGCCAGTGCCGCAGGCTCCAGCAGGTTGTGCCCGCCGTTGGGCACCAGGCTGCCGCCGACGAAGGCAATGTCAGCCAGTGCATAAAGGAACAGCAATTCGCCCATCGTATCGCCCAGCAGCACCGAAACCTCTGGTGTGACGGCCTGAGCCGCTGAGCGTCGAACCGTCGCAAAACCCTGCTGCTGACACAGCGCATGCACACTGTCGAAGCGTTCGGGATGACGCGGCACCAGAATCAACAGGGCATCGGGATGGGCTGCCAGCAGAGTGCGATGCGCCACCAGTACGATTTCGTCTTCGCCTGCGTGCGTGCTTGCCGCAATCCACACCGGGCGCTGTGTCGCCTGCCATTGTTCACGCAGCTGCACAGCGCGCTCCAGCAATTGCGGGTCGACGCTCAGGTCGAACTTGATCGAGCCGGTCACCGCAACGCTCTCGGGACGCGCACCCAAATCACGAAAGCGCTGCGCTTCCACGTCAGTCTGCACCGCAAACCAGGCCATTTCCGCCAGCATCGGCCGCGTCAGCTTCGCGAAACGTGCATAACCTCGTGCAGAACGTTCCGACAACCGCGCATTGGCCAGCACTACAGGGATTCTGCGTTTCGCACATTGATGAATGTGATTGGGCCACAACTCGGTTTCCATGATGATGCCCAGCCGCGGCTGCACATGATCAAGAAAACGCCCGGCAGCCCATGGCAGGTCATACGGCAGGTAACAGTGCTGAATGCGCGGCTCACTGGCGAACATCGCCTTGATTCGCTCCGAACCTGTGGGCGTCATGCAAGTCACAGTGATCGGCAACTGCGGATACTGCGCCAGCAGGGCACGAATCATCGGTGCGGCGGCGATGCTCTCGCCGACCGACACCGCATGCACCCAGATCCCGCCGCGCTGCATGGCGGGCAGGCCGCTGGCGAAGCGCTCGCCGATGCGCTGACGATACGCCGGAGCCTTGCGCGCCCGCAGCCACAGGCGCAGCGCGACCAGTGGCAGGCCGAGATGAAACAGCACGGTATAAAGAGTTCTATTCATGGGCGCGGAGTTTATCAGCCCGCCATCACAAGTCGCTAGAATGCGCAGCCTGACGAAAAGGAATCCACCATGAACGCTTACTATCTATTGGCCATCGCCGTTTGCGCGGAAGTCATTGCCACGACTTCAATGAAAGCCGTCAAAGGATTCAGCACGCCCCTACCGCTGATACTGCTGATCACCGGCTACGCGATTGCGTTCTGGATGCTGATCCTGGTGATGCGCACGATTCCGGTCGGCATCACCTACGCCATCTGGTCAGGCATGGGCATCGTCATGGTGAGCATCGCGGCGTTCTTTATCTACGGCCAGAAACTCGACCTGCCTGCGCTGCTGGGCATGGGGATGATCGTGGCCGGTGTGGCGGTCATTCAGCTGTTCTCGAAAACCGCCGGGCATTGAAAACCTGATCCCTTATAATGCTGGTACTTTTTGCTCACTGAGGTGCTCATGCCATCGGTTATTTCCACTGACGTGCTGATTGTCGGGGCTGGCGTAGCCGGTCTCTGGCTCAATGCCCGGTTGCGTCGTCAAGGGTTCTCGACAGTTCTGGTAGAGCGCGCCAGCCTGGGTGGCGGGCAGAGCCTCAAGTCGCAGGGAATCATCCACGGCGGCGCCAAGTACGCGCTGCATGGCGCGCTATCCGGTGCGTCCGAGGCCATCGCCGACATGCCGCGTCGCTGGCGTGAGGCACTCGACGGCAAGGGCGAACTGGACCTGTCCGGCGTGCGCCTGTTGTCCGAAGCCCATTACCTGTGGTCGCCTGGCACTATCGCCGGCAACCTGACCAGCTTTTTCGCCAGCAAGGCGGTGCGCGGTCGCGTGGATCAGGTCAAGGGCGAGCAACTGCCACCCGCCCTGCAAAACCCGAAATTCAAAGGCAAGGTCTATCGGTTGGCTGAACTGGTGGTCGACGTGCCAAGCCTGATCGAGCGCCTCGCAGAACTGGCCGGCGACAGCCTGCTGGCCGGGCAGAAAATCGAGCCGCTCTACGAGGCGGATGAATTGATCGGTCTGCGCGTCGACGGCCGCGATATCCATGCCCAGCGCATCGTACTCAGCGCGGGCGGCGGCAATGCCGACCTGCTGAACGCGCTTGGCGCTTCACAACCGCAGATGCAGCGCCGCCCGCTGCACATGGTGCTGGTCAAGGGGCCGACCCTGAAACCGTTGTTCGCCCACTGCCTGGGCGGCGGGCCGAAGCCGCGCATCACGGTGACCACGCATCCAGCCGCTGACGGCCAGTGGGTGTGGTACCTGGGTGGCGATCTGGCCGAAACCGATGGCGTGGCGCGCGAGCCGGATGCGCAGATTGCCGTCGCCCGCAAGGAACTCGAAGCCCTGCTGCCGTGGGTCGACCTGAGCCAGGCGCAGTGGGCAACCCTGCGGGTGGATCGCGCCGAGCCAGCCCAATCGGGGCTGGTGCGCCCGGACAACGCCTTTCTCGACAGCCAGCAACGCCTGATGATCGGCTGGCCGACCAAGCTGGCACTGGCACCGGACTTCGCTGACCGGGTCCTGTCGCAGTTGTCGAGAGACGGCATCCATCCGACACCGCAAGCACCGCTGGTTGATGTGCCAAGGCCGCCAATGGCCGTACCTGTCTGGGATGAACTGCTGCCATGAGCCTGAAAACCCTGCACGACCTGCACCGCCCGCTTGGTAGCACTGGCCTGAGCGTTTCACCGCTGGGGCTGGGCACCGTCAAACTGGGCCGCGACGTGGGCGTCAAATACCCCAGCGGTTTCAAGATTCCCGACGACCAGCAGGCGCAAATGCTGCTGCGCATGGCCCGCGACATGGGCATCAACCTGATCGACACCGCGCCGGCCTACGGCACCAGCGAAGAACGCCTCGGCCCGCTGTTGCGCGGGCAGCGTCAGGATTGGGTGATCGTCAGCAAGGTCGGCGAAGAATTCGACAACGGTCAGTCGAGCCATGACTTCAGCGCCAAGCACACGCGCAGGTCGGTGGAGCGCAGCCTGAAACGTCTTGAAACCGACTTTCTCGACCTGGTTTTAGTGCATTCGGACGGCAACGACCTGGCCATTCTCAACGACGCCGAGGTGTATCAGACGCTCGCCGAGCTCAAGCGCGAAGGCAAGATCCGGGGCTTTGGCTTTTCCGGCAAGACTGTCGAAGGCGGCCTGCTGGCGCTGCACGAAGGGGACTGCGCGATGGTCACCTACAACCTCGACGAGCAGGCTGAAAAACCGGTTCTCGACTACGCTGCCGCGCACAGCAAAGGCATCCTGGTCAAGAAAGCGCTGGCCAGTGGTCATGTCTGCCTGACGCCGGGCACAGACCCGGTGCAGGCCAGCTTCCAGCTACTGTTTCAACACCCGGGGGTTGCCAGTGCTATTGTCGGCACCATCAACCCGTTGCACCTGGCCCACAACGTCGCCACTGCCGCTGCCGTGATTTGCCGTCAAGCCTGATTGAGGCGGCCGACCCCAACGCAAGAAGGAGCCGTTATGCCGCGAACACTGATCCGGAAGAACCCCAGCAACTTCAAGACCCTGCCGCTGTTCGTCGAAGCCACTCCGGAAAGCCTGAGTTATCAGAGCGTCGGCATGCCGATGAACTTCTCCCAGACTCTGCAGCGGCGGCGCAAGATCGAGGTGCCGGACACCGAGCGGTTCGCCACCGAACTGGCCAATCTGGGCGTGTCCGTGCGTCTGACCGTCAGTTGGCAGAACCGCGATTACTGGGTGCTGGTCCGCCAGCGGCGTCAGGACCGTGGCGACGTGGTGCTCAAGCTGATCTCCGGCTACGTGCCAGCCCACGAGCTGAGCCTGCCGCTGCACACGGCGATTCAGGAAGTGGCCGAAGAGTGCCTGATCGAAACGCCCCAAGGCTGGCTCAGCGGGCGTTTCAAGGACACCTGGCTGCCGGCGCCCTACGCCGCCGCGTTGCATTATCGCGAAGCCATGCCCTTTCGCCTGAGCCCGCTGTCCGGCGCAGCGCGACCGGTGCGCAGTGGCAACCTGACACTTCTGGAACGGCCGCGGGCCTATGTGCATTTGCCGACATCGTCACTGCAATTGATCTATGACATGCGCCTGGAAATCCCCAAGGAGGCACGCCCGATCAGTTTGTTTCACGTCGATGAAGCGCTGGAAAACGATCAACTGGTCGCCCGCCTCAACCGCAGCAAGCCGGACCTGTACCTGATGCCGCTGGAGAACGGATCGCCGCTGCCCGAGCTGTACACGCTCAAGCGCGACAAGCTGATCCCGGCGCCGACCCGAGGCCTGTATCTGGCGGAAAGCTTTGCGGCGCAGGATGGCTGGGTGGTGCGCGAGGAACGCATTCGCTGGAAGGACTGGTTGCGTCAGCAGGGCATGACCCCACCGCCGAAAAAGACCGGCCTCAAACGCCTGACCGGCAAGGCCCGGGAACTGCTACACGCAATTAGCGGGAAGCTTTGAGCTGCAAGCTTCAAGCCTTTTGATTTGCTTTAGCTTGTAACTTACAGCTTGAGGCTTGCAGCTTAAACCTACTGACTCCGAATCTTCTCGACAATCGCTGTTGTCGAGCTGTTTTCCACCAGCCCTAACACGCGCACTTCGCCGCCGTAGGCCTGGACGATGTCGGCGCCGACCACTTGATCGATTCCGTAGTCACCGCCTTTGACCAGCACGTCCGGTTTGACGTGGGTCAGCAGGTTTTCCGGGGTGCCTTCGGGGAAGCTGATCACCCAGTCCACCGCGCCCAGCCCGGCCAGTACAGCCATGCGCCGGTCGACGCTATTGATCGGACGGCCCGGCCCTTTCAGGCGGCTGACCGAAGCGTCGTCGTTGACCGCAACGATCAGACGATCACCCAGCGCGCGCGCCTGTTCCAGATAGGTCACATGCCCGGCATGCAGGATGTCGAAGCAACCATTGGTGAAGACGATTTTTTCCTTGTGCGCGCGCGCATCGTCGACGGCCAGCAGCAATTGCTCCAGCCCCAGCACGCCGCGCTCGGAACCTTCTTCACGCTGGATGGCGCGACGCAGTTCCGGGGCGCTGATCGCTGCCGTACCCAGTTTGCCGACCACAATGCCTGCCGCCAGATTGGCCAGGGCAACGGCATGTGGCAGCTCCTCGCCCGCCGCAATCGCCGCTGCCAAGGTGGAAATGACTGTATCGCCCGCACCGGTCACATCAAACACTTCGCGAGCACGGGCTGGCAAGTGCAACGCCTGTTGATCAGGACGCAACAGAGTCATGCCGTGTTCGCCACGGGTGACCAGCAACGCCCCCAGATCCAGTTCCTGCATCAACTGCGCACCTTTGGTGACCAGTTGCGCCTCGTCTTCACAATGCCCGACGATGGCTTCGAACTCGCTGAGGTTCGGCGTGATCAGGCTGGCGCCGCGATAAATCGCGAAATCCTTGCCCTTCGGGTCGGCCAGCACCGGAATGCCGCGCTTGCGGGCAGCCTGAATCAATGCCTGATGGTTTTTCAACGCGCCTTTGCCGTAATCGGACAGGACCAGCACCTTGATGCCGTCCAGCAGGCTGTAAACTTCTGCGCTCAAGGCCAGCGGATCGGTGTTGAACGGTTCTTCGAAGTCGATACGCAGCAATTGCTGATGGCGGCTCATTACGCGCAGTTTGACGATGGTCGGCTGATCGGCAATGCGCTGAAAGCGCGCCAATACGCCCGCAGCTTTCAGGCTGTTGGACAGGCTGTCTGCTGCCTCGTCGTCACCAGTCACGCCGACCAGCGATGCAGGGGCGCCCAGCGCAGCGATGTTCAAGGCAACGTTCGCAGCACCGCCCGGACGGTCCTCGATCTGATCGACCTTGACCACAGGCACCGGCGCTTCAGGGGAAATACGCGAGGTACCACCATGCCAGTATCTGTCGAGCATGACATCACCGACCACCAGGACAGGGGCCTGATCAAAGCGCGGCATGGATAGCTTCATGAAAACTCCGGGAGCGATAAAAGCGACGAAAATAATAACATAGAGAAAGCACGCATCAGCGATGCGCGGGCTGGCTCAGCGGGCGTCATCGGGTGGCAATGGCCGCACCCAGAAAATCTCGTGGCGGCGCACGGCCTTGCGGAAGAACTCATCCTCGCCCGTACGTGGCCAGCGTCGACCGGCCAGCAGGCGCTGGATCACTCGGCGGATGCGGCGTTTCAGCGGTGGTCGGCCCTGCAAATCGTGTTGCATGCCCAAGGCCATCGCCTTGTCCATGCGCGCAGCGGAATCCAGTGACGGGCTCCACAGCCCGTCGGCCGGCAGCGGCTCGACCATGGGCGGCAAGGCGATGCCATACTCCGCTGGCCCCATGGGCCAGCGATCGTTGTCGTGAAGATGGTTGGCATACAGCAGCAATGTCCGAGGCCGCCACGCGCTGAGCTCGATGGCTTCCATCAGCGCGCGGGTACCGGCGACATGGTCGTCGTGCGGATCGAGTTCCGGATGCGGTGTCAGCACCACTTCCGGGCGCTGATGCTCCAGCAGCCGGGCCAGATCGGCCACCAGATTGTTCCAGTGCGGCTGGCCGTCGGCATCACCCGGCAGGCTCAGGCTGTTATGCCGACGCACCGTACGGATATCGGTTTCTCCAGACTCACGAGAACCGAAAGCCTGCTCCGGGCTACGGGCCATCTCGCCTAGCCTCAGGCAAAAATACCCCAGCTGGAAACAGTGCTGTTGCGCGACTCCGCCCCACAGCGGCACGGCGAGGCTGTCCCAACTGCGCAGGCGGCCTTTAAGCCGTGCGGCCTCGGCAGCGTCCAGGCCCATATCACGGTAGTTGTCGGCTTCGATTTCACCCTGAGTGAGGGTCACGATCGACACTTCGGGCGCACGGCTGTAAAGACCGAAGGCCGCCAGTTCGGCGTCGTCGGCGTGCGGCGCGACGATCAGCAGACGCTGCGCGGCGAAATCCGGGTTATCCAGTGCGTACAGAGTGGCCTGCGAAGCGAGGCTGCAAAAGCGCCCGCGCAGCGTCAGGCTTCCGTCCACCAGTGCCGGACCTTGCCCGGAGAGGTTGAGAAAACGCTCGCCATCGACACCACGTTCCATGTCCTGACGGTCGTCGCCAATCCACACCTGCGGATCGAGAAAACGCCCCAGCCAGTGGCTTTTGACGTGCACCTTGAGCACCAGCGTCTGGGTCGCGACGACGTCACCCACAACGGTCAGCTTGCCGTTTTGCAGGGTGACCGGACAGTGAACCGCGCCCTCGGGAAAGTCATAACGGTAATCGTCGGAGGGCGCATAGAACAGGTGATCGGCGAACCACGCCTCGTGGGCGAGCCAGCCGAACAGCAGGAACAGCGGCAGCGGCCACCAGGCAACCCATACCCCGAACAGCACGGCCATCAGCGCCGCGCCGATTAGTATCACCCGCTTGCGCTGGCGATGACGTTTAAGCAAATGTTGCTTGCGTCCACTCATGACGGCGTGATCTCGCTCAAATCTGGTAGACCGGGACCCGGTGGCACCAGCGGTCCTTGTATTCCCGGTCGGCGCGGCCGAACGAGTAGCGCAGCGGTTTGCCCATGGCACGCGCCTGCTCCCAGGCCGTCTGGGTATTGACGAAACTGAGTACGCTGCCCGGGCTGAATTCGCGGTTCTGCGGGTCAACCCCGCCGTTGACGTATTCCAGGCTGACCCACTTGGGTGCTTCTACCCGGTAGAGAATCTGGATGGCAACAGGCTCGTCGTTCAGGTAGATCAGCGCGCCGGTCATGAACTCGCGCAGCAGGCTGAACACCTCGGCCAGATGCGCCTTGCCCGGCACCTCGAAGTTCCAGCGGCGCTGGAACAGGTCGGCATAGATCGTCGCCTGCTCGCTGGCACTCAGCTCAGACATGGCCCGGATGCTGCCGCCCGCCTCTTCCAGCAGGCGCTGCTCGCGACGCTGGTTGTAACGAAACTTCTTGCTGTACGCCTCCGGCTCGCGGGCCATGGCCAGCCCTTCGGACTGCTCGCGCAGACCGGCAATACTGCCGACATTGAGTTCGGACACATACCGCACCTTGTGGCGCAGGCTGATTTTTGCCTCTTCGGCGACAGGCAGGATGATTTCGGCGTTACCCAGATCGAACAGGCCACGCTTGCCCTCTCGCTTGAGCACGTCTTTGGACAGCGCCAGATAGCGGCCCCAGACAGGCATTGCCGCCAACAACCGGCCGTCGGCGAACCAGCCCAGGTACTGCACCGGAATAGCCGCCAGTTCCGACAGCCGCCCGACAACATCCGGGTGGGTGGCAACGCTTCCGCCCAGCCTGTGCCAGGCGTCGGCATAGGCGCCTGCATCAATCGGGGTCCAGCCTCGCTCACGCCAGGATCGCCAGTGACTCAGAATCAAACGTCGGACTCCGCCGCCGTCGCGACCTGGCCTGTTACCTCGATAAAGTCTTTTTCGTGCAAACGTGCGTACAGGCCATTGAGGGCCAGCAACTCGTCGTGAGTGCCGCGTTCGACAATGCGCCCCTTGTCCATCAACAGAATCAGATCGGCCTTCTCGATGGTCGACAGGCGATGCGCGATCACCAGCGTGGTGCGGCCTTTCATGACTTGATCAAGAGCCGCCTGGATATGGCGCTCGGACTCGGTATCCAGTGCCGATGTGGCTTCGTCAAGAATCAGCAGCGGTGCGTTCTTGAGCAGCGCACGGGCAATCGCCAGACGCTGACGCTGACCGCCGGAAAGCAGCACGCCGTTTTCGCCGACCAGTGTGTCGTAGCCCTGCGGCATCTGCTCGACGAACTCGGCGGCGTAGGCATCTTCGGACGCCTTGCGCACATCTTCGATCGGCGCACCGGCCAGATCGCCATAGGCGATGTTATTGGTCACCGTGTCGTTGAACAGCGTGACCTGCTGGGTCACCAGCGCGATGTGGCGGCGCAGATTAACCAGCTTGTAGTCTTCGACGTCGATGCCGTCGAGCAGTATCTGGCCCTTGTCGTGGTGATAGAAGCGCGGGATCAGGTTCGCCAGGGTCGACTTGCCGCTGCCTGAGCGGCCGACCAGCGCGACCATCTGGCCCGACTCGGCGGTAAAGGAAATGTCGTCAAGCACCCGCTTCTCGGTGCCGGGATACTGGAAGCTCAGATTACGCACCTCAAGGCGACCGCTGACGCGCTCCCGGGTCTGGGTGCCCGTGTCGATTTCCGGTGCTTCATCAAGCTGTTCGAAGATGCTTTCGGCACCCGCCAGGCCTTTCTGGATGGTGGCGCTGACTTCGGACAATTGACGGATAGGCTTGGGCAGCAGACCCGCAGCGGTGATGTAGGCAATCAGTTCGCCCGCCGATGCATCACCACGAAGGTACAGAACCAGATACATCAGCACCGCCATGCCGATGTAGATCACCAGTTGCAGGACCGGCGTGTAGATGGACTGGGTACGCGTCATGCCCAGACTGCGGTTCATGTTATCGGCGCTGGCCTTGTGAAAACGCTCGGTTTCGTAGGTCTCGCCGCCAAAGCTGCGCACCACGCGGTAGCCCTGAATGGTTTCCGAGGCAACGTGAGTTACATCGCCCATCGCCACCTGAATCTTCTTGCTCTGCTTGCGAAATTTCTTGCTTGCGCTGCTGACCAGCACGGCAATGAACGGCAGAATCGCCAGCAATACCAAGGTCATTTTCCAGTTGCTGTACAGCAGATAGCCGAACAGGAAAACAACGGTAAGCCCCTCACGGATAACCACTTTGATCGCATCGGTGGCAGCACCGGTGACCATGGTCACGTTGTAGGTGATACGCGAGATCAGATGACCCGAGTTGTGGTTGTCGAAATAGCGATTAGGCAGCGTCAGCAGGTTATCGAACAACGCGCAGCGCAGGTCGTGAACCACACCGCGTGCAACCTTGGCCAGGTAGTAGTTGCCAAGGAACGAACCGATGCCTTGATAAACGGCAATCAACACAACCAGCAGCGGCACGCCGAACACCAGTGAAAAGCCGAGGAACTTGGTGTCATCGGGCTTTTGCAGGGCATCCAGAAAGTGCTTGAGCATATCGGCCAGCATCGGCTGGCTGGAGGCGAACAACACGAAACCCACGATACTGACCGCGAAAGCGCCCCAGTACGGGAGTACGTATTTCAGCAACCTCAGATAGATCTTCATGCTCGATTGCTGGTTGGAATTGGCCATTCGGCGCGCCTCGTGCGTATAAAACAGTGATTGTACCAGTGAACCCGTTACAAGACTGGCAGCGCACAAACGACGGCGCGCCACCGGTGGCCCTGCATCATGGGACAGCGGCACTTGCCGCCATCAGATTGCCGGGGAGCATACACTCGGGCACCTTGAACATGGCTTGAAGATAATGAGGAAAGACGCCTGAATCACTCCCGACACTGTGCTCAGCATCCGGACTTGCCCAGCAAGCGGTTGGCGACGCGGCGCAGTTGTGACCTGTCGGCCGTCTTCCAGTCACCCTTGATGCAGTAGTGCTCGGACAGGTAATGCAGAAAATTGCGCCGCAACCGCTCATCGAGCGACCAGTCCGGGAACACGCGCGCATGCGCGACAGCCTGGTCAACATCTTCGGCGTGCCGCACCAGCCCGTCGATGTTGTAAAAGGCTTTGCCAAGCGTCATCACCGGCTTGCCCAGCAGCAAGCTTTCCAGGCCCACCGTCGAATTCAGCGTGACGACGAACTGGCTGGCCTCGATCAATTGTTGCGTGGCGTTACCGTTGGCAAACAGCACGTTTTTCGACGCCCGCTTGTGGAGATCAGGGTAGCTCTCGCGACTCGATGGATGCTCTTTGAACACGACCGTCATGCCGGTTTCCGCCGCCAGACGCTCGCCGACTGCGAACATCTCGCGCATGTTGCCGACCCACGGCGAGAACAGGCGCACCTGCGTGTCTCGATCATCCTGAAACGGAATGAAGATGAACCGCTCGGGCAGCTTGATCGGTGCCGGGCCGCGACTGCGCGGCTTGCGCGGAACCAGCACCGCAGCGGGCGCGCGCTCGGCGACGGGATACGGGTAATCGAGGTAGAAAGCGGGGTCGCGGGGCATGGAATTGAGGTAGTTCACACCCTTCGGGTCTACGGTCGTCGTGTTGGGCAACAGGCCGTTTTCGAAGAAGAAGGTCTTGCATTCCGGAGGGGCCAGCGCGATGAGCAGGCGGCAGTAGCGATGGGCGCCGTTCCATACACCGACCGCATCCGGACGTTCGCGATCGAGCAGGGCCTGAATACGCAAAGCGGCCCAGGTCAGTTCAAGACGCAGTAACCGACGATACAGGTAGCCGGCGCTCTTGTTCTTGATCACTCGCTCTTCACACTTCTCGTCGACCAGCGCGTCGAAGTCGATGCGGGACAGCGTGGCAGCCATACGGGATGCACGCGGCCACGATATGTTGAGCGACGTGACCACGCGCCCACTCAGTTCGGTCTCGTTGAGCAAACGGTTGAAATAGAGACCCTGATGTCGGGCCATCGACAGGAACAGCATTGTCATCGTGGTGAGTCCGAAAAGGATGCAGCCACCCGCCGGGGTGCACGTGAATACACGCAACAGCCCTGTAGATCCGAGGGCCTTACACTGCGTTGCTTCGTGACCGGAAGGACAAGCTCAACATAAAAACAGTGCGGCGCAGCTCGGTGAAAACAGTATGAAAACCTGACCAGCGGGGGACGGCCCGTCCGCAAAGCGGCGGTGCGCATCTAAAAAATTTGGCGCGATTGTAGCACAACGATTTTTTGCGGCACCCGCACTGCGGTAACATGCCGCTCGCACACTCGTCAGCCCTGCAATGGAACCTTGATGCAAAAGCTCGACCACACTGCCTACCTCGACATGCGTGAAGGTGCCGAGGTGCTTGAATCCGACCGTAAGGGAGACAAGGTTCTGCGCCTGTCCGACGGCACGATGCTCAAGCTGTTCCGCCGCAAACGCCTGCTGAGCTCCGCCATCTGGGCTCCTTACGCCCAGCGCTTCGCCGACAACTGCCAGGCGCTGCGCGCGCGCGGCATCGACTGCCCGGTAGTCCGTCAGGTCTATCGCATTCCCGGCATCGAGCGCGACGCCGTCCATTACGACCCGCTGCCCGGTCACACTTTGCGACAATTACTGGCCGAACCCAGGGATGATTTACGCGCAGCACTGGGCGAATTCATCGCCCTGCTGCACGAGAAAGGCATCTACTTTCGCTCCGCCCATCTGGGCAATGTGGTGCTGACTCCGAAAGGCACGCTGGGCCTGATCGACATCGCTGACTTGCGTCTCTATTCAGGGCCGCTTCGCAAAGGTCTGCGACTGCGCAACTTCAGTCACATGCTGCGGTATCGCGCAGACCGTGAATGGTTGTTGCAGGATCGCCAGTTTCTGGAGCAGTACCTGAGCCATCAGCGCGCCTGCGATGAAGCGGACATGGCGCTGGCGCTGAAGGCCTGAGCCTGCCGCGATAGCGTTCAGCCTGCGGCGGGCAATTCGAAGGTCTCGAAGTCACGTTCAGGATCATGACCGCGCAACAGATCGTCGATCAGCTGCGTGGTTTTGGCCAGGCCCTGAGAGCCGTACACCAGGTGAAAGTCGGCAAAGCGCCGCGCCTGCTCGACGTGTTTGCGGTAATCCTGCTCAAGCGCCTGCAACTGCCGGGAAAACTCTTCGCCGTCGCGCACCTGCGGGCCGAAAAACTGCGCGTGGGAAAAGATATCCACGTCGTTGCCGGCATTGACGTGAATCACCGGACGTCCCGCCAGACCGGACTCGATGCCCGCGTTGGACATGATGTTGATCACCACGCTGGCTTGCGCAAAAGCCTCGGCCAGCGTGCAGCCAGTGTCCAGCAACTCGACATTGTTCAGCCGCTCAGCCGCATCGCTCCAGAAGCGGGCGCGACTGCGCGGATGGCGCTTGAACAGCATGCGGTACTCCGGGTGCCGTTGCGCCCAGTCGCTCAACAGTTCATAGGTACGCAGGTAGCCCGGTTCCTTTTCCCGATCAGGCCCGACGCCCAACACCAACAGGGTTTTGATCGCGGGGTCGGCGACCGGCAAATCGTAGGTTTCGTCAGCCAGATAAGAACCGAGCAGCACCACGGTCGACGTGCCGAAACGCAACGCTCGCTCCTGTAACGCCACCAGCGAGCTGTGCCCGAAAACGCCGTAATAGTCGTAATCGTTCATGCCCAGACGCCGCGACGACTCAAGCGTGGTCGCGTGCGCCAGGTGCAACAGCCGGGCATCGCGCGCTGCCAGAGCAAGACGCAGAAACGGGGTGTGATAACTGCCGTTGCGCTCGTTGATCAACACGCGCGGGGTATAGCGGGCCACCAGCCACTGCGCGTGGGCGGCATAAGCCAGATAGCGCAACGGCACGGCTTGCGCTGGGGCCAGCAGTTGACCTTTGGCGCAAGCGAGGGACGGTGACAGCAGCGCAGCCTCCTGCAGATGCCAGCCGCGCGCGCGCACGGCATCGATCAGGATGTTCTTGCGCTGCAAGGCCATGGATTTAGGCGCCGAGTGCAACAACAGCGTGTCGCAGGGCAGTGTATCGGCCAGCACGCCGCTGCCGGAAAAACCGAGACAGATTCGCGCCCGTACACCGACCGCGAAATCCACCAGCGCGTCGCGCGCCATGCGCAGAAAACTGCCCGGCAAACCGTGACGCTCGCGCAGCATCTTCCAGCGATAGCGATCCAGTTGACGAGCCCGAAGAGCCCAACTGGCTTCAGCCTGACCCGCTTGCTCCAGGGCGGAAGATTTGCTCAACGGACCACGCCCCTCACTTGAACAGCAGCCGCGCAGCCTTGCGGGTATACGACCAACGTGCGAGCGAGCGCCAGTCCGCGCGCAATGCTCTGGCATAAAACATCTTCGCGTTGGCGTAATCACCGGCACTGTAGCAATCACGGAACAGCGACAGGCAGCGCTGAGCAAGAAAAGGCTGACGCAGGTGTTGCAGCTCGGCAGGCATGCGCTCGGGCGAGAAGGCTTCGTCGACCACTTTCAGCCCGGAAGCCAGACTCTGCTTGAGGTCATGCCGCATGCTGTCGGCATGCTTGTGGATGATCGCCAGCGGCGCTTCCACGACACTGCACGGGAAGCGCGCCAGCACCTGGGCGAACACCGGAATGTCTTCGGCGTTGCGCAACTGTTCCGGGTACAGCCCCGGTTTGAACACCTCACGATGCATCGCGCAGGCCCCGTTGGACAGCGACACGGTCTTGTCCAGCAGATAGCCGCGCACGCGTTGCTCTGCATCGGCCGGCAGCGGTTTGGGGGTGTGCAGGACGCGGCGGCCATCGTCGAACGCCGACCAGTGCCCGCCAATAATCAGCCGACTGTCAGGGTGGCTGGCAATATGTTGCAGTAACGCCTGCAACGCATCAGCGGCCATTTCGTCATCGGCGTCCAGAAACACCAGAAACTGGCCCTGCGCCTCTTGTATGCCGCGATTGCGCACCGACGACAGTCCGCCATTGGGCTTGCGCAATACCTTGAAACGCCCCGGGTTATCGGCCTGCAACTGCTCCAGCACCTGCGGCGTGGCGTCGGTCGAGCCATCATCGATCACCCATAGTTCGGCACTGGCCTGATCCAGTTGCGCCAGCACCGAATTGACCGCGCGGGGCAAGGTGCTGGCGTAGTTGTAGGCCGGAATGACGACGCTGATCTGCAACTCAGTCAAGGCTCAGCCCTTCCACACCCTCTTTCACGACGAGAATGTCTTCCATGATCAGGTACTCCAGGTCCGAACCGAAGAACATGTTCAAGGCATCGGTCGGCGAGCAGATCATTGGTTCGCCACGACGGTTCAGCGAGGTGTTCAGCGACACGCCGTTACCGGTCAGGTCTTCCAGCGCTTTCATCATGTCGTAGTAGCGCGGGTTGTACTCGCGCTTGAGCACCTGGGCACGCGAAGTGCCGTCTTCATGGACGACTTCCGGCACGCGGGTTTTCCATTCTTCGGCGACTTCGAAGGTGAAGGTCATGAACGGCGCAGGGTGATCGATCTTGATCATCTGCGGTGCGACGGTGTCGAGCATCGATGGACAGAAAGGCCTCCAGCGCTCGCGGAACTTGATCTGGTGGTTGATGCGGTCGGCCACCCCGGTCACGCTCGGGCAACCGATGATCGAACGACCGCCCAGCGCGCGCGGACCGAATTCCATGCGCCCCTGGAACCAGGCAACCGGGTTGCCCTTGACCATGATTTCGGCGATCCGCTGCGGCGTGTTGTCGATCTGGCGCCAGACCGGCTTGCTCGGGTGGCGCGCACAGGCCGCGATCACATCTTCGTTGCTGTACGCGGGACCGAGGTAGACGTGCTCCATCTTCTCGACCGGCACACCACGGGCATGCGACACATAAGCCGCCGCGCCCACCGCCGTACCGGCATCACCGGACGCAGGCTGGACGAACAATTCCTTCACCTCCGGGCGGGCGATGATGCGCTGGTTGAGCTTGACGTTCAGCGCACAGCCACCGGCGAAGGCAATCTTGCCGGTTTCCTTGAGAATGTCGCCCAGGTAGTGATCCATCATCTGCAACGCGAGCTTTTCGAACAGCGCCTGCATGCTGGCCGCGTAATGGATATACGGCTCGTCGGCTACATCGCCGACACGCTTCGGCCCGAGCCATTCGATAAGCTTCGGCGAGAAGTAGAAGCCCTTGCCGTTCTCTTTATAGCGACGCAGACCGATGACGTTGGCCAGTTCGGTATTGATGATCAGCTCGCCATTCTCGAAGGTCGCCAGACGCGAAAAATCGTACTTGCCGGCATCACCATACGGCGCCATGCCCATGACCTTGAACTCGCCGTCGAGCATTTCGAAACCGAGGAATTCGGTGATAGCGCCGTACAGGCCGCCCAGCGAGTCCGGATCGAAGAATTCCTTGATCTTGTGGATCTTGCCGTTTTCGCCGTAGCCGAAAAAGGTGGTCGCGTACTCGCCCTTGCCGTCGATGCCCATGATCGCGGTTTTCTCGGTGAAACCGGAGCAGTGGTAAGCGCTGGAAGCGTGGGCCAGGTGATGCTCGACCGGCTCGATCCTGATTTTTTTCGGATCGAAGCCCAACTGCTCGAGACACCAGACAATCTTGTTGCGGTAGCGCTTGTAACGGCGGTTGCCCATCAGCAGCGCGTCGAGTGCACGATCCGGCGCGTACCAGTAACGCTTGGCATAGTGCCAGCGCGCCTTGCCGAACAGGCTGATAGGCGCGAACGGAATGGCGACCACATCGACGTCCGATGGCTTGATGCCTGCCTGCTCCAGACAGAACTTCGCCGACTCGTAGGGCATGCGGTTCTTTGCGTGCTTGTCGCGAACGAAGCGCTCTTCTTCGGCCGCTGCGATCAGCTTGCCATCGATGTACAGCGCTGCGGAAGGATCATGGCTAAGGGCGCCGGACAGGCCAAGGATCGTCAATGCCACTGGGGTCTAGCCTCTTTGTCTGCACACAGGCGCATCGCGCCCGAGAAAAGGTGTGCCCCCGCACAGCGGGCTGAGGGCAGCTAAAGGGCGGGATTATAACGTAATGACCGAGGATTGGCTCGACGGCCTGAAATGTCCCGCAGAGCGCTCGTCAAACAGTGTCGGAAACGTCTCTTTCGCGGTGCTCGATAACTATCTACGACGTGCTGCCCGCTGCTTCTGATTAATTGAGGCCCATCAACTGGCAGCCCTGTGGCTGCCGTTCAAACCTCAGCGCCTGAAGGCGCAACGGGAAGTTTTCATGACACAAACACTGCCCCCTGTTGTTCTCAACCCTGCTGCTCTCACTCCTATTGCTCTTACCCCGGTCCCTCTGACCCCTGCCGATACCTGGCCCGTCGCATCGGCGGCCTTGGGCAGACTCGACGAGCTGCGCATCTTGCTGACCAGCGAACTGCAAGCGCTGCCCACCCCCGGCGAAGGCTTGCTGACGGCCATCAACACAGCCAACCTGCCTCAGCGAGAGCAGGAGATTGCCAGCCTGCTGCAACAGATCGATGATTACTGGAGCGCAACCGGTGAAACCGGCGAGCGCCGTCGCGACCGGCTGGTGCCTGCCTTGCAGCGCTCCCTGCGTGATGAAGCGAGCGTCAGGGTTCACGAACGCGATCTTGAAAGTGGCTACCTTGCCTGCCTGCCCGCCGCGCCCGACGAGCCGCAAGAGCAGCCACTCAGTTACTACTCGCTGACGATACAACTGCATGACGATGAGCAACTGGAGCTGGCCGGCGCGCTGGCAATATCGCAAGGCCAGGACCGCACGGTGCTGGTCCTGCCAGGACTCGGCATCATGGGTTTCGCCAGTCAGGCCCTGATGGGGCACACGCTGGCACGCTGGCTCAACACGCCGACGCTGCAAGGCGGGCTTTTGAACACGGTCGAACGCCAGCAGCAGGAACGCCTGAACGAGATCACTCAGGACGCCGACCTGTATCTGGAGCCCTTCACTGCTGCCGACGTGCAGTTGCAGCACCTGACTACTGACCCGTTCGGGCAGGCGCTGGATCGCCTGCTGAACAAGCAGCGCAAAGACATTCGCTACGCCTGCGAGCGAGCTGATATCACAGACCCGCAGCAGCGTCAGGCGTTGATTCAGCAAGCCATCAACCTTCAAGGCCTGCTGGGCCCCGCCGCCCTGCTGGAGCTGCGAGAACTCGCCAACCGGCAGCGTCAGTACCTGCGAAACCTGCCGAACTGGATGAAGATCGCCAGCGAGGCCGACCTCAAGACCTACGCCGGTTACCTGCGCAGTTATGACGATGCGCATGCAGCCATGCTCAGCGTGATGGGCAGCGCGGCGCCACCTGAACAATTTGCCGAAGCGCACCTGCGCAGGCGCCTGGCGGACGATCTGGGCCACGATCTTGACCCGCACGCCCTGACCGTCGACACGCTTCGCACGCTGCCGTTGAGCCACGAAACTTACCGCATAAGCCGCTCGCTGGTTCAACTGGCGCTCTACGGCCTGCACCCGGATGACGAGCTCGCCGGTTCGGACTTCCTCGAGCACACCGTCATCCGCCTGAATGACGCGCCGTTGCCTGAGACGTACTCGACGATCACCCCGGCGTATCTGGCGAGCCTGATCATCGGGCTGGAGCTGCGCACGACCTTTGGCGAGTTTCAGCGAACGGCCTATCAACGGGAACACAACCAGCAGCTGCTGCGCATGCTGGCGCGCACCCGACTGAGTGCACTGGCCTGGGCGGCGAAGATGCAGGGGCATATTCGTCCCGAGGACTTCGTCATCGTTGCAGCGTCGACACAGGACACACCAGACCCCGCACTGCGCGTGCAACAGGTGCGTCTGAACGGGCATAACGTGATGGCCCGACTATTGGTGTTTCGCAGGCAGGACGCGCAAGGCCGGACAGAACGACTGATCATGGTCGCGCTGGACGCTCCGGGCCAGCCGTTCAAGGCGTTCGACAGTGAAACCCAACTGCTCCATGAAGTGGTCGGCTGGACAGCCTCGCCCGCGATGACTGCCTGGCTGCTCGATCAGGTGCATGCCGCTGCCCGCCCTGAACTGGCACAGCTACTGGAAGCCCTCAAGCAGAAACCGCAACCCGCGAAAGACTTCCTGCAGTTCATCGATCACCCGGACAGCGACGCGGCCCTGCGCAGCTTTACCGACGAACAGACGCAAGTGATGCTTTCCGGGCAGGCCAGCCATACCCCGGACTGGTATCTGCGCGCCAGTCGTGAACAGCGCCGTGAGTTGCTGGCCCTTGAGGAAACCATTGAAGGCGCACTCGGCAACTACCAGGCACTGCCCCATGCTCGGGTTCAGCCATTCAAGCACTACGTTCATCAGCGTGCCAGCGAGCAGATCGCCAGACTGCTGAATGTCCCGGTCGGCGCGGTGAACCCGGACTTGGTGGTGATCACCAGCGAGCGCGAAACACTGACGTACACCGACATGCTGCTCAACGGCTACGACGACAGCATTGATCCATTTCGCAGCTCCGCCGACACCCAGGCCACCTTCAGCGGCCCGCAAGGCGTCGATCTGAGCGCGCTGTCGCCCGCGGCGGTGGCAGGCTCGGTACGCGGCCAATGGCTGGCGGACGGCTATATTGCGCAGGTCAGGAATACCCTGCTGAACACTGAACATGCCGGTTATGCCGAGCGTCGTCAGGCCAGCGTGCTGATCACTCAATTGCAGATGAAGGCCGCCGCACTGCGCAGTGTTCTGAAAGGCCACATCGAGGCGGCGCAATACACCTGGCTGAAACAATCGCTGGACGCCATGCACCTGAACGACACGGCCTCTCGCGGGGAGTATCCGCTCTATCCGCTGCAAATCCACATCGACAAACCGCTGATCGCCTCCGGGCTGAGCGACATCGATCAACTGGTCATTCCGACCCCGCTGCTCACCCACATTGAAACCGTGCAGGGGTGCCTGGTGATCCTGCCGACGCAGATTCGCCACGCGGCATTGCTCTATACGCCGCAGGCACCTGACGGCATCGAGTTCCGTCTGTTCGGCGACTTCGTGCGCTCGCTGAGCACCGACGGCATGATCGATTATTACAAGGATCGCTGCCGCATCAAGGCGCGCCGAACCCTGTCGTTTTTCCTGCGCGACATGCAGCAAGGCAATGCCAACAAGCCGCCCGTCATTCCCAAGGCGTTCATTTCCGACGTTGCCGACACCTGTTACAACCGCCCTCTCGAACGCAGGTTGCGTGACGTGGAAGAGACCACCACCGGCCGCAACGACATGTTGTCCCAACTGATCTGGACCAGTGTCGAGATCATCGCCACGGCGCTGACCCTGCCCTTCCCGCCGGCCAGCTTTGCGGTCGGCACCCTGCTGACGTTGCACGACAGCGGCCGGGCAATTGCCGCCTTGACGGAAGGCGAACATGGCCGCGCTGCGGCTTACATCGTGTCGGCACTGTTCAATGGCCTCGGCGCAGGGGGCGATCTGCTCAACGGCCTGAAAGGTTTTGGCGGCGTGCTGCATAACCTTGAGCAAAGCCGTGAATCAGCGCCGGTGCTGCGCTCGTTTCAGCACCAGTCTTCCCTGCCGCGCTACGAGGATCTGTACCCGGCAGAACTGCAAGAGCAGGTCTTTCTGCTCGGCAAGCCCAACGTCAACGGACACGCCCCGGTGTTCCACGCACCCACTGTCGCGTCTGCCCCTCCGAGGGCAACCGGTCAGTTTGCCGTGCAACGCGCCGGCGGTGCCTGGCAGCCGCTGCTTTCCTTGCCTGAAGCCAGGCCCCGAGCGCCCTCTGGCCTGCGCACCGAGCTGGCGGTCGACCTGTCGTTGCGCGACGTACCGCGCATCACTGCCGGCCATGCAACAGGCGTGTGCGTGGTCAACGGCAGACATTATGTCGAGCTGTCCGGCAGCACGTTCCAGGTGCAGTACAACACGCAGTTGCGCGGCTGGCAGATCATTGATCCGCAGAATCCGTTCGCCTTCTTCGGCAATCAGCCGATTCGCCTCGATCAACAAGGACAATGGCAGCTTGTCGAACGCCGGCGCCTGCGTGGTGGCGGCATCGGCGACTCGAACTACGCCATCCTGCCGGATGAACTGCCGGGATCCAGAACCGGTTCGATTCCGGGCGAATACGAAATGCCGCCCGCCATGCAGGCGGGCCTGGAGGTTGTACTGAGCAACAAGCCCTATGACCCGACCGGGATCGGCATGGAGACCTATTTCGAAAGCTATTTTGACGAGCTGCGGCAGAGCTTCGTGGCCCGTCGGGAAAAACTCTATCAGGACGCCCGGACATTTCTCGCCGAATTCACTGCGCCACCCAGGCCGCAGTTACCTCCACTGCCGCAACCGGTGGCTGTCGACAACCTGATCGAGCATGTCTTCGCACATGGCAACGGCCTGATCTTCAGTGAGGCGCCAAAGTCAGTCGCCAGCAAACGATTGTTGCTCCTCAGTATGCCGCTGTTGGCCGAGCAGCGCGTCGAGGTTCTGTACATTGAACACCTGCTGACCGACAAGCATCTGACCAAACTGGCCAGGTATCGTCATCTGGGCAAAAAGAGTCGTTCCGGTTCTCACGAAATCAAACATTACCTGAACGATCTCAACCGTGGCGCATTGAACAATTCGAGCACAGATTACGATTACTACCATGTGATCAAGGCTGCCCATCGCTATGGCATCGAGGTGCGGCCGTTCAGTTCGTCGATCAGCTACCCGTTCAACGGCCATCCGGTGGCGGGCGCAGTCAACGACCCTGTTGCTGCGCAAAAAATGAGCAACTTCTTCGGCCATACACTTATCAACAGAGACATCGCATCCGCTCCGTCAAGGCGCTGGGTCGCCCTGCTCGATCAGAAACTGGCCACTGCAACCGATGAGGTTCCCGGCATTGCCGACCTGCAGGGCGTGGTCAGCGTGCACGTTCAGGACGTCCCTGCCGGTCGCCCGACGCGGATTACCCAAGGCAACAGCGGATTGCCCGGTCAGCACATGCCGGCCCGCAGCGACTTCACCATCGCGTTTTCCGATCCGACGCTGATTGTGCCCACCGCCCCACTGCCGTCGCCCACACGTCTGGACGACCTGTTGCGGCGAGAACTGAAAGGCTCATCCGCCAGCGCCGATGGCGAGCACTGGGCAGGTCAGTACGGTTTCGTCCAGGGAGAATCAGGCATCTGGGCGCGTGTCGTTCCCGAAGACTGGAGTGTCGAGAATTCAGTGACCGCGATCCAGCAATCGCTGGCCGACGCGGTCTATGAAATGCCACTGGATACCCGGACGAACCTGCACAGGCTGGCGAACTTCGAAAAGAAAGGGCTCGATATGAATTATTTTTTCGACGACCCTGAACTGGACGCCGTGCGTCACACCTTCGCCTCGCGCCGCAAAAAGCTGCAAACCGACGCCGCCGCGATCAGCGCTATTCAACTGCCGCCGCGCCCGACCTTGCCTGCCGTCAACCCTCAGACGAGTCTGCCTGAGCTGTTTGAAACGCTTTATAGCCACACCGACGGCATCGTGATCGGCGAGTCGCACTTTTCCGTCGCCAGCAAGAAAATGATCATCGACAACCTGCCGCTGCTCGCGCAGCAAAACGTCAAGACGCTGTACATGGAGCACTTGCTGACCGATCTGCATCAGGCGGATCTGGACCGCTTCTTCGAAACCGGCCAGATGAGCAAAAACCTGCTTCACGACCTGAAGGTACTTGACCGTGGGCATCGCACCGACCCGGACAAGATCTACACGTTCGAGCAACTGGTCATCAAGGCGCGACAGCAGGGCGTCGAAGTCAGGGCCATCGACTGCGCAGCCAGTTACCACCTCGATGACATCGCCAGCGAAGATTCCCTCACCCGCCAGCAAATGATGAATTATTTTGCGTCGCGCACGATGCGCAAGCATCAGGAGGTCATGGGCTCGCACAAATGGATCGCGCTGGTTGGCAACAGTCATTCCAATGTCTATCAGGGCGTCGTGCCAGGCATTGCCGAGCTGGAGGGCGGCATCGGTCTGCGGGTCATCGATGTAGCACCAGGACACTCAGGGGGTGTCACGCTGGATCCGGGAGAGCTTGTTTCGGGCAACATCGGGGCCACCAGGGTCCATATCAAAGGCGATTATCGGGTAGAAATGGAGGTGTTGCGTGTAAGAAATGCCGTTCGGCCGCCTCAACCGCTCACCCTTGAGCAACGGCTGGCCAGACCGGGAATGTTTCTCGTGGAGCAGGGCAAAGACAATTTGCAAACCATTGTCCATCGCGCTCGCGACACCTGGATTCACCGTACCCCGGTGCTGGTCAATGCCGAGGGCAAACTGTATCTGGAGCGCGTGAGGTGGCCACGCATCCATCTCATCCCGTTCGATGACATGGACGCGTTGGTGAAAGCGCTGGAGGAGATGAATCTGACCCGGATCGCCTGACGCGCGGGCTCAGGCTGGCGTGATCTTTGGCAGGCGGTGCTCCAGCAACTGGTGCAGCGCACTGCCTGGCGGCCAGTTGCGCATGAAGCGCGCCCGGTCACGGGCATAGGCCGACGCGAAAGACGCTTGCGAACTGTGCTGCTGCATGGCGTCCAGATCAATCAGCGCCCAGCGATTCTGATGCCAGAACAGGTTATGCCCCTTCAGATCGCCATGACTGATGCGCTCGCGAATGAGCTGGCTGAACAGCGTATCCAGCGCCAACAATTCGTCCTCTGGCGCATCGCCGCTTTGCACATGAGGCGCGAAGCGTTCGATGATGTCCGGCCCGTCGAGAAATTCGGTCACCAGCCAGGCCTTGCTGCGCAAGCCCAGAAAACGCTGCTCCTGCACCGCCAGCGGTTTTGGCGTGGCGATGCCCAGAAACCTCAGCCGGTTGCTCTCGCGCCAGGAATGCCAGGCGCGGCTGGGGCGCCAGAAACGCTTGAGCCAGTGGGTGAAATTCTTGATGTTGTAGCGTTTGATAACCAGCGTGTGGCCACTGACGTCGACCCGGCCTACGCTCGCAGCGCCACCGGTCTTGTACAGGTGGCCCTTGTCGAGCAACGCATCCGCCTGCTCCAGCACCGGCAGCATGGCGGCCTCTTCGTTACGGCGAATCGCACGAAACACCGAAGCCGTGTCCTTGACGCTGAACAGGCTGCAATCGCGCACCGTCTTGCTCATGAAATCCCTGAGTCGCCAGCCACGAACCTTGTCGATCTGCTTTTGCAGCGGTTCCATGGGCAGACCGTGCTCGGCGTTGCTCAACAGATAATGCACCAGCAGCTCTTCGGTGAACGGTTCGAACGCTCTGGGCAATTGCGCAAAGAACACGCCGAGGTTTTCCAGCACTTTCTGCCGGGACAGAGGCTTTCCGGCCTGTTCGGCACGAATGCCCGCGCCGTCGATCAGGTACAGGTGCCCGTTATGGCGCAACAGGTTATCCAGGTGCAGGTCTTCCTGCCACAAGCCCTTGGCATGTTGCAGCGCAATAGCCGTCAGTGCTTCGCCGAGGACCGCTTGCTGTTCGTCGGCCAGCGGCGGCAGGTCCTGCACGTTGGCCCAGGCATCGCCCAGGCTGGGGGCTGGCTGCAGAAATTCGAACAGCAGCCAGCCGCCCTCGCCTTCCTGCAAGCCGTCGGCCAGCAACAACGGGGTTTTCAGGCCTTGTCCGGCCAGCAACCGCACGCCCGTCAGTTCACGCTGAAAGTGCCGGGCGGCCTTGTCGCCGACCAGCAGTTTGGCCAGTACCGAGCGGCCACGCCATACGCCCGCGCCGACGTAGCGCTGGCCCGGCAGTACCCGCAGCAGTGTCAATAATTGCAGTTCAGCCGTGCCCGCAGCATCCGCCAGAGAAAGGCTCATCGGTAACTCGGGGGTGCGCCCGGCGTTCTTGAGTTCAGACAAGCGCATCAGTGGATCTCATTCTGGTCACGGTGTTGGACGATACGTTTATGCAGGCCGCGTCTACCCAGCAACACGCTCCAGGTCTCAACCTGGGGACTGTCGATCGCAGCCTTCAGGTAGGCAGCCAGAAATTCACGCTGTTCGTCATCACTCCACACATGGCAGCGACGCAGCAACGGCTCCAGATCCTTGATCAGGTCGCGCTTGCCGAACAGCACCGGGCGGGTCTTTTCCAGATCGATCAACTGCGCTTGATACACATCACCTTGAGCCTGCAGAAAGATGTGCTTGGGATAGAAGCAGCCGTGCATCTGCCCGGCCTTGTGCAAGGTGCGCGCCAGCCGGCCGCAGGCGTAAAGGATTGCGCTGCGCTCGGCGGCAGGCAGCCCGGACCATTCCAGCAACAGCGTGTACAGCTCCGTCCAGCCATCCAGGGCCCGGGTCATCAGGATCGCCTGACGCTCGCCGTTGAAACGGCGCTCACCATAAAAGGCTGCCTGCAACGCCGGAATACCCAGCTTCTGATAGCGGCGGATATTACGAAATTCCCGGCAGAACGAGGGCTCGCCCAGCGGGTAGTGCAGCGTGTGAGTCAGATAATTGCTCTGACGCTTGAGGTAAAAGCTTCTGTCGTCCAGATCAAGACGGAACACGCTGCTCCAGCCGCCGCGCCCGGTATTGGGTTCGTCGACCGCGTCAAGCTGAAGATTCCATAGCGATTCAAAATCAACCAGGCCGTGGCGCTCCAGTAAGGGCCGATCGGCACTGGCAATAAATACGCTCATTCACGGCCCTCGAAAAAGCTGACGATGTGTCGAATACGTTTTTTGTCGGAGGCGTTCAAACGCGCTCGCTGGCGGTACTGCAAATAAAAGCGCAGGCGCTGGGTGGCCGACAGATGATACTTGGCAACCTTGTCCAGACACGCCAGATCCTTGGTGATCCGGTAGCGCAGCAGAAAGCTCCACCAGAATGCACCGTTGGGGCAATCGATGAAAAACAGCTTGCCCAGATTATCGACCAGCAGGTTGCGCCATTTAAGGTCGTTATGCGTGAAATGCCTGTCGTGCATGATGCGCGTATAGGCCGCCAGCTGGCGGCTGACACCGTCGACCCACTGCCGGTCGGCCAGCAGCGGGTCCTTGCGCTTGGCCAGCACTGACAAATCCACGGTGTTAGGCAGTTCACGGGTGATCAGCGCACCGCGGTCATAGGCCGCCCCGTTGCGCTCCAGCCCCCAGGCCACTACCTCGGCCGTGGGAATGCCCCAGGTGGCGAAACGCCTGAGGTTCTGCCACTCGGATTTGACCCGTGGCCTGCCCATGTAGCGACGCAGGCCCTTACCGGCGCTGACGTAGCGCTTGACGTAATAATTGACCCCGGCGCGCTCGACGCGGATGACTTCGGACAGCGGGTCGCGGGTCAGGCGCTGGCCTTCCAGGGCGAACACCGCGTCCAGGCTGCCGAAGTCGCGATCAAGGAACGCGTATTCGGGTTCGAGCTTCCAGCCTGCCATCAGAGCGCATCTCCATATCGCACTTTACGTTGATACAGCTTGTCGGCTTTTTTATCCAGCCAGGTCAGCAACGACGCTTCCTTGAGCAGTATTTCCCGCAACGGCTTCTGAAAGTAGTCCTTGAGAAAGCGCAGTTTGTCACGCCGGGTCAGGCCGATGTCCAGAGCTGAAAAATACAGCGCGGCCAGGTCCTTGTTGCGCCAGCGCGGCGTGATCGCCCACCGGGTCTGGGCGCGGTGCAGGTCGATGACCGACAGCCTGAAATCATCAGCCGTCACCGGTTTGTCGGTGTGCAACAGGAAATGGCAGATGTAACAGTCGCGATGATTGACACCTGCCCGGTGCATCATCCCGACCAGTCGCGCCACTTCGGCAATGAACGCCCTTTTCAGGCGTGGCTCGGGCGGCTCGCTGCGCCAGTTGAGGCTGACGTCCTCAAGGCTGATGGTCGGTGCCAGCTCTTCGGTGACGATGAAAGAATGCTGCGCGGCAGGATTGCTGCCGCGCTCGCCGTAGGCCACGGCGGTCATGGTTGGCACCCCGACTTCGTGCAGGCGCTCGATGGCGTCCCACTCTTTGCCCGCGCCCAGCACCGGCAGCTTGGCCGTTGCCAGGTTCTTGGCGATCTCGCCCCAGCCGATGCCGCGGTGGATCTTGACGAAGTAACCGCGCCCGTCGACTTCAGTGCGCAGCGTGCGACGCCCTTCCAGCTCGCGGTACACCTCACCGCTCAGGCCCTCGACCTCGGCGAACGCATCGCGCCCGGCCCACAGGCTCTTGAACGGTTCAGCAAGGAACAGCTTCATCAATAGTGCTCCGCCAGAATCACATCCGCAGCGTGTTGCGGCATGCTGTAAAGGTCCGCCGTGTCAGCGAATGCCAGGCCGTTGCGACGCCAGGCGCTGCGCGCGGTGTCGTCCGACAGCATGCTGGCCAGATAGCGATTGAGCTGAGCCTGATCGAACGGCTCGTCCAGGACCCGACCGCAATCGGCTTCGGCAATGTAGTGGGCATAACCGCAGACCGCGCTGACCAGCACCGGCAACCCCGCCACCAGCGCTTCGAGCAGCACAGTGCCGGTGTTTTCGTTGTAGGCCGGATGAATCAGCAGGTCGGCACCGAGCAGAAAACGCGGAATGTCGCTACGCCCTTTCATGAAGGTCACCTGATCGCCCAGACCGAGCGTGGCGCTCTGCAGCTGGAATACTTTGGGGTCGTCCTGACCGATTACAAACAGACGGGTTCGCTTCTTCAGTTCCGCAGGCAACGACGCCAGCGCTTTAAGGCTACGATCGACGCCCTTCGTCTTGAAACCGGAGCCGATCTGCACCAATAGCAGCGCATCGTCGGCCAGACCGAATTCCTTGCGAAATTCGGCACGAATCTGCGCCGCGTCCGGCGGCGCGCGACGATCCTGGGAAATGCCCGGCGGCAGCAGATGGAAACGTGATAGCGGCGTGTCGTAGTGCTTGATGAACAACGGCTGCTGCACTTCGGAAATCATCAGTACCTGGGTGTTCGATTCCCTGGCGAACACCGCGCGCTCGTAATCGGCAAAATGGCGATAACGCCCCCACTTGCGATACAGCGGGCTGCGCAGGTTCTGCGCCTTGTCTTCGAAACAACCGTCGGCGGCGTAATACACATCCAGCCCCGGCATCTTGTTGAAGCCGATCAGACGGTCGACCGGGCGCCGGGCCAGATCCGCTTCCATCCAGGCAGTAAGCTTTTCGTTACGCCGATGATTGAAGAATGCCTTGACCGGCGCGACCAGCACTTCGAAGCCGGGCGGCACCTCGCCTTCCCAGATCAGCGTGTAGACGCGAATCTGATGGCCACGCTGCTGGCATTCCAGCGCGATGCGCATGAAATCGCGTTGCAGGCCGCCAAACGGGAAATATTTGTAAAGTACGAAAGCCAGTTGCATCAGCCAGGTTCCTTTGCCAGCAACAGCGCGCCCAGTTGGCTCGCTACTCGCTCGGGATTCAAACGAGTGAAGCACAATGGCCACTCGCGTTTAAGGTCGAACCGGCGCTGATCATCGGCGGTCGGTTGGTACGTGCATTTCTTCTGCAGGCAGGGCGCACAGCCCGGATAGTCGCTGGCCAAATGCACCTGAGACTTGCCGTAAGCCCCGGTCAGCCCCGGATTGGTCGGGCCGAACAGGGAAATGGTCGGTACATCCAGCGCCGCAGCCAGGTGCCCGATGCCGGTATCGACCGCGACGCAGGCCTGGGCACTGGCCAATACACGCGCCACCCCCGCCAGATTCAGCTTCGGCAGCACATGCGCGCTGTCGAGGCCGTCGGCAATGCGCTCGGCGCGGGCTTTCTCTGTCGGATTTCCCCACGGCAGCCGTACCTGAAAACCGCGCGCAGCCATCAATTCGGCCAGCTGTCGCCAATACGTCTCGGGCCAGTGTTTGGTGTCCCAGGTCGTGCCGTGCAAGAACAGCACAAAAGGTGCTTGCGGCGCATCGTCAAGCGCAGCGAGTGGCTTGAGACCGTAATCGCCCACGCCAACCGGCAACGGATAACCCAGCGCCTGCGCGAACAACTGGCGCAGCCGTTCGACGGCATGCTGCCCGCGTGCCACCGGCAAGACGCGGTCATAAAAGCGGCTGGCAAGCGGCTCGCGCGCCGAATCACGGTCCAGACCGGCCACTGGCGCGTCGATGTAGCGCGTCAGCCAGGCACTCTTGAACAGCCCTTGAGCATCGATCACCAGGTCGTAACGCTGCTCGCGCAGCCGATCCTTGAAGCGCCGCCATTCGCCCGAGCGAAACGTCTGCCAGAGGTGCTTGCGCCAACGGCGGATCGCCACCGGGATCACTCTATCGACCGCCGGGTGCCAGGCGGGAATTTCGGCAAAACCTTCTTCCACCACCCAGTCGAAGCGAATACCGGGCAGCGCCCGCGCCGCATCGGTCAGCGCGGGCAAGGCGTGGATGACATCACCCAGCGAGGAAGTCTTGATCAGCAGTACCCGCAAAATCAGGCAACCTCCACCGGGGTGATGTTCAGGCGGGTCAGCGCCTGAATCACGGCGTCCGGCTCAAGCAGACGCATGCAGTTGTAATGGCCGAAACGGCAGGTGCGCTCAAAGCACGGGCTGCATTCAAGCCCGAGGCGGACCACTTCGACTTCATCGGCCAACGGCGGCGTGAAGCCCGGCGAGGTCGAGCCATACACCGCCACCAGTGGCCGGTTGAGCGCCGCCGCGACGTGCATCAGGCCGGAATCGTTGGACACCACCGCGTCGGCGCAGGACAGCAGGTCAATGGCTTCGGCGAGCGAGGTTTCGCCACTGAGGTTGACGGACTCTTCGCGCAGGCCGGGAATCAATTCCTGACGAATGCTTTCGCCAACCGGATGATCCTTCTTCGAACCGAACAGCCAGACCTGCCAGCCTTCGCGAATGCTGGCTTCAGCCACTTGCGCGTAATGCTCGGCCGGCCAGCGCTTGGACTCGCCAAACTCGGCACCGGGGCACAGCGCCAGTACCGGACGGTCGAGGGTCAGGCCGAACTTGCTCAAGGCAGCGTCGCGTGTCGCGGGGTCGATGCGCAGATCGGGCCTGGGATAGGGGCGCGGCAATTCAGCGCCCTTGTCGAAGGCCAGCGCCATGAAGCGCTCGATCATCAGCGGGTAGCGCTGTTTGTCGAGGGTGCGCACGTCGTTGAGCAAGCCATAACGGAATTCGCCGCGCCAGCCGGTGCGTTTCGGGATACCGGCAAAAAACGGCACCAGCGCCGATTTCAGCGAGTTGGGCAACAAGATGGCCTGATCGTACTGGCCAGCCAGCGACTTGCCGATCCGGCGGCGGGTCGCCAGTTCGAGCGCCCCATGGCCGAGCGGAAAGCTGAGCGCTGCGCGCACCTCGGGCATGCGCTCCAGGATCGGACGACTCCATTCAGGGGCCAGCACGTCGATTTCGCACTCGGGATGACGCTGCTTCAGGCACTGGAACAGCGTTTGCGCCATCACCATGTCACCGACCCAGCTAGGCCCAACGATCAGAATTTTCATGTTCCATCCAAAAACGACCAGAAACGATCAGGGAGGCCGATCAGACTGCGTGACATTCCCACACAATCTGTCGCCTCCCTGTCATAGCTTTATAGAACGTTGCACTGACACAGAGCGTTGCCTCGAGGCTCAGCTCAACCCCATCTGCGTCCAGATCCGCATCACTTCACGCCGCTGGGTGTGAAACTGATCGCCGCTGACCACTCCGGCCTGCTTCTGCAGAGCCTGACGGTGTGCCGCCGAACGATAGGCCTTGTAGGCCTCGCGCAACAGGCTGGCATCCGCATCGTGCAACAGCCCCGCATCCTCCAGCCCTTCAAGAATCCGGATGTTGTCGGTGTATTGCAGCAGCGCGGGATGCTCTCTCGACCACGCCAAGGCGGCGTATTGCACCATAAATTCGATATCGACGATACCTCCGGCATCCTGCTTGAGGTCGAACGGCATCGACGCCTCGAAGGCATTGACCGCCCTGCCCGCCGCTGTCGCCCGGGTGCCAAGGTTATCGCGCATCTTGGCGCGCATCTCGCTGACTTCGGCACGTAATGTGTCCAGATCGCGCTCGCGGCCCAATACCGCAGCGCGGACTTTCTCGAATTCACGACCGACATCCGGGCTGCCGGTCAGTACCCGGGCGCGCACCAGCGCCTGATGCTCCCAGGTCCAGGCTTCATTGGACTGATAGCGCGCAAACGCGCCGAGCGAGCTGACCAGCAGCCCGGAAGCGCCGGAGGGTCGCAGGCGCATGTCGACGTCATATAACTGACCGGAGTTGGTCTGGGTGGTCAGCAAATGAATCACTCGCTGCCCGAGCCGGGTGAAAAACTGCGCACTGTCGATGGGCCTGGCACCGTCGGTTTCGGCCTGCAGATCACCGTCATGAATGAACACCAGGTCCAGGTCGGAACCATGCCCCAGTTCGATGCCGCCAACCTTGCCGTAACCGACAATCACGAAGCCCGGATCGCACAGTGTTCCGTCCGGGCGCAACGGCGTGCCATGACGCGCCACGCTGTAGCGCCAGGCCAGCGCCAGCACCTGATCCAGAATCGCTTCGGCCAGCCAGGTCAGGTAATCACTGACTTTCATCAACGGCAGGCTGCCGGAAATTTCCGAAGCCGCCACCCGCAGGCTGTGAGCCAGTTTGAAATGCCGCAGGGCTTCCATTTGCTGCTCGAGGTCGTCCTCGGGAATACGGATCAGCCGCTCACGCAGCTCAGCGGCCAGTTCCGGAGCCATGGGCGGGCTGAACAGACGACCTTCGTTGAGCAGCTCATCGAGCAACAGCGGGAAGCGCGCGATCTGCTCCGCGATCCACGGGCTCGCCGCGCACAGGGTCAGCAATTGCCGCAATGCATCGGGGTTTTCGGTCAGCAGCACCAGATACGCCGAGCGCCGCGCGACCGCTTCGACCAGTGGCAGCACGCGCTCAAGGACCAGATCGGGCTTTTCATGCTCTACCGCCTGCGCCAGCAACCTTGGGATAAACGCGTCCAGACGCTCACGACTGAGGCGCTGCATCGAGCGCAGACTCGGGCTGCTGCGCAGACTGGCCAGGCCTTTGAGCGCTTTGTCGGCATTGACGAAACCGGCCTGCTGCAACTGACGGCCAGCGGCCTGTTCGTTCTGCGACTCTTCCCACAGCGGCAACCACTCGCCGCCGACCACCACTTCGCTGTCGTCCTCTTGCTCGTCGTCAGGATCAGAGTCCGGGTCGGCAATGACCTGACGGAAATGCCAGGACACCCGGCCGCGCCAATACATCAGCCGCTCGTGGAAGCTGGCCCAGTTGCCAAAACCCATGATCAACGCGATACGCGCCTGATCCTGCTCATTGTCGGGCAGCATTTGGGTCTGACGGTCGGCGATGGCCTGGATCGCATGCTCGGTGTAACGCAGGAATTCATAGCCTTCACGCAGCTCCTCGGTCACCGCCGTGGGCAGATAGCCCTGCCCTTCGAGCGTCTTGAGCACTTTGAACAGCGGACGCTGTTGCAGGCTCAGGTCACGGCCGCCGTGGATCAACTGGAAGGCCTGGGCGATGAATTCCACTTCGCGGATGCCTCCGGCACCCAGCTTGATGTTTTCCGCCATGCCCTTGCGCTTCACTTCCTGTTGAATCAGCTGCTTCATGGTGCGCAGCGCTTCGATGGCCGAGAAGTCCAGATAACGGCGGTAGACGAACGGGCGCAGCATTTCCAGCAATTCGGCACCCGCCGCCTGATCGCCACCGACCACCCGTGCTTTGATCATCGCGTAGCGTTCCCAGTCGCGGCCCTGATCCTGGTAATACTGCTCCAGCGCATTGAAGCTGAGCACCAGCGCCCCGGATGAACCGTAGGGCCGCAAGCGCATGTCGACGCGGAACACAAAACCATCGACGGTCACCGGGTCCAGCGCCTTGATCAGCCGCTGGCCCAGACGAATGAAAAACTCCTGATTATCCAGCGCACGCTTGGTGCCTTGCGTCTCGCCACCCTCCGGGTAGGCGAAGATCAGGTCGATGTCCGACGACAGGTTCAATTCGACCGCGCCGAGCTTGCCCATGCCGAGGATAACCATGTGCTGCGGCGACCCGGAATGACGCCCGGTCGGCGTGCCGAATTGTTGGCAATGGCGCAGATAAAGCCACTGATAGGCGAGATCGATCGACGCATCAGCCATTTCCGAGAGATCACGGCAGGTTTCGATCAGGTCGGCCTGACGCGTCAGGTCGCGCCAGATAATCCGGACTTGCTGGCGTGTGCGCTGTCGACGTAGATTACGCCCCAACTCGTCGTCGCTGACTGTGTTGTGCAATGCTTCGGCAATTTGCCCACGCAGCTCACCGGCAGAGAAGCTACGCTCCAGCTCGCCCGCTTCGGCCAGTTGCAGCAGCATCTGCGGGTCACGGCAGACGTGTTCGGCGACAAAATCGCTGGCGGCGCAGACCCGGTCGAATGCCTTGCGCCGCGCGTCGGGCCAGGCCTCGAACGATGCCAGCGCTTCGTCCGACACGTCGGCCAGTGCAGTCCGGAAGGATTGCCGGGCGCGAGTGATCAATGGCAGCAGAATGGCCGGAAATTCGGCCAGTGAAGGTAGGCTCATGATCTATCCTTGATCGGCGTGCAAACGGCCGCTCGTCGTGAATGCGAGACGCGTCTGCCAGCACCGCTTGTCGAACAAAGGTTATAAATTGCTGGAAAAATCAAATTAGAAGCATAAAAATTCGCTTTTTACCTGCAAGATATTCAATAGCGGTTAACAGTAACGTTTTAAGTTACAACACGACAGGAGCGTTTAAGACGCTTCTCTGTAGTTTTACTACTGGGTCAGTTATCCGGAGGGCTGAAATCGTCGTCGATTTGTAGTAAAACTACACGCCGCCGGATCCCACCTACCGGTAATCCAAGAATTTATGTCGTCTGCCCACAAGGCCAGTCGCAAACTCAGGCAACCGATTCTGGAAGCCTTTCCGCCCTGGAGCAAGCCATGCAAGACCTCGATCCCGTCGAAACCCAGGAATGGCTGGACGCCCTGGAATCGGTTCTCGACAAAGAAGGCGAAGACCGCGCTCACTACCTGATGACCCGTCTGGGCGAGCTGGCCACCCGTAGTGGTTCGCAGCTGCCGTACGCCATCACCACGCCATACCGCAACACGATTCCTGTCACCCACGAAGCACGCATGCCTGGCGACCTGTTCATGGAACGCCGCATTCGCTCGCTGGTGCGCTGGAACGCATTGGCCATGGTTGTCAAAACCAACATCGGCGACCCGGATCTGGGCGGCCACATCTCCAGCTTCGCCTCCAGCGCTACCCTGTATGACATCGGCTTCAACTATTTCTTCCAGGCCCCGACCGACGAACACGGCGGCGACCTGATCTACTTCCAGGGTCACGCATCGCCAGGCGTCTACGCCCGTGCGTTCCTCGAAGGCCGCATCACTGAAGACCAGATGAACAACTTCCGTCAGGAAGTCGACGGTAACGGCCTGTCTTCTTACCCGCACCCGTGGTTGATGAAGGATTTCTGGCAGTTCCCGACTGTTTCCATGGGTCTGGGCCCGATCCAGGCGATCTACCAGGCACGCTTCATGAAGTACCTGGAGCACCGCGGTTACATCCCGGAAGGCAAGCAGAAAGTCTGGTGCTTCCTGGGCGACGGCGAGACCGACGAGCCGGAATCACTGGGCGCCATCGCCCTGGCCGGTCGCGAGAAGCTCGACAACCTGATCTTCGTCGTCAACTGCAACCTGCAACGTCTCGACGGTCCGGTTCGCGGCAACGCCAAGATCATCCAGGAACTGGAAGGCGTGTTCCGCGGCGCACAATGGAACGTCACCAAAGTCATCTGGGGCCGGTTCTGGGACCCGCTGCTGGCCAAGGACGTCGACGGTATCCTGCAACGTCGTATGGACGAAGTCATCGACGGCGAATACCAGAACTACAAGGCCAAGGACGGCGCGTTCGTCCGCGAGCACTTCTTCAATTCGCCTGAACTCAAGGCGATGGTTGCCGATCTGTCGGACGACGAGATCTGGAAACTCAACCGTGGCGGCCACGACCCGTACAAGGTCTACGCGGCGTATCACGAAGCCGTCAACCACAAGGGTCAACCGACCGTGGTTCTGGCCAAGACCATCAAAGGTTATGGCACCGGGGCTGGCGAAGCGAAAAACACTGCGCACAACACCAAGAAGGTCGATGTCGACAGCCTGCGGCACTTCCGTGACCGTTTCGACATTCCGGTCAAGGACGCCGAGCTCGAATCCCTGCCGTTCTACAAGCCGGAAGAAGGCAGCGCCGAAGCCCGTTACCTGAGCGAGCGTCGTGCTGCGCTGGGTGGCTTCGTGCCACAGCGTCGCGCGCAGAGCTTCAGCCTGCCGACCCCGCCGCTCGACACCCTCAAGGCCATCCTCGATGGCTCGGGCGACCGTGAAATTTCCACCACCATGGCGTTCGTGCGCATCCTGACGCAACTGGTCAAGGACAAGGAAATCGGTCAGCGCATCGTACCGATCATTCCGGATGAAGCCCGTACCTTCGGCATGGAAGGCATGTTCCGCCAGTTGGGCATCTACTCGTCGGTCGGCCAGCTCTATGAGCCAGTCGATAAAGAACAAGTGATGTTCTACCGCGAAGACAAGAAAGGCCAGATTCTCGAAGAAGGCATCAACGAAGCGGGCGCCATGTCCTCCTTCATCGCTGCCGGTACGTCGTACTCCAGCCACAACCAGCCGATGATTCCGTTCTACATCTTCTACTCGATGTTCGGTTTCCAGCGTATCGGTGACCTGGCGTGGGCCGCTGGCGACAGCCGCACCCGTGGCTTCCTGATTGGCGGCACCGCCGGCCGTACCACGCTGAACGGCGAAGGTCTGCAGCACGAAGACGGTCACAGCCATATCCTGGCGTCGACCATCCCGAACTGCCGCACCTTCGACCCGACGTACGGTTACGAACTGGCAGTGATCATCCAGGACGGCATGCGCCGGATGTTCGAAGAACAGCAGGACGTTTTCTACTACCTGACCGTGATGAACGAATCCTACGCCCAGCCCGCCATGCCGGCCGGTGTGGAAGAAGGCATCGTCAAGGGCATGTACCTGCTCGAAGAAGACACCAAGGAAGCGGCGCACCACGTCCAGTTGCTGGGCTCGGGCACCATCCTGCGTGAAGTTCGCGAAGCGGCGAAGATTCTCCGTGACGAGTTCAACATCGGCGCTGACGTGTGGAGCGTGACCAGCTTCAACGAACTGCGCCGCGACGGTCTGGCGGTAGAGCGCAACAATCGCCTGCACCCTGGCCAGAAGCCGGAGCTGAGCTACGTCGAGCAGTGCCTCAACGGTCGCAAAGGCCCGGTCATCGCTTCGACGGACTACATGAAACTGTTCGCTGACCAGATTCGTCAGTGGGTTCCGACCAAGGAATACAAAGTCCTGGGCACCGACGGTTTCGGCCGTAGCGACAGCCGCAAGAAGCTGCGTCACTTCTTTGAAGTCGATCGTCACTTCGTGGTGCTGGCAGCCCTGGAAGCCTTGGCTGATCGTGGCGATATCGAACCTAAAGTCGTGGCGGAAGCCATCCTCAAGTTCGGCATCGATCCTGAAAAACGCAATCCACTGGACTGCTAAGAGTCTGCTTCAAGAGCGCTGATCAGAGCGTAAACAGCCGAGGATGCGGAATTTACTCAGCGTAAATGAGCATCCAACGCTGTTTCGTTGTAACTGAACCAGCGTATTCGTGAGTGAACAGGTTCTCCTAAGGAGAGACATAGTGAGTGAGTTAATTCGCGTACCCGACATCGGCAACGGTGAAGGTGAAGTCATTGAATTGATGGTCAAGGTTGGCGATCGTATCGAAGCCGACCAGAGTGTTCTGACCCTTGAGTCGGACAAGGCGAGCATGGAAATCCCGGCTCCCAAGGCTGGCGTCATCAAGGCCATGAAGGTCAAGCTGGGCGACCGCCTGAAAGAAGGCGACGAGCTGTTCGAGCTGGAAGTGGAAGGCGAAGCCGCTGCCGCGCCCGCTCCTGCTGCCGAACCGGCCGCAGCAGCTGCTCCTGCCGCTGCTGAAAAGCCTGCCGAAGCCGCTCCGGCTCCTGCAGCCGAGCCCGCTCCGGCGGCTGCCGCGACCGTTCAGGACATTCATGTTCCGGACATCGGTTCGTCGGGCAAGGCCAAGATCATCGAACTGATGGTCAAGGTCGGCGATTCCATTCAGGCTGATCAGTCGCTGATCACGCTGGAGTCCGACAAGGCCAGCATGGAGATCCCGTCTCCGGCCGCAGGCGTTGTGGAAAGCATCGAAGTCAAACTGGATCAGGAAGTCGGCACCGGCGACCTGATTTTGAAGCTGAAAGTCGAAGGCGCTGCGCCTGCTGCTGCCCCGGCTCCAGCCACCAGCGCACCGGCGGCCGCACCGGCCAAGGCTGAAGCGGCTGCTCCGGCCGCTGCTCCTGCGCCGAAAGCCGACGCTGCACCGGCTCCGGCCGCACCGGCCAAAGACGGCGCCAAGGTTCATGCAGGCCCGGCGGTTCGTCAGCTGGCCCGCGAATTCGGCGTCGAGCTGAGCGCGGTCAGCGCCACAGGCCCGCACGGTCGAGTGCTGAAAGAAGACGTTCAGGTTTACGTCAAAGCCATGATGCAGAAGGCCAAAGAAGCTCCAGCTGGCGGCGCAAGCGGCGGCTCTGGCATCCCGCCGATCCCGGAAGTCGACTTCAGCCGTTTCGGTGAAATCGAAGAAGTGCCGATGACTCGCCTGATGCAACTGGGCGCCTCGGGTCTGCACCGCAGTTGGCTGAACATTCCGCACGTCACGCAATTCGACCAGGCTGATATCACTGACCTGGAAGCTTTCCGTGTCGCGCAGAAAGGTGCTGCCGAGAAAGCTGGCGTCAAGCTGACCGTGCTGCCGCTGCTGCTCAAATCCTGCGCACATCTGCTCAAGGAACTGCCGGACTTCAATGCATCGCTGGCACCCAGCGGCAAGGCCGTGATCCGCAAGAAGTATGTGCACATCGGTTTTGCCGTGGACACCCCGGACGGTCTGCTGGTCCCGGTCATCCGCGACGTCGATCAGAAGAGCCTGTTGCAACTGGCAGCCGAAGCCGCCGCACTGGCTGAAAAAGCGCGTAACAAGAAGCTGACCGCAAACGACATGCAGGGCGCGTGCTTCACCATCTCCAGCCTCGGCCACATTGGCGGCACCGGCTTCACGCCGATCGTCAACGCGCCGGAAGTGGCGATCCTCGGTGTTTCCAAGGCAACCATCCAGCCCGTCTGGGACGGCAAAGCCTTCCAGCCGAAACTGATGCTGCCCCTGTCGCTGTCCTACGATCACCGCGTGATCAACGGCGCAGCCGCTGCCCGCTTCACCAAGCGCTTGAGCGAATTGCTCGCGGACATCCGCACAATCCTGCTGTAAGCCAGCCAGGCCCGCCACACGGCGGGCCTGGCAATACCCCTTTGCGAGCTGCCACGCTCGAACCTCAACCCCGCCCTCCAGCGGGGATTTTTTTGTCTGGACCTGTCGTTGCATCAAGTCCTCTTTTGATTCTGGCCGAAGGCCGTGGGAGCGAACTTGTTCGCGAAAGGGTCGTTCTGCTCGCCGAAAATGCATCGNGCCCGGTCCGCTCCCACGCCCTTCGGGCAGAGGCCTCGCTTTCAAGAATTTCAGGACTCCTGTATTACGGCGTGGGCATGCCGTTCAGGCCACTCTGCGTACGATTACGAGCGGTCGGTGCCAGGTCTGGCTGACGGGTGATACACTGCGCGACATTTTTGTTTTGCAGGTCCACCGTCGTGACTAACACCGCTTTCAATTCTCTGCCCCTGTCCGCTGCCATGCTGGCTAACCTGGAGTCGCTTGGTTATGCCGAGATGACGCCGATTCAGGCGCAGAGCCTGCCGGTGATCCTCAAGGGCATGGACCTGATCGCGCAAGCCAAGACCGGTAGCGGCAAGACGGCGGCCTTCGGTATCGGCCTGCTCAACCCGATCAACCCGCGTTTCTTCGGCTGCCAGGCACTGGTCATGTGCCCGACCCGCGAGCTGGCGGATCAGGTGGCCAAGGAAATCCGTCGGCTGGCGCGCTCGGAAGACAACATCAAGGTGCTGACCCTCTGCGGCGGCGTGTCTTTCGGCCCGCAAATCGGCTCACTGGAACACGGCGCGCACATCATCGTCGGCACGCCCGGCCGTATTCAGCAGCATTTGCGCAAAGGCTCGCTGGTGCTGGACGGTCTGAACACGCTGATTCTCGATGAAGCCGACCGCATGCTGGACATGGGTTTCTACGATTCCATCGCCGACATTATCGAGCAGACCCCGCAACGTCGTCAGACCCTGCTGTTCTCGGCCACCTACCCGGTCGGCATCAAGCAGCTGTCGTCGAAGTTCATGCGCGATCCGCAAACCGTGAAAGTCGAAGCGCTGCATGCCGACAGCCAGATCGAGCAGATTTTCTACGAAATTTCCCCGGAGCAGCGTCTGGAAGCCGTGGTCAAGGTGCTTGGCCATTTCCGCCCGACGTCTTGCGTGGCGTTCTGCTTCACCAAGCAGCAGGTTCAGGAAGTGGTCGATCACCTGACCGCCAAGGGCATGTCTGCAGTCGGTCTGCATGGCGATCTGGAACAGCGTGATCGTGATCAGGTGCTGGCGATGTTCGCCAACCGCAGCACCTCGGTACTGGTCGCCACCGATGTGGCCGCACGTGGTCTGGACATTGATGCGCTGGACATGGTGATCAATGTCGAGCTGGCGCGTGATTCGGAAATCCACATTCACCGCGTCGGCCGTACCGGTCGTGCTGGCGAGAAAGGCATCGCGGTCAGCCTCGTGGCGCCGTCGGAAAGCCAGCGCGCCCGCGCCATCGAAGAATTACAGAAAGCCCCGTTGAACTGGCAGCAGTACGACAACCTGAGCATCAAGGAAGGCGGCAAACTGCTGCCGGCCATGACGACGCTGTGCATCGGCTCGGGCCGCAAGGACAAACTGCGTCCGGGCGATATCCTTGGCGCACTGACCGGCGAAGCCGGCATTCCGGGCACCCAGGTCGGCAAAATCGCGATCTTTGACTTCCAGGCCTATGTCGCCGTCGAACGCAGCATGGCCAAACAGGCGCTGGAGCGTCTGAACAACGGCAAGATCAAAGGCAAGTCGTTGCGCGTGCGGATTTTGTAAAGTTTATCATTGACCCTGATAGTCCCTACACTCCGCGCCGAGCGTCATATACAGGCCCCGAAGGGCCCGAAAAAGCGGTTTTCAGGCTTCTGCCCGCAGGGCGTGGGAGCGGACCGGGCGACGCTTCGCCTGTTCGCGAAGACGGTAGTTCAGACGATAAATCTTCGGAGAACATACCGGCCCTTTCGCGAACAAGTTCGCTCCCACGGCCTTCGGCCAGAATCAAAAACAGGCTTGTGTATAGCTTAGCGCGGAGCATGGGAACGATCGTGACCTACAGATCGAGGAAACACGCTGTGCCCGTTACTGACGTTGTAATCATTGGCGCTGGCGCCGCAGGTTTGATGTGTGCGTTCACCGCCGCTGCTCGCGGGCGCAAGGTGATGTTGATCGACCACGCCAACAAGCCCGGCAAGAAGATCCTTATGTCCGGTGGCGGGCGTTGCAACTTCACCAATATGTACACCGAACCGGCCAATTTCCTGTCGCAGAACCCGCATTTCTGCAAATCGGCACTGGCCCGTTACACCCAGTGGGATTTCATCGCGATGGTTGCCAAACATGGCGTGCCGTATCACGAGAAAAAGCTGGGGCAGTTGTTCTGCGACAACAAGTCCAGTGACATTCTGGAAATGCTCCTGGAAGAATGCCGGCAGGCCGGTGTCAGCCTGCACATGGACACCTCGGTGCAGCAGATCGAAAAAACCGACGCCGGCTACAGCCTGCACACCACGCTCGGCCCGTTGAACTGCCAATCACTGGTCATTGCCACCGGAGGGCTGTCGATTCCGACGCTGGGCGCGACCGGCTTTGGTTATCAGGTCGGCAAGCAGTTCGGCCACACGCTGCTGCCGACCCGCGCCGGGCTGGTGCCGTTCACCATCACCGATCAGCTCAAGGACCTGTGCACCGAACTTTCGGGCACCTCGGTGGATTGTCTGGTCACGTGCAACGACACCAGCTTCCGGGAAAACATCCTGTTCACCCATCGCGGTCTCAGTGGCCCGGCCATTTTGCAGATTTCCTCGTTCTGGCAGCCCGGCGACACCGTCGAAATCAACTTGCTGCCCGATCACGACGTGCCCGCCTGGCTCGCCCAGCAACAAGCCGAGCGCCCCAACAGTGAGCTGAAAACCCTGCTGGGCGAGATTTTCACCAAGAAAATGGCCAACCTGATCGCCGAACACTGGTTTGCGTCGAAACCCATGAAGCAGTACACCCACGCCGAACTGGCCGAGATCGCCGAAAAGCTGGCGAGCTGGCAGGTGGTTCCGGCAGGCACCGAGGGCTATCGCACGGCCGAGGTGACACTGGGCGGCATCGACACCCGTGAAGTGTCCTCCAAGACCATGGAATCGCTGAAATCACCCGGCCTTTACTTCGTGGGCGAAGTGCTGGACGTCAGCGGTCATCTGGGCGGTTTCAATTTTCAGTGGGCCTGGGCATCGGCTTACGCAGCCGCGCAATACGTCTGACGTAACCACGTGAAATAACATCGCGACACAGCGAACCGTAGAAAATTTTTGCGAGGCCGATGTACAGCCAGCCATTTGGGCTGTACATATCCTCCTGCACGATCGATCAATTGCGAACAGGGCCGACAGCTTATCCATGGCATCGAAATCTCTCCGTCATACATTCCGTCGATTGTGGGCGCTGGATAAATTCAGCTATAGCGTTCGGGTCTTCATCGCACTGACCGGCAGCATGCTGCTGTGTTGGTATCAAAACGAGATGGCCCTGCTGATCCCGCTGTTTCTGGGGATTATCGCCTGCGCCCTGGCGGAAACCGACGACAGCTGGCAGGGCCGACTCAACGCGCTGGCCGTGACGCTGGTGTGTTTCAGCATCGCCGCCCTCGCCGTCGAACTGTTATTCCCCTACCCCTGGCTGTTCGTCTGCTCACTGGCGCTGGCCAGCTTTGGCCTGACCATGCTCGGCGCGCTGGGCGAACGCTATGGCGCGATTGCCTATGGCACGCTGATTCTGTCGGTGTACACCATGATTGGTGTCGATCAGCGCGGCGGTGAGGTTACTGACTTCTGGCACGAGCCGATGCTGCTGGTCGCCGGGGCCGCGTGGTATGGCCTGCTGTCGGTGCTGTGGCAGATGCTGTTTTCCAACCAGCCGGTGCAGCAGGCGCTGGCGCGGCTGTTTCGTGAGCTGGGCCAGTACCTGAAACTCAAGTCGACCCTGTTTGAACCGATTCGCACGCTCAACGTGGAGGCCCGTCGTCTGGAACTGGCGCAGCAGAACGGCAAAGTGGTCGCCGCGCTGAACTCTACCAAGGAAATCATCCTGCACCGCGTCGGCAGCGGCCGCCCCGGCTCCAAAGTCAGCCGCTACCTGAAGCTGTATTTCATCGCTCAGGACATTCACGAGCGCGCCAGCTCGTCGCACTACCCTTACAACTCGCTGGCCGATGCGTTTTTCCACAGCGACGTGCTGTTCCGTTGCCAGCGCCTGCTGCGTCAGCAAGGTGTGGCCTGTCAGGCGCTCTCAGAGTCCATCCAGCTGCGGCAGCCGTTCGTGTATGACCCAAGCTTCGCCGAAGCCATGGAGGACCTGCAGGCCTCGCTGGAGCACCTGCGCATCCAGAGCAACCCGGCGTGGCGTGGCTTGCTGCGCTCATTGCGCGCCCTGGCGACCAACCTCGGCACGCTGGACCGGTTGATCAGCGACGCCAGTAACCCGGACGCCGTCGCCGACGCCACCGACAGCAGCCTGCTGGACCGCTCGCCGCGCAACCTCAAGGATGTCTGGACGCGCCTGCGCCTGCAAATGACGCCGACCTCGCTGCTGTTCCGTCACGCCCTGCGCCTGCCACTGGCACTGAGCATCGGTTACGCGATGGTGCACCTGATTCACCCGTCGCAAGGCTACTGGATCATCCTGACCACGGTATTCGTCTGTCAGCCCAGCTATGGCGCGACCCGGCGCAAGCTCGGGCAGCGGATCATCGGTACGGCGATTGGCCTGACGGTGGGCTGGGTGCTGTTCGATCTGGTCACCAGCCCGATTCTGCAATCGATGTGCGCGGTGCTCGCCGGGGTGGTGTTTTTCGTCAACCGCACCACGCGCTACACCCTGTCGACCGCCGCTATCACGGTGATGGTGCTGTTTTGCTTCAATCAGGTCGGCGACGGTTACGGCCTGTTTCTGCCGCGCCTGTTCGACACCCTGCTGGGCAGCCTGATCGCAGGCCTCGCGGTGTTCCTGTTCCTGCCGGACTGGCAGGGACGGCGCCTGAACAAAGTGCTGGCCAACACATTGACGTGCAACAGCATCTATCTGCGCCAGATCATGCAGCAATACGCCAAGGGCAAGAGTGATGATCTGGCTTATCGCCTGGCACGACGCAATGCACACAACGCCGATGCCGCACTGTCGACCACGCTGGCCAACATGCTTATGGAGCCCGGACACTTCCGCAAGGAGGCCGACGTCGGCTTTCGCTTTCTGGTGCTGTCGCACACGCTGTTGAGCTATCTGTCAGGCCTGGGCGCACACCGCGACACGCAGTTGCCGAGTGACGTCCACGAGCACCTGATCGATGGCGCCGGCGCAACACTGGCGGCCAGTATCGACGAGATCGCCCAGAGCCTGGCCGAGAAACAGCCGGTTGCCGTGCATAGTGATGCGGAAGAAGCCCTGGCCGCCGAGCTGGAGCAATTGCCGGAAGAAATGGATGAGAGTCAGCGTCTGGTGCAGGCGCAGCTAGCGCTGATCTGTCGTCAGCTGGCGCCGCTACGGACCCTCGCCGCACACCTGATCAAAGCTCCGGAGACTGTTGCAGACCGTGCAGTCTGAGTAACTCTTCGTAGCTGCCATCAGCTTTCATGGCAGCGATTTCACGGTCGAAATCGGCGACGATCTTTTCGTGAAGCGGATTTTTCAGGCTGACCAGAATGTGCAGGCTGTTCTCGCTCAATGAACCGGGAATGAATTCGACCCGGTTGCGAACCTCGTCAGTTTCCAGCGCGAGGTTGTAACGGGCGACGTATTCGTCTTCCAGCGTGAGGTCGACCCGTGCGGCAGCCAGCATGCGCACCGCCGTAGAGAAGTTCTGTACGGGGACTTTCTTCAGTAGTTTGTCGCTGTCGAACGCCGGCGAATAAGCGTAACCACGTACCACGGCGATCATGTATTGATGCAACTGCTCGTGGGACAAGCTGCTGATGGTCGAATCCTTGCGCTTGATGAAGCGAATGCGATTGAGCAGGTACTCCGCAGAAAACTGGCCGACTTTGGTGCGTTCTTCGCTGAACCACGCATTGATCAGCACATCGTGTCGGCCTTCACTCAACCCCAGCAGAGCCCGCGCCCATGGCACCTGTTCATACAGCGTCACATAGCCGGCGCGACGCAGGGCGGTGCTGACGATATCGGTCGCCAGGCCACCATTGAGCAGCAACTCATCAGTGAACGGAGGCCAGGGATCAGCGACAAGCCGCAGCCTCTCCGCTGCGCTGGCAGAAGCCATCAGCAAAAAAACCAGCAAGCCAACTGCTCGAAGCCACTGCGTCATGCTCAGGTTCCTGACAGGGCGGCATGCCCGATTCCAACCTATCGGCCGCAAAACCGCCATTCATTAGCGTGCAAGAAAACTTATATTGAAGGCCCGAAGCACTCAATAGACAACATGCACGGGGCACATGTTCTGTCAGCCGCCGGCAGACTTTCGCAGTGTTTATTGGGAATGGCGCAAGATACGTTTAGACTTCGCTTCTGGTTTCCCTGCGAGTCTGCAACATGTCTATCGAATGGATCTGCAAACACCACACTGAGCTGAGCATTCAACAGCTATACGCGATATTGCAATTGCGTGCCGAAGTGTTTGTGGTCGAGCAAAAATGTGTGTACCTGGACGTGGATGGGCAGGACCTGACAGGCGATACCTGCCACCTGATGGCCTGGCAGGCAGACAAGCTGGTCGCGTACCTGCGCTTGCTGGACCCGATCCAGCAAGGCGGCGACGTGACCATTGGCCGGGTTGTGACAGCACCTTCGATTCGCAGCCGCGGGATTGGCCATGAACTGATGGTTCAGGCACTGGAAAACGCCGAACGCAAGTGGCCGGATCAGCCGATTTACCTCTCGGCTCAGGCCCATTTGCAAGGCTATTACAGCCGTTACGGCTTTGACCCGATTGGCGAGATCTACCTGGAAGACGACATCCCCCACATCGGCATGCGTCGCGATCTGGACTAGGGTCTGTTCCCGTTNTCGTGTCTCCTGCCTTGCCTCGCGGCAAAACAGACTCCGACGCGGCCGCGATGAAACGGGAACAGACCCTAGCGGCAGCGGCTAGCTGCAAGCTCACGGCTGCTTCTCAGGGATACCCGAGCACGTCTTTGATGCCGGTCAGATTGCGGGCGATCCAGGTCTTGTCAATGGCGCCCCAGTCGCGAATGCGATAAGCGCCTGCGTGATTGCGGGCACCTTCCTGTTGTTCGAATTCACACTCAATGTTCAGGTCGGATAGCGCGCTGATGGTGTCCTGCGCTGTACGGCGGGGCATGCCGGTTACTGCGATCAGTTCCGGTACGCTGCAGGCGAGCTTTGAATCAATCAGGTACGCCACATACAGACGACGATAGAAGCTGCTTTTTGTCTTACTGATCTCCATCGATGAATCCTTTTTAAATGCATTCAACGTCCAGCTCTGAGCTTGTAGCTCAAAACTTACCGCTTGAAGCTTGCAACTCGTTGTAAGTCAAATAGACGCGCAGGTCGAATTCCAGCTGGTGATAGCCGGGCAGCATGTGTTCACACAGCTGGTAAAACGCTTTGTTGTGATCGGACTCACGAAAATGCGCCAGTTCATGCACGACGATCATTTTCAGAAACTCCGGTGGCGCTTCCTTGAACAGGGCCGCAACACGAATCTCGTTACTGGCCTTGAGCTTACCGCCCTGCACCCTGGATATCTTGGTGTGCAGCCCGAGCGCGCGATGGGTCAGGTCCAGACGGTTATCGAACAAGACTTTCCTGATGGCCGGGGCGTTGCGCAGATGGTCCTGTTTCAGGGCCAGAGCGTAGGCATACAGCGCCTTGTCGCTCTGGATCTGATGCCGCGCGGGATAGCGCTGCTCGAGATACTCGGCCAGTCGCCCCTGATCGATCAACTGCTGCACCTGATCCTGCAAGGCCTGCGGGTAGGCTTGCAGGTATTTGAGCGGGGCACGGCTGGATGCGGTCATAGCGCCTGACACTGTTCAGAAAGACGCCATTCTACAGCAATCCATTGTGTTTCAAGGCCGACATCTCCACGTGCCCCGGAAAACCCAGCGCGTCTTCGGCAACCATCGGATGAGCGATCAAAAACCCCTGCATGACCTGGCAACCATTATCGGCCAGCCACTGGTATTGCTCGCGGGTCTCGACCCCCTCGGCAATCACCAGCATGTCGAGATTACGACACAGGTCGATAATGCTGCTGGCCAGTGCAGACTCGCGCCTAGAGCCGACGATATTGGCGACAAAACGCCGGTCGAGTTTGAGCGTGTCCAGTTGCAGATTACGCAGATGCGACAGCGAGCAATCGCCGGTGCCAAAATCGTCCAGCGCGACACGCACGCCCACATCATGCAGCAGCGCCAGTTGCTTATGGCTGTGCGAGAGGTTATTGACCAGCGAGCTCTCAGTGATTTCCACTTCCAGCTGGCCCGGCGCCAGCTCGAAACGATCCATGGCCCGTTTGAGCTCCGAGGCCAGGTTGGGCATGCAGAACTGCGTGGGGCTGACACAGACGCTGACCACGACATCAGAAGCAAACACCCGACTCCAGGCCTGCCGTTGTTCGGCGCCCTGATCGAAAATCCAGCTGCCCAGCCGGTTGATCAGCCGCGTCTCTTCAAGCAAAGGGATGAACAGCGCCGGAGGCACTTCGCCAACCGCAGGATGCTGCCAGCGCAGCAGAGCCTCGAAACCGCGCAGCCGCCCGTCAGCGACATGAATCTGCGGCTGGTAGACCACCGAAAAATCCTTGCCGTCGATGGCCGTGCGCACGCTCTCTTCCAGCATCAACCGCGAGCGCGCGCGTCCATTCATGTTCTGGTCGTAGAAACGGTATTGCTTGCGACCGGCCCGCTTGGCCTCGTACATGGCGATGTCTGCGGCACGCAGCAAACCGTCCAGATTCGAACCGCAGTCCGGGTAGGTGGCAATCCCCACGCTGGCACCCAGTGCGATATCGACACCGTCGACCTGACGCTTGCTGGACACTCGCTCGATCAGCTTTTCGGCAATTTTTGCCGCCTGTTCGGGGTAGTCCAGGCCATCGATGACCACGGTGAATTCATCGCCCCCGACACGCGCCAGCACATCATAAGGCCGCATGCACTCCTTGAACTGCTCGGCGACCCAAAGCAACACCTGATCACCGGCATCGTGGCCAAGCGAGTCATTGATTTGCTTGAAGCCATCGAGGTCCATGAACAGCACGACCAGGTATTTGTCCGCTTTCTCATTGCGCAGCAGCATGCCTTCAACTGCCTGGTATAACCCACGGCGATTGAGCAGGCCGGTCAGCGCATCGGTGACGGCCTGTTTTTCCAGTTGCTGATAAAGGTCGCGGACCACCGACATATCGAGCACGGTCAGAACCATGGCCTTCTGCTCGGGAGGCAACGCGGCACAGGACAGCGCAACCGGTAACTGCGAACCCTGCAAGGTGCGCAGAACGGCATCATGCACGCGATAGGTGTCGGCGTTACGGTAGTGCTTGTAGAAACCTGACTCCAGCCAGTCCCCGACATACGGTTCGATGACGTAGTCCAGCACATGGGTGCCGCACAGTTGATCGACCGACGCGTTCAGCAACTGGCAGATTGCGGGGTTGGCGAAGCTGATCAGGCCCGACTCATCAACCACCAGAATGCCTTCGGCCACGTTGGCCAGCACCGATGCATTGAAGGTCCGCGCCGATTCCAGCTCGTGCGAGAGCTGTTGCAGCGCACGGCGATTGCGCTGCTGCTCCAGCAGCGTCTGTACCTTGGGCTTGAGGACATTGGGGTCGAAGGGTTTGAACAGATAATCCGTTGCGCCGTTCGCATAGCCCTTCTGAACGGCGTCCTGAGTCTGCTCGTTGGCGGTCAGAAAAATAATCGGCGTCAGCCGGGTGCGCTGGCTGCCGCGCATCAGACGTGCAACTTCGAAGCCGTCCATGCCCGGCATCTGCACATCCAGCAAGACCAGATCCACTTCCTGCTCAAGAAGCACCGTCAGTGCCTCGATACCTGAGCTGGCGGTCACGATGCGCCAGTCGGTTCTCTGCAGAACAGCGCACATCGTTACCAGATTTTCCGGATAATCATCTACAACCAATAAAACTGAAGAGCCATCGTCTGGCTGGGGTGGCACGCGTTCCATGCTGCTTCTCTGTGTGGGCATGACGCCTGAGTCTCAGGACGACCGTCATACTTTGGTTCCAACTCTAGCCCCGTCTCGCCAAAAGCAGAAGCAAGGCCCCTCTTCCCCACCGCAAAAGTTCGATCTAACCGACTAACGGTCATTCTCTACAGGCCTTTAAATCCCTGCCCTGCAGAAAAAGTGACAGCACTTTGACGTCATTCGTTCGACAATTTTTCGTTAACAAATTGTCCTACACGCCGTATAAAAGGAGCGAAAACTCTCGCAACACATCAGCGATCTCTCCCGCTGGCAAAAGACATGTACGGAAGGACCGCTAATGATTGATCTTGGATATTGGAATCTCAGCATCCCGGTGGACTCCCCACCCAAGACCATCGAAACCTCTCAGCTGGTCAAGGGTTATGACGGGAAATATTTCAAATCGACGTCCAAGGCTATTGTGTTCTGGTCTCCGGTTACCGGGACCAAGACGGAAAACGCTAAATACTCGCGCACAGAACTACGAGAAACCTGGCCGGACGGATCGGTGCGCAACTGGCTTTACACCGATGCGGATAATTACCTGAACGCCAAGCTGGAAGTCGATCAGGTGCCGTCGTCAGGCAAGATCGTGATTGGGCAGATTCATGCCTACGAAAGTACCGAGCCGCTCCTGAAAATCGAATACCAATACAGTGAAGACACCAAGGCAGGCGAGATCGTTGCCAAAGTCCGTAATCGCTACGATGACGACGACAGCAAGGTCTACACGATTGCCAAAGGCGTGAAGCTGAATGAGACCTTCAATTACGTCATTCACCTGAGCAAGGGTGGCAAATTGACCGTCAGCATCAACGATATCGACTGGAGCAAGCGCATCAGCAAGACCTGGAGCGACAAGCCGCTGTATTTCAAGGCCGGCGTCTATACCCAGGACAATACTGGCTACACCTCGGAAGGCGGCAAGGCCACGTTCTACAACCTGGACATCGACCACAATAAAGGCTGAGTGACACCCGGCACTCAGGCTCAAACGAAAACGGCCCGCTCTTCACTGGAAGGCGGGCCGTTTTGATGTCAGCGGAGCTCTATCAGCGATTGGCCTTGAAGTCCTGCTCGGCCGCGAGGAAGCGGGCCTGCATCGACGCCGATGCCGGCCTGCCGATCAGGCTGAACGCGACGATGGCGATACTGGCCAGAATGAAACCGGGGATGATTTCATACAGGCCCATAGTGCTGAACTGTTTCCATAACACCACGGTGGCAGCACCGACAATCACCCCTGCCAATGCGCCGTTGCGCGTCATGCCTTTCCACAGTACTGAAATCAGCACCACTGGGCCGAACGCGGCGCCGAAACCGGCCCAGGCGTAACTCACCAGGCCCAGCACGCGGTTTTCAGGATTGGCAGCCAGCAGAATGGCGATGATGGCAATCAGTAGCACCATGGCACGACCGACCCAGACCAGCTCGACCTGCGAAGCGCCCTTGCGCAGGTAGGCTTTATAAAAGTCTTCGGTCAGCGCGCTGGAACACACCAGCAACTGACAGCTCAACGTGCTCATGACCGCAGCCAGAATCGCAGAGAGCAGCACGCCGGCAACCCACGGATTGAACAGCAACTTGGCCAGCTCGATGAACACCCGCTCCGGGTTTTCAGTCACTGGCCCGGCAACCTCCGGGTGCGCCGAGAAATAGGCGATGCCGAAGAAGCCTACCGCCACCGTACCGCCCAGGCACAGGATCATCCAGGCCATGGAAATACGACGGGCGTTGGCAATCGACTTGACCGAATCCGCCGCCATGAAGCGCGCCAGAATGTGTGGCTGGCCGAAGTAGCCCAACCCCCAGCCGAGCAGGGAAATGATGCCGATGAAGGTGGTGTTCTTGAACATGTCGAAGCTGGTCGGGTCTTTCGCTTCGATCGCCAGGAACGTGGCATCAACACCGCCCGTCGCCAGCAGAACGATGATCGGCGTCAGGATCAGGGCGAAAATCATCAGCGTGGCCTGCACGGTGTCTGTCCAGCTGACCGCCAGAAAGCCACCGACGAACGTGTAGGCAATGGTTGCCGCAGCACCGGCCCACAGGGCGGTTTCATACGACATGCCGAAGGTGCTTTCGAACAGACGCGCCCCTGCGACGATGCCCGAAGCGCAGTAAATGGTGAAGAACACCAGAATCACAAGAGCCGAAATGATGCGCAGCACACCACTGTTGTCTTCGAAGCGGCTGCTGAAATAATCCGGCAGCGTCAGCGCGTCGCCGTTGTGCTCGGTCTGCACACGCAGATGGCCAGCCACGAACAGCCAGTTCAGGTAGGCGCCGATGATCAGCCCGATGGCGATCCAGCTTTCCGACAGGCCGGACATGTAAATCGCCCCTGGCAAACCCATCAACAGCCAGCCGCTCATGTCCGAAGCACCGGCCGACAGTGCAGTGACCACACTGCCCAGACTGCGCCCGCCGAGAATGTAATCCGAAAGGTTATTGGTCGAGCGATAAGCCATGAGGCCGATCAGGACCATTGCTGCGATATAGATCACGAACGTGATCAAGGTAGGGTTGCTGACACTCATGAGTTCTGCCTTGGCATTGTTTTTATGTTGGCACCTGATGCGCAAGGACGCACTGAATTCAGTACGTCCGCTGCTATGCATCCGACACCGCGCTGACTGATTCGCTAGCGAATGACAGTTACGGTTGCACCGAAGGGTCGAATCCTATGAAACAAACCGAACAAGGTGCAACCCATTTCATTGCACAAGTTGCACCTGTTACAAAAAACCTGATGCTTGTGCATTTTCGCCCTATTTTAGGGCGCATTTGACCTGATCCACAAAAAAAGGCGCAATAACCTTGAGCATAGTCCGGTATTACCCGGCCATTCGGCGCTTATGTCACAAAATATTCTGCAATCAGGGTTGCACTCGGTTGCACCTTACCCCGTTGCACGGCTAATCTGCGTCAAAGCCGATGCCACCCGAGAGTGGCTATAACGAGGACAAGACATGGCCACCACCACGCTGGGCGTCAAGCTCGACGACCCGACCCGCGAGCGATTGAAAGCCGCCGCCCAATCCATCGACCGTACGCCGCACTGGTTGATCAAGCAGGCGATTTTCAATTACCTGGAAAAGCTGGAGAGTGGTGCAACCCTGTTGGAACTCGACGGTTCGGCCGCCCGGGACAACGAAGACCGCGGCGAGCTGGCAGAAGACGCCGGGCTGCAATGCTTCCTGGATTTCGCCGAAAGCATTCAGCCTCAATCGGTGTTGCGCGCAGCGATCACGTCCGCCTACCGTCGCCCGGAGCAGGAAGTGGTGCCGATGCTGCTTGAGCAGGCACGCCTGACTGCGCCAGTGGCGGAAGCCACCAACAAGATGGCTGCGTCGATTGCCGAAAAGCTGCGTAACCAGAAGAGTGCTGGCGGCCGCGCCGGTATCGTCCAGGGTCTGCTGCAAGAGTTTTCGCTGTCGTCTCAGGAAGGCGTCGCCCTGATGTGTCTGGCCGAAGCGCTGCTGCGTATTCCCGACAAGGGCACGCGCGATGCACTGATTCGCGACAAGATCAGCAACGGTAACTGGCAGCCGCACCTGGGCAACAGCCCGTCGCTGTTCGTCAACGCGGCAACCTGGGGCCTGCTGCTGACCGGCAAGCTGGTCGCCACGCACAATGAAGCAGGCCTGACCTCGTCGCTGAGCCGCATCATAGGCAGAAGCGGCGAGCCGATGATCCGCAAAGGCGTCGACATGGCCATGCGCCTTATGGGCGAGCAGTTCGTCACCGGCGAAACCATCGGCGAAGCGCTGGCCAACGCCAGTCGCTTCGAGGCCAAAGGCTTCCGCTACTCCTATGACATGCTCGGTGAGGCCGCGCTGACCGAACACGACGCACAGAAATACCTGGCCTCCTACGAGCAGGCCATCCACTCGATCGGCAAAGCCTCACATGGCCGCGGCATCTACGAAGGCCCGGGCATTTCGATCAAGCTGTCGGCACTGCATCCGCGCTACAGCCGCGCCCAGTACGAGCGCGTGATGGATGAGCTCTACCCGCGCCTGCTGTCGCTGACGCTGCTGGCCAAACAGTACGACATCGGCCTGAACATCGACGCCGAAGAAGCCGACCGCCTGGAGCTGTCGCTGGACCTGCTCGAAAGGCTGTGCTTCGAGCCGCAGCTGACCGGCTGGAACGGTATCGGTTTCGTAATTCAGGCTTACCAGAAGCGCTGCCCGTATGTGATCGATTACGTCATCGACCTCGCTCGTCGCAGTCGCCATCGCCTTATGATCCGTCTGGTAAAAGGCGCGTACTGGGACAGCGAGATCAAGCGCGCTCAGGTCGAAGGGCTGGAAGGCTATCCGGTCTACACCCGCAAGGTGTACACAGACGTCTCCTACATCGCTTGCGCCCGCAAGCTGCTGGCAGCGCCGGAAGTCATCTATCCGCAGTTCGCCACACACAACGCCCACACCCTGGCGGCCATCTACCAGATCGCCGGGCAGAACTATTACCCCGGCCAGTACGAATTCCAGTGCCTGCACGGCATGGGCGAACCTCTCTATGAGCAGGTGGTAGGCAAAGTCGCCGACGGAAAGCTGAATCGTCCGTGCCGCGTGTACGCACCGGTCGGCACTCACGAAACCCTGCTGGCCTATCTGGTGCGTCGTCTGCTGGAAAACGGCGCCAACACCTCGTTCGTCAACCGCATTGCCGATCACTCGATTTCCATTCAGGAACTGGTCGCCGATCCGGTCAGCCAGATCGAACGCATGGCGACTCAGGAAGGCGGTTTCGGCCTGCCGCACCCGCGCATTCCGCTGCCGCGCGACCTGTATGGCACAGAACGCGCCAACTCCAGCGGCATCGACATGGCCAACGAACACCGTCTGGCTTCGCTGTCTTCGGCGCTGCTGGCGACCGCGCACAACGACTGGAAAGCAGCGCCGATGCTTGGCTGCCCGGCCGGCGCAGGCAGCCTGACAGCAGCGTTGAACCCGTCGGACTCGCGTGACGTAGTGGGCCATGTGCAGGAAGCCTCGCTGCAAGATGTCGATAACGCCATTCAGTGCGCCCTGAGCGCTGGCCCGATCTGGCAAGCCACACCGCCTGCCGAGCGCGCGGCGATTCTGGAGCGCGCGGCCGACCTGATGGAAGCCGAGATTCAACCGCTGATGGGCCTGCTGGTGCGTGAAGCGGGCAAGACGTTTGCCAACGCCATCGCCGAAGTGCGTGAAGCCGTGGACTTCCTGCGTTACTACGCGGTGCAGGCACGCAACGACTTTACCAACGACGGCCACCGTCCATTGGGCCCGGTGGTGTGCATCAGCCCATGGAACTTCCCGCTGGCGATCTTCAGTGGTCAGGTCGCTGCGGCACTGGCCGCCGGTAACCCGGTGCTGGCCAAGCCTGCCGAGCAAACGCCATTGATCGCAGCCCAGGCCGTGCGCCTGTTGCTGGAAGCCGGGATTCCGGAAGGCGTGCTGCAACTGCTGCCGGGCCGTGGCGAAACCGTCGGTGCCGGTCTGGTGGGCGATGAACGCGTCAAAGGCGTCATGTTCACCGGTTCCACCGAAGTCGCCCGTCTGCTGCAACGCAATGTGGCCGGTCGTCTTGACTCGCAGGGCCGCCCGATTCCGCTGATCGCTGAAACCGGTGGTCAGAACGCAATGATCGTCGACTCTTCGGCGCTGACCGAACAAGTGGTCATCGACGTGGTGTCCTCGGCCTTCGACAGCGCCGGTCAACGCTGCTCGGCACTGCGCGTGCTGTGCCTGCAAGAGGACTCTGCGGATCGCGTCATCGAAATGCTCAAGGGCGCGATGGCGGAAAACCGTCTCGGCAACCCGGAGCGTCTGTCGGTGGACATCGGACCTGTGATCGACGCCGAAGCCAAGGCCGGTATCGAAAAACATATCCAGGCCATGCGCGACAAGGGCCGCACGGTCTATCAGGTGGCAATTGCCGACAGCGCCGAACTCAAGCGCGGCACTTATGTGATGCCAACGCTGATCGAGCTGGAAAGCTTCGATGAACTACAACGCGAAATCTTCGGCCCGGTGCTGCATGTGGTGCGTTACAAGCGCAAGGAACTGGACCAGTTGCTGGCGCAGATCAACGCGTCCGGCTACGGCCTGACCCTTGGCGTACACACCCGTATCGACGAGACCATCGCCAAGGTCGTCGATACTGTCAACGCTGGTAATGTTTACGTGAACCGCAACATTGTCGGTGCAGTGGTCGGTGTCCAGCCGTTTGGCGGCGAAGGGCTGTCCGGCACCGGTCCTAAAGCCGGTGGCCCGCTGTACCTGTACCGCCTGCTGTCGACGCGTCCGCAGGACGCCATCGAGAAGTCTTTCGTGCGCAGCGACGCGCTGTCTGCGCCGGACACTCGCCTGCGTGACGTGCTCGGCAAACCACTGCAAGCGCTGAAAACCTGGGCCGCCAGCGGTCAGCATGCGGAGCTGGAGGCCTTGTGCAGCCAGTACGCCGAGCAATCGCAAAGCGGCATCACCCGCCAACTGGCCGGCCCGACCGGTGAGCGCAACAGTTACGCCATCCTGCCGCGCGAACACGTGCTGTGCCTGGCTGACGACGAAAACGACCTGCTGATTCAACTGGCTGCAGTGCTGGCGGTCGGCGGCGCGGCCATCTGGCCGGAAAGCGACGTCAGCAAACCGCTGCGCGCCCGCTTGCCGAAGGACGTGCAGGCACGCATTACCCTGGTGCCGGACTGGAACAAGGACGAAGTTGCCATCGACGCCGTCCTGCACCACGGCGACTCCGACCAGTTGCGCACCATCTGCCAGCAGATCGCCCGACGCAACGGCGCAATCGTCGGCGTCAACGGCTTGTCCCACGGCGAAACCAGCGTCCCGCTGGAGCGTCTGGTGATCGAACGCGCACTGAGCGTCAACACGGCAGCGGCGGGGGGCAATGCGAGTCTGATGACGATCGGGTGATGCTCCACGCTCTCACGTTGCCGCGCGCCAGCGGGGCAACGTGGTTCTGGACGCTCTTTGTAGATTCTCGAATACATAGCGCAGACCTGTGACGCGGAGCGTGAGGAACGATAATCCCGAATATCGTGCGACGCTCCGCGTCGCATGCCGCTCTGGACGCTCTGCGTCCGCGCTTTCGCACACGTTTCACAATGCCGCGCCACCACGCCCGCCTATCACCCGAATCAATCTTGCTACCCTCCCTCTTCAACCCGTCCTAGACTCGATCCATTCCAAAAATCAGGTACGCCATCATGTCCGAGTCGCTGCTCAGTTCCCGAAACCTGGCTTTCGAGCTGTATGAAGTGCTGGACGCCGAAGGTCTGACGGGTCGCGAGCGCTTTGCCGAGCACTCGCGGGAAACCTTTGACGCAGCGCTGGGGACCGCGCGCGTCATCGCGGAAAAGTACTTTGCACCGCATAACCGCAAGGCTGACGAGAACGAACCGCGCTACGAAAATGGCGAGGCGATTCTGATTCCGGAGGTCAAGCCTGCAGTGGATGCATTCATCGCGGCGGGCTTTCTCAATGCGTCGCGTGATTTCGAATCAGGCGGCATGCAACTGCCTACCCTGCTGTCGCAAGCCTGTTTTGCACACTTTCAGGCGGCCAACGTCGGGACCACGTCGTACCCGTTCCTGACCATGGGCGCCGCCAACCTGATCGAGAGTTTCGGCAACGACGAGCAAAAGCAGCAGTTTCTGCAACCGATGATCGAGGGTCGTTTTTTCGGCACCATGGCGCTGACCGAGCCGCATGCGGGCTCGTCCCTCTCGGATATTCGCACGCGTGCCGAACCGGCAGCCGACGGCACCTATCGGCTGCGCGGCAACAAGATCTTCATTTCCGGGGGCGATCATGCGCTGTCGGAAAACATCGTGCACATGGTCCTGGCAAAACTGCCGGATGCGCCCGGCGGGGTCAAAGGTATCTCGCTGTTCATCGTGCCCAAGTTTCTGGTCAACGCTGATGGCAGTCTGGGTAAACGCAACGATGTGTTGCTGGCCGGGCTGTTTCACAAGATGGGTTGGAAAGGCACCACGTCCACCGCGCTCAACTTCGGTGATAACGGCGAGTGTGTCGGCTATCTGGTGGGCAAGCCGCACCATGGCCTGAGTTACATGTTCCAGATGATGAATGAAGCACGCATCGGCGTGGGCCTTGGCGCCACTATGCTCGGCTACTCGGGTTACCTTTATTCGCTGGAGTACGCCCGCGACCGGCCTCAGGGACGCTTGCCAGACAGCAAAAGCCCGGACAGCAAGCCCGTGCCGATCATTCAACACGCGGACGTGCGACGCATGCTGCTGACTCAGAAAGCCTACGTGGAAGGCGCGTTCGACCTGTGCCTTTATGCCTCGCGGCTGTTTGACGATACCGAGACCGGCGAAACCGACGACGTGCGCAAACAGGCACACGAGTTGCTCGACCTGCTGACCCCGGTGGTCAAATCCTGGCCCTCGGAGTTTTGTCTGAAGGCCAACGAGCTTGCGATTCAGGTGCTCGGCGGTCACGGCTACACCCGCGAGTACCCTGTCGAACAGTACTACCGCGACAACCGCCTCAACCCGATTCATGAGGGCACGCAGGGCATTCAGTCACTGGACCTGCTGGGACGCAAACTGGCGCAGAACGGCGGCACCAGCCTCAAGCAACTGCTGCGCCTGATTGCTGGCACCTGCGAGCAAGCGCACGCGCACGAGTCCCTGAATGAACTGCGCCAACCGCTGGAGCATCTGGTGGCGCGTTTGCAAGTGGTCACCCTCGGGCTGTTGACGGATCTGGCGCAAGGCAGAATCAGCAGCACGCTCGCCAACTCGGCGCTGTACCTCAAGGTATTCGGGCACACGATCATCGGCTGGCGCTGGCTGGAGCAGGCGCTGCGTGCCGAACAGGGTCTGAGCAAGGGCAATCCGGCCGACAGCGATTTTTACCACGGCAAATTGCAAGCCGCCCGGTACTTCCTGACGTGGGAAATACCGGGCTGCCATCACGAACTGGCGATTCTGGAAAACCGCGATGACACGTGCCTGGCCATGCGCGATGACTGGTTCTGATGAAAACCTGACAGGCGCTTGATCAGTGAGGACTGAACAAGTCAGTCAGTGAGTCCTGCGGGAAAAACCGGTCGACCAGTACGTTGGCATCTGCCCCTAGCTTGAGCGCGTATTGCTCTCGGCTGAACGGCTCGCCGGTACGCAGATCGTAAAGTACCCGCCCCTCGAGTGGGCGATCGACCTCCTGCAGCTGGATTTTCATGATGCGATAAAACTCGCCGACCACTTCCTCGATACTGTCAATCTGGAAATAGCAGCCCGGCAGGAAGATCGACTCGGCTTCCTCGGGTGACGCCGAGAAGGGCGCAATCGGCGTGGCCCTCAGATATTGCCCCTTGGGCAGAACGAAGACCACCGAGGTGTCATCGAACGTCACCGGCGCGGCGATTGCAGCGGTGGGCGCGCCGGCCCGACTGCTGGCGAAAGTACCCACCACGTAAGGGTTTTCGCTGAACGAGGTGACATCGGTATTGACCAGCACATCGCCCACCTTGATCCGCCCGCTGCGGAATACCGCACCCGAGGTGCCCCGCTCGCCGCTGCCGCCACGGTACAGCTCGACGTCATTGTTGTAGCCCACCACGCTGACATCATCGGCCAGCCGCTCGATGGCGTTGATCTGGTTTCGGCCCTTGTGCTCGCCGGTGCGCAGGAACTGATTGAATTCAGCGTCTTCCTGAGTGTAAAGCATGATATTGGCGGCGCAATAGTCGTCCTCGCCCAGCTTGAATACGCGGTGCTTGCCGTGCCAGGGGTCCCGGTATACCTGGTCGCCATCAGGCGACGAGTCAGACTCTAAAACATCGTCCGGGGTGGGTTCCCAGATTGCCATCGCCTGCTTCTGCCGAGCCAGGGCTGCTTCTGCGTAATCCTGCTCGTTGAAGATATCCGTTTGCAGATACCGGTCCCAAAATGTGGAGCGCACTGTCACGTAAGGTTTGCCAACCGGAGCCGATGTGCTGCTCGACAGGGCCTGTCCATCCATCGGCGAGCCGCCCTGCAAGCCGGGCATCTTCATCAGCGTCCAGCTTCCTTCGGCATTCAGGCGAACGGGTTTGCCGCCCACGAACGCAAACGGGTTATCCGGATTGACGATCAGCCAGCACTGCTGCTGCTCATTGAACATCACGCGATAGGGCAGTTCCGCAAGTTTGATCCAGGTTTCACCGTTACCCAGCGTGTAGACGCCATGCAGTCGACCTTCTTCGGCTGAAGGCGTGAGGCTGTCCAGCAGCAGATTACCTTCCAGATTATCCAGCGGGTCGACAGGCACGCTGCCGCTCACCGCAACGTCACCAGGAATCGTCATACCGTCCAGCGGCGTTACCAGCGACGGCTCGGGCGTGACGCGTACCGCCATCAAAAAAGGCAGATTGAAGAGCAGATAAACCGTGTTGATGATGGCGCCCAGCACACCGGCCTTGCGCTGCGCGGCAGTTTTGCCATTGACGGCCTGATCGATATTCAAACCGGTATTGGCAAGGCTCGCTCCAACCAGCGTCAACGTGATTGGCCAGCCCAGCGGAGCAAGCCCGCCGAATGCCTGAATAAACGCACTCAGGTAACCGATCCACATTTGCTTGCGCAGATCGGCGTTGGACGTCAGCAACTGATGGGCGTCGGCGTTCATTACTTGCCGGGCGACGTCACGCAAATAAACAAAAGAGTCACCCGCAACAGGCGTTGCAGACTGATTGATGATGCGAACATCGGCACGCCAATCGTGTGCAAGCATATCGCTCACCCCGCGATAGAAACGGGCGCTGTCTTCTGCCCGGGAGACTTCGCCACGCAAGAAGTGGCGTTTTATCGCTTCATCGGCACGCCCGCCTGCGAACTGACCTTTAAGCCAGGTGTACACAGCGCGTTCGCTTTCGAACACCAGAAAAGGCTGCTCGGCGTCAGGCCGATAAATCACTTCCCGTCCGTCCGAAATAACAATACGCAATATGTCGTGGGCCTTGATACCGTTGATGTCCAGCGTATGCACCGAAAGTCCGGCGGCGACTGGAAGCGGGTCCTGCAGCGCTTTCAGAGTCAGCGGCTGCAATGGATCAGCAGTGGCGATGCGGGTAACAAGTCTGAAATCCGCCGGCGACAGCTGCCTCTTGCGCAGGCAGTGGGTGGCTGCAACCAGATATTGCGCTTTGGCCAGCATGCAGAAGTTCTCACTGTGAGCCTTCCAGAAATGCTCCATGCGGCGGGTATAGAGCGCGCTGAAGTCGAGCGTCCACATGTCCCTGAGTACATCCTCAGGGAGCATCGGCACTTCATTGCGCTCGTCGAAAAACTCGTGTTCCGGGCCGACGGTATAAAACCCGCCATAGAGCGAAAGTTCGTCGCTGGCTTCCTGGTCGTGAACACTGAAGTGCCGCATCAGCAGCTCGATCAATGTCATCGACTGCAGCGGTTTTCCAGAATGCTGCCAACCGGTAAACGTACGCGGGCTGCTGCTTGCGCTGCCGAAACGATGCCAGTACACCTGGTCAGGGTTGAAGACCTTCTGCGTATGCTGAAGCATGATCTTGGTGGCTGCGTTATAAGCCAGATCGTGCAGATCGGGATAATCGAGAACAAACTGCCGCGCGCGTTCACGCAGCAGTTGTTGATCGGTCATATGTGCTGTCAAGGTTATGGATGTCATGACGTCTTCCTGTAGGAGAGAAGTCATGCACGTAATCACTCATTGGAGCGTGCGTGGCACTAACTATCTATACCGTCACGGACCTGTAAGGGCGCCGCGCCGCTGCAGAAACCGAGCGCTTTACCAACCATTCTCGGAGCCTGGTGTAATTTTCGCCCTGCCCTTGAATGGAAAATAAAAGTCCACGGCCTCGTTCAGGTGTTCGATGTACAACACGGACAAGACCTCGTCGACCGGCAAATAGGAACGCTCCAGCAGATCAAAATAATCTGGCCGCAGCTTTCTCAAGACGTCTGACATGAGTTTGGGACCGGTCAAGTCGGAAATGCGCGTCATGTACGGTGTCATTCGGTCTCTAGAGGCGCTACGCAGGGCTTCGCTGCTGTGGTCGATGAAGGGTCTGCGCGTACTGAAAAACGCCTTGTTGGTCTGCTTTTCATTCTGAAAGCGCGTGTTTATTTCTTTCAGCATCCTCTTCAGGACCGGGTTGTCCGGATGGCTGGCGAAATGGCTGTTACCCGGCCCGCTGTAACTTAATTGCGGCGCATCCAGGCGCCTTCCCAGCAGTACATCATTGGGCCCTGCTTTCAATGGCGTGCGTGCGAAAGGAACATCAATGATGTCATCGCAATCAAGATAAATGCCGCCGTATTCGTTGATCAGCCGATAACGCAGAATATCCGAAGCGGCCGCGTAATTACGATTATCCGAATGCATGAAATAGTTGAACGCCTCGCCATTTTCGCCACTCAAGAACGCGGGAAAGAACGGTTCTTCCTTGAGTCTGGAAATATGCATCTGCGGATGTTCGCTGAAGTAATCCAGCAACTGCTGATGCGCCGTCGGGTGGTTGATATCGATATGCAGCTCGAAGCGCAAGTCCGGACTGGTGCGCATGTTGTCCAGCATCTTTTGCAGAAGGTTATCGCCCGGCATGCGTTCGCCCAGCCATATGTGATGAACCACACGGCTGACGGGCTCGGCATCTGCAGGTAGCGTGGGCACGCGAGGGAACGCGTAGATTTCAAAGCGGCGGCTCTGTGGCAGTCTTGCCTCTACCTTCCTGAATGCATCTGCCGACCCGTTGCTCCACACCCCGTTGCGGTCCAGCCAGACAAGGCCGCTTGACGACGGATCAGTTCGCCAGCACGGAATATCGGCATCGTAATAGACGCCCTTCCTGACCCCTTCAATCTGAATGAAGTACTTCTCGACGACCGTCCCTTTTGCCTGGCTCAGGACGTTCTCGACCATGATCTGATCCAGTGGCAACTCGACCTGCACCTTGGGTCCCCAGCGCTGCACCTTGATTGCGGGCTCGTCAGGCATAACCGCCACCACGGCGCTGTCTGCCTCACTGGTCGGCGGTAATCGCGAGCCATCGAAGCTTTCCCCGCCACGCAAACCAAGCCTGAGGTCCAGATCCCAATAGCCGGTGTCGATCGTCTTCACATAGGGGCCCCAGACACGCGGATCAGAATCAGAGCGAATACGGTACTGTTTTTCCTGCGGCACCCACTCGACCCGAAAAGCCTGATCATGCAGTTCGATGTAACTTTTGCCTTGCAGCGGATAGATGCCCGCCACTTCGCCCGACGCCAGCCCCGGCAGCTCTTGAGGCGCTTCAAGCGCACGCAACAGACGGCGCATTTTGAAATCGAGCGAACGCAAGGCCGGTGGCTCTTCCCTGAACGCCGGAATCGGCTCGATCTCTACAGCAGGGTCTATCGGGGTGGTTGGGCCAGAAACCTCATAGCCGCCTCCCGCCTCGTCAATCAGCCCGGTTTCGGCACCCGCTTCGACCGCAGCGCCCTCCTCGGCAAGGATCGGCAGTGCGTTCAATACACCGAAGGCAATTCGCCCAAGCCCCGCCTGGCGCTCGTCCAGCGTGCGGCCATTGACCGCCGCGTCGACGCCCAGCCCGACCAGCGCGAGAGACAGCCCCGCGATGACCGGAATCAGTTCAGGAAAGACAATAGCGACGCCGCCCAGGACAGACACGCACTCGCTCAAGCCACTGCTGACTTCCTCTTTCCAGTAATCGTCATGGTTGCGGATTTTTTGCAGCGCGTCCGCTTCAGACTTTGCCTTGATCCGATCCTTGAAGTGCGAGAAAGGCCAGGGCTGCAAAGGTTCGCCAAACTGCACCTGCTTGCGCGGGTTCCAGGCGCCGGTCGCCGCGTCCAGCAGTTTCGGGTAGACAGCGAAGCCTCTGAGGGCGGTGGCAACGCCACTGTAGAAAAAGCCATCGACGTCATCCGCAGCATTGAAATGCCCCTCGAAAGAACGGCGTTTGCCTGGATCCTTGCACATCAGCGCGACCCAGTCCTTGAGCGCATCGGCGTTGGCGAAGGTATGAATCGGTGACGAGTTGCCGGGGATGTAGAGCAGCACGGTCGGCGAATCGGCACTGCGTATGACCATGATGTCGACCGCGCTGTAACCATGCACCTGCAATTCGGAAATCGTCACGCGAGTGGAAATCGGGGCGGCGACAAAAGCGTCGAAACTCAGCTGTTGCCAACCCTGATCGGCAGGCAACCCGAGCGCCTCCAGCACCATGTCCTTGTGCTCGGCCTTGAGCGTGTTTTCCTCAGCTTGCAGCCAGGCCGCCCTGAACAGACCTGCCTTGAGCATCAGGTTGTAATCGTCGGCGTGCGCCTGCCAGAACTGTTTCAGGTAGGCGAGATAGCCGGCTTGCAGGTTGTGATCCCAGATGTACTGCTTGAACGCCTCGGCCGTCAGGCGAAGTTGCGTCGTCGAATCGTAGTGCTGCGGATCGGATTTCCGGTACACCGCTTCATAAGCGACGCAGTCATAGGACGGCAGTTTTTCGTCCACGACCTGGCAGTTGAAACCGTCGTCACTGTGGGGTTGCAGATGCCCGAGGTGATCAAACCAGTCACCATTGCCCTTTTGCTGCCAGTTGCGCAGCAGCGCCTCGGTCAGCGTCATCGAGTGAGCCAGATTGGCCCGGTGAGGTGCCGGATAGAGCTTCGGGTCTTCGATATACAGAGTGGCGATCAGCGTGTCGTCCGGGTCAATCTCGACACCCCACCTCGACTGGCATTCCTGTGCCACATCCCGCGCAGCAAGGGCGGCAGGTGACTGCAGGTTGATCGGGTTGAGGCGGAAGTAATCGCTGATCGAAAAGTCCTCGCGCACCCGCGCCCAGAACTCTGCGTCAGGGTCACCATTGTTATCGTCAACGTCGTAATGTGCTGCAAATTCATCGTCCATGATGAGAAACCTTATTAACGGCTGAAGACCCGACATTAGGGAACATGAACGCTTGGTCTGCGGTATATAGGTATAAGTCAGCCGCTGGATTGCAACCAATCGTGAGCCCAGGAGTGCCGGTCTGGGGTCAGTCGCTCGAAATTGCACTTTGACAGCCAAGCAATTCAACAGGTTAAATCGCTTGGCACGCGGACTGCATGGTCAGTTCTCGCTCTTTTCGCTTCACTTTCGTTTTCTACGGAGTACCGCCCTTGGACGCCACCACCATCAACAGCCTGTTCCTGATCGGCGCGTTGCTGGTAGCCGCAAGCATCCTGGTCAGTTCTCTTTCGTCGCGCCTCGGCATCCCGATTCTGGTCATCATCCTCGCCGTGGGCATGGTGGCAGGCGTCGATGGCGGCGGGATCATCTTCGACAACTACGCTGCTGCCTATCTGGTCGGCAACCTGGCACTGGCAGTGATTCTGCTCGACGGCGGCCTGCGCACGCGGGTGTCCAGTTTTCGGGTGGCGCTGTGGCCAGCCTTGTCGCTGGCAACGGTCGGCGTACTCATCACCACCGTGCTGACCGGCATGATGGCCGCCTGGTTGTTCAATCTGAGCATCATTCAGGGGATGCTGATCGGCGCGATCGTCGGTTCCACGGACGCCGCCGCGGTGTTCTCCCTGCTCGGCGGCAAAGGCCTGAACGAGCGGGTGACCGCCAGCCTGGAAATCGAATCGGGCAGCAACGATCCCATGGCGGTGTTCCTCACCGTAACCCTGATCGCCATGATTGCCAGCGGCCAGACCGGCTTGCATTGGGGGCTGCTGGGGCATCTCATTCAGGAATTCGGCATCGGCAGTTTCATTGGCCTGGGCGGCGGCTGGATTCTGTTGCAACTGGTCAACCGCATCAATCTAGCCGCGGGTCTGTACCCGATTCTGGTGATTGCCGGCGGTCTGGTGATCTTCGCGCTGACCAACGCCATCCACGGCAGCGGCTTCCTCGCTGTTTATCTGTGCGGTCTGGTACTCGGCAACCGGCCGATCCGCAGCCGCCACGGCATCCTGCATATGCTCGACGGCATGGCCTGGTTGGCGCAGATCGGCATGTTTCTGGTGCTGGGCCTGCTGGTCACGCCCCACGACCTGTTGCCGATCGCGATACCGGCTCTGATCCTGGCGCTGTGGATGATCCTGGTCGCACGGCCGCTGTCGGTGATGGTCGGGCTGCTGCCGTTCAAGGCATTCCATGGCCGCGAGAAGGCCTTCATCGCCTGGGTCGGCCTGCGCGGTGCGGTGCCGATCATTCTCGCGGTGTTCCCGCTGATGGCCGGGCTGCCCAATGCGCAGCTGTATTTCAACCTGGCGTTCTTTATCGTGCTGGTCTCGCTGTTGCTGCAAGGCACCAGCTTGCCGTGGATGGCCAAGCTGCTCAAGGTCACGGTTCCGCCTGATCCGGCGCCCATTTCCCGGGCCGCGCTGGAAGTGCATGTCACCAGCGAGTGGGAGCTGTTCGTTTACCGCCTGGGCGCCGAAAAGTGGTGCATCGGCGCGGCGCTACGCGAGTTGAAAATGCCCGAGGGCACGCGTATCGCGGCGTTGTTCCGCGGCCAGCAACTGCTCCACCCGTCCGGCAGTACAACCCTGGAAGTCGGCGACCTGCTGTGTGTGATCGGCCATGAACATGACCTTCCGGCGCTGGGCAAACTGTTCAGCCAGGCCCCGCAACGTGGCCTGGACCTGCGTTTCTTCGGCGATTTCGTCCTCGAAGGCGACGCGCGACTGGGTGAAGTCGCGGCGCTGTATGGCCTGAAACTCGACGGCATTGACCCGAATATGCCGCTCAGTCAGTTCATCGTGCAGAAAAACCGTGGCGAGCCGGTGGTGGGCGACCAGATTGAATGGAATGGAACTATTTGGACCGTTGCAGTGATGGACGGGAACAAGATCCAGAAAGTCGGCGTCAAATTCCCCGAAGGAACCCGCCCGACTCCCGGACTGTTCCTTTAAACTGCCAATCCACACGTACCATCATGCGACCGGTGTCTATGTTTTCCCTGCGTTCCATTTGTGCTGCCGCACTGTTTGCGCTCTGTCTGTCTACGTTCCCGGCGCTGGCCGCCGACCCGCCCACCGCTCAGTCGGTACAGCAAAGCCTTGACAAGATTGCCGACCGCAAGCTGTCGGATGCCGATCAGAAGGCCTTGCAGCAGGTGCTCGAGCAAACGCTCGGATTCCTGACCAGCAAGGAAGACAGCGAGCAAAAGCTCAAGGCACTCAAGCAACAGCTCAACGAAGCGCCCAAACAGACCGCCGAGAACCAGCGCGAGCTGGCCCGTCTGAAGGAAAGCAAGGTCGTGCCTGTCGCGCAACGTTACGGCGGCCTCGACGTGCCGCAGCTGGAGCAACTGCTCAGCCAGCGCAGCACCCAGCAAAGCGACCTGCAGAAAGAACTCAACGACGCCAACAGCCTGACCATCACCGCTCAGACCCGGCCGGAGCGAGCGCAGGCTGAAATCAGCGCCAACCAGACGCGCATCCAGCAGATCAACAATATCCTCAAGAGCGGCAAGGATAACGGCAAGACCCTTAACGCTGACCAGCGCAACCTGCTCAATGCCGAACTGGCGTCGATCAACGCGTTGAACCTGCTGCGTCGCCAGGAGCTGGCCGGCAACAGCCAGTTGCAGGACCTGGGCGGTAGCCAGCATGACCTGCTGACGGAGAAAATCACCCGCCAGGAACAGGAAATTCAGGACCTGCAAACCCTGATCAACGACAAGCGCCGCGCCCAGTCGCAGAAAACCGTGGCCGAACTGTCGCTTGAAGCGCAGAAGTCCGGCGGCAGCAGCCTGCTGGCGACCGAAAGCGCTGAAAACCTCAAACTCTCCGACTACCTGCTGCGCGGCACCGATCGTCTCAACGAACTGACCCAGCAAAATCTCAAGACCAAACAGCAGCTCGACAACCTGACCCAGACCGATCAGGCCTTGAGCGAGCAGATCAACGTCCTGAGCGGCAGCCTGCTGCTGTCGAAGATTCTCTACAAACAGAAGCAGTCCCTGCCGCATCTGGAACTGGACAAAGGCCTGGCCGACGAAATCGCCAACATCCGTCTGTATCAGTTCGATATCAATCAGAAGCGCGAGCAGATGAGCACGCCGAACGCTTACGTCGAACGCCTGCTGGCCACGCAACCGCCCGAGAACGTCACGCCGCAACTGCGCAAGACCCTGCTGGATCTGGCGATTACCCGCAGCGACCTGCTGGAGCGCCTGAACCGCGAACTGAGCGCGCTGCTCAACGAATCCATCACCCTGCAACTGAACCAGAAACAACTGACCAGCACCGCGCAGGGCCTGCGTGCCACGCTGGACGAGCAGATGTTCTGGATTCCCAGCAACAAGCCGCTGGATCTCGAGTGGTTCCAGAACATCTGGCCGCGCCTGGAAAAACAGGTCGCCACCCTGCCCTGGACGTCGAGCCTCAGCGAGCTGTCGGACGGCCTGACCCAGCGGCCCTTGCTGTTTCTGCCGCTGTTGCTGCTGATCGGCGTGCTGACCTGGCGGCGCAAGGCGCTGTACCAGAAGCTCAACCGGCTGCATGCCGACATCGGCCACTTCAAGCGTGACAGCCAGTGGAAAACACCACTGGCCCTGCTGATCAACGTGTTGCTGGCGATGCCGGTCGCGCTGGGGCTGGCGCTGTGCGGCTACGCCCTGCAAATCGACGCACGCGGGCAAAACGCCAACCTGGGCGAGGCCTTGCTGCAAATCGCCCTGGCCTGGCTGGTGTTTTATACCGCCTATCGTGTGCTGGCGCCGCAAGGCGTCGCGCAACTGCACTTCCGCTGGGAGACGGCGCAGGTCGCCTTCCTGCGTGGCTGGATTCGTCGTTTGGGCCTGGTGGTGCTGGCGCTGGTGGCCGTGGTCGCAGTTGCCGAACACCAGCCTGCGGCACTGGCCGACGATGTACTGGGGATCGGCGTGGTATTGACCTGTTACGCGCTGATGACCTGGCTGCTCGGCCGCCTGCTGATCTCAAGCCCCACGCACCACAACGCTTCGCTGTTCCGCAAGGCCATCGGTGTGGCGTTCACGGCATTGCCTGTGGCGCTGTTTCTGGCGGTGTGCTTCGGTTATTACTACACCGCGCTCAAGCTCAGCGACCGGCTGATCGACACGCTGTACCTGATGATGATCTGGCTGATGGTCGAAGCGACCTTCGTCCGTGGCCTTGGCGTCGCGGCACGGCGCCTGGCCTATCAGCGCGCACTGGCCAAACGTCAGGCGGCGAGAGAAAGCGGCGACAGCGATATTCCGGTCGAAGAGCCGAAACTGGACATCGAACAGGTCAACCAGCAGTCGCTGCGCCTGATTCGACTGGCCTTGCTGGCCGGTTTCGTCGGCGCGCTGTATCTGGTCTGGGCCGAACTGATCACCGTATTCGCCTACCTCGACAACATCATCCTTTACGAATACACCAGTGGCGCCGGCGCCAACATGAGCATGGTGCCGATCAGCCTGAGCGATTTCCTGGGCGCCGGTGTGATCATCGTTATCACCTTCGTGCTGGCGGGCAACCTGCCCGGCCTGCTCGAAGTGCTGGTGCTGTCACGCATGAACCTTGCGCAGGGCAGCGCCTACGCCACGACCACGCTGCTGTCCTACACCATCGCCGGCATCGGTTTTGTGACCACGCTGTCGACGCTGGGCGTGAGCTGGGACAAGTTGCAATGGCTGGTCGCCGCGTTGTCGGTCGGTCTGGGTTTCGGCATGCAGGAGATCTTCGCCAATTTCATCTCCGGGATTATGATCCTCTTCGAACGTCCGGTACGGATCGGCGACACCATCACCATTGGCGCGCTGTCGGGTACGGTCAGCAAGATTCGCATTCGCGCCACGACCATCACCGACTTTGACCGCAAGGACATCATTGTCCCGAACAAAACCTTCATCACCGGCCAGTTGATCAACTGGTCGCTGACCGACACCGTGACCCGCGTGACGCTCAAGCTGGGCGTGGATTACGGCTCGGACCTGGAACTGGTGCGCTCCCTGCTGCTGCAAGCCGCACGAGAAAACCCCCGGGTACTCAAGGACCCTGAGCCCATCGTCTACTTCCTGAACTTCGGCGAAAGCACCCTCGACCACGAACTGCGCATGCACGTACGCGATCTGGGCGACCGCAACCCGGTGCTGGATGAGATCAACCGCTTCATCAATCGCGAGTTCAAGAAGCAGCACATCAACATCTCGTTCCGCCAGATGGAGATCTACCTCAAGAACACCCAGGGCCTGGAATACAAACTGGTGCCCGCCGAGCCGAGCGACAAGAACGGTGCGCCGACCGGGCAAACGACGCTGCAACCGGTGGACACCAAAGTGGCCCCGGCGACCAAAGATGCGCCAGAGCCGCCGGAGTTGCGGCTGGATTGAGAAGACTGACAGTGTGCGTCGACCGGGCTACCGCCCGTTCGACGCGCACTAGCGATTAAATCAGGCCTCAACCCGCCCAATCACCACCTTCGCCTCCAGATACCCTCCAGGCTCCTTGCTGATCTGCACGCTTCCGGCACACGGTGCCAGTATCGTTGTTTCCATCTTCATCGCCTCCATGATCGCGATCACTTGACCGGCCTCTACCGTCGCACCGTCTTCAACCGCCCAGGCATGCAGGTTGCCCGCTACCGGGGTCAGGACTGCGCGCGGGTCCGGGGCATCGGCAGCTGGCTGGCTGGCGTCAGCCGGTGCGGCAGCGTTCAGGCTCATGCCAGCCAGCAGCGCAGCGGGCAGGCCCAGTTCGTGGCGTTTGCCGTCGATTTCGACGAAAGTGCGCAGCACGCCGGGATCGACTGGCGCGCTGGTGCGTGGCGCGATAGTGACCTGTTCGGCGAAGTCGGTTTCGATCCAGCGGGTGTGGACGGCGAAGGTGTCGGCAGCGGTGAAGTCAGCGTGATCCATGACCGCCCGATGGAACGGCAGCACGGTGGCGACGCCTTCCACCTTGAACTCGGCCAGGGCGCGACGGGCGCGGCTGATGGCCTGTTCGCGGGTTGCGCCGGTGACGATCAGTTTGGCGATCATCGAATCGAAGTTCGGTGATACCCGCGAGCCTTCGGTTACACCGGTGTCCAACCTCACGCCCGGCCCGGATGGCGGCTGAAATACGTCGATGCTGCCCGGCGTCGGCAAAAAGCCGTTGCCTGCATCTTCGGCGTTGATGCGGAATTCGAAGCTGTGGCCGCGCGGTACAGGCGTGCCGTCGAACGACAACGGCAAGCCATCAGCGACGCGCAATTGCTCGATGACCAGATCGATACCGCTGGTTTCTTCGGTGACCGGGTGCTCCACCTGCAAGCGGGTGTTGACCTCCAGGAACGACAGCGTGCCATCGCCGCTGAGCAAAAATTCCACCGTCCCGGCACCGACATAACAGGCTTCGGCACACACCGCACGGGCCGATTCGTGGATACGCTGGCGCAACTCATCGTTCAGGTAAGGCGCTGGCGCTTCTTCGATCAACTTCTGGTTACGACGTTGCAGCGAGCAATCGCGGGTGCCGACAACCACGACCCGACCGTGACGGTCAGCGATGATCTGCGCTTCAATGTGCCGTGGACGGTCCAGAAAGCGCTCGACGAAGCATTCGCCACGGCCAAACGCCGACACCGCTTCGCGCACTGCGGACTCGTAAAGCTCGGCAACTTCATCGAGCTTCCAGGCGACCTTCAAGCCACGACCGCCCCCGCCGAACGCCGCTTTAATGGCAATCGGCAGGCCGTGCTGCTCGGCAAAGGCGATCACTTCAGAGGCGTCGCTCACCGGGTTTTCAGTGCCCGCCACCAGCGGCGCGCCAACTTTCAGCGCGATACGCCGGGCCTGAACCTTGTCACCCAGGGCGTCGATGGTCGCAGGATCAGGACCGATCCAGGTCAGACCGGCGTCAATCACCGCACGGGCAAATTCGGCGCGTTCCGAGAGGAAGCCGTAGCCGGGGTGAACCGCGTCGGCACCTGCACGCGCAGCCACCGCCAGCAGTTTCTCGATGTTCAGGTAGGTGTCGGTCGGGCGCTCGCCCTGCAAGCCATACGCTTCATCGGCCTGGCGCACGTGCAGCGCATCCATGTCGGCATCGGCATACACCGCCACCGAAGCGACCCCGTAGTCACGGCAGGCACGGGCAATACGAACGGCAATTTCGCCACGGTTGGCAATCAGAACCTTCTTCATCTGTTATGGGTCTCGTCTGAAGTGGCGGGGCACACTGGCTCGAAGGCACCCAGCGGGTTGAAGCGAATGCGGGCATTGACCGGAATCTGCCCGGCCTTGTCCAGATGGTAGGTGGCAACTGCGCCGATGACCGGGTAGCCACCGGTCAGCGGGTGATCGGCCAGGAACAGCACCGGCTGACCACTCGGCGGCACCTGAATCGCGCCGACCGTGGTGCCTTCGCTGGGCAGTTCGCCAGTGATGGCGCGGGTAAGTGACTGTTCGCCCGCCAGGCGAATACCGATCCGGTTCGACTGCGGCGTCACAAGCCAGGTCTGTTGTGCCAGCAGTTGCTGCGCCTCGGCGGTGAACCAGTCGCTGCGCGGGCCCATGATCACATCCAGCGTGATGACCTGATCGGCACGCGGCATGTCGAACGCCGGTTGTTCGGCAGTCGACACCGCAGGGCCGCCGGTTCTGCGCTTGAAGCCCAGCCGGTCACCGGCCGCCAGCGCTACGGGGCCAACCTGGGCAAGCGTGTCAGTCGACAGGCTGCCAAGCACGGGCGCCTGCACGAAACCACCGCGAACCGCCAGATAGCTGCGCAGCCCGGCAGTCGGCGAACCGACGCTGACCTGATCGCCGTTTTGCAAAACGAACGGCGAATACAACGCTGGGTGTAGTCGCTGGCCGTCAGCTGTCAGCACCTCGACAGGCACCTCGGCGCCGGTGATCGCCACCACAGTCTGGCCCTGACAGCTAAACGTCAGGCCGCCCATGAGAATTTCCAGGCACGCCGTGCCCGGATCGTTGCCGACTGCGCGATTGGCCGCACGTAATGCGCCACGGTCCAGCGCGCCGGAAGCAGAAACGCCCTGCCCGGCCTGACCGGGTCGGCCCAAGTCCTGAAACAGGGTTTGCAGGCCCGGTGTAACGATCTGCAAATAGTCCTCGGTGACCGTCGAAGCCTGCTGACGAGCGGGTGCAGGCACAGAAACGCGGGTCGCCGGCAGCGGACCGGCGTCTTGAAAGCGCACGCGATAACCCGGCTGGAGCAGCGCGGGCTCGTCGCGCTGCAAATCCCACATTCTGGTTTCGGTCACGCCGATGATTTGCCAGCCGCCGGGGCTGGCCTGTGGATAAATGCCACTGAAACCACCGGCCAGCGCCACTGCACCAGCCGGAATACGCGTGCGTGGCGTGCTGCGCCGGGACACCACAAAACCGGCACCGCCGCTGAGGTAGGCAAAACCGGGCGCAAAACCGCAGAAGGCAACGTTGTAGTCGCTGCCGGTGTGGCGCTTGATCACTTCGTCGATGCTGATATCCAGCTCGCGGGCGACATCGGCCAGGTCTTCGCCGTTGTAATGCACGGGTATTTCAACCAGCTTGCCGGGCTCGCGAGCGATACCGCGAATGTCACGCGAGGCAATCTGCGCCGCCAACGCGCCGGAACCGATAGCGGACGGGCGAAAATGCACCAGCAGTGTCCGTGCGGCCGGAACGATTTCTTCCACGCCCGCGATGGGCTGCTGCTGTAACGATTCGAACAGGGCCAGGGTCTCGTCCAGATTCGACAGTTCAACCAGGAGCGCATCCAGGTTGGCCGGGTAGAAACGCATGAGCCTCTCCTATACGTGGTAGTAGCTGTCCGGAATATCGGTAATGAACATGTGGCCCGGCGCGTGGGAAATCGCAAACGGCACGCGGGAGGCCATGACCACCGCTTGCGGCGTCACACCGCAGGCCCAGAACACCGGAATCTCGCCGGGCTTGATGGTCACCGCATCGCCGAAGTCCGGACGCGCCAGGTCTTTGATGCCGAGCAGTTCAGGCTCACCGACGTGCACCGGCGCACCATGTACACCGGGGTAGCGCCCGGTGATCCGCGCCGCTTCAGCGACCCGGTCTGCCGCGATGGGCCGCATCGACACGACCATTTCGCCTTGAAGACGACCGGCCGGCCGACAGATTCGGTTGCTGCGGTACATCGGCACGTTGCAGCCCTCACTGATATGCCGCACATCGATCCCGGCGTTCATCAGGTCAGTTTCGAAGGTAAAGCTGCAGCCGATCAGAAAACTCACCAGATCGCTGTGCTGTGCCCAGATTTCGCGAGCGTCGCTGATTTCTTCGGCCAGTTGGCCGTCGCGCCAGACCCGATACAGCGGCAGGTCGGTGCGCAAGTCGGCCTGTTCGGCCAGCAGCGTGGTGTAGCTGCCCGGCTCGGTCACATCCAGCACCGGGCAGGCCTGCGGATTGCGCTGGGCGAACAGCAGGAAGTCATACGCCCAGTCGCGGGGCAGCGTGATCATGTTGCACTGGGTCAGACCGGGCGCCTGGCCAGCGGTCGGCGAGACAAAGCCTTCGCGATAGCGAGCGCGGGCTTCGATAGCCGCCTGGCGGGCGTGTTGCAGTGTGCTGTTCATGATCAGCCTCGACTGAATGCGCGGACGGTGACACCTGCTTCGTGCAGGCGGCTTTTCAGGATGCGTGCGATGTTCACCGCGCCCGGGCTGTCGCCGTGGACGCAGATCGAATCGGCTTGCAGGCTGATCTCGCGGCCGTCCTCTGCTTCGATCACGCCTTCGCGCACCAGCCGCAGCATGCGCTCGGCGATCAGTTCGGCATCGTGCAGCACGGCACCGGGCCGCGAGCGGGACACCAGCGTGCCTTCAGCGGTGTAGGCGCGGTCGGCGAAGGCTTCGGCGACGCAGGACAACCCGGCCTCGCATGCCCAGCCGAGCAGCGGTGAGTTGGCCAGGCACACCAGCTTCAACGTGGGATCAATGCGCAACAGCGCCTGAATGACCGCCGCGGCCTGACGCGGGTCGCCTGCGATGGTGTTGTACAGCGCGCCATGGGGTTTGACGTAACTGACGGACGTCCCGGCGCTGCGGGCCAGGCCTTGCAGTGCGCCGATCTGATAAATCACATCGGCCATCAACTGATCAGTCGGAATGTCCATGTTGCGCCGGCCGAACCCGACGAGGTCCGGATACGCTACGTGCGCACCGACCGAGACGCCCCGCGTGGCAGCCGCTTCAAGGGTGCGCAGGATGCCGGCCGGGTCGCCGGCATGGAAGCCACAGGCAACGTTGGCGCTGCTGACCACGTCGAGAATCGCTTCGTCGTCGCCCATGCTCCAGGCGCCGAAGCTTTCGCCGAGGTCGCTGTTCAGGTCTATCGCAGGCATTTCTTGTTCTCCGAATCAGGCTGCATTGATAAAGGCAAAGATGGGACCGACTGACTTGAACGCCATGTACCACGACAGCAGACAGGTCAGCACGCCCAGCACCAATAGCCAGCGCGGGTAGTGATAGCCGTCCATCATGTCGGACCGGCGCCAGCCGACGTACATGAAAATGCTCAGGCCGAGCGGCAGGATCAGGCCGTTGAAACCGCCCGCGAACACCAGCAATGCGGCCGGTGGCTTGCCCCACAATACGTATACGACCACGGTGATCAGAATAAAGCCGACCGTCGCCAGATTGCGCGCCCGCTCGGTGATGCGTTTGGAGAACACCGTGATGAACGACATCGACGTGTAGGACGCGCCGATCACGCTGCTGATACCCGCTGCCCAGAGCACCAGACCGAACATGATCAGGCCGAAGTTGCCAGCCGCCGCAGTGAACGCCTGAGCCGCAGGGTTGGCGCCTTTGCCGGACACATCGATGACGACGCCGCTGGCGACCACGCCGAGAATTGCCAGAAACAACACGTAACGAACAATCCCGGTGACCAGAATACCGGTCAGCGCCGCCTTGGACACCACGTCGATGTTCTCGACTCCGACCGTGCCGCGATCAAGCAAGCGGTGAGCACCGGCGTAAGTGATGTAGCCGCCGACCGTGCCACCGACGATGGTGGTAATGGCGGCGAAATCGACCAGATCCGGCAGGATAGTCTGGCGCAACGCCTCACCCAGCGGCGGATGCGAGGCAAAGGCAGCGAAGAGGATCAGGCAGACCTTCAGAGTGCCCAACACCATCATGATGCGATCCATCGCAATGCCTGCGCGATGCGAGGAAAAGATCGCGATGGCAATCAATGCACTCAAGGCACCGCCCCACTTGGGGTCGAGGCCGATCAGCGCGTTGAGGCCCAGACCCGCGCCGGCAATGTTGCCCAGACTGAACACCAGCCCACCGAAGATCACCAGCACCGCCAGCAAGTAGCCGCTGCCCGGAATCGCTGCGTTGGCCAGGTCGGCCGCGCGCATTTTGGTCAGCGTGACGATGCGCCAGACGTTCAGTTGCACCACAAAGTCGATCAGGATCGACGCCAGAATGCCGAAAGCAAATGCGGCCCCAAGCGTCGCGGTGAACGTGGCGGTCTGGGTCAGAAAACCGGGGCCGATGGCAGAAGTCGCCATCATGAAGATTGCGGCAATCAATGAGGCGCGTCGCGCCTTGGTGAACTCATTGGCAGTCTGTGTCACGGCGGCATTCCTGAGGTGAGAGATACTCTGCCTGAGCAATGAGCATGCCAAAGGTCACTCAGCAGCGCCAAGCTGTAGATGCATAAAGAAAATATTGTTGAACAATCCAATCTCTATACGCCCTTCAAATGCACCACGTTGTTACGCTTCCCCTCATGGGTGCTACTTGATGAAGCACATTTCACCCATCTTCCTTGCCAGCCACCAAGCTCTCGTGGAATATCAAAGCCGCTTTTCTCTGACTGGATCCTTTATGAACGACGTCCCGCTCTCCGTGCCCCGAACGCGTGGAGAATCCCTCACCCAGGAACTGCGCAAAATGCTGGTGGAGGGCGAGCTGGTCCCCGGGCAACGCCTGTCGGAGGCGGCACTGGCGGACAGCCTGCAAGTTTCCCGCAACACCCTGAGAGAGGCGTTTCGGGTATTGACCCGCGAGGGCTTGCTCAAGCACGAACCCAACCGTGGCGTGACGGTGGCCGAACCGGATATGGCGTCGATCATCGACATCTACCGCGTGCGCCGTTTCATCGAATGCACGGCCATTGCCCAGGGCTACCCGCAGCATCCGGGCGTGCAACACATGCGTGAAGCGGTCGACGCCGGCATCAAGGCCCGCGAAGCCCGTGACTGGGTGGCGGTCGGCACTGCCAACATGATGTTCCACAAGGCGATCGTCGAACTGGCGGACAGCCCGCGACTGGTCACGTTTTACGGGCAGATCTCAGCCGAATTGCGCCTGGCGTTCGGGCTGCTGAACAATCCCGAACTGCTTCACTCGCCTTATCTCGACATGAACGCCGCGGTTCTGGGCCTTCTCGACGCTGGCCAGACCGATGAAGCGACGCGCATGCTGGAAGATTATCTGGTGCAATCGGAACGCACGGTGCTGGCCGCTTTCCAGCGCAGCCGGACCGGCAGTCAGACCTGACGCCTGATTGCCAGAACTCCCGCTGATGGCATGGGTCTACGGGTTCTGATCGATGGCACCCGCCCGCCGTTCCATGACACGCCTGACACTCCCCCTCTGGAGGCGAAACGCTTTGAAAGCCCTCGACGAACTCGTTTTCGACAACCGCTTTGCCCGCCTGGGCGATGCGTTTTCTACCCACGTCTTGCCCGAACCTATTGATGCGCCACGTTTGGTAGTCGCCAGCGAATCAGCCTTGGCGTTGCTGGACCTGGACCCTGAGCAGGCCGATCTGCCGCTGTTCGCGGAGATTTTCAGCGGTCACAAACTATGGGCCGAGGCAGAGCCACGGGCGATGGTTTATTCGGGCCATCAGTTCGGTTCCTATAACCCGCGTCTGGGCGATGGCCGTGGCTTGTTGCTGGGCGAGGTCTACAACGACGCGGGCGAGCATTGGGACCTGCACCTCAAGGGCGCCGGCCGCACGCCGTATTCGCGAATGGGCGATGGGCGTGCGGTGCTGAGGTCTTCGATTCGCGAGTTTCTGGCTTCCGAAGCGCTGCATGCGCTGGGCATTCCGAGCAGCCGCGCTGGCTGTGTGATCAGCTCCAACACACCGGTGTGGCGCGAAACCCAGGAATATGCCGCCATGGTGCTGCGTATGGCGCAGAGCCATGTGCGTTTCGGCAGTCTTGAATACCTGTTCTACACCAAACAGCCGGAACAGCTGAAGACGCTGGCCGAGCACGTGCTGACACTGCATTACCCGCACTGTCAGGAGCAGCCGGAGCCGTATCTGGCGATGTTTCGCGAGATCGTCGAGCGTAACGCTGAACTGATCGCCAAGTGGCAGGCTTATGGTTTCTGCCATGGGGTGATGAACACCGACAACATGTCGATTCTAGGCATTACCTTCGACTTCGGGCCGTTTGCGTTTCTGGATGATTTCGACGAGCACTTCATCTGTAATCATTCCGATCATGAAGGCCGTTACTCCTTCAGCAATCAGGTGCCCATTGCGCAGTGGAACCTCAGCGCGCTGGCACAGGCCTTGACGCCGTTCATCAGTGTGGAGGCGTTGCGCGAGGCGATTGGCCTGTTCTTGCCGCTGTATCAGGCGCACTACCTGGACCTGATGCGTCGTCGCCTGGGGCTGACGGTGGCCGAGGAGCAGGATGACCAGTTGGTCAGTCGGTTACTGCAACTGATGCAGAACAGCGCGGTGGATTACACACTGTTCTTCCGCCGCCTGGGTGATCAACCGGCCGCAGAAGCGCTACGCACCTTGCGCGACGACTTTGTCGACATCAAGGGCTTCGATGGCTGGGCAGAAGCGTACCTGGCGCGTATCGGTCGCGAAGACAATGGCACCGAGCAAGATCGCCAGACCCGCATGCACGCGGTAAACCCGCTGTACGTTTTGCGCAACTACCTGGCGCAAAACGCCATCGAAGCAGCAGAACAGGGCGACTACGCAGAAGTTCGCCGCCTGCACCAAGTGCTCTGCACCCCCTTCACCGAACAACCCGATATGGAAGGCTATGCCCAACGTCCACCGGACTGGGGCAAGCACCTGGAGATCAGTTGCTCGTCGTAAGGCTTTTGATCCTCGTGCCAGCGCTCCGCTTTCAACAACATACAAAAGCCCTGTAGGAGTGGACTTGTCCACGAAGACTGATTATCAAACACCGAATACATCGTTGAAAAACCGCCCAGGTATCATTTAAAAATACATTATTTGTGTATGCCGAGTATCAGATGATGCCAAGCATTACGCCTTCGAGGACAAGCGAAGGCGGAGGATCAAACGCTACAATTTCGGCGATTATAACGACCCTTTCGCGGACAAGTCCGCTCTCACAGCCCCATTCCTCCTGCGCCCATCTGCACGTCGTGAGGGCTGGGGTGATACGCAGATTTGTGACGCAGAGCGTCACCCGAGGCATTCCTGCGCTCAGCGTTGTACACAAGTCTGCTTTAGATTTTGGCCGGAGGCCGGAGGAGCGGACCGGGCGACGCTCCTACGCCCTTAGCCTTCGCATCCACCAGCCACTGCTCCAGCCCCTCCAGGTCAGGGATGCGGGCGACGGTTTCGCCGATCTGCACGGCGGCCAGTTCCAGTTCGGCCAGCGGGACGTCGACGTAGCTCAGCTGGCTGTCGACCTTGCAGGAGCGCGGGATGCCTTGGGTCAGCATAGCGATGAAGCGCACGTCGTTACGGGCGCCCAGCGCGTTGAGCACCACGATTCGGGCGCGACCTCCGACCCGTGTGCGTCCTCCGCAGGCAGCTTCGAAGCTGAGCAGCGGCAACGTCAGTTCGCGCCAGCTGATCGGCCCCAGGTACCACTCAGGCGCGTCCGGCCCGGCGCTGCAATCCTGATAGTCGATCAACTCGGCCACCGCAACGTTCGGCACCAGCAGATGGCGGTCGCTCAGCGGTAACAAAAGACCAGTCAGGCTGGTCAGGCGACTGGTCTGGAACGTACCTTCAGACATGAACCTGACTCCAGTAGGCGATGCTCTCCAGCAACACGGTTTCCTGATAAGGCTTGCTCAGGTACTCGTTGACACCCAAGGCCATGGCCCTGTCGCGGTGTTTCTGGCCAGAACGGGAGGTGATCATGATGATCGGCAGACCCTTGAGTTCTTCGTCCTGCCGAATCTGACTGGCCACTTCAAAACCGTCCATGCGCGGCATTTCGATGTCCAGCAGCATGATGTCAGGGGTGTGTTCCTGCAACAGGCTCATGGCGTCTATCCCGTCCTTGGCCGTCAGCACGTGCATGCCGTGCCGTTCGAGCAGGCGGCTGGTCACTTTGCGCACAGTCACCGAATCGTCCACGACCATCACCAGCAGCGGCCTGGCGTGCTCGACCTCGCTGTACGAGACCGGTGTCAGGCCTCTGAACGGCAGGCCTTGCAAGGTACGGATCTGCGCCATCAGGTCCAGAATCAGCACCACCCGGCCATCGCCCAGAATTGTCGCGCCGGAAATGCCCTGCACGCCGGAAAACTGCGGCCCAAGGCTCTTGACCACGATTTCCCGGGAACCGGCCAGCGCATCGACCTGCACAGCCACCCACTGATCCTGCAAATGCACCAGCAAAACCGGCAGCGGCTGCAACTGGCCGACCAGCCTTGGCGGACTGTTGCCCAGCAGTTCGCCCAGATAGCGCAACTCATAGCTGCGGCCGCCGTATTGATAACGCGGCGGGACGGTCTGGTAATAGGCATCCAGCTCGTTGGCCATCACGCGCACGATGCCGTCGACGGTATTGAGCGGCACCGCGTACTGCTCTTCACCACAGGTCACCATCAGCGCACGGTTGACCGACACCGAAATCGGCAGCCGGATACGAAAGCGCGTGCCTTTGCCGGGCACCGAGTCGATGACCATCGAGCCACCCAGCTGCTTGACCTCGGCGTGCACCACGTCCATGCCGACACCGCGCCCGGAAATCTGGGTGATGATCTCGCTGGTGGAAAATCCGGCCTGAAGGATGAACGGCAGCACCTCGTGATCGGACAGGTCGGCGTCCGGGTCGATCATGCCGCGCTTGATGGCCTTGCGCCGCACTGCCGCCAGATCGACGCCCGAGCCGTCATCACTCAGTTCGATGACGATATCGCCGCCCTCGTACATCAGCTCCAGACTGATCCGGCCCTGCTCCGGCTTGCCAGCAGCAATGCGCTTCTCAGTGCTTTCCAGGCCATGATCGACGGCGTTGCGCAGCATGTGCTCCAGCGGCGCGACCATGCGTTCCAGCACGTTGCGGTCCATTTCCCCCTCGGCATTGCCGACCTCGAAATGCACTTTCTTGTGCAGCTCTGACGCTACCTGACGCACCACGCGGCGCAAGCGCGGCACCAGTCGCTCGAACGGCACCATGCGCGTGCGCATCAGACCCTCCTGCAACTGAGTGTTGACCCGCGCCTGTTGCGACAGCAGGGTTTCCGCGTCACGGGTGCGAGCGCCGAGGGTTTCCTTGAGGTCCATCAGGTCGGACGCAGACTCGAACAGCGCGCGCGACAATTGTTGCAACTGGGAATGGCGGTCCATTTCCAGCGGATCGAATTCTTCATAGCCCAAACGCTCGGCCTGAACCTGTTCGCGGCTGAGAATCCGGCCTTGCGTCTCCATATCGAGGCGACGCAGTTGATCGCGCATACGTTCGATGGTGGTTTCCATTTCCACCAGCGCAACCTGCGCGTCGAGCATCTGCTGTTCGATTCGCCCACGAAAAATCGACGTCTCGCCCGCCAGGTTGACCAGGTTTTCCAGCTGCTCGGCGGGCACCTTGACCATTTCCGGACCGCCACGTTCGGCGTCGGGCTCTGCAACCGGCGCAACCGTCACGACGGGTTCCGGAGTGCTCTCCAGCGTAGACGCAACCGCCACTCTGGCACCCGGCTCCAGACTGGCCAGGGCGCGAATCTTGTCGATCAACAAGGTGGCGTCGGGCATCGGCTTGTCAGTGCGCACCGCATCCAGCATGTCGGCCAACACGTCATGACCGCTCTGCAGCAGGCTGATCATCAGTGAATCAGGCTGCATGCTGCCGCTGGACAGCCCTTCGTAAAGGGTTTCCAGCTCGTGCGCGAGATCGCCGATTGGCGCGATCTCGACCATGCGCGCGCCGCCCTTGAGGGTGTGCAGGTCGCGCAGCAGGTTCTCGACTTCCAGCATGTTGTGCGGATCGGCCTGCCAGCGGACCAGCGCTGCGCCTGAGCTCTCGATAATGTCAAAACCTTCTTCGAGGAAGATTTCACGCAGCTCGGTGTCATGCTCGGGCGGTTCTTCGCTCGCCTGAGAGAGCGCCGACGCGTCAGGCTTTGCAATGTGCCGACAGCGACCCAGCGCCGCGATCAGCGCCGAAGGGTCGCTGAGTGCTTCATGCCGATACAGTTGCTCCAGCAGGATTGCCAGATGGTCATGGCTCTGGTGCAGCAGATCGGCCAGCGCCGGAGAGAAGCCGATACGCCGGTCGATCAGGCCTTCGTAAAGATTTTCCAGCTCATGAGCCAGGTCGCCGACCTCGGCCACTTCGGCCATCCGTGCGCCGCCCTTGAGGGTATGCAGGTCACGTTGCAGCGAGCCCAACGGCGCCGGGTTTTCCGGGTCTGCCAGCCAGCGTTGCAGGGCCTGTCCGGCGCTGTCGAGGATGTCGACGGCTTCTTCCAGAAATATCTCGACGATCTCGTCGTCCGGGCTGGGAACCTCGGGCTGCACGGCCTCACGGGCCAGTTGTTCGGTCGCCGTGTTGAGCTCTGTCACACTCAAGGTGTGCTGGCCATCGCTCTTGATCAGACCGGTCGCCGACGGGTCCAGTGCCTCGGCCAGCAGTTCGTGCAGCGCGCGCACGCACTCCGGACGAGGTTCGACATCCTGACCGGCAGCCACCTGATCGAGCATGTTGATCAACGCTTCATGGGCGTGCTCCGCCTCATCGAAAAACCGCTCGCTGACCGCCAGACTGCTTTCTTCGACGGCGCCATACAGGTCAAGCAAGGCCTCGCACAGCTCATCCACCTGGGGCAGATCGGCCAGATGCGCGCCATGCCCCAAGGTGGTCAATTCATCCAGCAGCGCGCTCAGCTCCTGACGCTCTCCAGGATGCTGACGCCAGCGCCGCAGCAGGTTTTCAGCGTCGAGGACGATGTCCATGCCTTCGGCCAGAAAGCTGGCAATCAACTGGGGATTACGCTTGATGCGCAGCCCGTTGTCCGACTCGCGCAGCACTGCGGTAAGCCGGTCGTTGAGCAGCATGCTGGCCGCCTCGATCAACTCGGCCGCACCCGGTATTTCGCCCAGCGGGGTGGTGTCCAGCTGTTCCAGACCGAGGCGCAACAGCGGCTCGGCGCTGCGCAACAGGTTCAGTTCAGGCGTGCCGATGTCGATCAGGTTGGCCTTGTACTCGCGAACCAGTTGATCGAGCGGGCTCGCCAGTTCGGCAATCGGCAAGACGCCGGCCATGTGTGCGCTGCCTTTGAGCGTATGCAGGGCGCGCAGCACGCTGTCGCTGATCGACGGCGAACTCGCTCGCTCGGCAGTGTCGAGGAAGCGGCTCAAGGTGCCCAGATGGCCCTGCGCTTCCTGACGGAAAATCTCCAGTAACTGCGGATCGAGCGGTTCGCCTGAGGCAGGATCGGCAGACCTCGCCAGCGGCGCCGGCTCAAGACCGTTGGCCAGCGCGTGGGCGCGGGCCGCCAGCAGGTCGACATCGTTGCGCTGGCGCTGCGCGTCATCGGCAAAATCGCGGATCACCGACGGCAGCAGCGCCAGCACCTCGTGCATCAGCTGTTGCACCTCAAGGCCCGGCAGCACATTGCCTTCAAGCACCCGATTGAGCAGGTTTTCGACCGCCCAGGCCAGTTCGCTGAGGATCAGCGCGCGCACCATCCGCCCGCTGCCCTTGAGCGTGTGGAACGCCCGGCGCACTTCGGTCAGCGCCGTGCTGTCCCAATGGCCGCCGCTGCTCAGCGAGGCAAACCAGCGCGGCAGGTATTCACGCAGTGCATCGAGTACTTCGTCGGCCTCTTCGAGAAACACATCGCGCAACTCGTCGTCGACCTTCTCCTCGTCAGCGGCGGGCGGCAGCAAGCTGGTCGGGACGTTGCGAGCAGGCGGATTGACCGCAGACACCGGGCTGGCGAGCACCTGAGCGATCGTCTGTGTCGGGCTGACCAGCGCTTTGCGGTCGTCCAGTTCGAGCAGTTCGTCCTGAGTGATGATTTCGTCGAGCAGCGGCACTTCCAGGGTGTCCGCTGCGGGTGAATAGCCCAGCCGCGCCAGGCTTTGCCGGGCCATGTCGAGAATCTGATCGCCCGGTGCCTCGTGGTCTTCGAGCAGGCGCTCCAGGTAGTACTCGATCGCGCTGATCGTGTCGGCCAGACAATCGAGCTGCACCCAGCCTGGCCGGGTGTCGTCGACCAGCAGGTGCTCCTGAATGTATTCGTTGCAGGCCGCAAGCAGGCTCGCCGCGCGTGCCAGCGGAATCATCGCCAGCGCACCGCGCACCTGCACCAGCAGGGCACACAGCGAGTCAAGCCGCTGGCGGTCCCACTCGCCGTCGATGTAATCGACGATCACGTCCTTGGCCTGCTGCAACACGATGCGCGCTTCGCGAATCACCAGTTGATGGATCTGGGTCAGATCGGTGGTCGGCAGGCGGCTTTCTTCAAGGCTGGACGGCTCATTGCTGCCGGCCATGCCGGCGAGGGTCGATTCGACATACAGCAAGGCCCCCGCCACATCCATCAGCGCGGCATCGCTGGGTTCGCGCTGGCCCTGCGCCAGACCCTGCACGACGGTCAGTTGATCGATGATCACCTTGCGCGGCTGGCCAAAACCCAGCACCGCCAGGGTATCGGCAATCTGCCGCAGCGGCGGCAGTAACGCGTTGAGTTCGCTGACGTGCTGACGGTCGCCACGCACGAATACATCGAGCCGCTCTTTGACCCGCACCAGCCCTTCGCACAAGGCCACGATGACCGAGCGCATGGCATCGCGGTCAGGCCCGGCCATCCGAGCGCGCTCTTCATCGACCACGTCGTCGCCGGGCAAGGCATCCGCCAGCGCGTACTGATCCTTGAGATCAAGCATCTTCGGCGCCAGGCTGTCGGACTTGGCGATGTAGAACAGCAGGCTCTTCAGCAATTCTTCAGGCGCGGGCTGATTGATCCCCGCCACGCCCTGTTCGGTCAGACGCTTGAGTTCCTTGTCGGCATCCTTCAGCAGGCTGCGCAGCGCCGGGCTGTTGGTGAAATTGCCATTGAGCATGGTTTCGACCAGTGCCGTGGCGATTCGCCAGAGTGGCCCCAGCGGCGCGTCTTCACACAACTGTTCCAGCCGGGCAAAGACTTTTGCCATGTAACCGAGCTGGGTCTGCACGCCCTGCTCGCGCATCAGGCCGGCCAGTGCGGCCTGTAACGTCTGGCGCAGTTTGCGCAAAAGGTTGAGCAGTTCAGGCGTGTTGCGCCGCGCCAGTGCTTCGTCGTCGAGTGGCGGGACACTGACCAGTTGCGGGGCAAACAGGCTGGTTTCCGACAGCAGGCTTTCGCCCCGCGCACTGCGCAGGTCGTTGAGCAGCGGCAAAACCACCAGCGGCAGGTCGCGACGGGCTGAATGTATGCGGTCCAGATAAATCGGCAGCTGGCTCATGGCCTGAATCAGCAGTTGCTCGGACTCCACAGGATGGCTGACGCGATTCTGCTGCACTGCCAGCGCCAGTTGCTCGATTTCCTCGGCCAGCAGCGCGGCGCCATAGAACTCGATCATTTGCAGGCTGCCGTGAACCTGGTGCACCAGGTCCAGACAGCGGGCCATCGCCGCACTGTCGGCCGGGTCTTCGATGAACGCGTCGAGCGCCTGGCGAGCTTGACGCAGCGTCTCGGCAATCTCGCCCTTGAGCCATTCCAGGGCCACGTAATCGTGACGATCAGCCATGACGATTTCCGCCTGTTATCCCATGAAGAGTGTTCATTTTTTGAACATCATCCGATCTTCTTCGAGGGTGGCAGGGTGAATCCCGAGACCGAGCGGCGCATTTCGCTGGCCATTTTTGCCAGGTTACCGATGCTCTCGGCCGTCGCGGCGGTGCCCGAGGTCGTCTGCGAGGTAGTCTGCTGAATCACGGTCATGGTCTTAGAAATCTGCCCGGCGGACTCGGCCTGTTGATGGGCGGCGTCGGTGATACTTTCGATCAGTTCGGCCAGCACCCTGGAAACCCCTTCGATTTCGCCGAGCGCTACGCCAGCGTCCTGCGCCAGCCGCGCGCCGCGCACCACTTCACTAGTTGTCTGCTCCATGGAGATGACCGCTTCGTTGGTGTCGTTCTGAATGGCGCGCACCAGGGTTTCGATCTGCTTGGTGGCGGACGACGAGCGCTCGGCCAGCCGCTGCACTTCGTCGGCAACCACCGCAAAGCCTCGCCCGGCATCACCGGCCATGGAGGCCTGAATCGCTGCGTTGAGGGCCAGAATGTTGGTCTGGTCGGCAATGTCGTCAATCAGGCTGACAATGTCGCCAATTTCCTGCGAAGACTCGCCCAGCCGCTTGATACGCTTGGAGGTGTCCTGAATCTGTTCGCGGATGTTGTCCATGCCGTGAATGGTGTTGTGCACCACTTCGTTGCCCTTGTTGGCAATCGCCACCGAACGCTCTGCCACCGCCGAGGACTCCGACGCATTGGCCGACACCTGGTCGATGGACGCTGCCATGTCGTTGACGGCAGTCGACGCCGCGCTGATCTGCAACGCCTGATGCTCGGACGCCGCCGACAGTTGCATGGCCGTGGCCTGGGTTTCGGTGACTGCAGAAGCGACCTGTTCAGCCGTCAGGTTGATGGTCACTACCAGTTCGCGCAGCCGGTCGATGGAGTAATTGATGGAGTCGGCAATCGCGCCGGTGAAATCCTCGGTCACCGAGGCCGTCACGGTCAGGTCGCCGTCCGCCAGGCTTTCGATCTCATCGAGCAGACGCATGATCGCGTTCTGGTTGCGCTCGCTCTTCTGCGCGGTTTCACGCAGCTGTCGATTGGTCTCGCGGACCATTATCAGGCCGATCAGGATGATCGACATCAGCGCAAGCAAACCCAGCACGTAGCCACCGACGGTGTTCATGGTGCGGCGTTTGGCAAGGTTTTCCAGGCTGTTGGCGAGCATCGACGTTTCATCGAGCAGGGTTTGCGAGGTGTTGAAGATGTTCCCGGACGCTTCACGCACCTGATACAGCTCGGGCGATGTTTCGAGAATCTCGTCCACCGAACCGGACACGAACTCGAACAGCTCGGCGATCTCCGCCAGTCGCGCGCGCGCGTCGCGGTCTTCGACCTGCGAGATGCGCAGCGTCGCATTGCCTTCCAGCATGCCGTTCAGCACGCGGCCGAACTGGCTGGCGTCGCGGCCAAAGGCATCGGCAGCCTGAACGGCGGTTTCATCACCGGCCAGCACGGTATTCACCGAACCGAGAATCCGTTCGGCCAGCAGCGCCTGACGCTGGGCGACCACCACTTGCGCGGCGGGCGCACGGCTTTGCAGGAGAATCTCGACGACTTTCTCGTATTCGGCCTGCAACTGGGGGATGGTTTCCGCCAGGGTTGCCGCCACCTGGTGCAGCGACAGCACCGTCTGTTCGCTGGCCAGAATCACGTCGGTGCTCTTGCGCAGCCCTTCCCAATCTTTCTGCACGGTGCGCAGCTCGTCGCGGATCAGATCCGGTGCGGCGGGGAGCCCGGTGGCGGGGTCGCCTTTTCTCAGGTAGCCCCAGCGCACGTCGAAATCGTTGCGGGCGTCGGCCAGCAATTTGAACGCCGGGGTTTTGCCCGAAGCTGCTTCGGTGGCGTTCTTGGCAATGCGCTGCGACAGAACGCGCAGTTCGCCAGCATGCCCGATGTATTGCTTGTCGTAATTCGACTGAGTATTGAGGTAAGCAAAGTTGGCGAACAGCAACATGATGAAAACAATCAGCGCGACGAACAGCAGAATAATCTGCGTCCGGCTTCGTGCGCCTTCCAATGACCTGCCTGTATTACCCATCAATCAGGCCCCCGCCTAAATCATATAAAACAAACCGTGCCACACTCTAGGACGCCAGATCCCTGAAATCTTCGGACTGCACGACCGCCCACGGGCTGAACACCTGCCAGACCTGCTCGCGAATGAATTGCCCGCGCAGAAACGGCACCATGCGCTGTTCCACGTCTTGCGGTATCTGGGGTATGAGGCTCGGCTGACTGAAGCGTTGCATGCCGAACACCTCATCCACCAGCAAGCCGGTGAACACATCGCTGTGTTCGACCACCAGTACCCGCCGCTGCCTGCGGACCGGCACCATCTCATGACCGAAGAAGCCGCACAGGTCCATGATCGGCAGCAGCCGGCCACGCAGGTTGGCGACGCCTACCACCCAGGGTTTCACGCCCGGCATGGCGGCATAACGGGGTTCATGGAGAATTTCGGCGATTTCGCCGATAGGCGCCACAAAACGCTGCTCGCCCATGCGAAAACCAATGCCGATCCAGTCCTGCTGATGGGCTTCCTGCAACGGCAGCCCGGCCGCCAGCGAACGGCAACGCCGATCCATGTCCAGCAGCAGTTCAAAGGCGGTACGAGGCTCAGCCATGGTAATCCCGGCAATCAGCCGGCCAGCACCGCGTTCAGGGTTTTCATCAGGGTTTCTTCATCCACCGGCTTGGTCAGGTAATCCCGCGCACCCTGGCGTTTGCCCCAGACCTTGTCGGTTTCCTGATCCTTGGTGGTGATCATGATCACCGGAATATTGCTGGTGTCGGCATCTTTGGTCAGTTGGCGCGTGGCCTGAAAGCCGTTGAGACCCGGCATGACGATGTCCATCAATACAGCGTCAGGCTTTTCCTGACGGGCCAGCGCCACGCCGTCAGCACCGTTCTCGGCTTTCAGCACTTCGTGACCGTGCTTTTCCAGCATGCCGGTGAGTTTGTACATTTCAGTCGGCGAATCATCGACGATCAATATTCGAGCCATGGGTGTTCCCCGTCAGATTACGAGCGCGCGACATCAGGCGCGGGCGTCACGATAGATGTTGTTCTGCTGCAACGAAACCCGGCACATGAGCCTTGATGGCGCTGAGCAGTTCTTCCTTGTTGAAAGGCTTGGTCAAAAACTGATCGGAACCGACAATCCGCCCCTTGGCCTTGTCGAACAGCCCGTCCTTCGACGACAGCATAATGACCGGCGTCGACTTGAATGCCCGGTTGTTCTTGATCAGCGCGCAGGTCTGATAGCCGTCCAGACGCGGCATCATGATATCGACGAATATGATTCGCGGGTGGTTATCGGCAATCTTGGCCAGCGCGTCGAAACCGTCTATCGCAGTGATGACTTCGCAGCCTGCGTTTCTGAGCAGCGTTTCGGCGGTGCGGCGGATGGTCTTCGAGTCATCGATGACCATGACTTTCAAGGCGGAGGCGTGTTGTTCCATAAGCTGCTCTTCCATCGCCGCAGCGAATTTTTTGCGCATTCTGCGAGGCACTGAGAGCCTGACGGTATCGCTTCATTGATCCACAGGGACCGAAGACCGGATGCCGAGCCTTTTTAGCACACTCTCCAGACGCAATCCATAAAGCGCACCGTGGCAGGCCTGCCTCTTGACCGGGAGCACTCGGAGCGCCACCCTGATGCCAATTTTATGGCCGTTGCGGCCCTTACCGATCAGAGGATATTGCCCATGAGCGTTCGCCTAGGGATTGTCATGGACCCCATTGAGCGCATCTCCTATAAAAAGGATAGCTCGCTGGCCATGCTCCTTGCCGCACAGGAACGCGGCTGGTCGCTGTTCTATATGGAACAGAAAGACCTTTACCAGAACGCCGGCCAGGCCCGCGGGCGCATGAAGCCGCTCAAGGTGTTTGCCGATCCGGCCAAGTGGTTCGAATTCGAAGCCGAAGTCGACGCAGGTCTCGACGATCTGGACGTGATCCTGATGCGCAAGGACCCGCCGTTCGACATGGAATTCGTCTACACCACTTACCTGCTGGAGCAGGCCGAGCGCGCTGGCGTGCTGGTGGTCAACAAGCCGCAGAGCCTGCGCGACTGCAACGAGAAGCTGTTCGCCACACTGTTTCCGCAGTGCACGCCGCCGACGCTGGTCAGCCGCCGCGCGGACATCATCCGTGAATTCGCCGAACAGCACGGTGACGTGATCCTCAAGCCGCTGGACGGCATGGGCGGCGCGTCGATCTTCCGCCATCGCGCGGGCGACCCGAACCTCTCGGTGATCCTCGAAACCCTGACCGCCCACGGCACCCAGCAGATCATGGCGCAGGGTTACCTGCCGGCCATCAAGGACGGCGACAAACGCATCCTGATGGTCGATGGCGAGCCGGTGCCGTACTGCCTGGCGCGCATCCCCGCGGCCGGCGAGACGCGTGGCAACCTTGCCGCTGGCGGCCGTGGCGAAGCCCGCCCGTTGACCGACAAGGATCGCTGGATCGCCGAACAGATTGGCCCGACCCTGCGTGAAAAAGGCCTGCTGTTCGTCGGCCTCGACGTGATCGGCGAGCACCTGACCGAAATCAACGTCACCAGCCCGACCTGCATTCGCGAAATCGACAACGCATTCGGCACCAACATCGGCGGCCTGCTGATGGATGCAATCGACAAGAAGCTGCAAGCGCGCAAGGGTTAAGCCCCAGGAGATGGGGCTTTTGTGGGAGCGGACAGGGCGACGTTTCGCTTGTCCGCGAAGACGAGCGGCGTTCCTTCGTCAGAAGCCAAACCGCACATTGCGTTATCATGCGCCACCTGTGACACGACACGGATTTTGACATGCAGGCTGACGAGATGCTGAACCGCCGATGACATCCATGGCCCGAAACGAGCTTCCCCTCGAACTCTCCAACGTCGGTGTGCGCCCCGCTGATCGCCTGGGTTTTACCCTGCTGATCGCGGCGCTGATCCACTTGGTGATCATCCTTGGCGTGGGCTTTACCTACGTCAAGCCGGAGCAGATCTCGCAGACGCTGGAAATCACCCTCGCCACGTTCAAAAGCGACGAAAAGCCCAAACAGGCGGATTATCTGGCGCAGGACGATCAGCAGGGCAGCGGCACGCTGGACAAGGCCGAAACGCTCAAGACCACCGAGCTGGCACCGTATCAGGACACCAAGGTCAACAAGGTCACCCCGCCACCGGCCAGCAAGCCGGTGGTCAAGCAGGAAGCGCCGAAGACTGCGGTTTCCACCAGCGCGCCAAGCCCGCAGAAAACCGTCGCCAAGCGCGAAGAGGTCAAGCCCGACCCGACCACCAAGGCTGCGCCGACGTTTGACAGCTCGGAGCTGAGCAACGAGATCGCCAGCCTTGAAGCCGAACTCTCGAACGAGCAGCAGGCTTACGCCAAGCGGCCGAAGATCCACCGGCTGAATGCAGCCTCGACCATGCGCGACAAAGGCGCCTGGTACAAGGACGATTGGCGCAAAAAGGTCGAACGGGTCGGCAACCTGAACTATCCTGAGGAAGCTCGCCGCCAGCAGATCTACGGCAATTTGCGACTTCTTGTGTCGATCAATCGCGACGGCTCGCTGTACGAAGTGCTGGTGCTGGAATCCTCCGGGCAACCGCTGCTGGATCAAGCCGCACAGCGAATCGTGCGTCTGGCTGCGCCTTTTGCGCCGTTCACCGGCGATCTGGCAGACATCGATCGGCTCGAGATCATTCGCACCTGGAAATTTGCACGCGGCGACAAGCTCTCCAGCAACTGACATTTTTGCCAACCGGTGCTCTACACGTATAAGTGCCAGTTGTCAGGTCAGTAACACGACGCCACACTAGGACTCATGAAAAACGTCTCCCCGAGTTATCTCAAGCACCAGTTCCTGATCGCCATGCCGCACATGCACGACGAGAACTTTGCTCAGACCTTGACCTACGTTGTCGAGCACAACGCCAATGGCGCAATGGGGCTGGTGATCAACCGCCCGCAAAGCCTGACCCTGGCGGATGTGCTCGAACAGCTGCGACCGGAGCTGCCAGCACCGAAACGCTGCGAGGAAATCGTCATCCATTCCGGCGGCCCGGTGCAGACTGATCGCGGCTTCGTCCTGCACCCCAGCGGCCAGCTGTTTCAGGCCACGGTCGCGCTGCCCGGCGGAATCTCGCTGTCCACCTCGCAGGACGTGCTGTTTTCCATCGCTGACGGCTACGGGCCTGATCAAAATGTGATCACCCTCGGCTATGCCGGATGGGACGCCGGCCAGCTGGATGCCGAAATGGCCGACAACGCCTGGCTGACCTGTTCGTTCGACCCGGCGATTCTGTTCGATGTCAACAGCGAGCAACGTCTCGATGCCGCCGCCAGACGTCTCGGCGTCAATCTCAGCCTGATCTCGACCCAGGCAGGTCACGCCTGATGGCCGCTTTGCGCTTACTGCTGGGGATTGATTACGGCACCAAACAGATCGGCGTTGCCGTCGGCCAGGCGATCACCGGTCAGGCACGCGAGCTCTGCACGCTCAAGGCGCAGAACGGCGTGCCGGACTGGGACAAGGTGCAGGCGCTGATTACCGAATGGAAACCTGACGCCATCGTTGTCGGCCTGCCATTGAACATGGACGGCACGCCCAGCGAGATGAGCGCGCGCGCAGAAAAGTTTTCGCGCAGACTCAACGGGCGCTTCGGCGTCACGGTCTATACCCACGACGAGCGCCTGACGACCTTCGAGGCCAAAGGCGAGCGCATGGCACGCGGCGGTCAGAAAGGCAGTTACCGGGACAATCCGGTGGACGCCATCGCCGCTGCACTGCTGCTGCAAGGCTGGCTCGACGAGCACCCAGAATTATTGAATGTGTGACTTTTACAGTCCCTGTCGCTTCGAGATATCCGGATCAGACGTTATCGCTTGAGCAACGCGCCAAGGACCAGACTGTGTAAAAACGTCACGAGCGAAGGCAAGACAAGGCAAAAACAGGCGAAAAACGGCCGGGGTCGCGACCGACACCAGGTGTTCCAAATGAGCATTTTTCGCCTGTTTTTAACGCAGCATTGCCAAGCGCAGTAGTTTTACACAGTCTGGGACGGACGCTGCCCGAGCCTCAGAGGAGCAACCATGAGCCTGCCCAATCCCGCCGAACTGATTCGTCAGATGGCCACTGACCTGAACGCTCACCTGAGCAAGCGCGGCATCAGCGACCCTCGTTTCATTGGTATTCGCACGGGAGGCGTGTGGGTCGCTCAGGCGCTGCTCAAAGAGCTGGACAACCCTTCGCCGCTCGGCACCCTGGACGTCTCGTTCTACCGCGATGATTTCAGCCAGAACGGCCTGCACCCGCAAGTGCGCCCGTCGGAACTGCCGTTCGAGATCGAAGGGCAGCATCTGGTGTTGATCGACGACGTGCTGATGAGCGGCCGGACCATTCGCGCCGCGCTCAACGAACTGTTCGATTACGGCCGCCCGGCCAGCGTCATGCTGGTCTGCCTGCTGGACCTGGACGCCGCGGAACTGCCGATCCGCCCGAATGTGGTCGGGGCGACACTGTCGCTGGCACCGCACGAACGCATCAAGCTGTCTGGCCCCGAGCCAATGGCGCTCGAGCTTCAAGACCTCTCCACCGCCCTTTAAAGAGTCCATTGCGATGACGCCTCTCGACGCCAAGCGCCCGCTGCAGCTCAACCATCTGGGCCAGCTGCGCCATTTTCTGTCTCTGGACGGCTTGCCCCGCGAGCTGCTTACCGAAATCCTCGACACGGCTGACTCGTTCCTGGAGGTCGGCGCCCGAGCGGTGAAGAAGGTCCCGCTGTTGCGCGGCAAGACGGTGTGCAACGTGTTCTTCGAAAACTCCACACGCACCCGCACCACCTTCGAACTGGCGGCCCAGCGCCTGTCGGCCGACGTGATCACCCTGAACGTCTCGACCTCGTCCACCAGCAAGGGCGAAACGCTGTTCGACACCCTGCGCAACCTAGAAGCGATGGCTGCCGACATGTTTGTCGTGCGCCATGCCGATTCGGGCGCAGCGCATTTCATTGCCGAGCACGTGTGCCCGGACGTGGCGATCATCAACGGCGGTGACGGCCGCCATGCGCACCCGACCCAGGGCATGCTCGATATGTTGACGATTCGTCGCCACAAAGGCGGCTTCGAAAACCTCTCGGTGGCCATCGTCGGCGACATCCTGCACTCCCGTGTAGCGCGCTCCAACATGCTCGCGCTCAAGGCGCTGGGCTGCCCGGACATCCGCGTAATCGGGCCGAAAACTTTGCTGCCGGTCGGCGTCGAGCAGTACGGCGTCAAGGTCTATACCGACCTCAACGAAGGCTTGAAGGACGTCGACGTAGTGATCATGCTGCGCCTGCAACGCGAGCGCATGACCGGCGGCCTGCTGCCCAGCGAGGGCGAATTCTATCGCCTGTTCGGGCTGACCACCGCGCGGCTGGCCGTGGCCAGGCCGGACGCGATTGTCATGCACCCCGGCCCGATCAACCGCGGCGTGGAAATTGAATCGGCGGTGGCCGATGGAGCGCATTCGGTGATTCTCAATCAGGTGACCTACGGCATTGCCGTGCGCATGGCAGTGCTGTCCATGGCCATGAGCGGGCAAAACGCACAACGACAATTCGAGCAGGAGAACGCCCAGTGAAGCTCAGCATCCTCGGCGCTCGCGTCATCGACCCGGTCAGCGGGCTGGATCAGATTACCGACCTGCACATCGAAGCAGGCAAACTTGCCGCCATTGGCGCGGCACCGACCGGTTTTCAACCGGTTCAGACTATCGACGCCAGCGGGCTGGTGGCCGCCCCCGGGCTGGTCGACCTCAACGTTTCGCTGCGCGAGCCGGGTTACAGCCGTAAAGGCAGCATCGCCAGCGAAACCCGCGCTGCAGCTGCAGGCGGCGTGACCAGCGTGTGCTGCCCACCACTTACCAAGCCGGTGCTCGACACCTCGGCGGTGGCCGAACTGATCCTCGACCGCGCGCGCGAAGCCGGTTTCAGCAAGGTGTTCCCGGTCGGCGCGCTGAGCAAGGGCCTGGAAGGCGAACAGCTGGCAGAACTGATCGCCCTGCGCGACGCAGGCTGCGTGGCATTCGGTAACGGCCTGAACAGCTTCAGTAATACCCGCACACTGTGCCGGGCGCTGGAGTACGCGGCGACGTTCGACCTGACCGTGATTTTCAATTCGCAAGACCGCGACCTGGCCGAAGGCGGCCTGGCCCATGAAGGCCCGACCGCGAGCTTTCTGGGCTTGGCGGGCATTCCTGAAACGGCCGAGACCGTGGCGCTGGCTCGCGACCTGTTGCTGGTCGAGCAAAGCGGCGTGCGCGCGCATTTCAGCCAGTTGACCAGCGCACGCGGTGCAGCGCTGATCGCCCAGGCACAGGCACGTGGGCTGCCGGTGACGGCAGATGTGGCGCTGTACCAGTTGATCCTGACCGATGAAGCACTGATCGATTTCTCCAGCCTGTATCACGTCCAGCCGCCGCTGCGCACTCGCGCTGACCGCGAAGGCCTGCGTGAGGCGGTGAAATCGGGGGTCATTCAGGCGATATCGAGTCATCACCAGCCCCACGAACGCGACGCCAAGCTGGCCCCGTTCGGCGCGACCGAGCCGGGCATCAGCAGTGTGGAATTGTTGCTGCCACTGGCGATGACGCTGGTCGAAGACGGCTTGCTGGACCTGCCGACCCTGCTCGCCCGCCTGAGCAGCGGCCCGGCTGACGCCCTGCGCCTGCCAGCCGGCAAACTGAGCGCCGGATCGCCAGCGGACATCGTGCTGTTCGATCCTGCCGCCTCGACCCTGGCCGGAGAAACCTGGCTCTCCAAAGGCGAGAACTGCCCCTTCATCGGCCACTGCCTGCCGGGCTCGGTGCGCTACACCCTGGTGGATGGACGAATCAGCTACAGCCGTTGAGGCAAGCCACCGCCCTCCACGCTCTGACCAGCGGCGGGCGAGGCCTCTGTGGGAGCGAACTTGTTCGCGAAGACGGTGATGCATTCGATGCATTCTCGGCGATCATAAAGACCCCTTCGCGAANCTTGTCCGCGAACTGCCGGGAACCGGCAGCAAAACCAGCCGCCTCGGTGCACCAGACACAGCCGAGGTGATCGGTTTCAGGGGTGGTTTAAAGCCAGTTGTTCCTACATCCGCCCCTGAGCAAGCCTCACCCGCGTCGGGCGTTCTTCATCGAGATCTGGTCGTTCATTGTCCAGAAGTCATACAGGATGCCCAGCAGAAACAACCCGCCGGTAAACAGGTAAATCACGCCGGTGATCCACTTGCCCTGGTACATGCGGTGGACGCCGAACAGGCCGAGGAAGGTCAGCAGCACCCACGCTACGCTGTAATCGGTGGCGCCCGGTGTGAAGCGCAGGTCGGCTTCGCGGTCCATCGACGGGATCAGGAACAGATCGATCAGCCAGCCTATGCCGAACAGACCAAAGGTGAAGAACCAGATAGTCCCGGTTACCGGCTTGCCATAGTAGAAACGATGCGCCCCGAGAAACCCGAAAATCCACATCAGGTACCCCATCACCTTGCTGTGTGTATCAGATCGATAGCCGTTCATTTTTACCCTCTTTGCGCTGATAGAAAAAAATACATAACAAATTTGTGACTTGGTTTCGCCATTCCGACGTATGGCAGTCGAGGCAGTTTTTCGCCGCCAAACCCTTGTCGCTAAAGGGATTAGCGGCAAAAGAGAAAGAGTCTGTCGCATAAAACGTAACGATGCCAGTGTGACGCACTCGACAAATGGGGTCAGATTTTCCGAAAAAGCTGTTATAAAGTTGCGCGCTGACCACTATGAGCCTTGCCAAATGCGTCCTTTCTTCAAGACATGGCTAACCATTTGCCTATTTATGCCACTGGCCGCCCACGCCACCAATCGTGAGCAACAACTTCCTGCGAGCTTCACGGGCTACACCGCCAAAAGTCATTCTTCACCGGCACTCGCGACTCGCAATGCACCTCAGGAAGCCACAACCCCCCGTATCCAGACTGACAGCACGCACCCCCTGCAGAAGCCACTGTCACGCAAGAACGCCAACAAGGCTGCCTTACAGACCTCTGCCCCGGCCAAACAGGGCAATGCGGTTGTAAAACGCGCCTTGCAGGCTGTCGGGACGCCTTATCGCTGGGGCGGCACCACGCCCGGCAAAGGGCTGGATTGCAGCGGTCTGGTCAAATATGCCTACACGGACGTGCGTGAAGTCGATCTGCCGCGCACCTCCAACGCCATGGCCCAAGGCCACGGTCAGACGGTGGATCGCAAGGACCTGAAACCGGGTGATCTGCTGTTCTTCAACATCAAGAGCCGCAACATCAACCATGTCGCCATTTACCTGGGCGACAACAAGTTCGTTCATGCGCCGCGCCATGGCAAGGCCGTGACTGTCGATACGCTGAACAAACCGTACTGGAACAGTCACTACAAGATCGCCAAGCGCGTGTTGCCGAAGCAGCCGGGGCAGATGCGCGTCGTCCAGCGCTGATCGCCTGACCAGGCTGACGCACCAGAAAAAGGGGCCCTGAATTCGTTCAGGACCCCTTTTTTCATTGCGGCTGGCTTCAGTCAGAAATTATCCGGCACCTTGGCCCGCTCGCGTGCGCTTTCGCGGGTGATCAGACCTTTCTTGACCAGATCTGCCAGGCACATATCCAGCGTCTGCATGCCCAATGAGCCGCCGGTCTGGATCGACGAATACATCTGCGCCACCTTGTCCTCGCGAATCAGGTTACGAATCGCCGGGGTACCCATCATGATTTCATGCGCTGCCACGCGTCCGCCGCCAACCTTCTTGAGCAGTGCCTGGGAGACCACGGCGTGCAGCGATTCAGACAGCATCGAACGAATCATCGATTTTTCCTGGGCCGGGAAGACGTCCACGATCCGGTCGATGGTCTTCGCCGCCGAGGTGGTGTGCAGCGTACCGAACACCAGGTGACCGGTTTCCGCAGCGGTCAACGCCAGACGAATGGTTTCCAGATCGCGCATCTCGCCGACCAGAATCACGTCCGGGTCCTCGCGCAAGGCCGAGCGCAGGGCTTCCGAGAAGCCCAGTGTGTCGCGGTGCACCTCGCGCTGGTTGACCAGGCATTTCTTGGACTCGTGAACGAATTCGATCGGGTCTTCGATGGTCAGGATATGGTGATGCTTGTTGCAATTGAGGTAGTCGATCATCGCCGCGAGGGTCGTCGACTTGCCCGAACCGGTCGGCCCGGTGACCAGAATCAGCCCCCGCGCCACGTCGGTAATCTTCCGAAACACATTGCCCATGCCCAAGTCTTCCATGCTCAGGATTTTTGAGGGAATGGTCCGGAATACCGCGCCGGCACCGCGATTCTGGTTGAACGCGTTGACCCGGAACCGCGCCACACCCGGCACTTCGAAGGAAAAGTCGGTTTCCAGGCGCTCTTCGAAATCCTGACGCTGCTTGTCGTTCATGATGTCGTAGATCAGCGCCTTGACCTCCTTCGCGTCCAGCGGGGGCAGGTTAATACGCCGCACATCGCCATCGACGCGGATCATCGGCGGCAGACCTGCAGAGAGGTGCAAGTCCGACGCGCCCTGTTTGGCACTGAAGGCCAGCAGCTCGGTAATATCCATACAGCTCCTCAATCACATAGAATGCCGCAGACCTTAGCCTGACTGGCGCAAATCAATGTCCACGATAGCAGCGAACATTTCAACGCTCGAACAACGAATTCGCGACGCCGCCCTCGCAACTGACCGCGATCCGGCGTCCATCGGCCTGCTGGCGGTGAGTAAAACCAAGCCTGCCAGCGACCTGCGTGAAGCTTACACCGCAGGCCTGCGCGACTTTGGCGAAAATTATTTGCAGGAAGCGTTGGCAAAACAGGCAGAACTGAGCGACTTGCCCTTGTGCTGGCACTTCATCGGCCCCATTCAATCGAACAAGACGCGCGCTATCGCCGAAAACTTCGCCTGGGTGCATTCAGTGGACCGCCTGAAAATCGCGCAACGCCTGTCCGAGCAGCGCCCCGAGGGGCTTGAGCCGTTGAATATCTGCATTCAGGTGAATGTCAGCGGCGAAGCCAGCAAGTCGGGCTGTACGCCTCAGGACCTGCCGGATCTGGCCGCCGCCATCAGCGCCCTGCCGCGGCTGAAGCTGCGCGGGCTGATGGCGATTCCCGAACCGACGGATGACCCTGACGAGCAGGCAGCTTCGTTTGCCGCTGTGCGCACCTTGCAGGCGCAGTTGGGTTTGCCGCTCGACACACTGTCCATGGGCATGAGCCACGATCTGGAAGCCGCCATCGCACAAGGCGCAACCTGGGTGCGCATCGGCACTGCCCTTTTTGGCGCCCGCGACTATGGGCAGCCGTAACGTTGCACACACCGAATTTGCACACAGGGAACCTGTCATGAGCAAGACTCGTATCGCCTTTGTCGGCGCCGGAAACATGGCTGCCAGCCTGATCGGCGGCCTGCGCGCGCAAGGCGTCGAAGCGTCACTGATCTGCGCCAGCGCGCCGGGCGCCGAAACCCGCGAGCGGATTACCACCGAGCACGGCATCAAGGTATTCGCTGACAATGCCGAAGCCGTCAAAGGCGCCGACGTCGTGGTGCTGGCGGTCAAGCCGCAGATGATGAAAAACGTCTGCCAGGCGCTGAAATCCAGCCTTGAGCCTGATCAGTTGATCGTGTCGGTTGCGGCCGGGATCACCTGCGCCAGCCTGACCCAATGGCTGGGCGAGCGCCCCGTTGTGCGCTGCATGCCCAATACGCCGTCACTACTGCGCCAGGGTGCCAGCGGGCTGTACGCGACCCACAACGTAACGTCAGCGCAACATGAGCAGGCCGAGCAGTTGCTGTCGGCGGTCGGCGTGGCGGTCTGGGTCGAGCAGGAAAAACAGGTGGATGCGGTCACGGCGGTGTCCGGCAGCGGTCCTGCGTATTTCTTTTTGATGATGGAAGCGATGACGGCAGCGGGCGTGAAGCTGGGTCTGCCGGAAGACATCGCCAGAAAACTCACCCTGCAAACGGCGCTGGGTTCGGCCTTGATGGCCTCCGGCAGTGAGTTGGGTGCAGGAGAATTGCGTCGCCGTGTGACCTCGCCGGGCGGGACCACGGAAGCTGCGATCAAAGCATTCCAGGCGGGCGGTTTTGAACAGCTGGTGGAAACCGCGCTGAGCGCCGCCGATCACCGTGCAGCCGAACTGGCTGAACAACTGGGCAAATAATTTAGGCTTTTTCTGGAGCAGATTGATGATCGGATTGAACACCGCTGCAATTTACGTCCTGCAAACGCTCGGCAGTCTGTACCTGCTGATCGTTCTGATGCGCTTCGTGCTGCAACTGGTACGGGCCAATTTCTACAACCCGCTGTGCCAGTTCATCGTGCGCGCCACGCAACCGCTGCTCAAGCCGCTACGCCGGATCATTCCCAGCCTGTTCGGGCTGGACATGTCTTCGCTGGTGCTGGCAATCATCGTGCAGATGATCCTGATGGCGCTGACCTTGCTGCTGATGTTCGGTACCACCGGTGACCCGCTGTCTCTGCTGATCTGGTCGATCATTGGCGTGACCGCGCTGTTCCTGAAGATCTTCTTCTTTGCCCTGATTATCAGCGTGATCCTGTCGTGGGTCGCCCCGGCCAGCCACAATCCCGGCGCAGAGCTGATCAACCAGATCTGCGAACCCGCGCTGGCGCCGTTCCGCAAGATCGTCCCGAATCTGGGCGGCCTGGATATCTCGCCGATCCTCGCGTTCCTGGTGCTCAAACTGCTGGATATGCTGGTCATCAACAACCTGGCTGCCATGAGCGGCATGCCGGATGTGTTGCGGTTGTTGATGTAAACGTATATCTCGCTCTCACGCTCAGCGCTAGACACACGTTTGCTTTTGATTCTGGCCGAAGGCCGTGGGAGCGGACTTGTCCGCGAAGGCGTTCAATTATCGTGCCGTTGATTTGCGCCTCACAACATCCCTTATTGCCGCTGCACCCTGCGGTCTTTAGACTTACGCCTCATTCACGCGAGAGCAGGGTCGATGCCCACGGTATTCCCCCACGATTCTGTCGGACTGGTCACACCACAAACGGCGCATTTCAGCGAGCCTCTGGCGCTGGCCTGTGGTCGTTCGTTGCCAGCCTATGACCTGATTTACGAAACCTACGGTCAACTCAACGCCGCACGCAGCAATGCCGTGCTGATCTGTCATGCGCTGTCAGGGCATCATCATGCCGCAGGCTTTCACAGCGCCGATGACCGCAAGCCCGGCTGGTGGGACAGTTGCATCGGCCCAGGCAAGCCGGTCGACACCCGCAAATTTTTCGTCGTCAGCCTCAACAATCTGGGCGGCTGCAATGGCTCCACCGGCCCGAGCAGCATCGACCCGGACACCGGCAAGCCGTTCGGAGCCAATTTCCCGGTCGTGACCGTGGAAGACTGGGTCAACAGTCAGGCCCGGCTGGCCGATGTGCTGGGCATCGAGCAATGGGCAGCGGTGATCGGCGGCAGTCTGGGCGGCATGCAGGCGCTGCAATGGACCATCAGCTACCCGGACCGCGTGCGTCACTGTCTGGCAATCGCCTCGGCACCCAAGCTCTCGGCGCAGAACATCGCCTTCAACGAAGTGGCGCGCCAGGCGATTCTCACCGACCCGGAATTCCACGGCGGCTCGTTTCAGGAGCGCGGCGTGATCCCCAAACGCGGCCTGATGCTGGCGCGAATGGTCGGGCACATCACCTACCTTTCGGACGACTCGATGGGCGAGAAATTCGGCCGTGGCCTGAAGAGCGAAAAGCTCAATTACGATTTCCACAGCGTCGAGTTTCAGGTCGAAAGCTACCTGCGTTATCAGGGTGAAGAGTTTTCCGGGCGTTTCGACGCCAATACCTACCTGTTGATGACCAAAGCGCTGGATTACTTCGACCCGGCCGCCAACTTCAACGACGACCTGGCCAAGACATTCGCCAATGCTACAGCGAAGTTCTGCGTGATGTCGTTCACCACCGACTGGCGCTTCTCGCCGGCCCGCTCGCGGGAGCTGGTGGACGCGCTGATGGCGGCCCGCAAGGACGTCTGCTACCTGGAAATCGACGCGCCTCAAGGGCACGACGCCTTCCTGATCCCGATTCCGCGCTACTTGCAGGCTTTCGGTAATTACATGAACCGAATTTCGTTGTGAGGACGTCATGAGAGCCGATCTGGAAATCATCCAGGAATGGATTCCCGCAGGCAGCCGCGTGCTCGATCTGGGCTGCGGCGACGGCGAATTGCTGACCTGGCTGCGTGATAACAAGCAAGTCACCGGCTACGGGCTGGAAAACGACGCGGCGAACATCGCCGAATGCGTGGCCAAAGGCATCAATGTCATCGAACAGGACCTCGACAAGGGGCTGGGCAATTTTGCCAGCAACAGCTTCGACGTGGTGGTCATGACCCAGGCCCTGCAAGCTGTGCATTACCCAGACAGAATTCTCGACGAAATGCTGCGCGTCGGTCGCCAGTGCATCATCACTTTCCCGAACTTCGGCCACTGGCGCTGCCGCTGGTATCTGGCCAGCAAAGGCCGCATGCCGGTGTCCGAGTTCCTGCCTTACACCTGGTACAACACGCCGAACATTCACTTCTGCACCTTCGGCGACTTTGAAGAGTTGTGCCGCGAGCGGGATGCTCAGGTGCTCGACAGGCTGGCGGTCGATCAGCAACACCGTCACGGCTGGGCCAGCAAACTGTGGCCCAATCTGCTCGGCGAAATCGGCATCTACCGGGTCACCAGCCCAGGGCTGACGGACCACCAGATTGCCATTTAACCGATCGTTTTCACGCACCACGACAGGCCAATGATGAACCTCACTCAACTCGTACTGGCCAGCCACAACGGCGGCAAACTCAAGGAACTCCAGGCCATGCTCGGCGGCAGTGTCACGCTGCGCTCGGTCAGCGAGTTCAGCCTCGTGGAGCCGGAAGAGACCGGTCTGTCGTTCGTCGAGAACGCGATCCTCAAGGCGCGCAACGCTTCGCGTCTGTCCGGGCTGCCTGCGCTGGCCGACGACTCGGGGCTGGCGGTGGACTTTCTCGGCGGTGCACCGGGCATCTATTCCGCTCGCTATGCCGACGGCCAGGGCGATGCCGCCAACAACGCCAAACTGCTGGAGGCGCTGAAAGACGTGCCGGACGACCAGCGTGGTGCGCAGTTCGTGTGCGTATTGGCGCTGGTACGCCACGCCGACGACCCATTGCCGATCCTCTGTGAAGGCCTGTGGCACGGGCGCATTCTGCACGCTGCCAGCGGCGAGCACGGTTTTGGCTACGACCCGTTGTTCTGGGTGCCGGAGCGTAACTGCTCGAGTGCCGAACTGGGTCCGAGCGAGAAAAACCAGCTGAGCCATCGTGCCCGCGCCATGGTCCTGTTGCGCGAACGCCTGGGTCTGCAATGACCGACGATTCGCCTGCGCAGCCGCTGTTTCTCGGCGAGAACGGTTTCTCGTCAGAGAGCCCGCGCCCTGCACTGCCGCACCTGCCTCCGTTGTCGCTGTATATCCATATCCCGTGGTGCGTGCGCAAATGCCCGTACTGCGATTTCAACTCGCACACTGCCAGCCCGGTGCTGCCAGAGCAGGAATACGTCGACGCGCTGCTCGCCGACCTGGACCTGGACCTGCCGCACCTCTACGGCCGCGAACTGCAATCGATTTTCTTCGGTGGCGGCACGCCGAGCCTGTTCAGCGCCGACGCGCTGGGCCGTCTGCTGCGAGGCGTCGAACAGCGCATCCGCTTTGCCAGCGATATCGAGATCACGCTGGAAGCCAACCCCGGCACTTTCGAACAGGCCAAGTTCAGCGCCTATCGCGGTCTGGGGATCAATCGGCTGTCGATCGGCATTCAGAGCTTTCAGGAATCCAAACTCAAGGCGCTGGGCCGTATCCACAACGGCGACGAGGCGATTCGCGCCGCCGACATGGCGCGCCAGGCCGGTTTCGACAATTTCAACCTGGACATGATGCACGGTTTGCCAGACCAGTCTCAGGACGAAGCGCTGGAAGATCTGCGCCAGGCCATCGCCCTCGCGCCGACACACTTATCCTGGTATCAACTGACGCTGGAACCCAACACCGTCTTCTGGAATCAGCCGCCGGTTTTGCCGGAAGACGACATTCTTTGGGATATTCAGGAAACCGGACAGCAGTTGCTGGCCACTCAGGGGTACGCGCAGTACGAAGTGTCGGCCTATGCGCAACCCGGTAAACCGGCGCGGCATAACCTCAACTATTGGGCGTTCGGTGATTTCATCGGCATCGGCGCAGGCGCACACGGCAAACTGAGCCACCCGGACGGGCGCATTATTCGCACCTGGAAAACCCGCTTACCGAAGGATTACCTGAATCCGGACAAGCCGTTTCAGGCGGGCTCGAAGCTGTTGCCGCTGGACGAATTGCCGTTCGAATTCCTGATGAACGCGTTACGACTGACAAATGGTGTGGACGCTGCGTTATTTCGGGAAAGAACGGGTCTAAGCCTCGATTCGCTCGCCGAGGCACGCCGGCAAGCCGAACAAAAAGGCCTGCTGCATGAAGATCCGGCACGCCTGGCCGCGACGCCACAAGGCCAACTGTTCCTCAACGACCTGCTGCAATACTTTCTGATCTAAGGACCCTGCATGGATTTCGTACTCGATTTGCTCGCCACCGTTTCGCGCTGGAGTCGCAGCAATCTTTCGGAAATCGCCCTGGCACTGGTGGGCTGCCTGCTGGTGCTGTTCGGCGCAGACATCAAAGGCTGGATCGAACAGCGCATCAGCAGCATGACCGGCGCCCTGCGCATCCCGCTCATCGCCCTGCTCTGCGCGGTCGGCAGCGGCGCAGCACTGATCTACGCCACGCCCTGGGTCGTGCGCGGCCTCAGCCAGTTCAACAACTACAGCCTGGCGCCGGTGCTGTTGGTGGTGCTGGTGTTGATCGGGGTGATTGCTGACAGGAAGTGAGCCTTACCTGGATCAACCTTCTGTCGCACTACTGAACGATGAGGCAACTGGCAAACGTGCATGCGCCGGATTTTCCGGTAAATGTCACAAACTTTATGCTCGGTGTGCCACAGACAGGCGTAATACTCAGTGGGTAAGTGGCGGCGCTACTGACGATGTAGGTGCCTTTGCTCGCCACTTCCTGCTTCACGCCCTTCTGTATGACGTAGATCGCGAACGTACTGTTATTGCGTACCTGTACCGCCGTATCCACGTCCTGAGGCGGCGCAACTTGAGCAGTATCATCGGCGGGCGGCGCTGTTTCGTTCTGGACAGCGTCTGTTGAATCGAGTGCGTATGCGCCGAGGCAAATACTCATGAACAATATCGGTGTCACTAGCCACACTTTCATAGCGCTCTCCATAACAACTGATAGCAGTTCACGGCAATAAGTCGTCCGCAGGTATTGGTCCACTGTATAGCGCTGAAACGCGCCTGGCACCTGTCAGAAATACCACTGCGCCTATCCGCCGCTCACACTCTTCAGACAAAAAAACACCCCGACTGGCGGGGTGTTTTCGCTGCGTCGCCGAACGTTATGGCACCAGTTTGTCCAGCAACGCCTTGTCACGCACCGCGCCCTTGTCGGCGCTGGTCGCCAGCAGGGCGTAGGCCTTGAGGGCGGTGGTCACTTTGCGCGGGCGCGACTCGACCGGCTTCCAGCCTTTCTTGTCCTGTTCGGCGCGACGCTCGGCCATCTCTGCGTCGTCGATCAGCAGGTTGATCGAGCGATTGGGGATGTCGATCAGCACTTTGTCGCCATCGCGGACCAGACCAATCGCACCGCCCGCCGCGGCTTCCGGCGAGGCGTGGCCGATGGACAGGCCAGACGTACCGCCCGAGAAACGGCCGTCAGTCAGCAACGCACAGTCTTTACCCAGCCCTTTGGACTTCAGGTACGAGGTCGGGTAGAGCATTTCCTGCATGCCTGGACCGCCTTTCGGACCTTCGTAACGGATGATGACGATGTCGCCCGCCTTCACTTCGTCAGCGAGAATCCCGCGCACGGCGCTATCCTGGCTTTCGAAGATCTTGGCATTGCCTTCGAAGACATGGATCGACTCGTCGACACCCGCAGTCTTCACCACACAGCCATCCAGCGCGATGTTGCCGTACAGCACGGCCAGCCCACCTTCCTGCGAATAGGCATGTTCGACGCTACGGATGCAGCCGTTTTCACGGTCGTCATCCAGGCTTTCCCAACGGGTCGACTGGCTGAACGCGGTCTGCGTCGGGATGCCGGCCGGGCCTGCCTTGAAGAACGTATGCACCGCTTCGTCGTCAGTCTGGGTGATGTCCCATTTGGCGATGCCTTCGGCCAGGGTCTTGCTGTGCACGGTCGGCAGGTCGGTATGCAGCAAGCCGCCACGCGCCAACTCGCCGAGGATGCTGAAGATCCCGCCCGCGCGGTGTACGTCTTCCATGTGGTATTTCTGGATGTTCGGCGCGACTTTGCACAGCTGCGGAACCTTGCGGGACAGACGGTCGATGTGGCGCAGGTCGAAGTCGATCTCGGCTTCCTGAGCGGCAGCCAGCAAGTGCAGGATGGTGTTGGTCGAGCCGCCCATGGCGATGTCCAGCGTCATGGCGTTTTCGAACGCTTTGAAGTTGGCGATGTTGCGCGGCAACACCGACTCGTCGTTTTCCTTGTAGTACTGCCGGCACAGGTCAACGATGGTGCGGCCGGCCTGCAGGAACAGTTGCTCGCGGTCGCTGTGGGTGGCAAGTGCCGAACCATTGCCCGGCAAGGCCAGGCCAAGCGCTTCGGTCAGGCAGTTCATCGAGTTGGCGGTGAACATACCCGAGCACGAACCGCACGTCGGGCAGGCGCTGCGCTCGTACTCGGCGACTTTTTCGTCACTGGCGGTGGAGTCGGCAGCGATGACCATCGCGTCGACCAGGTCCAGACCGTGGCTGGCCAGTTTGGTCTTGCCTGCTTCCATCGGCCCGCCAGACACGAAGACCACCGGGATATTCAGGCGCAGGGCCGCCATCAGCATGCCGGGGGTGATCTTGTCGCAGTTGGAAATGCACACAATGGCATCAGCGCAATGCGCGTTGACCATGTATTCCACGGAATCGGCAATGATCTCGCGGCTTGGCAGCGAATAGAGCATACCGTCGTGGCCCATGGCGATGCCGTCGTCGACCGCAATGGTGTTGAATTCCTTGGCCACGCCACCGGCGCGTTCGACTTCACGGGCGACCAGCTGGCCCATGTCCTTGAGGTGGACGTGGCCCGGTACGAACTGGGTGAAGGAGTTGGCGATGGCGATGATCGGTTTCTTGAAATCTTCGTCCTTCATGCCCGTGGCGCGCCACAGGGCACGGGCGCCGGCCATGTTGCGGCCGTGGGTAGACGTTTTCGAGCGGTAATCAGGCATTGGAGCACTCCGGCAAAAATAAGGCTGATCAGGAAGGGAGTGAGCTTCTATTGACGTCGCGGGCGTGCGGCAGTGACCGCAGGCAGCGAAGAAACCGAACGCCACGGGATCACCGTGTACTCGGCCTGAGCTCATAAACCCGCCGGGGGATGACTGGCGATGAATAGCGCCGATTCTACACCGCCGGGTCATTCGATGGGGTCCGAATATCGCCACCGGCAATACGCTGTAAATCGCGGTGGACAAAATGCGCGCCGCGCCTTTATCTTCTTCGCCAGGCCGCCTCATGTGGCCGCGTCGCTCGGACGGTTCCGGGCGCTTACGTTTGCGAGATAACCATGGCCGACCAAGGTTCGCCGCGCCGCTTTGCGCGCATCGATCGACTCCCCCCTTACGTGTTCAACATCACCGCCGAGCTGAAAATGGCTGCTCGACGCCGTGGTGAGGACATTATCGACTTGAGCATGGGCAACCCCGACGGGCCGACGCCGCCGCACATTGTCGAAAAACTGGTCACCGTCGCCCAGCGCGAAGACACCCACGGTTACTCCACTTCGCGCGGGATTCCACGCCTGCGCCGGGCCATTTCCAACTGGTACAAGAAGCGCTACGAGGTCGACATCGACCCCGAAAGCGAAGCCATCGTCACCATCGGTTCCAAGGAAGGCCTGGCGCATCTGATGCTTGCCACGCTGGATCAGGGCGATACGGTGCTGGTGCCGAACCCGAGCTACCCGATCCACATCTATGGTGCCGTGATTGCCGGCGCCCAAGTGCGGTCGGTGCCGCTGGTGCCGGGCGTGGATTTCTTCGCTGAACTGGAAAAAGCCATTCGCGGCTCGATTCCCAAGCCGAAAATGATGATTCTGGGCTTCCCGTCCAACCCGACCGCGCAATGCGTGGAGCTGGATTTCTTCGAGCGCGTGGTGGCGCTGGCCAAGCAGTACGACGTGCTGGTGGTGCATGACCTGGCGTATGCCGACATTGTCTACGACGGCTGGAAAGCCCCGTCGATCATGCAGGTGCCGGGCGCCAAAGACATTGCGGTCGAGTTCTTCACCCTGTCCAAGAGCTATAACATGGCGGGCTGGCGGATTGGCTTCATGGTCGGCAACCCGGAACTGGTCAACGCACTGGGGCGTATAAAGAGTTATCACGACTACGGCACCTTCACGCCGCTGCAGGTCGCCGCGATTGCCGCGCTGGAAGGCGATCAGCAATGCGTGCTCGACATCGCCGAACAGTATCGCCAGCGCCGCAACGTGCTGGTCAAGGGCCTGCATGAGCTGGGCTGGATGGTCGAGAACCCCAAGGCGTCGATGTATGTCTGGGCAAAGATTCCGGAAGTTTACGCGCACCTGGGCTCGCTGGAGTTCGCCAAGAAATTGCTGGCCGAGGCCAAGGTTTGTGTTTCACCAGGTGTCGGTTTTGGTGAATACGGCGACGATCATGTGCGGTTTGCGCTGATCGAAAACCAGGACCGCATCCGCCAGGCCGTGCGCGGGATACGCACCATGTTCCGCGCGGACGAGAAGCTCAAGTAACGCAATTGTGGGTTAGCCCGGGAAACCGGGCTGATCGAAGAGCGTGTGAAGCGGACGCAGAGCGTCCAGAACGGCGCTACCACGCGCAGCGTGGGAGCGATAACCTTAAGGCTGCGCAGCACCGCGCCCAATCATTCCCAACTTCACCCCAACGGTTGAAATCCCCACCCCCACCCCCATATGAGTTTGCATCAGGGCATTTTCGCCCCGCAGTGTGGAGACTCTCCCCTTGACCACCATCGTATCAGTGCGCCGTCACGGCAAAGTCGTCATGGCTGGCGACGGCCAGGTTTCCCTGGGCAACACCGTCATGAAAGGCAACGCCAAGAAGGTGCGCCGCCTGTATCACGGTGAAGTGATCGCCGGATTTGCTGGCGCGACCGCCGACGCATTCACGCTGTTCGAGCGCTTTGAGGCCCAGCTGGAAAAACACCAGGGGCATCTGGTTCGTGCAGCTGTCGAACTGGCCAAGGACTGGCGTACCGATCGCTCGTTGAGCCGTCTTGAAGCCATGCTGGCGGTGGCCAACAAGGACGCCTCGCTGATCATCACCGGCAATGGTGACGTCGTCGAACCCGAGGATGGCCTGATTGCCATGGGTTCCGGCGGAGCATTTGCTCAGGCCGCCGCGCGCGCCCTGCTGCTCAAGACCGATCTGTCAGCCCGCGAAATCGCCGAAACTTCATTGCATATCGCCGGCGATATCTGCGTGTTCACCAACCACAACATCACCATTGAGGAGCAGGACCTCGCCGGCTGAGCCCTTGCCGGGCCGCACGCGTTGCGGCCCCATCGGCTTTGCTGTGCCAGAGGACCGTGAATAACCATGTCCATGACTCCCCGCGAAATCGTCCACGAACTCAACCGCCATATCATCGGCCAGGACGATGCCAAGCGCGCCGTCGCCATTGCTCTGCGCAATCGCTGGCGGCGCATGCAGTTACCCGAAGAACTGCGCGTTGAAGTGACACCCAAGAACATCCTGATGATCGGCCCGACCGGTGTCGGCAAAACCGAAATCGCCCGTCGCCTGGCCAAACTCGCCAACGCGCCGTTCATCAAGGTCGAAGCGACCAAGTTCACCGAGGTGGGCTATGTTGGCCGCGATGTAGAGTCGATCATCCGCGATCTGGCTGATGCAGCGATCAAGCTTCTGCGCGAGCAGGAAATCGTCAAGGTTCGACACCGCGCTGAAGATGCGGCCGAACAACGCATCCTCGATGCCCTGTTGCCGCCTGCGCGAGTGGGTTTCAACGAAGACCCGGCACAGAGCAGCGATTCCAATACACGTCAGCTGTTCCGCAAGCGCCTGCGCGAAGGCCAGCTGGATGACAAGGAAATCGAGATCGACATCAACGAGACCCTAGGTGTCGATATTTCCGCGCCGCCCGGCATGGAAGAAATGACCAATCAGCTGCAGAGCCTGTTTGCCAACATGGGCAAGGGCAAGACCAAGAGCCGCAAACTCAAGGTCAAGGAAGCGCTCAAGCTGGTGCGCGAAGAAGAAGCTGGCCGTCTGGTCAATGAAGAAGAACTGAAAGCCAAGGCACTGGAAGCTGTCGAGCAGCACGGCATCGTGTTCATCGACGAGATCGACAAAGTCGCCAAGCGCGGCAATTCGGGCGGCGTCGATGTGTCGCGCGAGGGTGTACAGCGTGATTTGCTGCCGCTGATCGAAGGTTGCACCGTGAACACCAAGCTGGGCATGGTCAAGACCGACCACATCCTGTTCATCGCGTCCGGTGCGTTTCACCTGAGCAAACCGAGCGATCTGGTGCCTGAGTTGCAAGGCCGCCTGCCAATCCGCGTCGAACTCAAGGCGTTGTCGCCGCAGGATTTCGAACGCATTCTCAGCGAGCCGCACGCTTCGCTCACCGAGCAGTATCGCGAACTGCTGAAAACCGAAGGCCTGCAGATCGAGTTCAAGCCGGAAGGCATCAAGCGCCTGGCCGAGATCGCCTGGCAAGTCAACGAAAAGACCGAAAACATCGGCGCTCGCCGCCTGCACACGCTGCTTGAGCGTCTGCTGGAGGAAGTCTCGTTCAGCGCAGGCGACCTGGCCATCAGCCCGGACGCAGCACCGATCGAAATCGACGCCGAATACGTCAACAGCCACCTGGGCGACCTGGCGGAAAACGAAGACCTGTCGCGCTATATTCTCTAGAGCTGCAAGCTGCAAGCTGCAAGCTGCAAGCTGCAAGCTGCAAGCTGCAAGAGTCTTTCACTCTTGCAGCTTTTTTGCTTTTGCTTTTGCTTGAAGCCTGAAGCTCGCCCCTTGAAACTTGAGGCAGTTACCAATGCTCCCCACCGCCATTCAGTTGCACAAAGCCTCCAGGACCCTGACCCTGAAATACGCGCCGGATGAGGAATATCACCTGCCTGCCGAGTTTCTGCGCGTGCATTCGCCGTCTGCCGAGGTTCAGGGGCATGGCAAGCCGATTCTGCAATTCGGCAAGTTGGGCGTCGGGCTGACCAAGGTCGAGCCTGCGGGTCAGTACGCGCTGAAGCTGACCTTCGACGACGGCCACGACAGCGGCCTGTTTACCTGGGATTACCTGTACCAACTGGCCAGACGCCAGGCTTCTCTGTGGGACGACTACTTGCAGGCGCTCGAGAAAGCCGGCAAATCCCGCGACCCTTCCGAGCACGTCATCAAGCTGATGCTCTGATCCTCGCAGCGGTCAATGATCGACGCTGCTTGCGATTTTCTGAAATCTCGCGTAACCAATAGGTGTGGCAAGCGCCTGCATCGGATTGATGCAAAGGCTGTCGGCAAGTCACACGAGCAGTAGTACCGGCTAACACGCCTGTGTCACTGGTTCACAGGCAAGGAATGTCAGTGTTCGTCTCAAGACAACGGAGCGTCGTAGATGAGTAACCCGAAAGACGATGACCTGCAACGCCAGGCATCCGAGCACACCCTGGGTCTTAACCCGGTGGTGGGCCTGCAGCGCAAGGATCTGCTGAGCACCGCCCGCATGGTGCTGCGCCAAGCCTTCAAACAACCCATCCATAGCATCAGGCACGTAGCGCATCTGGGCGCCGAACTCAGAAGCGTGCTGTTCGGCAAGTCGGCCTTGCAACCGACCCCGGAAGATCGTCGCTTCAATGATCCGGCCTGGAGCCAGAACCCGCTGTATCGTCGCTATCTGCAGACGTACCTGGCCTGGCGCAAGGAACTGCATGACTGGATCGGCGGCAGCAGCCTCACCCCGCAGGACATCAGCCGCGCGCACTTCGTCATCAACCTGATGACCGAAGCCATGTCGCCGACCAATTCCGCAGTCAATCCGGCAGCCGTGAAGCGCTTTTTCGACACCGGCGGCAAAAGCCTGCTTGATGGCTTGTCGAACCTGGCCAAGGACATGGTCAATAACGGCGGAATGCCGAGCCAGGTCAATATGGATGCCTTCGAGGTCGGCAAGAACCTGGGTATCACCGAAGGTTCGGTGGTGTTTCGCAATGAGGTGCTGGAGCTGATTCAGTACACACCGATCACCGAACAGGTCCACGAGCGTCCGCTGCTGGTGATCCCGCCGCAGATCAACAAGTTTTACGTTTTCGACCTTAGCCCGGAAAAGAGCCTGGCGCGGTTTTGCCTGCGCAGTAACGTGCAGACGTTCATCATCAGCTGGCGCAACCCGACCAAGGTGCAACGTGAATGGGGACTGTCGACCTACATCGAGGCGCTCAAGGAAGCGGTCGATGTAGTGCTGGCGATCACCGGCAGCAAAGATATCAATATGCTCGGTGCCTGCTCGGGCGGCATCACCTGTACGGCGCTGCTGGGGCATTACGCCGCGCTGGGCGAAAAGAAGGTCAATGCCATGACGCTGCTGGTCAGCGTGCTCGATACCACGCTGGACACCGAAGTGGCGTTGTTCGTCGACGAGCAGACGCTGGAGAGCGCCAAGCGCCACTCCTATCAGGCTGGCGTGCTGGAAGGTCGCGACATGGCCAAGGTGTTCGCCTGGATGCGCCCCAACGATCTGATCTGGAATTACTGGGTCAACAACTACCTGCTGGGCAACGAGCCGCCGGTGTTCGACATCCTGTTCTGGAACAACGACACCACGCGCCTGCCCGCCGCTTTTCATGGTGATCTGATCGAGATGTTCAAGAATAATCCGCTGACCCGCGCCAATGCGCTGGAGGTCTGCGGCACGCCCATCGATCTCAAGCAGGTCACGGCCGATGTGTTCTGTCTGGCAGGCACCAACGACCACATCACGCCGTGGGTGTCCTGTTACAAATCGGCGCGCCTGTTTGGCGGCAAGACGGAGTTCGTGCTGTCCAGCAGCGGCCATATCCAGAGCATCCTCAACCCGCCGGGCAACCCAAAATCGCGTTACATGACCCACGACGAGCTGCCTGAAGATCCGGCGGTCTGGCAGGAAAACGCCACCAAACACACGGATTCCTGGTGGCTGCACTGGCAAGACTGGCTGGCCGCGCGCTCGGGCAAACTGAAAAAGGCCCCGGCCGCGCTCGGTAACAAGGCGTTCCCGCCAGCCCAGGCAGCGCCCGGGACTTATGTTCACGAACGCTAGGCTGCGTTTTCAGCGGGTTAACCAACAGGGCTTCACGCATGTCGCAACCGTTTGTGTTTCGCTCCATCGATCTGAACGGGCACACCATCCGTACGGCGGTGCGTCCGGGCAAGAATCATCTGACGCCCCTGCTGATCTTCAACGGCATCGGCGCCAACCTGGAGTTGGTGTTTCCGTTTGTCGACGCGCTGGACCCGGACCTGGAAGTCATCGCGTTCGATGTGCCCGGGGTGGGCGGCTCATCGACGCCCCGGCGTCCCTACCGTTTTCCCGGCCTGGCGAAGCTGGCAGCGCGCATGCTCGACTACCTGAATTACGGACAGGTCAACGCCATTGGCGTGTCATGGGGCGGTGCGCTGGCTCAGCAGTTCGCCCATGACTACCCCGAGCGCTGCAAGAAACTGGTGCTGGCGGCGACTTCTGCGGGCATGGCGATGGTGCCGGGCAAGCCACGAGTGCTGTGGCTGATGGCCAGCCCTCGGCGCTATATCCAGCCGTCGCATGTGATTCGCATCGCGCCGGAAATCTATGGCGGGGCGTTTCGACGTGATCCCCATCTGGCCGCCAACCATGCGGCCAAGGTGCGCTCGTCCGGCAAGCTGGGTTATTACTGGCAACTGTTCGCGGGGATGGGCTGGACCAGCGTGCACTGGCTGCACAAGATCCATCAACCAACGCTGGTGCTGGCCGGCGATGATGATCCGCTGATCCCGCTGGTCAACATGCGCCTGCTGGCCTGGCGAATACCCAATGCCGAGCTGCACATCATTGATGACGGGCATCTGTTTTTGATCACTCGGGCCGAGGCCGTGGCGCCGATCATCATGGGGTTTTTACAGCAGGAGCGGCAGCGCGCGGTCATGCACCCGCAGCCCGTGCCACCCAGAACCCGATGACCCGGGCCTGGCCCGGCTCACGGATCTCAGACTCTCGAACAAGAAGACCGGATGAAGACCTGCGACCGTATCCTTGAATGTGCACTGACACTGTTCAATCAGCAGGGCGAGCCCAACGTGTCGACGCTGGAGATTGCCAATGAAATGGGCATCAGCCCCGGCAATCTGTATTACCACTTTCATGGCAAAGAGCCTTTGATTCTGGGGCTGTTCGAGCGCTTTCAGAGCGAGCTGGCGCCGCTGCTCGACCCGCCATCGGATGCCCGGCTCGAGGCCGAAGATTACTGGATGTTCCTGCACCTGATCGTCGAGCGGCTGGCGCACTATCGGTTTCTGTTTCAAGACCTGTCCAATCTCGCGGGGCGGCTGCCCAAACTGGCGCGGGGCATCCGCAATCTGCTCAACTCACTCAAACGCACCCTGGCCTCGCTGCTGGCGCGCCTGAAATCCCAAGGGCAGCTGGTCAGCGAAACGCAGGCGCTGGGGCAACTGGTGGAACAGATCACCATGACCCTGCTGTTCTCCCTGGACTACCAGCGCATTCTGGGCCGTGAGGGTGAAGTGCGAGTCGTGGTTTACCAGATCATGATGCTGGTGACGCCACACCTGCTGCCGGCTTCAAGGCATACGGCGGAGCGGTTGGCGATGGAGTATCTGAGTGGGTAGAGGTGGGTACCACAAGCGTTCTCCTGGACACATCTCGCGCCGCGCCGCCTGCTCAAGATCGGACGCGGAGCGTCCGGTCTTGAGTGTACGTCTGAAACAATAAAAAGCCCGGCCTGTTTGAAAGGCCGGGCTTCGATGTTGCAGCCGATTATCAGGACTGGCTGGCTGGCGTTTCCGGTGCCGCCGACGGCGCGGGGGCGGCAGTCGGTTTGGTGGACGGAGTTGCCGATGCGGCTGGCTTGGCAGCCGGTTTTCTGGCCGCAGGTTTTTTAGCGGCGGCAGGTTTGGCTGCTGCCTTGGCTTTACTGGCGGTTGCCGTCGCCGCCTTGTTGGCCGCGCCTACCGGCTTGGCCGCTGCTTTCTTCACAGCAGGTTTGGCCGCTGCGGTTTTAGCTGCTGCCTTGTCCGCTGTTTTAGCGACGCTTTTGGCGGCGGCCTTGACCAACGGTTTGGCCGCAGATTTCGGCGCCGGTTTGGCGGCTGGCGTGCTCGATGCAACAGGCTTGGCTTTCTCGCCGGTCAACAACTCGATCTGCCGGGTCAACTGATCGACCTTGCTGTGCAACGATTTAACTTCATTGCGGCTCGGTACACCCAGGCGCGAAATCGCGCTGTTGAGGCGTTTGTCAAACGCCCCTTCCAGCTCACTCCACTTGCCGAGCGCGAGGTCTTTCACATCGCCGACGCGGGATTTGGCCGACCTGGCCGTGTCCTTGACATCGTCCAGCTGCTTCTGCGCTTCGACCTTGGTCAGTTTCTCGGCCTTTTCACCGTCCTTGACCAGCGTCTCGAACAGCTTGCTGCCGTCGTTGCTTATCTTGGAATAAGCACCCAGCCCCGCCAGCCAGATCTGCCGAGAGTATTTTTCAACCTCGCCAATCCATGAGCTGCCTTCTTTGTCGATCTTCTTCTTGCCAGCCATCCTGCTCTCCTTATTGTCCAGACTCGGAACGTTTGAGCCGTTGTGGCCCGGCGCGTTCGAGCTTTTTAGGCCCGACACGATCAAGCAATGCCGTGAGCTCGTCGAGCTTGGCAGAGAGCGTGTCTACATCATGTTTAGACGGGATACCGATCCGGTTCAAGGCCTTTGCGACGCGACGGTCGAAAGCGCTCTCGATTCTGTCGAGTCGAGCCTCGACACGCCCCTTGGCGCAAGACACTTCGCCTTTGACCGAATCGATATCGCTGTTGGCGGCAAGCCTTTGTGCGTCAACGGTTTTGCGGACGTCTTTCTCGGTTTCTTCGCCAGCCTTGATCAGCTCTTTGACGTATTGCGAGCCTTCCTCATTGACCCGGGCATAGGCACCGAGCCCGGCCAGCCATATCTTGCGCGCGTANCCCCCCCCCCCCCCCCCAGCCATATCTTGCGCGCGTACAACCGCACATCAGTGGGCGTGGATGCCTGCTCGTCTTCGATTTTTTTCTTCGTGTTCGCGTTGGCCATGGTGCACCTCATGCCCGAAAGTTGAAGGAACCGCCCTTGCAAAGGGCATGAGCACCACGCTACGGAGAAAAATTAGAATGCTCACCCTAGGGTCTGTTCCCGTTTCATCGCGAGCCGCGATGAAACGGGAACAGACCCTAGAGCCGGGCTCAGGCAGCCAGTGCCTTGTCCAGCACGCGCTCGACTTCGGTCTTGATCGAACCGCTCATCGTCGAAAGGATGAAGTTCAGCTCGATGTTGATGCGAATAAGCGCTTCTTCGACATCGACCCGGCCTTTGGCGCCCTTGCCTTCCAGTTTCACTGTATCGCCGGCCCATTCGTGGGCCAGGCCGTATTTTTCCGCCAGCTTCTCGACCAGTTGATCGGCCTTCTCACGGGCCTTTTCCAGGCCCAGCGTATGCGGGCGTTCAACGGTTATCTTGGCCATGGGGAGTTCCTTGATCGTCGGATGAAATGCGGCGCAACTATATACATCCGCCCGCATCCAAGAAAGCGTTGCTGGTGAGCCTTGTCAAGACAAAGCCGGCCTTGGCGATTAGAATGATCCGCACTCTATTCCGGTGAAGCGATATGAACGATCAGCGCAAAGGCAGCGATGCCGAACCTACGACTCACTTCGGTTACAAACATGTGCCGGAAAGCCAGAAGGCAGAAAAAGTCGCTGAGGTTTTCCACTCGGTTGCGGCCAAGTACGACCTGATGAACGACCTTCTGTCGGGTGGCATGCACCGCCTGTGGAAACGTTTTGCCATCGAGCTTTCAGGCGTTCGCGTCGGCAACCGTGTACTGGACATCGCCGGAGGCACAGGCGACCTGACCCGCAAGTTCTCGAAGCTGGTCGGCCCGACCGGCCATGTGGTGCTGGCTGACATCAACGCCTCCATGCTCAAGGTCGGTCGCGACCGTCTGCTCGACCTCGGCGTTGCTGGCAATGTGGAATTCGTCCAGGCAGACGCCGAAAAGCTGCCCTTTCCGGATAACCACTTCGACTGCGTGACCATCGCCTTCGGCTTGCGCAACGTGACGCACAAGGAAGACGCGCTGCGCTCCATGCTACGCGTGCTCAAGCCAGGCGGCCGCCTGCTGGTGCTGGAGTTTTCCAAGCCGACCAACAAGCTGATGACCAAGGCCTATGATGCCTACTCGTTCGCCTTCATGCCGTTGATGGGCAAGCTGGTCACCAATGACGCAGAAAGCTACCGCTATCTGGCCGAATCGATTCGCATGCATCCCAATCAGGAAACGCTCAAGTCGATGATGGTCGAAGCCGGTTTTGACCGTGTGACCTATCACAACATGACTTCCGGCATCGTCGCCCTGCATCGCGGTATCAAACCCTGATGTTGCTTCGGGGGCTGCTCGCCAGCATCGAGCACGGGATCAATCGGGTGTTGCGCCTTGACAGCACCGCGCTGCCGCGGATGGCGCGCCTGACCGGGCACGTCATTGCGGTCGATTGCCGCGATCCGTCCCTGAAACTGTTTATCCTGCCGAGCGATGAAGGCCTGCTGCTGGCCCCTGAATGGGCGGCCGATGCCGACTGCACCCTGCGCGCCCCCGCTTCCAGCCTGCTGCGTCTGGCCTTGAGCAAGGACAAGACGGCGGTGTTGCACGGCCCTGACGTCGAGCTCGACGGGGACAGCGGCGTGCTGCTGGAACTGGTGGGCATTCTTCAAGACCTCGAACTTGACTGGGAGCACGAACTCTCCAGATGGATGGGCCCGGTGGCCAGTCAGGTATTCAGCAGCCACTTGCGCAACAGCAGCCGCTGGACACGTGAAAGTGCTGCCAGCCTGAGGCAGAATGTGGCCGACTACCTGAGCGAAGAATCGCGCACGCTGGTAGGCAAGCACGAAGCCGAAGCACGTTTTGCCGAACTCGATCAGATCAAACTGGATCTGGAACGTCTCGAGGCGCGCTTTGCACGCCTTGCCCACTCCCTCAACACCAGCGATAACGCATGAAGCTGCTTGCCGTACGCCGTCTGTTTCGCATTCAACGTGTCGTTATCCGCTATCGTCTCGATGACCTGTTGTTCGCCCTGCCCCTGCCGTGGTGGATGCTCGCGGTGCGCTTCGTGCTGCCCTGGCGCTGGCTGCCGCGGCGCAAGTCCGAGCTGAGCCGTGGCGTGCGTTTCCGCCTGGCGCTGCAAGACCTCGGGCCGATCTTCATCAAGTTCGGGCAATTGCTGTCTACGCGGCGCGATCTGCTGCCCGAAGACATTGCCGACGAGCTGATGCTGCTCCAGGACCGCGTCCCGCCGTTCGACCAGCAACTGGCGATCAAGCTGATCGAAGAGCAGCTGGGCGCGCGGATCTGCGACGTGTTCAGCCGTTTCGACGAAACACCGCTGGCGTCGGCGTCGGTGGCACAGGTGCATGCGGCCTGCCTGAAGACCGGCGAAGAGGTTGTGGTCAAGGTCGTGCGGCCGGGGCTCAAGCCGATCATCGGCCAGGACATGGCGTGGCTGTTCATTCTCGCCCGCATCGCGGAACGCGTATCCGCCGATGCACGCCTGCTGCACCCGGTGCAGGTGGTGATGGACTACGAAAAGACCATCTACGACGAGCTGGATCTGCTGCGCGAAGCGGCCAACTCCAGCCAGTTGCGGCGTAACTTCGAAGGTTCCGATCTGCTGTACGTGCCGCAGGTCTATTGGGACTGGTGCCGTCCGAAAGTGCTGGTCATGGAGCGCATCTACGGCCTTCAGGTGACCGACATGGCCGGGCTGGCCGATCAGCGCACCGACATGAAAATGCTCGCCGAACGTGGCGTCGAGATCTTTTTCACGCAGATTTTCCGAGACAGCTTCTTCCACGCCGACATGCACCCCGGCAACATTTTCGTCAGCACGGTGAATCCGTGGAGCCCGAAATACATTGCCATCGACTGCGGCATCGTCGGCAGCCTGACCCCGGAAGATCAGGATTATCTGGCGCGTAACCTGTTTGCCTTCTTCAAACGCGATTATCGTCGGGTCGCGCAGCTGCACATCGATTCGGGCTGGGTCCCGGCCGAGACCAAGCTCAACGAATTCGAAGCGGCCATCCGCACGGTCTGCGAGCCGATTTTCGAGAAGCCGCTCAAGGATATTTCCTTTGGTCAGGTACTGATGCGCCTGTTCCAGACCGCGCGCCGCTTCAACATGGAAGTCCAGCCGCAACTGGTGCTGCTGCAAAAGACCCTGCTCAACATCGAAGGGCTGGGTCGTCAGCTGTACCCGGAGCTGGACCTGTGGAGCACCGCGCAGCCGTATCTGGAGCGCTGGATGCGTGAGCGGGTCAGTCCGAAAACGCTGCTGGGCAACCTGCAATCGCAGGTCGAGCAACTGCCGCACATTGCGGGCATGACGCGCGACCTGCTGGAGCGCATGTCCCGCCCACATGCTTCGGACCCGCCACGCCCCTGGCACGAGCGCAAGGACGAGCCGGTCTTGCGGCTGATCGGTGCGGGATTGCTGGTGGGTGGCGCGATACAGGGCTGGGTGATGAGCGAGGCCGCCACGCAGTTGCTGACGCTGGCTGCCTGGCCGGCCGCGATCATGTTGATCGCCGGGCTGTATCTGATCGTTCGCCGATAGCCAGCAGCGTATGGCGCTGGCACACTGTTCAATCCGCCGGGCCTGAAGTCCGGCTGCCGGAGTAGATATGAAAGACTGGCTGGACGAGATTCACTGGAACAGCGACGGTCTGGTGCCTGCAATCGCTCAGGATCACAAGACCGGCCGGGTACTGATGATGGCCTGGATGAACCGCGAGGCGCTGAGCCTGACGGCATCCGAGAATCGTGCAATCTATTGGTCGCGTTCGCGTGGCAAACTCTGGCGCAAGGGTGAAGAATCGGGTCATGTGCAAAAGCTGCATGAACTGCGCCTCGACTGTGACGCCGACGTCATTATCCTGATGGTCGAGCAGATCGGCGGCATCGCTTGCCATACCGGCCGCGAAAGTTGCTTCTACCGTGTTTATGAACACTCAGGCTGGAAGACCGTAGACCCGGTCCTGAAAGATCCTGATGCTATTTACCCTGCAGGCCACTGAACATGACTGATACGTTGTCCCGCCTGGCGGAGGTGCTGGAATCGCGCAAAGATGCAGCCGCCGACAGCTCTTACGTCGCCAGCCTGTACCACAAGGGCCTCAACAAGATTCTGGAAAAGCTGGGCGAGGAGTCGATTGAAACGATCATCGCCGCCAAAGACGCTGCGGTCAGCGGTGACTGCAGCGACGTGATCTACGAAACGGCTGACCTGTGGTTTCACAGCATGGTGATGCTCGCCGCACTGGGTCAGCATCCGCAGGCCGTGCTCGATGAGCTGGATCGCCGGTTCGGGCTGTCCGGACACGCCGAAAAAGCCGCTCGCACGGCAGAATAACGCTTACCCCTTTCAAGCTTGAAATCTTCTACGAGGACTGTTTCATGGGTATTTTTGACTGGAAACACTGGATCGTCATCCTGATCGTCGTAGTACTGGTTTTCGGGACCAAGAAACTCAAGGGCCTGGGCAGTGACGTCGGCGAGTCGATCAAAGGCTTTCGCAAGGCCATGCACGACGATGACAAACCGGAAGAGCAACCGGCTCCCCAGCCGCAGCAGGCCCAACCGGCTCCTCAGGGCTCGCCTCTGAATCAGCCGCACACCATCGACGCGCAAGCGCACAAAGTCGACGAGCCGATTCGCAAAGACCAGGTTTAAGCCCATGTTCGGTATCAGCTTCTCTGAACTGCTGCTTGTCGGCCTGGTTGCCTTGCTGGTGCTGGGTCCCGAGCGTCTGCCGGGTGCGGCACGCACCGCAGGCTTATGGATCGGCCGCCTGAAGCGCAGCTTCAATGCGATCAAACAGGAAGTTGAACGTGAAATCGGTGCCGACGAAATTCGTCGGCAGCTGCACAACGAGCACATTCTTTCGCTTGAAGATGAAGCGCGAAAAATGTTCGCTCAGAATCAGCACCCCGAGACCCCTTACGAACCGGTAAGCCCGGCGCCAGCACCAGCACCAGCATCGTCAGCACCGGCGGAACCCGCAGCCACCGCTCACCACGAGGTCGGTCCCGCAGAACCTGCGGCACCGAAAGCAGGGCTGTCGCTGGAGAAAACCGCGACGCCGACTGACGCTTCTGCGCCGCCTCCGACGCCTCCCGTCCACGATTCGTCATTGCCACCGCGAGCCCCATGAGCGCTGATATCCCGGAAAACGATCAGCAAATGCCGCTGATCTCGCACCTCACCGAGCTGCGTACACGTCTGTTGCGTTGTGTTGCGGCAGTGTTCCTGATTTTTGCCGGTCTGTTCTACTTCACACAGAAGATCTACACCCTGGTGTCGGCCCCGCTGCGCGTCTACCTGCCTGAAGGCGCAACGATGATCGCCACCGACGTGGCCTCACCGTTCATCACGCCGTTCAAGCTGACCATGATGGTCGCGCTGTTTCTGTCGATGCCGGTCATCCTGCATCAGATCTGGGGCTTCATCGCGCCGGGCCTGTACAAGCATGAAAAGCGTGTGGCCATTCCGCTGCTGGTCTCCAGCATCATCCTGTTCTACGCGGGCATGGCATTCGCCTACTTTCTGGTCTTCCCGATCATTTTCCACTTCTTCGCCAGCGTTACCCCGGAAGGCGTGTCGATGATGACGGATATCGCCAGCTACCTTGACTTCGTAATGACGTTGTTCTTCGCCTTTGGCGTGGCCTTCGAAATCCCGGTGGCCGTGGTGTTGCTGGTGTGGATCGGCATTGTCGACGTGAAATACCTGAAGAAGATCCGTCCTTACGTGGTCATTGGCTGCTTTGTGGTCGGCATGATTCTGACCCCGCCGGACATCTTCTCGCAGACCCTGCTGGCCGTACCGATGTGGTTACTGTTCGAACTGGGCATCTTGTGCAGCACGATGATCAAGAAGCGCGGCGAGCACCCGGACGATGAAGTAGAAGACACTGACAAGCCAGATCAGCCACCCGCGACCACGCCGTGAACCTGCTGTTGCTCGAAGAGGCCGACTTCATTGCGGCCGACCGGGTAATCCTGCGCGACCGGCGCCTCAAGCACATGCAAGAGGTGCATCGCGCCGAGGTCGGCGACAGCGTGCGGGTCGGCCGCATCAACGGCCTGCTGGGCAATGCCGAACTGCTGCGCCTTGAAGCCCATGAAGCCGAACTGCGCGTGGTGCTGGACAGCGAGCCGCCCGTAAAACTGCCGCTGACCCTGCTGCTGGCGCTGCCGCGTCCCAAGATGTTGCGTCGGGTGTTTCAGACCGTCGCGACCATGGGCGTCCCCAGAGTGGTGCTGCTGAACAGTTATCGGGTTGAAAAAAGCTTCTGGCAGACGCCCTTCCTGGAACCGGCTGCCATCCGCGAGCAGTTGATTCTCGGTCTGGAACAGGCGCGCGACAGCGTACTGCCCGACATCATCATCGAAAAGCGCTTCAAACCCTTTGTCGAAGACCGTCTGCCACAACTGGCTGCTGACACGCTGGGGTTGGTCGGCCATCCGGGTGACTTCCCTGCCTGCCCACGTGCGGTCACGGGCCCGGTTACCCTCGCGATCGGCCCCGAAGGCGGCTGGATTCCATATGAAGTCGACCTGTTGCGTCAGTCCGGATTACAACCCGTGCAACTGGGCGAACGCATTCTGCGTGTCGAAACCGCTGTCACGGCCCTTCTCGCGCGTCTGTTCTGAGTTCTTTTACATCGACTAAATCGCTTCAGTTAGAGGGCGCGCGGCCGATGCAGATGGAATGAATCAATAACAGACAAAGGAACAGTCATGTCTCGTGGGTTATCTCGAAGTCTCGCTAATGCGAGCGTCAGCCTGAAACTGGCAGTGGGCTTTGGCCTGGTGCTGGCAATGACCCTGATGATTTCTGCCACCGCCTGGTTCAGCAACCAGGCGCTGATCGATCGGGGTGATCGCGTGACGGCCATTGCCGAGATCAACGAGCTGACACTTCAGTTGCGCATCGACCGCATGCGCTATGAGGATCTGTATGACACAGAGACCGCAGCCACCGTCAGAACCACGCTCGACCAACTCGACGCCGCCCTGCTGGTCGCCCGAAACCTGTTGCGCTCTCCTGAAAACATTCAGCTTCTGGATCGCCAGATTCAGACCACCCGCGAGTATCGCCAGTCGTTCAAGGACATGACCGACGCCATCGACACTCGCGAGGCCAGCCGCACCCGGATGGGCGCCAACGCCGACAAAGCGGTGGATCAGGCCGACAAGGTCGAAGCGGAGTTGCTCAAAGCGGACAACATCCTCGCCTTCAATCGCATCGTCGGCGTCAGCAAGCTGATTCAACAAGCGCGCTTCCAGGTCCGCGGTTACACCTACAGCGGCCGTCCCGACTTTGAAAAGAATGCCAATCAGGCCATCGATGATGCGGTCACCGGAATCAATACGCTGACCAGTGACCTTGCTGCTGAATACCAGGCACTGCTGCAGCAGGCGGTGGCCGGGCTCAAGGGCTATCGCGAAGCCATGGGGCAATATCGCGACGCGCAGGCCGCCAGTAAGGCCGCACTGGACAGGATGACTGCCGAGGGCGCAGACATGCTGGCGATCAGCAATGACATGATCACCCGACAAAACAAAAGCCGGGATGCCGACAGCGAACAGTCAGTCATGATGATCGCCGTGGCTACCCTTCTCGCGCTGGTGTTGAGCATTATGGCGGCGTGGATCATCACTCGCCAGATCACCACGCCGCTCAAGGAAACCCTTGAGGTGGTAGAGCGCGTCGCGTCTGGCGACCTGAGTCGCAACCTGCAAGTTGATCGCAAAGACGAACTGGGCAAGCTGCAAAGCACCATTCAACGCATGACCGTCAGCCTGCGTGAGCTGGTCGGCGGGATTCGCGATGGTGTGACGCAGATCGCCAGCGCCGCAGAAGAACTGTCAGCCGTGACCGAGCAGACCAGTGCCGGGGTCAACAGCCAGAAGGTCGAGACCGATCAGGTGGCCACGGCCATGCATGAAATGACCGCAACGGTTCAGGAAGTCGCGCGCAACGCCGAAGAGGCCTCTGAAGCAGCCGTCGCCGCTGACCAGCAGGCTCGTGATGGCGAACGAGTGGTCAATGAGGCGATTGCGCAAATCGAACGTCTTGCGGTAGCCGTGGGCAACTCCAGCGAAGCGATGGGCGCTCTGAAACAGGAAAGCGAGAAGATCGGCAGCGTGCTGGACGTTATCAAGTCAGTTGCACAACAGACCAACCTGCTGGCCTTGAACGCCGCCATTGAAGCTGCCCGGGCCGGCGAAGCGGGTCGCGGGTTTGCCGTGGTCGCCGACGAAGTACGTAGCCTGGCGCAACGCACTCAGAAGTCCACTGAAGAGATCGAGGCGCTGATTGCCAGCCTGCAAAGCGGCACCCAGCAGGCCGCAACGGTCATGGACAGCAGCCGTGAACTGAGCGGCAGCAGCGTGGAACTGACCCGTCGGGCCGGTAGCTCATTGGAAAACATCACCAAAACCGTTTCGGCGATCCAGTCGATGAATCAGCAAATCGCTGCCGCCGCCGAGCAGCAGAGCGCCACGGCCGAAGAGATCAACCGCAGCATCATCAATGTGCGCGACATTTCGGAACAGACCTCGTCAGCCAGCGAAGAAACCGCCGCGTCCAGCGTCGAACTGGCACGCTTGGGCAACCATCTGCAAATCCTGGTGAGCCGCTTTACCGTCTGATCAAGCGCATCAGGCCCGTGCTATTTGCGAGCACGGGCCTGACTGCCTTCGCTAAATGTGACGCCTGTCACCCCTCGTTTCTTCTCGGAAATCTCCTACGACCTTCTCAGGTCAAACAATGGATCGCCATGCCGATGCGCTCACAACGCACGTCCTGACTCATACGGGACCTGCTTTCGTTCGCTCATTGCAGGAGATTCCAATGTTCCGACTGATCAATCACGCGCTCGGCAACATGAACGTCAGATTCAAACTGGCCTTGGGTTTCGGCCTGGTGCTGTTACTGACGCTGATCATCACACTTACCGGCTGGCATGGCCTGTACACCATGATCGACCGCTCCGAGTCGCTTTCGGACGTCTCACAACTCACCAGCCTCACCAAAGACCTGCGCGCCGACAGGATCACTGATCGGGTGCAAAAAACCCCGGAGACGACAGCGCAGGTGATAAAAAAACTCGACGAAATGAAAACCCACCTGACATCGCTGCACCGACTGAGCACGGAGCAGGCAACCATCACCCTGCTTAATGGGCAGCTTCAGGCGGTGAGCGAACTGGAGAAATCCTTCGCCGACGTTCGCAGCAATCGGCAAACCCGCGACAAGATACGTCAGCGCCTGGATCAAAAGTCAGAGCAAGCCTTGCAGGCTGTCGCGCAGGTCGAAACCGAAGTGCTCAAGAGCGTGAGCCAGGAGCAGGACAGCAGCGAGCGCATGGAAGAATTCACCAATATTTCGCAACTGAGGCAGCAGATTCAGGTCGCGCGTTATCAGGTGCAGGCTTACACCTTTACCACCAAAGATGCAGATGAAACCGCCGCCATTACCGCCATCGACGAAGCGCTCAAGGAGGTCGAGCAGATCGCTCAAAACCAGGGTAACGATCCGCTTCAAGGGCTGATACCCGCCACCGAGGCGCTTAAAGGTTATCGGGACAGCCTGAGCGAGTTCAAACAGATACAGACCAAGGCCGAGGCGGATCAGGAGTCCATGGAAAACCTCGGTGAAAAGCTGCTGGAATCTGTGGCCGCGCTGACCCTTCTGCAAACCGCGCAACGTGACAGCGAAGCGGCAAACTCCAGAACGATGCTGACCAGTGTGGCAAGCCTGGCATTGCTGATCGGATTGCTGGCGGCATGGGTCATGACCCGACAAATCACCGTTCCGCTGCAACAAACACTGATTGCCGCAGCACGTATCGCTCAAGGCGACCTGAGCCGGGATATGTCAGTAGAGCGTCGCGACGAGATGGGTCAGTTGCAGCGCAGTATGCAGACCATGACGGTCAGCCTGCGCGAGTTGATTGGTGGCATCAGTGATGGCGTCACGCAGATCGCCAGCGCAGCCGAGCAGCTTTCAGCCGTCACTGAACAGACCTGTTCGGGGGTCAACAGCCAGAAGGACGAAACGGATCTGGTGGCAACCGCCATGAATGAAATGGCCGCAACCGTGCAAGAGGTGGCGCGCAGTGCACAGGAGGCATCCCAGGCGGCTGTTCAGGCAGACCAACAGGCGCGCAGCGGCGATGAAGTGGTCGGACGCGCAATCACGCAGATCGAGCAACTGGCGCGCGAGATGGTCAACTCCACCCAGTCCATGAATCAGCTCAAGCAGGAAAGCGGCAAGATCGTTGGCGTTCTTGACGTTATCAAGTCGGTTTCACAGCAAACCAACCTGCTGGCCCTGAATGCGGCCATTGAAGCAGCCCGAGCGGGTGAAGCCGGGCGGGGGTTTGCCGTGGTGGCCGATGAGGTGCGCGGGCTGGCACAGCGAACCCAGAAATCCACGGAGGAAATAGAGGAGTTGATCGCCACGCTACAGACCGGTACCCAGCAGGTTGCCAGCACCCTGGACAGCAGCCGCAGCCTGACCGACAGCACGGTCGAACTGAGCCGCCGCGCGGGCAGTGCCCTGGAGGAAATTACCCGCACGGTGGCGACCATTCAGCACATGAACGAACAGATCGCCACCGCCAGCGAAGAACAAAGCGTGGTCGCCGAACAGATCAACCGCAACGTCATCAGCGTGCGCGACATCTCCGATCAGACCGCCGCTGCCAGCGAACAAACCGCAGCATCCAGCGTCGAACTGGCCCGACTGGGCACACATCTTCAAGGACTGGTGGGGAAATTCAAGGTGAATTGATGGGGCTATGAGGCAGAGCGTCATTCACGACCGTCTTCGCGGACAAGTCCGCTCCCACTGGAGAGGGAGAAACGATCACTCGACTATCGTGCGACGCCAATCACCGTGACGAGCCCAATAAAAAACCCCTGAAGCAGTGCTTCAAGGGTTTTTCGTTGCCGGACGGTTTTTAGGCCAGTGCCGGCTCTGAGGCTTTGTCGAAAGGCTGCAACGGCAGCAGTGGCGCGTGCGGATCGGCTTCGATGGAAGCTCTCCACGCGGCCAGCCACTCTTCATGACCTTCGCTCCAGACGCGCTCGTGCAGGCGGCCAAGGGCCACCGGGTCGCTCAACAGCATCAGGCGTTCCTGATTATCGAGTTTTTCTGGGCCGACCTTGAGCGCATGATCGACGCGCTCCATGCGCACCACTTCAATCGGCTGAGCCTGACGGTGACGCGAGGTTGCCAGAGCGCACGCCAGCGCATTCTGACGAGGATCGACCACCGCCCGAATGAAGCCGTGTTTCAGCGCGTGCCAACGGTTCTCGTGAGTGTACTGATCGGTGGAGATCAGCTCTTGCGGTGGCTCGAATTCTTCAGGAATCAGGAAGAATTTCTCGTCACGCGCCTTGAGGCCCAGACCGGTCCGGCTGGAAATCACCGACACAGGAATCGACAGCATCAACGACACCACGATTGGCGCCAGCCACCACAGAAAGCTCGGGTTCAGCCAGAACACCAGCAGTGCCCAGCATGCACCCAGCAATGTTTGCGGACCATGACGCTTGACCGCTTCGGTCCACGGCGTGGAGTCATCGTCGCGTTGCGGCGAATTCCAGGTCGCGGCCCAGCCCAGGAAGGCAGCCAGTACGAAACGGGTGTGGAACAGCATGCGTACCGGGGCCAGCAGCACCGAGAAGAGCATTTCCAGCAGCATCGAAACAGTAACCTTGAACTTGCCACCAAAGCCTTTCGCGCCCTTCGCCCAGATCAGAATGACGCTGAGCAGTTTAGGCAGGAACAGCAGAACGATGGTGGTCGAGAACAATGCAACGGCTCGTTCCGGATGCCATTGTGGCCACAACGGATACAGCTGGCGCGGCTCAAGGAAGTAGGTCGGCTCCATCAGGGTGTTCACTGCCAGCAGGGCTGTGGACAACACGAGGAAGAAGAACCACAACGGCGCCGACAGATATGACATCACACCGGTCAGGAACACCGCACGGTGAACCGGGTGCATGCCCTTGACCAGGAACAGGCGGAAGTTCATCAGGTTACCGTGGCACCAGCGACGGTCACGCTTGAGTTCGTCCAGCAGGTTCGGTGGCAGTTCTTCGTAACTGCCCGGCAGATCGTAGGCAATCCACACGCCCCAGCCGGCACGGCGCATCAGCGCAGCTTCGACGAAGTCGTGAGACAGAATCGCACCGGCGAACGCACCTTTACCGGGCAGCGGCGCCAGGGCGCAGTGCTCGATGAACGGCTTCATGCGAATGATAGCGTTGTGACCCCAGTAGTGGGATTCACCCAGCTGCCAGAAGTGCAGACCGGCCGTGAACAGCGGACCGTAGACGCGGGTCGCAAACTGCTGCATACGAGCATACAGCGTGTCCATGCCCGACGCGCGCGGCGCAGTCTGGATGATACCGGCGTCTGGCGTGGCTTCCATCAGACGAACCAGGCTGGTCAGGCATTCACCGCTCATGACGCTGTCGGCATCCAGCACGACCATGTAGCGGTATTCGCTGCCCCAGCGACGGCAGAAGTCGTCGAGGTTGCCGCTTTTACGTTTTACGCGACGACGGCGGCGGCGATAGAAGATCTTGCCAAAGCCCTTGGTCTCGCGGCATACGTCCAGCCAGGCCTGTTGCTCGGCAACGGCGATGTCGGTTTCGTTGGTGTCGCTGAGCACGAAGAAATCGAAACGATCCAGGTCACCCGTGGCCGCTACCGATTCGAACGTCGCGCGCAAACCGGCGAACACCCGGGGTACGTCTTCGTTGCAGATCGGCATGACCAGCGCGGTACGTGCGCCCTTTTCGATCGGCTCGTTACCGGGGCTGGCACCGGAGATGCGATATTTGTCGCGCCCGGTAAGCAATTCCAGAAAGCCCATCAGCGCAGTCCAGAAACCGGCCGATACCCAGCAGAACAGAATGCCGAACAGCAACAGAATACTGGTCTGCAAGGCATAAGGCAGGACCTGCAAAGCAGTCTGCACGAAGGTCTGACGGGTGATTTCATCCAGCGAAACCAGCGACCAGCCCTGATACGGCAGAATGCCTTTCATGTACGAGCCCGCCACAATCGTCTGACCCAGCATGAGGATCAGCAGAATATAGCGACGGATCGAACCGACGGTACGCCAGCGAGCCTTCGGCAAATCCCGAGGCAGATCGCTGTGATCCGGCTTGGGCGGGTTTTTCTTGCCAGTCAGGCGCCGCCAGCCGCGCACCAGAATGTTGGTGCGCCATGGCTCTGGCACAACCTTGGTCCGGTTGATCGGCGGCGTGGCCTTGAGGCGCAAACGCCCGCTCGCATCGACGTCGAGCATCTCGGCGTCCTGCAACTCGTCCGCTGTGGACAACAGCAGGCGACGGCCCACCGAAGCCTGAGCGGCCTCGGCCGGGTCGTTCAGCGGCTGTGCCGACAGGCGTTCATGCAACTCGGCGAAGGTCTTGCAGCCGGCAAGTTCTGCCCGCTGCTCGTCGCTCATCGGTAAATGCGCCAGGTACTCGTTCAGAGACACTGGCACCGGTAGAGAATTACTCATCGCTCGGCAACTGATAACTCCAGGTCTCGGTCATGACTTGCAACGTCTTGGCCGGTTCTGGATGGGTGGGCGCGGCCTCGGTTTCAGGCTGCTGGATCTCTTTACCGTCCTTGTCCTTGGCTACATCAGCCTTGGCAACATCACCCTTGGCTGCGTCGGCTTTGGCTGCATCAGCCTTGCCCGCTTCAGCTTTGGTGGTCTCGGACTTGGCGGCTTCAGACTTCGGCGCATCGGCCTTGGCAATTTCTACCTGGTCGTTGGCGGACTCCTTGCTGGCAGTCTCCTTGGTAGCAGCTTCCTTGACCGCAGTCGGCTTGGCGGCTTCCCTGGAAGCGGCTTTCTTGTCGTCGGCTTTATCAGCAACCAGCAGCGCAGGTTCCTTGCCCGGTTCGGCAGGGATCTCGCGCAGCAGGTAAGCGCTCATCTCGGTGGGCTTGCCAGCGTCCTTGACCTTGACCCGCAGGGTCAGGCGATAGCCCTTGGTGACCGGGTTGTAACGCAGGTTGTTTTCAACCAGCTCGACGTTGTCGTCGGTAGTCACCTGGCTACGAATGGTCTTGTCTTCCGGCAAGGCTGCCAGTACCGGGCCGACGAAGTCGACGAGGAACGCGAGGCTGCCGTCCGGCTGACGCACCAGGTTGGACTGACGCACGTCACCGATGGAGCGTTGAGTCTGCTTGACCCAGCCCAGATCCGGCGAGTGGATCGAGTTTTCCTGCATGGTCCAGTGCAGACGGTAATCGAAGTTCATCTGCTCGCCTGGAGCAGGCAGAGTGTCAGGCTTCCAGAACGCAACAATGTTGTCGTTGGTTTCGTCGGCAGTCGGAATCTCGACCAGATCGACAGTCCCTTTGCCCCAGTCGCCTTTTGGCTCGATCCAGGCGCTTGGGCGCTTGTCGTAGCGGTCATCGAGGTCTTCGTACTGACTGAAGTCGCGGCCGCGTTGCAGCAGACCGAAACCACGCGGGTTCTCGACCGAGAAGCTGCTGACGGAAAGGTGTTTAGGGTTGTTCAGCGGACGCCACAGCCACTGGCCATTGGCTGCCTGAATCGACAGGCCGCTGGAGTCGTGCAGCTCGCGGCGGAAGTTAGGCACACGCGAAGGCTGGTTGGCACCGAACAGGAACATACTGGTCAGTGGCGCCACACCCAGTTTGGTGACCTTGTCACGCAGGAACATGCGCGATTTTACGTCAACCAGGGTGTTGGTGCCCGGACGCAGGGTCATCTGGTACGCACCGGTGGCACGCGGCGAATCGAGCAGTGCGAAGATCACCAGATGGTTGTCATCCGGGCCAGGCTTCTCGATCCAGAATTCCTTGAAGCGCGGGAACTCTTCGCCGGACGGCAGTGCAGTGTCGATTGCCAGGCCACGCGCAGACAGACCGTAGACCTGCCCCTTGCCGATCACGCGGAAGTAGCTCGCGCCCAGCATGGTCATGACTTCGTCCTGCTTGTCATCCTTGTTGATCGGATACAGGACACGGAAACCGGCGTAACCCAGTTTCTCGGTGGATTTCGGGTCGATTTTCAGATCGCCGAAATCGAAACGGTTCGCGTCGTATTTGATTTCGTCGACGCTGGTCGCGGTCACTTCGTTGATTTTGACCGGCGTGTCGAAATGCATGCCCTGGTGGTAGAAAGACACTTTGAACGGCGTCTTGTCGCCCGCCCACTCGGCCTTGTCATCACGGAAGCGGATCTTCTGATAGTCAGCGAATTTCATTTCGCGCAGTTCGTTCGGGAGATTGCTCCTCGGAGCCTCGAACTTCTGCCCGGCCATTTCTTTGGCCTTCGCCGCTACATCATCAAGACTGAACGCCCAGAGCTGGCCTGCACTGAACAGGCAGACAAGGGCAGAGCTTGCCAGAAGCGCACTGCGCAACCGCTTGACGGGTGTCTTTGGAGCATCACAGGGACTAACAATCACGAGCAACCCTCGCCGAAAACAGATGAAAAAACCAACGGCCAGCTATCGAATGCCGGGTTGGCGAGCATTGTTCCGACTCCAAATGGGCTTAATGATTCCCCAACCGGCGTCAGAACCGCTTTTGTCATACCAAATGGACCAACCAGTGTCGGTCCCCGCAGCGCGCGATTATCCAGTAGCTCGCGTTACAACGCATCAGGTATGACAAAGTATTTATTTCCTGAACGAACGATGAATTCGCCCGGTGTAACGATGAAATCGTAGCTTATGTTTCAAACAGGAATGTCACAGGGCCATCATTTATCAGGTGCACCTGCATATCTGCACCAAACTGGCCCGCCGCCACGACCGGATGCGCAATTCTGGCCTGGCTCAGTAAATAGTCGAACAGTTCGGCACCCAGCGCTGGAGCAGCAGCTTTCGAGAACCCGGCGCGCAATCCGCTTTTGGTGTCAGCAGCCAGTGTGAACTGCGAAACCAGCAGCAATCCGCCGTTCACATCACGCAACGACAGGTTCATCTTGCCGTCGGCGTCGCTGAACACCCGATAATTGAGCAGCTTGTGCAGCAACTTATCGGCACTGGCCCGGGTGTCTTGAGGCTCGATGCCCACCAACACCAGAATGCCCTGATCGATAGCGCCGACCACCTCCGTTCCGACCTCGACGCGCGCACTGCGCACGCGCTGCAACAAACCTTTCATAAAGACTTCCAGACTTGGTAAACAAACAACCCAGTAAAGCGATCAGGCTTCTTCAGGAGGCAAATCGAGAAGATTCTGCGCCACCTGCGCTGCGGCACGCACCAGCGCGTCGGCGATACCTGGCTCGGACGCCGAATGCCCCGCTTCGCGAATCACTTGCAGCTCGCTGCCAGGCCAGTTCTGGTGCAGTTCCCAGGCGTTATCAAGCGGGCAGATGACGTCGTAGCGCCCGTGGACGATGATCGCCGGCAGGTGGGCGATTTTCGGCATGTCGCGAATCAGCTGATTTTCTTCCAGAAACGCCTTGTTCATGAAGTAGTGGCATTCGATGCGCGCGATGGACAGCGCCCGATGCGGATCGGTGAAGCGGTCAACCACCTGTGGGTTGGGGCGCAAGGTTGCGCAACGGCCTTCCCAGGTAGACCAGGCCTTGGCGGCATGCATCTGGGCGATCTGGTCCGGGCCGGTGAGGCGCTTGTGGAAGGCGGACAAGAGATCGTGGCGCTCATCGGCCGGGATCGGCGCGACGTAATCCTGCCAGTAATCCGGGAACAGGCGGCTGGCACCGGCCTGATAGAACCAGTCGATTTCCTGCTGACGGGCGAGAAACACGCCACGCAGAATCATGGCATGCACGCGATCCGGATGAGTCTGAGCGTAAGCCAGCGCCAGGGTCGAGCCCCACGAACCGCCGAACAGCACCCACTTTTCAATGCCCAGGTGCTCGCGAATCACTTCGAGGTCTTCGACCAGTTTCCAGGTGGTGTTGTTTTCCAGGCTGGCATGCGGCGTGGAGCGGCCGCAACCGCGCTGGTCGAACGTGACGATGCGGTATAGATTCGGATCGAAATAGCAGCGGCTGTGCGCATCGCACCCGGAACCCGGGCCGCCGTGGATAAACACCACTGGCAGACCTTCAGGCGAGCCGCTTTCGTCGACGTAGAGCACATGCGGTTGTTCCACGGCCAGATCGTGCCGGGCGTAGGGTTTGATCTGCGGGTACAAAGTCTGCATAAGTGCTCCATAAGTCCAGTCAAGAGGCTTCTGATGTCCTGCCGTCGGGCATCATAAACCCGAAACGAAGAATCAGCATGCTGCACGTCATTGATTAACATGGAACAATCAATGCAAGCGTTTTGCCAATTTGCCCGAATAGCGAACCAGAACAGTCAGGCTGGGTCGAAGCGTGAGTCGTAAACCGAATTATTTCTTTATTTACAGGAAATAACTGACGACACGCCTACAGTCTAAGAATCCCATCTCCCATTCGTCAGACTACTTGAGGTTGTATCGATGTCTCAGGAACCACTTGTTCGTGACGCTGATGTGGCTGCTTTTCGCGCCGCTGTGCTCGCCAAACTCACCTATTCGGTGGGCAAGGACCCCGACCATGCGTTTGAGCATGACTGGTTTGAAGCGACCGCCCTTGCTGCCCGCGACCACATGGTCGAGCACTGGATGGATCACACGCGCCATATCTATCGCAAGGTTCAGAAGCGGGTTTACTACCTCTCGCTGGAATTCCTGATCGGCAGGCTGCTGTACGACAGCCTGAGCAACCTCGGTCTGCTGGAGATCGCCCGCGAAGCCTTGACCGAGCTGGGCGTGGACATTGAGCGTATTCGCTTGCTCGAGCCCGACGCAGCATTGGGTAACGGCGGCCTGGGTCGCCTGGCGGCGTGCTTCATGGAAAGCATGTCGACCCTCGGCATTGCCGGTCACGGTTACGGGATTCGTTACGAGCACGGCCTGTTTCGTCAGGGCATCGTCGACGGCTGGCAACAGGAGCAGACCGAAAACTGGCTGGACTTCGGCAACCCGTGGGAATTCGAGCGTCCGGAAGTGGTGTACTCCATCGGCTTCGGCGGCAGCGTCGATACCGTTCCGAGCGAAACCGGTGAATCGCGTCAGGTCTGGCGTCCGGGCGAAACGGTGCGGGCCATTGCTTACGACACTCCCGTGGTGGGCTGGCGCGGCAAGAGCGTCAACACCCTGCGTCTATGGCGCGCCCGCGCGGTAGAAGACCTGCACCTGGAACGCTTCAACGCGGGCGACCACTTTGGCGCCGTTGCCGAAGTGGTCCGTGCAGAAAGTATTTCCCGCGTGCTGTACCCGAACGACGCGACCGAGGCCGGTCAGGAACTGCGCCTGCGTCAGGAGTACTTCTTCGTTTCGGCATCGCTGCAGGATTTGCTGCGTCGCCACCTGAACCAGCACGCGACGCTGACCGACCTGGCCGAGCACGCTGCGATCCAGATGAACGACACGCACCCGTCGATTGCCGTGGCCGAGCTGATGCGTCAGTTGATCGACAACCACAATATTCCGTGGGACACCGCCTGGAAAATCACCGTCGGCACCCTCGGTTACACCAACCACACGCTGCTGCCGGAAGCACTGGAAACCTGGTCGGTCGGCCTGATGGAGCGCATGCTGCCGCGCCACATGCAGATCATCTACCTGATCAACGCGCAACATATCGATACGCTGCGCGCCAAAGGTGTCGACGACGTCAACGTGCTGCGTGCGGTGTCGCTGATCGAAGAAGACAACGGCCGCCGCGTGCGCATGGGCAACCTTGCGTTTCTCGGTTCGCACAGCGTCAACGGCGTTTCGGCGTTGCACACGCAACTGATGCGCAAGACCGTGTTCGCCGAGCTGCACAAGATCTACCCGGACCGGATCAACAACAAAACCAACGGCATTACCTTCCGCCGCTGGCTGTTCCAGGCCAACCCGAAGCTCACCGAAATGCTTGTCGAGGCGCTGGGTGAAGATGTGCTGGACAACGCCGAGACCCGTCTCAAAGAACTCGAACCGTTCGCCGAACAGTCGTCGTTCCGCAAGCAGATGGCTGATCAGCGCTTGCACAGCAAACGCGCACTGGCCGCGATCATTCACGAACGCCTGGGTATCGCAGTCAATCCGGCGGCGATGTTCGACGTTCAGGTCAAACGTATCCACGAATACAAGCGCCAGCTATTGAACTTGTTCCACACCGTGGCGCTGTATCAGGCCATTCGTGCCGAGCCGGGTACGGACTGGGTACCGCGCGTGAAAATCTTCGCGGGCAAGGCGGCAGCCAGCTATCACTCGGCCAAGCTGATCATCAAGCTGACCAACGACATCGCGCGGACCGTAAACAGCGACCCGACGGTGCGTGGTTTGCTGAAAGTGGTGTTCATGCCCAACTACAACGTCAGCCTGGCGGAGAGCATCATCCCGGCCGCCGACCTTTCCGAGCAGATTTCCACAGCGGGCCTGGAGGCGTCGGGCACCAGCAACATGAAGTTCGGCCTCAATGGCGCGCTGACCATCGGCACGCTGGACGGCGCCAACGTGGAAATGAGCGAGCAGGTCGGGCTGGAGCACATGTTCATCTTCGGCATGACCTCGCAACAGGTCGAAGCCCGCAAGCAGGCCGGCGACTTCAGTGCATATGCCGACGTGGCTGCATCGGGACGCCTGAACGACGTATTGCAGGCGATTCGTGGCGGGGTGTTCTCGCCGGATGATCCGAACCGTTATGTCGGGCTGGTCGATCAGTTGCTGGCGTACGACCGCTTCCTGGTCTGTGCTGACTTCGATTCGTACTGGGCCGCTCAGGCCAAGGTCGAAGAACGCTGGCACGATTCCAAGGAATGGTGGCGCTCGGCGGTGCTAAACACCGCACGCATGGGCTGGTTCTCCTCGGACCGGACCATTCGTGAATACGCCGGGGATATCTGGAAGGCGCTGGACTGACCCAGCGCTGAGCGTTATACGCAAGTCTTGTGGGAGCGAAGCGTCGTCCGGCTCACTCCCACAAGGGTCTTCGTCCTGCCAAAACTCTCGTGCCTGCGGGCCACATAAAACATTACAAACGATGTCCGCCCGCCCCTATATACTGCCGACGATAAACATTCACCCCTCGAAAAGGATGTCGTCGCGTGCTCTGGATTTGTCTGGTGATGGGCGGTGCGCTGCTGGGCTACTCGTTGAGTTACGACGAGTGGACCGGTGCGCTGATTGGCGCGCTCATGGGCGGGGCAGTCTGGGCGGGCATTCGCATGCGCGTGCTGGGCAGCCAGGCTGCTGACCAGTCGCGACAGCTACTCGCCACCCGCAAAGACATCGACACCCTCCAGCAGCGCCTGAATGCGCTCGAACGTCAGTCAGTGCCTGGCGTGCCGCCGGCTCGGGACAACGCGCCGTTGCCGCTGGACGCCGTCATTCTCGCCGCACCCACCGAAGGTCCCGAGCTGATCTGGGACCTGCCGGACGAGCCACAGGCAACGCCTGCTGCCGAACCTGCCACAGCAATTGCTCAGCCATCACGCCCGGCAAAACCCAATCTGCTGGACAGTGCCATCGAGCGCGCCAGGAACTGGTTGCTGGGCGGCAACACGGTCCTGCGGGTCGGCGTGGTCGTGCTGTTTCTCGGCCTGGCTTTTCTGCTGCGTTACGCCACCGAAGGCCTGGTCGTGCCGATTCAAGCGCGCTATGCCGGGGTCGCCGCCAGTGCGCTGGCATTGCTCGGGCTGGGGTGGTGGCTGCGGCTGCGCAACGGGCCTTACGCATTGATGCTGCAAGGCACCGGCATCGGCGTTTTGTACCTGACGGTGTTTGCCGCGATGAAACTGCATGCCCTGCTGGACCCTGCACCGGGCTTTGTCCTGCTGGTGGCAATCACCACCTTCTCGGCCATTCTCGCGCTGACCCAGAATTCCCTGGCACTGGCCTGCGCTGGCGCGCTCGGCGGATTTGCGGCACCGCTTCTGGCCTCGACCGGGCAAGGCAGCCACGTTTCGCTGTTCAGCTACTTTGCCCTGCTCAACGTCGGCATCATCGCCATTGCCTGGTTCAAGGCCTGGCGCATCCTTAACCTGATCGGCTTCTTCGGAACGTTCGGCATCGGCTTTGCTTGGGGCATCAGCGCCTATACGCCCGAACTGTTCTGGAGCACCGAACCGTTCTTGATTCTGTTTTTCCTGATGTACCTGGCCATCGGCCTGTTGTTCGCCCGCCGCACGCTACTGGAGCTCGGCGACCCGCCGCCAGACGGGACCCGCAAAAACCTGCTGCGCTGGTCGGCGCGCCAAGGTGATTACGTCGACGGCACACTGCTGTTCGGCACGCCGATCGTCGGTTTCGGCCTGCAATACGCGCTGGTCGAGCACCTTGAGTTTGGCGCCGCATTCAGCGCGCTCACGCTGGGCCTGATCTACATGGCGCTGGCGCGCTGGCTGACCACGCGCGCGCCCGGCCGCACCGTTTTACTGATGGAAACCTGCCTGGCGCTGGGCGTGGTGTTTGCAACGCTGGCCATCCCCCTAGGCCTCGGCTCGCAATGGACGACCAGTGCCTGGGCGGTGGAAGGCGCAGCGGTGTTCTGGCTGGGCTTGCGCCAGCAACGCAGGCTGGCTCAGGTGTTCGGCCTGCTGTTGCAACTGGGGGCCAGCGCCATTCTGATCAGCGACAGTTCGACGCAGGCCTTCGCGGGCGACTACTGGACACCGATGATTCTGGCTGTCGCGGCGTTGATCAGCGCCTGGTGCGTGTTCCATTTCAACGCTATGACGCTGATGGCGCCCAACCGCGCCAGAGCAGTGCTGGTCATCTGGGGCACGCTCTGGTGGATGGTGTCGCTGGTCAGCGCTGTGGATCTGTACGCGCCAGCGCACTTCCAGACCGCAGCGCTGCTGATCGCACTCGCACTCAGCGTGGCGCTCTGGGCCGCACTCGCCAGGCGTTTGCGCTGGACTGACCTGGCCGCACTGTGCAGCGTACTCACGCCCGTCTGCGCACCGCTGCTGCTGTTCTCGCTCGACAGGCAGGACAACCCGGCGGCCAGCGGCGGCTGGCTGGCGTGGAGCGTGGTGTTCATCGTGCATCTGCTGACCCTGCGCCACCTGGCAGACCTGCAATCGCTCTTTGCAAAACGGGTCGCCCATACCGCTGGCTGCCTGCTGTTGCTCTGCGTACTGGCGCTGGAGCTGCGTTTTGGCCTGCTGCAATTGTCCGAGTACTACAACGCCTGGCGCTGGCTGGGCTGGGCGATTCTGCCAAGCCTGTTCCTGCTGGCGATGAGTTCCGGCCGTAACTGGCCATGGCCGGTGAAAGCCTGCCCCGAGGCCTATCATGTCGGCGCTGCTGCGCCACTGGCGATCCTGATGCTGGCGTGGTTCTGGCTGGCGAACCTGTTCAGCGATGGCGCGGCCGACCCGCTGCCTTATGTGCCGCTGCTCAATCCGCTGGAAATCGGCCTGTTGCTGGCGCTGGCCGGCGTGTGCCTGTGGATGCGCAAGTACCTGACGCACCAGCGCAATCACACCCTGTTGCTGGCAGGCGCATCGCTGTTCGCACTGGTCACGGCCATGGTCATGCGCACCGCCCGGCATTGGGCCGATGTAGCGTGGTCCAGCGAGGATCTGCTGGCGTCGATGCGCGTTCAGGCCGGGTTGTCGATCGTCTGGACGCTGATGGCGCTGGCCTTGATGATCGGCGGCCATGTGCGCGCCAACCGCGAGTTGTGGCTGGGCGGCGCAGCGTTGATCGGGGTGGTGGTGATCAAGCTGTTCTTCGTCGAACTGAGCAATCGCGGCGGCATGGAGCGCATCGTCTCGTTCATCGGTGTTGGCATTTTGCTACTGGTGGTGGGATATTTCGCACCCTTGCCGCCGAAACGTCCTGCGCATAACGTTGGCGCAGATCCAGGGCCCGGCCCGACTGCCGCGCCTGATACACCATGAGGAAGCCGTTCTTGAGTCATCCTGCCATGAAAGTCGCCGTGCTTGGCCTTGCCCTGTGTGCGGCGATCAGCGCCAGCGCTCAGGACAAACCGGCGGATTTTGCCAGTCAGACACCGCTGACACTCAGCGGCGAGGGGCCGTGGTATCGCATTGAATTGCCGCTTGCCGTGCAACTGAATGCGCGACAGGCTGATCTGGGTGACGTTCGCGTGTTCAACGCCGAGGGACAGCCGCAGGCCTACGCGATCACGCCGCGTGAGCCTGCGCGCGAGCAAGAGCCCGCGCCCATCGAGGTCAAATGGTTTGCGCTGTACAGCACTCAGGAAGCAGGCGACGCTGTGCCGGTGATTCGCATCGAACGCTCGAGCAACGGCAGCGTGATCGAAGTCCAGCCGCAGAGCGACATCGAGGCCGGCGAAGAAGTGCTGCGCGGCTGGCTGCTGGACACCAGCGCCATCAAGGCGCCACTGGAACAACTGATTATCGACTGGAGCACGGAGCGCGAAGGCTTCCAGCACTTCAGCATCGAGGCCAGCGACGACCTGCAGCATTGGCGCGACTGGGGCGAGGGGCAAGTTGCACGCCTGTCGTTTGCCGATGAAGTGGTCGAGCAGCGCGAAGTTGGCCTGCCTGGTCAAAGTGCGCGTTATCTGCGCCTGCTGTGGCGCGCGACGCACAGTGCGCCACTGCTGATTTCTGCCCACCTGCTGAGCGCCAGCAGCGACAACCCGACACCGCCACTGACCTGGTCGCCGCCGGTCAAAGGCACTGTCGAAAGCCCCAACGAATACGTCTGGCAGTTGCCGGCAGGTTTGCCGATAGGGCGCGTGAAAGTCGATATTGCCCAGCCCAACAGCCTGGCGCCTGCAATTCTTTATGGACGTGTCGATGCCAGACAGCCATGGCAACCGGTCAGCAGCGGTCTGTTGTATCGCCTGTCACAAAACAACAGCGATGTCTTGCAGGATCAACTGCAACTGTCCGGGCGGATCGTCCAGCAGCTCAAGCTGGTGGTGGATGACCGCGGTGGCGGTCTGGGCAGCGAGGCTCCGCTGTTGAGCGTGGCCGTACCGGCGACCGAGGTGGTATTTCTGGCACGCGGCAACGGACCGTTCACACTGGCGGTCGGCAACCCGACGGCCAAGGCGGTGAACCTGTCGCTAGCGACTCTGATCCCTGATTTCAGCCCGCAAAAGCTTGCCCTGATCGGCACCGCGCAACCCGCCGCGGCAGCCGTCGCCGACATGACAGCGGCACCGCCAGCGGCGCAGCAAAGTGCTGACTTCAAACGCATGGGGCTGTGGGCGATTCTGGTGGTGGGCGTGCTGTTTCTGGGCTGGATGGCGTTGAGCACCTTGCGTGCGTCGAAACGCTGAAACGCACGGCTCGTCTGCTTCGGTTTGCCCGACATCTGAACTGAAACAGTCATCAACCAGTCTGATAGCAGTATTACGTCGCCACTCGCGTTAAACTGCCCGGGTTTTCATACCCCCTATTTTCGGAGCTATCCATGTCCCGCGTCACACTAAGTCGTTACTTGATTGAGCAGACCCGCAGCAACAACACCCCTGCCGATCTGCGCTTCCTGATCGAAGTTGTGGCGCGCGCTTGCAAGGAAATCAGCCACGCGGTCTCCAAGGGCGCGCTGGGTGGCGTATTGGGCAGCATGGGTACCGAAAACGTACAGGGTGAAGTGCAGAAGAAGCTCGACGTGATCTCCAACGAGATCCTGCTCGAAGCCAACGAATGGGGCGGTCATCTGGCCGGCATGGCGTCCGAAGAAATGGACAACGCCTACCAGATCCCGGGCAAATACCCGAAAGGCGCGTACCTGCTGGTGTTCGACCCGCTGGACGGCTCGTCGAACATCGACATCAACGCACCGGTCGGCACCATCTTCTCGGTTCTGCGCTGCCCTAACCAGTACTTGACCCAGAACGAGCCGCTGAACGAAAAAGCCTTCATGCAGCCCGGCACCGAGCAGGTGGCTGCCGGTTACGCGATCTACGGCCCGCAAACCATGCTGGTGCTGACCCTGGGCGACGGCGTCAAAGGCTTCACGCTGGACCGCGAAATGGGCAGCTTCGTGCTGACTCACGAAGACATCAAAATCCCTGAGGCCACTCAGGAGTTCGCCATCAACATGTCCAACCAGCGTCACTGGGAAGCTCCGGTGCAGCGCTACGTGAACGAGTTGCTGGCCGGTGAAGACGGTCCGTTGAACAAGAATTACAACATGCGCTGGGTAGCAGCGATGGTTGGCGATGTGCATCGCATCCTGACCCGTGGCGGCCTGTTCATGTACCCGCGCGACAGCCGCGAACCGTCCAAGCCGGGCAAACTGCGCTTGATGTACGAAGCCAATCCGATGTCGTTCCTGGTGGAACAGGCAGGCGGCGCGTCGACAGATGGCCACCAGCGTATTCTCGACATCCAGCCGGAGGGCCTGCACCAGCGTGTGGCGGTTTACCTGGGCTCCAAACAGGAAGTCGAACGCGTCACGGCCTATCACAAAGAGTAATAGCGTCTGCTCATGCATGAACGGCGATTCGGCTTGGTCGAATCGCCTGCAAGCCAGCGAATACTCAGGTAAATGAGCATTCTGGCCGTGCCCACAGCGCAAGGCTGCGGGCCATCGGGTTGCTACACGGCACAAATCCTTTCCCGACTCGGGAACCAGATCCCCTTTTCATCTTCTAAGCTTGCGGTATTGCGCCAGCGCCAGACTGAATCAGCCTGCATTGCGACGCGACCCCCTTCCGTTCAGGAGTTACATCCATGTCCTTGCGCTCTGTCGCGTTACTTTCGTTCTGCGTGCTGCTGGCTGCCTGCAGCAAGATCACTCAAGAAAACTATTCGAAGATTTCCGCTGGCATGCCGAAGGCTCAGGTTGAGTCTTTGCTGGGCAGCCCGACCGAATGTTCCGGCGCACTGGGAATGTCCAGTTGCACATGGGGCGACCAGAACACCTTTATCAGCGTGCAGTACGCGGCAGACAAGGTTGTACTGTTCTCGGGTCAGGGTCTGAAATAACACATGATCAAGGTATTGGTACGTTTCGGCATTTTTGTCATGGCCAGCTTTCTGGCCATCGGTTTCGCCCACTCGGCTGACAACCTCGAGCCGAAGACGGTTGATGGCGTCGACCTCAAACAGTATCAGGGCACTTGGTACGAGATCGCCCGTTTGCCGATGTTCTTCCAGCGCAAGTGTGCCCAGTCCGAAGCGCTGTATGCGCTCAAGGATGACGGCAATATTGCGGTAACCAACCGCTGCCGCACGATTGAAGGCAAGTGGGAAGAAGCCACCGGCACAGCGTCGCCGCAGGTTCCGGGCAAGACCGACAAGCTGTGGGTAGTGTTTGACAACTGGTTCTCGCGCCTGCTGCCGGGCGTCGCCAAGGGTGACTACTGGATTCTGGACGTCAGCGAAGGCTACCGCACCGCAGTGGTCGGCAACCCGGATCGCAAATACCTGTGGCTGCTGTCGCGCACGCCTGTCGTGTCTCAGGCAGACAAGGAAAACATGCTGAGCAAAGCCCGCCAGCAAGGCTACGACACCTCACGCCTGATCTGGCGCGAGGATGACTCGAAGATTGGCAAGGCTGAAAAGTAAGCGAACACTCAGTTGATCATCGTGCGACGCCCTGCGTCGCATGCCGTTCTGGACGCTCGGCGTCCTCTCTCGCATCAGCCCAGCAATTCCCTCAGCACTTGCGCAAACTCGCGGTTGCTTTGTTCTTCTGCGGCGTGTCTTCCTTCGCGGATGACCCAGCGCCCGTTTACCGCCACGTCGCGAATCTGTCGGTCGCTGCCGGCAAATAGCCAGCGGTTGAGGATTGCGTCGCCGGAAGCCGTGGCGATGTACGGGTCGTTGCCATCCAGCACCAGCCAGTCGGCGCGTTGCCCGGCTTGCAGTTTGCCGAGCGGCTGACCCAGCGCCTGCGCGCCCCCGGCCAGGGCGGCGTCGTACAGCGTGCGGCCGACCATGGGCTGGTCACTGCGATACAACCGGTTACGACGCTGGTCACGCAAGCGCTGCCCGTATTCCAGCCAGCGCAGTTCCTCGACCACGCGGAGCGACACGTGGCTGTCGGAACCGATCCCCCAAAGCCCGCCCTGCGCAATGTAATCCACTGCCGGAAAGATCCCGTCCCCGAGATTCGCCTCGGTGGTCAGACACAATCCCGCGACGGCGCCGCTCTGCGCCATCAGTTGCACTTCATCCGCGTCCGCGTGCGTCGCGTGGACCAGGCACCAGCGGTTATCCACAGAAATATTTTCATACAACCATTGCAACGGACGCCGACCGCTCCAGCTCAGGCAATCGTCCACTTCCTTCTGCTGCTCGGCAATATGAATGTGCACCGGGCACTGCGGGTCGCTGGCGACAAGCACTTCACTGATCTGCTGCGGAGTGACCGCGCGCAACGAGTGAAAGCACAGGCCAAGCCTCTGAGCAGGCTGCGCCGCCAACAGCGGTCGCAAACGCGCCTGCAACTCCAGATAACTGTCGGTGCTGTGGATAAACCGGCGCTGAGCCTCATTCGGCGCCAGCCCGCCAAACCCGGAGTAGCTGTAAAGCACTGGCAGCAAGGTCAGGCCAATACCCACCGAACCCGCCGCCTGGCTGATCTGCAGGGCCAGTTCGGCAGGGTCTGCGTAGGGTTTGCCGTCCAGGTCCTGATGCACGTAATGAAATTCCGCCACCGAGGTGTAACCACCCTTGAGCATCTCGATGTACAGCTGACGCGCGATCACTCCCAGTTGCTGCGGGCTGATGCGTCCGACAAGGCGGTACATCAAGTCACGCCAGGTCCAGAAGCTGTCGTTGGGGTTGCCCGCGACTTCGGCCAGCCCGGCCATCGCCCGCTGGAACGCATGCGAATGCAGGTTCGGCATGCCGGGCAACAACGGACCGCTGACGGTTTCAGCACCCTGCCGGTCTGCATGGGCTTCAACGCGGGTCAATAGACCTTCCTGGCTGACCTCCAGACGCACATTGCTGGCCCAGCCGTCGGGGAGTAACGCACGCTCGGCAAAGAAGGCTGACATTGACTTCACACCTCATCACTGTAATTTGTATATACATATACAGACGTTCAAGCGACCGGTAAACCGTTCGCACGCTTGCCGAGTCCCTGCTTAATGGTTAGCGTTGACGCTTTGCTGCATTTGAATCATCTCGAACAAGGACTCACCCGTGTCGACTCCGCCCGCCGCATCTCCCCTGGCAGCCCAGATGGGCGACAGTCCCGCACCCTTGTACGCCCGCGTCAAACACATGATTGCCCTGCAGATTCAAAACGGCACCTGGCCGCCGCACCACCGCGTGCCGTCGGAAAGCGAATTGGTGACGCAGCTGGGTTTCAGCCGCATGACCATCAACCGGGCGCTGCGCGAGCTGACCGCCGAAGGCCTGCTGGTGCGCATGCAGGGCGTCGGCACGTTTGTCGCCGAACCGAAGAGCCAGTCGGCGCTGTTCGAGGTGCATAACATCGCGGACGAAATTGCCGCGCGCGGCCATCGCCATACCTGCAAGGTAATGGTGCTCAAAGAGGAAGCCGCAGGCTCGGAGCGCGCACTGGCGCTGGACATGCGTGAAGGCCAGAAGGTGTTTCATTCGCTGATCGTGCATTTCGAAAATGACATTCCGGTGCAGATCGAAGACCGGTTCGTGAACGCTCAGGTCGCGCCGGACTACCTCAAGCAGGATTTCACCTTGCAGACGCCCTACGCCTATCTGTCACAAGTCGCACCGCTGACCGAGGGCGAGCACGTGGTTGAAGCGATTCTGGCCGAAGCCGACGAGTGCAGGCTGCTGCAGATCGATGCGGGTGAACCCTGCCTGTTGATTCGCCGCCGCACCTGGTCCGGCCGCCAGCCCGTCACTGCGGCGCGCCTGATCCACCCCGGTTCCCGTCATCGCCTCGAAGGACGTTTTACCAAATGAGCCAGACCCGTATTTTGCGTGCTGCCGACTACCCGCGCATGCCGTGGAAGAACGGTGGTGGCAGCACTGAAGAGATCGCTCGCGATGCGGGTCAGGACATGGACGGCTTCGGCTGGCGGCTGTCGATTGCCGACATCGAGACCTCAGGCAGCTTCTCGGTGTTTGCGGGTTATCAACGCATCATTACTGTGCTGCAGGGAGCGGGCATGACGCTGACCGTGGACGGTATGGCCAGTCGCCCGCTGTTGCCGTCCGATCCATTTGCATTCAGTGGCGACAGTGAAGTCAACTGTACACTGCTCGACGGGCCGATTCGCGACTTCAACCTGATCTATGCTGCACACCGCTATACTGCACGCCTGCACTGGATCGATGTGCGCCATCCGCAACGGCTGTTCAGCTCAGCCAGCACCTTCGTGCTGTTCAGCGTGGCCGAGCAGGTGGCGATCAGCGTCAACGGTCAAGCGTGGGAGGTCCTCGGCAAACATGATTGCGCGCAGGTGGACAACCCCGACGGCTTGCTGGAAATCGAACTGCAATCACCCCGCGTCAGCCGTTGCTGCCTGATCGAACTCAGCCCCACGGGGCAGTAAACGCATTCCTGATGCCACAACAAAAAACAGCTTTCCGCTTCAAGGACGACCATGACTCAAGCTCCACACCGGGAAACACCCCGCGCCATTGCCGTTCTCGCCAGTTTTCTGGCCTCTGAATCAGCAGGCGGTATTGTCTTGATGGCAGCGGCACTGGCCGCGCTGATCGTCGCCAATTCTGCGCTTTCTGCCGATTACTTCTCGATGCTGCACAGCGTCTGGCTGGGCCTGTCGGTCGAGCTGTGGATCAACGACGGCTTGATGGCGATCTTCTTCTTGATGGTTGGCCTGGAAATCAAACGCGAAGTGCTGGCCGGTGGCCTGGCGACCTGGGGGCAACGCGCCTTGCCCGGCTTCGCAGCGGCGGGCGGCATGCTGGTGCCCGCGCTGATCTACATCGCCATCAACCTGGGCAACCCGCAGACCCTCAGCGGCTGGGCGATCCCGGCGGCCACCGACATCGCGTTCGCCCTCGGCGTGCTGTCGCTGCTGGGCAATCGCGTGCCAACGTCGCTGAAAGTCTTTCTGGCGGCACTGGCGATTCTCGATGACCTGGGCGCGGTGACCATCATCGCGTTCTTCTACAGCTCCGGCCTGAACCTGCCGATGCTGGCTGCGGCGTTCGTGACCCTGGCCGTGCTGATCGCGTTGAACCGTCTGAACGTCCGCCGCCTGCTGCCCTACCTGCTGCTCGGCGCGCTGCTGTGGTTTTTTGTCCTGCAATCCGGCGTTCACGCCACGCTGGCCGGTGTTGCGCTGGCGTTGTGCATCCCGATGGGCAAGCCCGAAGAGGAAGCCCGCTCGCCGCTGCTGTTCCTTGAAGAAAAGATGCATTACTGGGTGGCCTTCGCGGTGGTGCCGATTTTCGGCTTTGCCAATGCCGGCGTGTCGCTGTCCGGTATCACCCTGGGCAACCTGATCGACCCGGTGCCGCTGGGCGTTGCACTGGGCCTGTTCATCGGCAAGCAGATCGGCGTGTTCCTCGCCGCCGTGCTGGCGATTCGTGCCGGGCTGGCGACCTTGCCGGAAGGCAGCAACTGGGTGCAACTGTATGGCGTGGCGATCCTCTGCGGCATCGGTTTCACCATGAGCCTGTTCATCGGCAACCTGGCTTTCCCCGGCGATCAACACCTGATCGACGAGGTAAAAGTCGGCGTGCTGATCGGTTCGGGCCTGGCAGCGATTGCCGGGATTGTGCTGCTGCGCAGCCGTTTCAGCCGGCACTGAAAAAATATTTTCAAATCACTGCATCCAGATGCATTTCTCGCGGGTAGTACAGTCAGCAGCCACTTCGAGTTGCTGAGCGCGGTTAAACAATCTGGAGATTTCTGCATGAACGCAAAACGCTTGCTCTGCCTTGCAGGTACTACCCTGGCCTTCACTTGCCTGTCGTCCGTTGCCATGGCTCAGACCGACCTCCCCGAGAGCGTCCGTGTGCCGGCCGGCAACAAAGTCGGCATGACGACCACCGGGGTTGGCGAAATTACCTACGAGTGCCGCGCCAAAGCCAACATGCCTAACGAAATGGAGTGGGCTTTTGTCGGCCCCAAAGCCGTGCTCAATGACAAGACCGGCAAGCAGGTCGGCACCTACTACGGCCCGCCTGCTACCTGGGAAGCCAAAGACGGCTCCAAAGTGACCGGCACTCAGGTTGCGGTGGCTCCGTCGAGCGCTGGCAACCTGCCTTATCAACTGGTCAAGGCCAACCCGGCCGAAGGCAAAGGCGCAATGACTGGCGTGACGTACATTCAGCGTGTCGCCCTGAAAGGCGGAGTGGCACCGGCCAAAGCCTGCGCAGAAAGCAACAAGGGCGCGAAGGAAGTGGTCAAGTATCAGGCGGACTACCTGTTCTGGACCGCAAGCTGATCGCGGCATTAATCAGGTGACCGCGCAACAGTGAGCTATGCTGCTGCGCGGGAGCCTCGCACTATCAGCGGGGCAGTAATCTTCCATTGATGGCGGATCATCTTGTCCTCGCACGAATCTCTCTTTGATTACGAAGCTACGTTGCAGGCCTGCGCTCGCGGTGAGAAGCAGGCGCTGCAGCGTCTCTATCAACAGGAAAGCGCCCGATTGCTCGGCGTTGCCCAGCGACTGGTGCGTGACAGCGCGCTGGCCGAGGACATCGTGCACGATGCCTTTCTGAAAATCTGGACGCATGCGTCCAGCTTCGATGCCGCTCGTGGCTCGGCACGCGGCTGGATATTCAGCGTAACCCGACACCTGGCGCTCAACCGCTTGCGCAACACAGCGCGCGAAGTGCGGGTCGACGATGATGAAAACCAGGATCATCACCCACCGGCGACGCTGGAAGGTTGGCAGGAAACCAGTGATGCCTTCGATTGGCGGGTCAATCCAGGAAGGATTACGGCATGCATGGAGCAACTGGAGCCGGTCAGAAGAAATTGTGTGCTTCATGCTTACGTGGACGGTTATTCGCATCAGGAAATCGCGCAGAAAATCGGCGCGCCATTGGGTACGGTCAAAGCCTGGATCAAGCGCAGCCTGACGGCTTTGCGGGAGTGCATGGGATGACCCGGCCTTTAGACGACAACATTCACGATCTGGCTGGCGAGTATGTGCTCGGCACCCTGTCGGCGCAGGAAAGGCTCCACGTACAGCGTCGCCTGTCCCGCGAGCCTGACTTGCAGGCAGCCATCGACGCCTGGGAGCAGCGCCTGCTGCCCCTGACCGAACTGGCTGAGCCGGTCACGCCATCGCCCGGCTTGTGGGGGCGCATTGAACGCAACCTGCTGGAGATGACCGCGCCCGCCAAACCTGCACACCGGCAGCGCGTGCGCTGGTGGGACAATCTGTCGGTCTGGCGCGGGCTGGCCGGGGCCGGACTGGCGGCGTCGCTGGTGCTGGGCATGACGTTGTTGACCCGCGCACCTGCGCAGCCTTCCTACCTGGTGGTTCTGGTCGGACCGCAAGACAAGTCGCCCGGCTGGGTCGTGCAGGCCGGCAATTCGCAGGAAATTCAGCTGATTCCGCTGGGCGTGACCGAAGTCCCGGCGGACAAGGCGCTGGAATTCTGGACCAAGGGTGACGACTGGCAAGGCCCGGTGTCCCTCGGGCTGGTCAAACCGGGGCAAAGCCTCAAGATCGCGCTGGACAAGCTGCCGCCGCTACAGGCCAACCAGCTGTTCGAGCTGACACTGGAAAAATCCACCGGCTCGCCAATCGGCAAACCGACAGGCCCGATTCAGTTCATCGGGCGGGCGGTCAAGGTCATCTGACACTCAGCCAGCTATCACTTTTTCGAGCAGTGGTCCTGCTGCAAAAGGTTGGCCTGAGTCAGGTTGCAATCTGCCGGTACGCTGCGGGTCAGCCACACGTTACCGCCGATGGTCGAACCCTTGCCAATAGTGATGCGACCCAGAATGGTCGCCCCGGCGTAGATCACCACGTCGTCTTCGACAATCGGATGCCGTGCATGGCCCTTCTGCAACTGGCCGTCCTCGTCTGAGGGGAAGCGCTTGGCACCCAGCGTCACGGCCTGATAGATGCGCACGCGTTCGCCGATGATGGCGGTTTCGCCAATCACCACGCCGGTCCCGTGATCGATAAAGAAGCTCGGCCCGATCTGCGCGCCGGGGTGAATGTCGATGCCGGTGGCCGAGTGGGCGATTTCCGAGCTGATGCGCGCCAGTAATGGCAAACCGGCCCGGTACAGGTGGTGCGCCAGACGATGATGGATCACCGCCAGAATGCCCGGATAGCAGAGCAGCACTTCATCGACACTGCGCGCCGCCGGGTCGCCGTGATACGCGGCCAGCACGTCGGTGTCCAGCAGCAGACGAATGCCCGGCAAGGCCGTGGCGAAATCCTGAATCAGCTCCAGCGCATGGGCATCGATGCTCTTCAGGTCTCCACCCTGCTGATGGGCGACGTAGCGCAACTCAAGGCGCGCCTGGGCCAGCAGCGCGTTGAGCGCGACGTCCAGCGTGTGCCCGACATAGAAATCTTCGCTCTCTTCGCGCAGGTCGACCGGCCCCAGGCGCATCGGGAATAACGCCCCGCTCAGGGCTTCGAGAATATCGCCCATCGCCGCGCGCGATGGCAGCTCGCGCCCGCCGTGTTCGCCGCTCACGCGCCGGTTGCGCGCGCGCCAGTCTTCACGCGCACCGCGCAGCTGGCTGACGATCCGCTGCAACTGCCAATGGCTGGAACGGCCGTCGGCGGAGGCTTGTGGAATATCGCTCACGCTGATCTCTCCTTGATGCAAAGGGTGTCGACCGACAGTACGGCCATTGATGCCCTCACTCTACGGCAAACATTCAGACGGAAAGAACAACAATTTCTGTAGGAGCAGCCTGATCAGACCATAAGCACAGAGAAGTTGCCGTGCAGGATACGTCTGCCTATAGTCCGATGACTCTTTACACGGCTTACCTATCACCATGATCAAACATCAGCTCGCCCGCTTCAATCGTCTGGACCTGATCAGCGCGCCGACGGCCCTGGAGAAACTCGAACGCCTGTCGACGTGGGCCGACCGCGATATTTACATCAAGCGCGATGACACCACGACCCTGGCGCTGGGTGGCAACAAGGCCCGCAAGCTCGAGTACCTGGCCGCCGACGCGCTGGCCCAGGGTGCCGACACGTTGATCACTGCTGGCGCGATCCAGTCCAACCACGTGCGCCAGACCGCTGCGCTGGCGGCCAGACTGGGCATGGGCTGCGTGGCCTTGCTGGAAAATCCCATCGGCACCGAAGACCCCAACTACCTGCACAACGGCAACCGCCTGCTGCTGGAGCTGTTCGATGCGCGGGTAGAGCTGGTCGAAAACCTCGACAATGCCGACGACCAGTTGCACGCACTGGCCGCTCGCCTGCGCTCCAGCGGCAAAAATCCTTACCTGGTGCCGATCGGCGGCTCTAGCCCGATCGGTACTTTGGGTTACGTGCGCGCTGGTCTGGAACTGGCCGAGCAGATCAAGCAGACCGGCATCGATTTCGCCGCGGTTGTGCTGGCGTCCGGCAGCGCAGGCACGCACAGCGGTCTGGCATTGGCGCTGGCGCACGAGCTGCCGCAATTGCCGGTCATCGGCGTCACCGTGTCGCGCAGTGAAGAAGCCCAGTTGCCAAAAGTACAAGGCCTGGCCGAGCGCACCGCCGAGCTGTTGAACATCGCGCTGCCGGAAAGCTTCAAAGTCGAGTTGTGGGACGAATATTTCGCGCCGCGCTATGGCGAGCCGAACGCCGGTACGCTGTCGGCGATAAAGCTGGTGGCCAGCCATGAAGGCTTGCTGCTCGACCCGGTCTACACGGGTAAAGCCATGTCCGGCTTGCTGGATGGCATCGGCCGTCAGCGTTTCAATGACGGGCCGTTGATCTTCCTGCACACCGGCGGCGCGCCTGCGTTGTTTGCGTACCCGGACGCGTTCAGTCATTGACGCTCCCGTTATGCCAAACCCATACAGAAAACGCTCTTTTAGTTATTTTTCTTCATAAGCAGTTGGCGATATAGTCGCGCCCGGCGGCGCGCGTCACTGCCGTAATTGCTTGAAAAGAGCTGAATAATCAGCACCAAGTCGCTTCGGTCCGGTCAGAGATGACCAGACACCTCCACACCAACAGGGGCTCGCATGAACATTTCCGCCATTCGTCGCACGTTTCTTTTTTCGGCACTGAGCCTGATGCTCGGTTCCGGTATCGCCGGGCAAGCCGTGGCCGGTGAGCAACTGCAGAAAATCAAGGATAGCGGCACGCTGAATGTGGGCCTCGAAGGCACTTATCCACCGTTCAGCTTCGTTGACGAGAAAGGCAAGCTCACCGGCTTTGAGGTTGAACTCTCCGAAGCGCTGGCCAAAGAGCTGGGTGTGAAAGCCAAGGTGCAACCGTCCAAATGGGACGGTATTCTGGCCGCGCTGGATTCCAAGCGTCTGGACGTGGTGATCAACCAGGTCACGATCTCCGACGAGCGCAAGAAAAAATACGATTTCTCCCAGCCCTATACCGTTTCCGGCATTCAGGCACTGGTTCTGAAGAAGAATGCAGACGCTATCAAATCGGCTCAGGACCTGACCGGCAAAAAGGTCGGCGTGGGCCTGGGCACCAACTATGAGCAGTGGTTGAAGGAAAACGTACCGGGCGCCGTGGTAAAAACCTACGAAGATGACCCGACCAAGATTCAGGACCTGAGCGTAGGCCGTATCGACGCGATCCTCGTTGACCGACTGGCCGCCCTGGAAATCGCAGCCAAGACCAAAGGCAAGCTTGCACCCGCTGGCGCTGCATTCTCCCGCCAGGAGTCCGGCATTGCTCTGCGTAAAGGCGAGCCAGAGTTGCAGGCTGCCATCAACCAGGCCCTCGACAAGCTGCGCGCCGAGGGCACGCTGAAAAAACTGTCGGAGAAGTACTTCAACGCTGACGTCACCCAATGATCGAAGAGAGCCTTCAGCTCGCGCTGGATTCCGCGCCCTTTCTGCTCAAGGGCGCGTACTACACGGTATTCCTCAGCCTGGGCGGGATGTTTTGCGGATTGGTGCTGGGCTTCGGCCTGGCGCTGATGCGCCTGTCGCGTTTCAAACCGCTGAACTGGCTGGCGCGTATCTACGTGTCATTCTTTCGCGGCACGCCGTTGCTGGTGCAGCTGTTCCTGATCTATTACGGGCTGCCGGAACTGGGCATCGAACTTGATCCACTGACCGCAGCGCTGATCGGCTTTTCGCTGAACATGGCCGCCTACGCCTGCGAGATTCTCCGCTCCGCCATCAGCTCCATCGAGCGCGGCCAGTGGGAAGCGGCTGCAAGTATCGGCATGACCCGCTGGCAGACCCTGCGTCGGGCGATCCTGCCGCAAGCGGCACGCACCGCGCTGCCGCCGTTGGGTAACAGTTTCATTTCGCTGGTCAAGGACACCGCGCTGGCCGCCACCATTCAGGTGCCCGAGCTGTTCCGCCAGGCGCAGTTGATCACCGCACGCACCTTGGAAATTTTCACCATGTACCTGGCCGCCGCACTGATCTACTGGATCCTTGCCACTGCGCTTTCGTACCTGCAAAACAGGCTCGAAGCGAGGGTCAACCGGCATGATCTGGAGTCCTGACACATGATCGTGGTTGAAAAACTCACCAAGTCATTCAAAGGCAATCAGGTGCTCAAGGGCATCGATCTGCGCATCGAGGCTGGCGAAGTCGTTGCCATCATCGGCCCCAGCGGCTCGGGCAAGACCACCCTGCTGCGTTGCCTGAACCTGCTGGAGACGCCTGACAGCGGCAGGATCAAGGTTGGCGACATCGAGATTGATGGCGCGCGGCCTGTGAGCCAGCAGCAAGGCCTGATCCGCCAGTTGCGCCAGCAGGTCGGGTTCGTGTTTCAGAACTTCAATCTGTTTCCGCACCGCACTGCGCTGGAGAACGTCATCGAGGGCCCACTGGTGGTCAAGAAGATCGCTCGCGAAACAGCAGAGGCGCGGGGTCGGCAATTACTCGCCAAAGTCGGCCTGACCGGCAAAGAAGACGCCTACCCGCGCCGACTTTCCGGTGGACAACAGCAGCGCGTGGCGATTGCCCGGGCGCTGGCGATGGAACCGCAGGTGATTCTGTTCGACGAACCAACGTCGGCGCTGGACCCTGAACTGGTCGGCGAAGTACTGACCACCATCCGTTCGCTGGCAGAAGAAAAACGCACCATGGTGATCGTCACCCATGAAATGAGCTTTGCACGAGAGGTCGCCAACCGGGTGATCTTCATCGACAAGGGCGTGATCGTGGAGCAAGGCGAAGCCAAGGCGCTATTTGCCCATCCGCAAGAAGAACGGACCAGGCAGTTTCTGGAGCGCACGCGGGCCTGATCCTACATTCTTCTTACAAAAAGCAGCCCCGATTCGTCGGCGCTGCTTTTTTCTTACATTTCAGAAAGGACTAATCGTTCAGAATCCTTGCTGAGTTCCTGCGAAATTTTCGGAAAAATCATCGAATTAATGAAACCCGACAAGGGTGCCCTCTCGTCTGGGTAATTCGCGCCAGACGTTTGCAACGCTTGCCGGAAGGCTGCTTGCGCAGTGCGTTTATCCGTAGAGACGCAGATTCATCACGCATGACACTTTGTAGTAGGACAGTCGTTTACCCGGCAGTAAACAGCTCCAACTATAACATGTAGGAATTATCCGTTTTTTCAGTAAAACGTTATTAAGTCGTCGCCTTATATTGACAAGTGCACTCAAAGCACATTAGCTCACTCTAATCGCTCATTTTGCACATCGCCAAAACTTCAAGCTTAAAACCCTGACAGTTTGTAATGTTTGCCATGACTTGAACATTTAAGGTACTTATCTCGCAGCCTTAAACGGGCTTTATTTTTTGTTAAACATGGCAACTTATGACGATTCTTTACTTTGATTATTGATTAGCAGGAGCACATTGATATGAGTCGCACAACTTGCAAAAACAGCCCTTCGGACCTGCTACCCCCTTCCCTGCCACAGGCCAGCCGGCACGGCATCGGTGTACGTATCGCTTCTAACCTCATGGTTCATGTCGAGCCGTACTGCAATATGGATGAAGGCGACCTGATCGAATTGTTCTGGGACGGCTGTTACGTGGCGTCGAAAATTTTAACAGCATCCGACATTTACAACGCTATTGTCCTACGTGTGCCAGAAAGTTTTCTTCAAAATGGCAAGGCACGAACTTACTACAGAATCATGAAAGTGGGTGGAACACCGCTGACATCACCGTGCCGCAAACTATGGGTCAAACTGGATGCACCCGGCGGTCGACTGGTCAGCGCGAATGCGGAAGAAAATCAGAGCCTGGCCCCCTTGCATGTCGCGCCTTCGGTAGTGCGACGCGGATTATCTCAACGACATCTGGATGCAGGTTTGCCAATGGCCATCGAGCCCTACCTGAACATGGCGGTCCATGACGAAATCACAGTGCGCTGGGGGGATGTGCGCATGGACCTGCCCCCGCTGACCGCTGAGGACGTAGGCGAGCCTGTCGACCTGGTCATACCACCCGCGCTGATCATGGAGGGCGGTGACGAGCAACTGCTGGAAGTGACTTACTGCATCATCGACCGGGTCGGAAACAACTCGCTGTGGGCACCGCCACGGGAAATAAGAATCCAGCTACCGGGTGGCCCGGCCCGATGAATAACGCAGCACTGCCACTCAGGTGCTGAATCGGCGGATGACAAATGCTGTCTATGCTTATTCCAAAAATCGCGTTTTAAAAAATTTGATACACGCTTAGGGTATATAGACCGGACCACCGGACATCGTGATTTTCCAGCCGCATTCACTGCGGCCTATTTCTCCGAGGTTCCGATGGTCCCTTTCACAACTACCCCCGTGGATAAGCCCAGGGCTACATCGAATGCCGGTGAGCGACGCGAGTCTGATCCGGCGAACGTAACGGCCCACACCGTCACGGCTTCACAAGAGCCAGACGTCGCTCCTCGCCTGCTACCGGCCTCGGTGTTGCAAAACGATGCCGAGGCCATAACAGCAGCTCATCAACTGGCCGCAACAGCGCGGCTCAATGCCGCCCATCGTGACCGGCAACGCGCGTTGCCGTGGGCTGAAATCGAACAGTTCACCCGCAGCGGCCTGGGCAGTATTTCCATCCCGCGGGCCTATGGCGGGCCACAAGTGTCCTTCGTCACCGTGGCAGAGGTCTTCCGGATCATCTCCGCGGCCGACCCGGCGCTGGGGCAGATCCCGCAAAACCAGTTCGGCATTCTGCACCTGCTGCACAGCAGCGCCACCGAGCAGCAGAAACGTACGCTGTTCCAGAGCGTGCTGGACGGCTGGCGGATCGGCAATGCCGGGCCTGAACGCGGCACAAAAAACACCCTGGAACTCAAAGCACGGATCACCGCCGACGGCGACCGTTTCATCATCAATGGCCAGAAGTTCTATTCCACCGGCGCCTTGTTTGCGCACTGGGTAGCGGTCAAGGCGCTGGACGATCAAGGTCGGCAGGTCATGGCCTTCGTCAAACGCGGCACGCCGGGGCTGCGCATTGTCGATGACTGGTCGGGTTTCGGGCAACGCACCACGGCGAGCGGCACGGTGTTGCTCGACAATGTGGCAGTAGATGCCGAGCAGGTCGTCGATAACTGGCGTCTGGCGCTGACACCGAACATACAGGGCGCGGTGTCGCAGCTGATTCAGGCGGCCATCGATGCGGGCATTGCTCGCGGCGCGATCGATGATGCGATTACCTTTGTCCGCGAGAAGTCCCGTCCGTGGATCGATGCCAAAGTCGAGCGCGCCAGCGACGACCTGTACGTGATCGCCGACATCGGCAAGCTGAAACTCGAACTGCATGCGGCTGAGGCCTTGTTGCGCAAGGCGGGTCAGGAACTGGATGAGATCAACGCTGCGCCCATCGATGAACACTCGGCCGCGCGCGCGTCGATTGCCGTGGCACGCGCCAAGGTGCTGACCACCGAAATCGCCCTGCTGGCCAGCGAGAAGCTGTTCGAGCTGGCGGGCAGCCGCGCAACGCTTGCCGAGTTCAATCTCGACCGCCACTGGCGTAACGCACGCGTTCACACCCTGCACGACCCGGTGCGCTGGAAATATCACGCGGTCGGCACCTGGCACCTGAACGGCACCCTGCCCGCTCGCCATTCCTGGATCTGAACCAGACCACTGGAGAACACTTTTCATGAGTTTCAACCCACAGGCGCGCGACCATGCTGCGCTGATTACCAGTGACGTTCAGGCCCTGCAGGTGGCGAGCGAGCTGGCACTGCAGTTCAGGGCCCAAAGCGCCCAGCGCGACCGCGAGCGCCGTTTGCCCCATGCTGAACTCGACCTGTTCAGTCAGTCCGGTTTATGGGGCATCAGCGTCCCGAAAGCCTTTGGCGGCGCAGGCGTCTCCAACGTGACGCTGAGCAGGGTGATCCAGCTGATTTCCGAAGCCGACGGCTCGCTGGGGCAGATTCCGCAGAACCATTTTTACGCCCTTGAAGTGCTGCGCGTGAACGGCAGCCCACAGCAACAGGCGCGGCTGTATGCCGAGGCGCTGGCGGGCGTGCGTTTCGGCAATGCGCTGGCCGAACTGGGCACTAAAACGGCACATGACCGTACCACGCGCCTGACCCGCGATGGCGACGGCTATCGCATCAACGGCCGCAAGTTTTACGCAACCGGCGCGCTGTACGCGCAACGTATCCCCACCTCGGTGGTTGACGACAACGGCGTGCAGCAACTGGCGTTTGTCCCGCATGACAGCGAGGGGCCGACGGTTATCGATGACTGGAGCGGTTTCGGCCAGCGCACCACTGGCAGTGGCTC
>NZ_LGLN01000086.1:160891-224493 GCF_001293775.1 Pseudomonas syringae pv. cilantro
TGAAAAGAATCGGGAGCACAGCATCAAGCTTCAATGGCTGGTTGGGAATGTGGGGTTCATGAGGCGCTTACGATGTAGTGCCGTTTCAGAGCGCGTTCGAGCGACCCACCACGGTCGGTCCGCTGGCGCAGATTCTCCATGCGGCGATCGACACCGGCATCGCTCGCGCAGCGTTCGAGGATGCGCTGATCTTCGTCCGCACCCGCACTCGTCCGTGGATCGATTCGGGTATCGAAAAGGCCGTGGACGACCCGCTGACGCTGCACAGCTTTGGCAGGCTCGGTATTCGTCTGCACGCTGCCGAAGCCCTGCTGGAGCGGGCCGGTGAGTTTCTGGATGTCGCCCAGGCCGACAGCAGCGCCGAGCACGTGGCCGCTGCATCCATCGCCGTTGCCGAAGCGCGCGCCATCAGCACCGAGATTTCCCTGGCGGCGGGCAGCACACTGTTCGAGCTGGCCGGCAGCCAGTCCACCCTCGCCGAACATGGCCTGGATCGCCACTGGCGCAACGCTCGCGTGCACACGCTGCACGATCCGGTGCGCTGGAAGTTTCACGCCATTGGCAATTACTACCTGAACGACACCAACCCGCCGTTACGGGGGACGATCTGATGGCGCGCAAGAAGATCCTCCTCAATGCGTTCAACATGAACTGCATCGGCCACATCAACCATGGGCTGTGGACACACCCGCGTGACACCTCGACGCAATTCAACAGCCTTGAATACTGGACCGACCTGGCGAAACTGCTGGAACGTGGCTTGTTCGACGGGCTGTTCATCGCAGATATCGTCGGCGTGTATGACGTCTATCAGAACTCGGTGGACGTCACCCTCAAGGAAGCTATTCAGCTGCCAGTCAACGATCCGCTGCTGCTGGTCTCGGCAATGGCGAGTGTGACGAAACACCTGGGTTTCGGCCTGACCGCCAACCTGACCTATGACGCGCCGTATCTGTTTGCCCGGCGCATGTCGACGCTCGATCACCTGAGCCGTGGCCGGGTGGGCTGGAATATTGTCACTGGTTATCTCGACAGCGCCGCACGGGCCATGGGTCTGAGCGAGCAGAACGAACACGACCGCCGCTACGATCAGGCCGATGAATACCTGGAGGTGCTCTACAAACTCTGGGAAGGCAGTTGGGAAGACGATGCGGTGATCAACGACCGCGAGCAGCGCGTCTACGCCCAGCCGGGCAAGGTCCACAAAATCCGGCACCAGGGCGAGTTCTATCAGGTCGAGGGCTATCACCTCTGCGAACCGTCGCCGCAACGCACGCCGGTGCTGTTTCAGGCGGGCAGCTCGGAGCGCGGTTTGCAGTTTGCCGGGCAAAACGCCGAGTGCGTGTTCATCAGTGGCCAGAACAAGGCCGCGACCCGTGGGCAGGTGGACAAGGTGCGCGCCAGCGCGGTGCAGGCCGGCCGCAACCCGGAGGACATCAAGGTGTTCATGGGCCTCAACGTGATTGTCGGGGCGACCGAGGTGCAGGCCCGCGAAAAGCACGTCGAGTACCTTCGTTACGCCAGCGCCGAGGCCGGCGTGGTGCACTTTGCGGCCTCGACCGGCATTGATTTCGCCGAATACGAGCTGGACGAACCCATTCAGTATGTGAAGAGCAACGCCATTCAGTCGGCGACCAAAAACCTGAAAAACAACGACTGGACACGCCAGAAACTGCTTGATCAGCACGCACTGGGCGGACGCTATATCACCTTGATCGGCTCGCCTGAGCAGGTCGCCGATGAGCTGGAATCGTGGATCGAAGAAACCGGCCTGGACGGCTTCAACCTGACCCGCATCGTGACGCCGGAGAGTTACGAGGACTTCATCGATCTGGTCATCCCGGAGCTGCAACGCCGCGGGTCTTACAAGACCGCTTACGAAGACGGCAGCCTGCGCAAAAAACTGTTCCCGAAAGGGACGGACCGCTTGCCGGAACGGCATGCGGGGGCGGCACACCGGCATATTTGACGACGACATGCGCGCCCACGCTGAAGCGCTCAGCGTTATACACAGATTTTGTGGGAGCGGACCGGGCGACGCTTTGCTTGTCCGCGAAGACGGTGATTCAGACGATTTATTTTCGGAGAATGCACCGGCCCTTTCGCGAACAAGTTCGCTCCCACGGCCTTCGGCCAGAATCAAAAACAGGTCTGTGTATAACGATGAGCTCAGGCCGTAGGGACGAGACTTAGGGATTTTTAAAAGGACCGCACCATGACCAACACCCTTGCAGCACTGGCCCTTGGCTTATTGACCCTGACCGCTCACGCTGCCGATGCGCCGTTGAAAGTCGGCACCACCGCGGCGTTCGCCATACCGCTGGAAGCCGCTGTGGAAGAAGCCGGCAAGCAGGACCTGAAAGTCGAGCTGGTCGAGTTCACCGACTGGATCGCCCCCAACGTCAGCCTCGCCGCCGGTGACATCGACGTGAACTACTTTCAGCACATTCCGTTTCTGACCAACGCCAACGAAGCCGCCGGTTTCGGACTGGTGCCCTACGCGCCAGGGATCATCAACAACGTCGGTCTGTACTCGAAAAAGTACAAGAGCTTCGATGAGCTGCCAACCGGCGCCACCGTGGCCATCGCCAACGACCCGATCAACAGCGGGCGCGGCCTGCAACTGCTCGCCAAGGCCGGGCTGATCACCCTCAAATCGGGCGTAGGCTTCAAGGCCACCGAAGAAGACATCACCGCCAACCCGAAGAAACTCAAGCTCATTCAGGTTGAAGCCGTGCAACTGGTGCGTGCCTACGATGATGCCGATCTGGTGCAGGGCTACCCCGCCTACATCCGCCTGGCCAAGACCTTTCCCGCTGACTCGGCGATTCTGTTCGACGGCATGGATCACCCGGAATACGTGATTCAGTTCGTCATCAAACCTGACCATAAGGACGATCCACGTCTGGCCAAATTCGTCGATATCTATCAGCACTCGCCGGTCGTCCGGGCGGCGCTGGACAAGGTCAACGGCAAGCTCTACCAGGTAGGATGGAAGGAATGACGGCAACCGCGCAACGGCAACTCGACACCACGGGCTCAGGTCAGTTGGCGCAACAGGCCGAGCGGCACCCGGAGTTGAACCGCGCCCATGTTCGCTTCATCAACCTGGGCAAGACCTACCACGGCAAACAGGGCCCGGTGGAGGCGCTGGGCGGCATCGACCTGGCCATCCAGCGCGGCGAGATTTTCGGCATCATCGGCCGCAGCGGCGCAGGCAAGTCGTCGCTAATCCGCACCATCAATCGCCTGGAACACCCCAGCAGCGGCCGGGTGCTGATCGATCAGGTGGACATCGGCGAGTTCGACGAAGACAAACTGGTGGAACTGCGGCGACGCATTGGCATGATTTTCCAGCACTTCAACCTGATGTCGGCCAAGACCGTGTGGCAGAACGTCGAGCTGCCGCTCAAGGTAGCCGGCGTGCCGAAGGAGCAACGTGCGCGCAAGGTGGCGCAGTTGCTGGAGCTGGTGGGTTTGCAGGACAAGCACAAGGCGTATCCGGCGCAATTGTCCGGCGGGCAGAAACAGCGCGTCGGCATCGCCCGCGCACTGGTGCACGACCCGGCGATTCTGCTCTGCGACGAAGCCACCTCGGCACTGGACCCGGAAACGACCCAGTCGATTCTCGGCCTGTTACGCGAGATCAATCAGCGCCTGGGCCTGACCATCGTGCTGATCACCCATGAAATGGCAGTGATCCGTGATATCTGTCACCGCGTCGTGGTGCTGGAGCAAGGCCGAATCGTCGAGCAAGGCCCGGTCTGGCAGGTGTTCGGCGACCCGCAGCACGAAGTCAGCAAGACCTTGCTGGCACCGCTGCAACTCGGGCTGCCCAAAGAGTGGGCCGAGCGCCTGAGCCAATATCCGCAACGGCCTGATGCGGCCATCCTGCTGGATGTGCATTTCACCGGGGTCAGCGACGAGGGGCCGGACCTGGCCGCGTTGTTCGCGACGCTGGGCGGCAAGGTGCAACTGTTGCAAGGCGGGGTCGAGCGTATTCAGGACCGCGCCATCGGCCACCTGATTCTGTTGATTGCCGGCTCGCCGCACAGTCGTGATGAACTGCTGGCGCGAGCCCGCCAACTGGCACCGCGTGTAGAGGTATTGGGTTATGTGGGTTGATCGCTTGCTGCAAGGCACCCTCGACACGTTTCTGATGGTCGGTGTGTCGTCATTGATCGCACTGCTGCTGGGCATCCCGCTGGCAGTGATTCTGGTCACCAGTTCCAAAGGCGGCATCTACGAAGCACCGGGGATCAACCGGGTGCTGGGCGGTTTTGTGAACCTGTTTCGCTCGATTCCCTTTCTGATCCTGATGGTGGCGCTGATCCCGTTCACGCGGATGATCGTCGGCACCACCTATGGCGTGTGGGCGGCGGTAGTGCCGCTGACCATCGCCGCCACGCCGTTCTTTGCGCGTATCGCCGAAGTCAGCCTGCGCGAGGTCGATCACGGCCTGGTCGAGGCCGCGCAGGCGATGGGCTGTCGGCGCTGGCACATCATCTGGCATGTACTGCTGCCCGAAGCGCGTCCCGGCATCGTCGGCGGTTTTACCATCACATTGGTGACCATGATCAACTCATCGGCCATGGCCGGTGCGATTGGCGCAGGCGGGCTGGGCGACATTGCCTATCGCTACGGCTATCAGCGCTTTGACACACAGGTGATGCTGACGGTGATTGTATTGCTGGTGGCCGTGGTGGCGCTGGTGCAACTGGGCGGTGACCGGCTGGCGCGCAGCTTCGACAGGCGCTGAGCAGCCGACCCTGAGGTATATTGGCGGTCTTCCTTTACCGGACCGCCTTTGATGAAACTCGATCCACAGACCCTTGCGCAGATCACCGCCGCGACCCTCGGCAATTACAACAGCGTGGCCGACGACTTCCGCGAAGGCACCCGCGACCACGACGTCAGCCAGAATATCGACGCCCTATTGCGCCATATCGAAGGGCCAGCACCCTGGCAGATTCTCGATTTCGGCTGCGGCCCGGGGCGTGACCTGAAGACGTTCACGGCAATGGGGCACGTTGCGGTCGGGCTTGATGGCTCCGAGCGCTTCGCCGAGATGGCCCGCGCCGAGACCGGTTGCGAAGTGCTGCAGCAGAACTTCCTTGAGCTCGATCTGCCGCAAGGCCGCTTCGATGGCATTTTCGCCAATGCGGTGCTGTTCCACATCCCCAGGCAGGAACTGCCACGCGTGCTGCGCGAACTGTGTGCCACGCTTAAACCGGGCGGCGTGCTGTTCAGCTCCAACCCGCGCGGGCAAAACCAGGAAGGCTGGCAAGGCGAGCGCTACGGCGCGTATCACGACCTCGAAACATGGCGCCAATTGCTGACCGACGCCGGGTTTACCGAGCTGGAACACTACTACCGCCCCGCCGGGCTGCCGAGGGATCAGCAGCCGTGGCTGGCGAGCGTCTGGCGGCGCTAGACTGCCTTTCGTGCTCCGTGTCATACACAAGTCTGTTTTTGACTCTGCCCGAAGGCCGTGGGAGCGGACCGGGCGACGCTTCGCTTGTTCGCGAGAGGGTCGGTATAGCCGCCGAAAATGCAGCGCCTAAAACATCGTCTTCGCGAACAAGTTCGCTCCCACGCCCTGCGGGCAGAAGCCTGAAAGCCCCATCTTGCGGGCGTTTCAGAGCTTGCATATAACGCTGAGCGTTGGAGCGTGCGTCTCGCTCCAACGCACATCAATGCGCAGGCTGTGCGTGTTCGCCCTCGTCCTTGTCCGCCGCTTGCTGACGCTGTTCGTCGGTCGGTTCCTTGATGCGATACCAGGCCACGTACAGCGCTGGCAAAAACAGCAAGGTCAGCAGCGTGGCGATGATGATGCCGCCGATCATGGCGTAGGCCATCGGCCCCCAGAACACTTCGCGGGCAATGGGGATCATCCCCAGGCTGGCCGCTGCGGCGGTCAGCAAAATCGGCCGACGGCGGTGTTCGGTGGCTTCGACCACAGCGTCCCACGGCAGATAGCCACTCTTTTCATAGGCATCGATCTGGGTCACCAGAATCACCGAGTTGCGGATGATGATGCCGATCAGCGCCAGCACCCCGAGAATCGCCACAAACCCCAGCGGCGTACCCGTCGGAATAAGCGCCAGCACCACGCCGATCAGCCCCAGCGGCGCGACACTGGCCACCAGGAACATCTTCTGCACGCTGTGCAACTGGATCATCAGGAACGTCGCCATAAGGAACAGCATCAACGGCGCAACGCTGGCAATCGGCCCCTGTGCCTTGCTGCTTTCCTCAACCGTGCCACCGGTCGCGACCTTGTAGCCCACCGGCAAACCGGCTGAAAACTTGTCGATTTCCGGCTTCAGTTGATTGACCAGATCGGTCGGCTGAATCTCGTCGAGTACCGAGCCTTTCACGGTGATGGTCGGCTTGCGATCACGCCGCCAGACCAGCGGCTGCTCAAGCTCATAGCCAACGCTGGCAAACGCCAGCAGCGGAATCGAGGTTCCGGTCGGGGTCACGATCTGCAGGTTCTGCAGGGTTTCCGGCGTACCACGCTCGGCGTCTTCAGCGCGTCCGACCACGTTGATCAGGTAGATGTCATCACGCACCTGCGTCACGGTAGAGCCGCTGACCACGCTGTTCATCAGTTTGGCGACGTCCTCGGACGACAGCCCCAGTTGCCTGGCCTTGTCCTGATTGATGTCAATGCGCAAAACCTTGCCCGGCTCGTTCCAGTCGTAGATCACTTCGCCCACATGCGGGTTGTGGTCCAGCAGCGTGGCCAGTTCGATGGCGTGCTGACGCACTTTGTCGATGCTCTCGCCACTGACGCGATACTGCAGCGGACGCCCCACCGGCGGGCCCATTTCCAGGGCTTGCACGTAGGAACCGATGCCGACGAAATCATCACGCAGACGCTTTTGCAGACGCGCGGTCAGTGCGCCCCGCTCTTCCAGGCCCTTACTGACAATCACCAACTGGGCATAGAAAGGATTTTCCAGTTGCTGATCGAGCGGCAGGTAGAAACGCACCGCGCCCTGCCCGATGTAGGTACTCCAGCGCTCGATGTCCGGATCGTCCTTTAGGTTCGCTTCAAAACGGTCCACCACCTTGCGCGTTTCGTTGATCGAGGCGTTTTGCGGCAGGTTCAGGTCAACAAGAATTTCCGGGCGGTCCGAAGACGGGAAGAACTGATTCTGCACGAACTGCATGGAGAACAGCGACGCGGCGAACAACCCTACGGTGATGCCAATCGCCAGCCAGCGATGGCGCATGGCCCAGAGCATGCTGCCGTTGAAGGCCCGGCCTACGCGGCCCGGCTCTTCGGATTTCGGCTTGATGTTGGCACTCAGAATGTGCACGCCGATCACCGGCGCAAACAGCACGGCAACCACCCACGACACCAGCATCGCCACGGCAATAACGGCAAACAGCGTGAAGGTGTACTCTCCCGCCGAGCTGTTGTTCAGGCCGATCGGCACAAAGCCGGCCACTGTCACCAGCGTACCGGTGAGCATCGGGAACGCTGTCGAGGTATAGGCGTAGGTTGCGGCCTGCTCCTTGGTTTCCCCCATTTCCAGCCGTGTGACCATCATCTCCACAGTGATCATGGCGTCGTCCACCAACAGACCGAGGGCGATGATCAGTGCGCCGAGTGAAATTCGCTGCATGGTGATGCCGCTGTATTCCATGAACACAAACACCATCGCCAGCACCAGCGGAATCGAACACGCGACCACCAGCCCCGCGCGAAACCCGAGGCTGACGAAGCTGACCAGCAGCACGATGATCACCGCCTCGAACAACGCGCTGGTGAAGCCGCCCACGGCCTTGTTCACCACCTCGGCCTGATCGGAGACCTTGTGTACGCCGATGCCCACCGGCAGCTCGGCGGTCGTGGCGTCCATGCGCTCGTGCAGCGCCTTGCCGAACGCCTGAATGTTGCCGCCCTTCTGCATGGCGATGGACAGGCCGATGGCCGGTTTGCCGTTGAAGCGAAACAATGGTTTGGGCGGATCAGTGTAACCGCGAGTAATGTCGGCAACGTCGCTCAGGCGATAAAAACGATCGTTGATCCGCAGGTTGACCGCTGCAAGATCCTTCTCGGAAGCGAACTGCCCGGAGGTGCGCACGGAAATCCGCTCCGGCCCGGCTTCGATCACCCCGGCAGGCGTCACCGCGTTCTGCGATTGCAGGCTTTGCACCACCTGGCTCTGATCGATACCCAGTGCAGCGAGTTTACGTGTGGAGAAGTTCAGGTACAGCACTTCATCCTGCTGGCCGATCATCTCGACCTTGCCCAGACCGGGCACGTCGCGGATGTCGGCACGAACCTTCTCGACGTAATCACGCAACTCGCGCATTGAGAAGCCGTCGGTGGTAAACGCATAGATCGAGCCGTACACATCGCCGAACTCGTCGTTGAACGACGGACCTTGCAGCCCTTGCGGGAACTGGCCACGGATGTCATCGACCTTCTTGCGCACCTGATACCAGATCTCCGGTATCGCCTTGGCGTTGGTGGTGTCACGCAGGTAAACGAAGACCGTGGACTCGCCAGGTCGGGTGTAGCTTTTCACGTAGTCCAGCGAGTCAAGCTCTTCAAGCTTCTTCTCGATGCGGTCGGTCACCTGCTCCAGGGTTTCGTCCACCGTCGCACCCGGCCAACGGGTCTGGATAATCATGGTCTTGATGGTAAAGGACGGGTCTTCCTCGCGCCCAAGCTTCATGTAGGAAAACACGCCCATCAACAGCGCGACGAACATCAGGTACCAGACAAACGACTGATGCTTGATGGCCCACTCGGATAAATTGAAATTCCCTTTCATCGCGGGCTTTCCTCCTCGACTTTGACTTTCTGGCCCGGCTTGAGACTGTTGACGCCTGCACTCACGACTTTTTCACCCGCTTTGACGCCGTCTGCCAGCACAAAGCTGTCGCTGTCACGGCTGATGATATTCACCTCTCTCGGGTTGACCGTCTGGCTCTGCGAATCGATGACCCAGATGCGGCGCTTGCCGTCGACGTCCTGCAAGGCGTTGATCGGCAGGCGCATACGCGGCGTGATGCTCGAGCTGAGCGTCACGCTGATCGACGTACCGAGCCGGAACGCAGGCGGCGTGTCAGTCAGCGACAGGCGCGCACGGCGAGTGCGCGTTGTACGGTCGGCCTGCGGTTCGATCTCGCGAATGATCGCCGTGGTGTTCACGTGCGGATCCAGTTGGCTGGCAACGGTGAACACCACGTCGTCGGGCAGTTGCTCGGCCAATACGGCAGGCATGTCGATCACGGCTTCCTTGATGTCAGGACGTGCCAGCGTCACCACTTCCTGCCCGGCGGTGACCACCTGCCCGGCTTCGACCTTCCACTCGGTGACCACCGCGTCGTGGTCGCTGCGCAGTTCGCTGTAGCCCAACTGATCGCGCGCCTGCTGCTCGGCGGCCTTGGCCTGCTCCAGCGATGAACGTGCGGTTTTCAGGTCGGTCTGCGCGATGTCCAGTTGCGCCTGGGCACCCACACCGCGGTCGAACAGTTCCTGCTGGCGGCGGGCATTGGCCTGGGCGTTGATCCACCGCGCTTCAACGTTGGCCAGATCGCCCTGGCGACCGCGCACGTTATTCTGCTGATCGGTCGGATCGAGTGTTGCAAGCAGATCGCCTTTCTTCACTTCGCTGCCGACGTCCACGTTGCGGCGGGCAATGCGCCCTGCCACCCGAAAGCCCAGCACGCTCTGATAACGCGCCTGGATATTGCCAGCGAAACGCCCGAAATCCTGCATCGACTCTGGCTGGGCTTCAACGAACACGACCGGTCGTATGGGCTCGGGCGGTGCTTCGTCCTTGCCACAGCCGCTCAGCAGAAGGCCGCCCAGCAACAGGCATGACATACGCTTCATGGCTGCACCTGCGCATTCTGCTGTTTGGGTTGTTCGGCAATCTCGACCTGCATATCAGGGTGTAACAACTGTCCGCCTGCCACCACAACGTTCTCTCCACCTTTCAGCCCATCGCCGATGATGACTTTGGAGGTCAGGTAACGGGTGACAGTCACCTTGCGCAGATTGACCTTGCCCTGCTCGTCGACCACCCACACAGCGGGTTTGCCCAAGTGCTCGCCGAGGTCCTTGGTCAGCGCCGACCACGGCAACTCGACACTGGCATTGGCCGGCGCGCTCAGCGCGACACTGACCACCGAACCCAGGTCCATGCCATCCGGCAGCGGGTCCAGAGCGATCTTGACCTGCAACGTCCCGGTTTGCGCCGAAACCGCCGGGGTCACTTCGCGCACCTTGCCGCCGACCTTGATGTCCGGATTGTCGAGCAACGTGACCTGCACGGCCTGGTCGGTAGGCGGCTGAACAAACAGCGATTCGTAAACATTGAACACCGCGTCGCGCTCACCATCACGCGCCAGGTCAAAAATAGGCACCGTCGCCTGCACCACTTGGCCAACTTCTGCCTGACGCGCCGTAATCACCCCCGGCGCATCCGCGACCAGCGCGGTGTAACTCAACTGTTCACGGGCATTGGCCAGTTGCGCCTGCGCGGCTTTCAACGAACTTTCGCTGCCGCGCACGGCCGCCTGTGCAGAGTCATATTCGCTGCGGCTGGTGTAACCCTTGGGCAACAGCTTTTGCTGGCGCACGAACGCAGCGCTGGCCTGACTGACGCGAGCCTGCTCGGCGGCCACAGAGGCAGCGGCCGAATCGACATTGATCTGCAGATCCTTGGGGTCGAGTCGGGCCAGCACCTGCCGTGCAGTGACCCGGTCGCCGACATCCACATTGCGCTGAATGATCTTGCCATTGACCCGAAACGACAGGCGGGTCTGCACACGGGCTTGAACATCGCCGGTCAATGCGACGCTGGCCGCGAAGTCGGCGCTTTTCACCGATTGCACGTAAACCCGTGGCAGTTCCGGCGCGAGCGGTTTCTCCTCGCCACAGCCTGCCAGCGTCGCCAAGGCAGCGGCCAGACCGAACGTAACCAGTCTTGAAATACGAACGGGCATGCAAACTCCTTGTGCGGCTGCCGGGTGCGGGCGTGATAAGGGCGAGAGGATAGCGTGACTATGCGACTGTAGGCGAGGGTGAGGGTTCCTTTTGGGGGGGGTATCAGGACCTGCGTATGCCTTAACCATCTCTACGATGAGAATGGGAGCGCCGGATCAGCGTTACCGACCAAATGCCGATGACGAAGCTCGTTGCGCCTCCAATTCCGCTGTCGTTCTTCAGTACTCCGAATATAGGTTAGTTTATTATAAGTTTCTACCATCGGGGTACTGGTCTTAGGCATCTCTTTGGCCATGTCTTTGAGGTTTTGCCATTTCAACACTTGAGAAGGCAAATACCCTCGAGCCTCTCCCAACGATATTGCACGCAGTTTATAGATAGTGTCCCTGCTCAAGGCATCTGCAGGCGTGTTAATAACTAGTGGCTTGATAGCAGTTCTCACCAACTCTTTCGTGGAGCGGGATGACAGAGAAAAATTGACAAGGTCATTACCCTGCGAGTAAGTAACTATTTTATCCAGGATATGAGGAGTACCAAGGAACGCGTCAAGTTCGCCAAACCCGGTTAGATCCAAGTGAGCAGTCGGCAAACGATTAGTTGGCTTCATAAGAGGACGAGAACGCGGCTTCGCGATACCCAATATCGTTCTAGCTTTAACTATATGCCCTATCGGGTCCTCCTGATTAATGGGGTCTCCTGCGCAATAGGCATAGGCATTCAACCCGCCTTTGCCAAACGGGCTCAAACTATCCGGACTGTTAAAGCGCATTAAAACCGGGTTGAACGCGCGATAGCCGTTACCCAGCAAGTAATGCCCGGTGATGGGGTCAGGCTGTTCGCCATTGAAACCGGGCAAACCCGCAATGGGCTGGGCAGCGTCATGATGGCCATAAGGCGAGTAGGCGAGTAGGCGAGTAGGCGAGTAGGCGATGTCAGTCTGTTGGCCCGCATTACTCGCGTGCAGCACACTGTTGTGCCGGTCGCCGGCGATCAGGGTCGCAGCAACCCTGTCGTTGTCACGATTTTGCTGAGCCAGCAGGTGACCTCCTGCACGGACAAATGTCCGTTGCGTTTCGCCCTGCAACTCGGCCATCAGTCGCTCGCCGTTGTAAAATCGCCGGGAGACGGCTTGAGCGAGTTGTGTCAGCGAGGACACGCGGTCCAGCGGGTCATAAGTTTAGGTGCAGAGGAGAGCCATGATCGATCCCTGATGATGGAGTCAGGCTTCAGCGTGAACCGATTCGGGATGAGAGGCTACTGCCATAAATGTCAGTAACGGGGGGAAGATGCCTGACAGGGGTAGCAAATATCACGAGCCCGTACGAATGAACGAAGCATCACTTAAGCGGCCAGGATCCTTAAGAAGGACAGGCACTGCCTTCTGGACCCGCTTGTCCATTATGGAACGAGCAATTGACCAGCCACGCAGCCCAGCCGTCGGGTAGGCAATAAGGATAGCGGCAATTCTCAGCGGGTGGATTGCTGGTGATTCAGGGTCAGCTTTTGTCAGAGCGAAGGAAGCGGTCCATGCCACAGTGGCAACCAGTGCAGACACTCCGGTGAATGCCGAGATTTTTTCCGCTCGAGTCGCCGGTCTTCTGGTCGCCTGTACTGGAGAAGTCAGATTATTGCTGGCGACAGCCTGAGGCTTCACTTTGACACCTTTAAATACAGCTCTTATAGGCGCACGGACCGCCAGCAAACCCATAATGCCGTTCAGGACCGCAGCACCGATGTAGAGGGAGGATTCCAGATCCTCAAGAAAACCATGCCCTGACGGATCAGAACGATTGACCGGGTCCCCCGCGCAACAGGCATAGGCATTCAAACCACCCTTGCCAAACGGGCTCAGGCTGTCGGGGCTGTTGAAGCGCATCAGCACCGGGTTGTAGGCGCGATAGCCGTTGCCCAGCAGATAGTGGCCGGTTATGTCGTCCAGAAGTTCGCCATTGAACCCCGGCAACGGGCCGGACTGTCGGGATACATCAGCAATAGCCCTGGCGAGCGGGGTGCGAGTCGCGATACGGTCCAGCGCGTCGTAGCTGTATTGGCACAGGCTGATTGGCTGAGGCATGGCGACTAACCGGGTTGCGATACATGAACATCACCGATGCTCACAATGAAGGGTTGAGGAGGCATCGGCTACTCGTAGAATTACTAGGTAGTTGATCATCGCTTATCTTTTAGCTGACAAGACCACCTTATGCAGCAGAATTAACCTGATTCTTGCCAAGGCTGCGCTTCGGGCAGAGGACGCAGAGCGTCCAGAACGGCATACTCACGCGGAGCACTCATCGTTATGCACAAGCCTTGGAGAGCCCGGAATACGTGCCTTTCAGACTTCTGCCCGCAGGGCGTAGGAGCGAACTTGTTCGCGAAGACGGTGTTTCAGACGACGCATTTTCGGCGATTATACCGGCCCTTTCGCGAACAAGTTCGCTCCCACGGCCTCCGGCCAGAATCAGAAGCAGACTTGTATATCACGCTGAGCGCGGAGCATGGGTACGATGGTGTTCCTGAGATCCCCTATCGTTCCTCAAGCTCTGCATGGGAATGCCCTTCATGACACTCCGCGTCACTTTCACACGGAAAAAAATCAACTCCCCTCAGCACCCTGCGCTTCTTCGAAAAAGTAATCCTTCCAGCTCGCCGCTTTGTTTTTCAACACGCCCAGTTCATGCAGTTTCTCGGCGTAGATGAAGGTGCGCTGCGGGGTGATGGTGAAGTCGATTTCCGGGTCGGAAACGATTTTCTCTACCAGCGACAGCGGCAGTTTCGACTGCTCGACGCGGATGTAGGTCTGCGCCGCTGCCGGTTTGTTGGCCTTGATGATTTTCTCGGCTTCGGCCAGTGCGTCGTAGAACGCCTTGTAGGTCTTGGGGTTTTGGTCGTGGAATTTTTCGGTGGTGTAGAGCACGTTGAACGTCGCCTGACCGCCGAGCACGTCATAGGAGCTGAGCACTTTGTGGACGTTGGGGTTTTCCAGCGCCTGGTACTGGAACGGCGGGCTGGAGAAGTGCGAGTTGATTTCCGAACCGCCCGCCAGCAATGCAGCGGTGGCGTCCGGGTGGGCCAGGCTGACCGAGATATTGTCGAATTTCTTGTAGTTGTCGTTACCGAAAAGCTTGGCGGTCTCGATCTGCAAGGTACGCGACTGGAAGCCCACACCCGCAGCAGGCACGGCGATGCGGTCCTTGTCAGTGAAGTCCTTGATGGTTTTCACATTGGGGTTGTTGGTCAGCAGGTAGTTGGGCATAGAGCCCAGCGAGGCGATGGCCTTGACGTTCTGCTTGCCCTTGGTGCGGTCCCAGATGGTCAGCATCGGCGGCACGCCTGCCGACACCACATCCAGCGCGCCGGCCAGCAGCGCCTCGTTCATTGCCGTGGCGCCGGAGATGCTGTTCCAGTCGACCTTGATGTCCAGGCCCTGTTCCTTGCCGTGTTTCTCGATCAGTTTCTGATCGCGCACCACGTCGAGTATCAGGTAGCCGATACCGAATTGCTGAGCGATGCTGATCTTGCCTTCCGCCTGCGCGCCGCCGCTGAGCAGTGCGCCGAACAGACCGATAGCGGCTGCCAGCACACTCAGTGCCGGGCGTTGAAATGCAGTTGTCATGTGGTTCTCACCCTGATTATTCAAAAGAAGACGGCGAATCAACGCTGCATGCCCCAGCGCTTGACGGTCAGGCGCTCGATGTTGGCGAACAGCAGGTTTTCCACCAGCAAGCCGATGAGGATCACCGCTGCCAGGCCTGCGAAGACTTTGTCGGTATACAGCTCGTTACGATTCTGGAAGATGTACCAACCCAGACCGCCCTTGCCGGACGATGCGCCGAAGACCAGTTCGGCGGCGATCAGGGTGCGCCAGGCAAAGGCCCAGCCGATTTTCAGACCTGCGAGAATCGACGGCAGCGCAGCGGGAATCAGGATGTGCCAGACAAAGCGCAACCCCTTGAGGCCATAGTTGCGCCCGGCCATGCGCTGGGTTTCCGAAACACCCAGAAAACCCGCGTAGGTATTGAGCGCCAGCGCCCACAGCACAGAATGCACCAGCACGAATATCAGGCTGTTCTGCCCCAGCCCGAACCACAGCAGCGCCAGTGGCAGCAAGGCGATGGCTGGCAGCGGGTTGAACATGGCGGTCAGCGTGCTGAGCAGGTCGCGGCCCAATTGGGTGGACACGGCCAGCGTGGTCAGGGCAAACGCCAGCACGATGCCGATCAGGTAGCCCTGAATCAGCACGGTCAGGGAAATCCACACCTTGCTCGGCAGCTCGCCGGAAATCAGCCCGTCATAAAAAGCGGCGGCCGTTTGCAGAAAGCCGGGTAACAGCAGGTCGTTGTTCTGCAGGCGTGCGGCCAGCTCCCAGATCACGGCCAGGGCGATCATGATCACGCTTTTGCGCACCCAGCTCAGCTGCCAGATGCGCTGCGCGAGCGGCAGGTCGCGGGCCAGGTCTTCCTGAGTGAAAGGCTCCAGCGTGACTTCGTATTCTTCGCGAACAGGCGGTGCGAGGCTCATGGTTTGGGTTCTCGGTAGTCGTGAAAAGCGTATGCAGAACGCTCAGCGTTATAAGCAAGCCCTTGTGGGAGCGGACTTGTCCGCGAAAGGGCCATTACATTCTCCGAAGATGCATCGTCTGAACTAAAGTCTTCGCGGACAAGTCCGCTCCCACAGAAGCTTGTCTTCGCGGACAAGCGAAGCGTCGCCCGGTCCGCTCCACAGAAGACCTGTTCGCTCCCACGCCCTACGGGCAGAAGCACGTATCAATAAGCAATCCGGATGTCCTGAAAATTCAGTTCCTGCTCGACGGTCCCGGTCTCGCCTTCATCAAACAACAAACGATGAATACGCTGGGCGGTTTGCTGGAAGCCGACGCCGCCGAGGCTTTTCAGGTCGTATTGGTGGCTGTTGATTTCCGCGCGGACCCGCCCCGGATGCGGCGACAGCAGCAGGATGCGATTGCCTACTACCAGCGCTTCTTCAATGGAGTGCGTGACGAACAGCAGCGTGAAACGCACTTCGTCCCACAGCTCCAGCAGTTCTTCCTGCATCTTGCGGCGGGTCAGTGCGTCCAGCGCAGCGAATGGCTCGTCCATCAGCAGGATTTTCGGCTGCATGGCCAAGGCGCGGGCAATGGCCACGCGGGCTTTCATGCCGCCGGACAAGGTGTGCGGATAGGCATCGGCAAACGCGCTGAGGCCGACTTTTTCCAGGTAATAACGTGCACGCTCCAGCGCTTCGGGGCGCTTCAGGGTGCGTGACGCCAGCAGTGGAAACATGACGTTCTCGATCACGGTTTTCCAAGGCGGCAACTGGTCGAACTCCTGAAACACCACGATACGATCAGGGCCGGGCTCGGTGATCTGATTGCCCGCCAGACGAATCTCGCCTTCGCTGGGCTGAATGAACCCCGCTACCGCTTTGAGCAGCGTGGACTTGCCGCAGCCGGACGGGCCAAGCAGAACGAAACGATCAGACGGATCGACCTCGAAACTGACCTGGTGCGTCGCACGTACCACGCGCTCTGGCGTGCGGTATTCGAGGCTGACGCCGCGAACCTGCAACAAGGCTTCTTGCGGTTGGGCGCTCGTGCTGGCCGTGTGGCTTTGCGCGACAGCATTCATGAACGGCTCTCCTGAATCAAAACGGCGCGGTGCCTTGAATGGTCGTGCGATGCAGTTTGCGTCGCAGATGGGCCGGGCAACCGGCGGCCAGGTGAATCAGGGATCGGTTGTCCCAGAACACCATGTCGTTGGCCTGCCACTGATGGCGATAGATATGCTCGGGGCGCACGCTGTGGGCGTACAACTCGCCGAGAATCTGCCGGCTTTCGTCTTCCGGCAGGCCCAGAATGTGGGTGGTGAAACCCTCACTGACAAACAATGCCTTGCGACCGTTTTCAGGATGGGTGCGCACGATCGGGTGGCTGACCTCGACCACCTGAGCCAGTTGCTCGGCGGTCAGGGTCGGGCGCCAGTTGACGGCGTTGTGGCCTTCGGAATAACGCGCGGTGTAGCTGTGAACCGCTGAGCGCCCTTCAACTGCATCACGCAGGTGTTGCGGCAAGGTGTCCCACGCCTGATGCATATCGGCGAACAGCGTATCGCCGCCCTCGCTTGGCAACTCCTGGGCGTAGAGCATCGAGCCCAGGCTCGGCAGTTCTTTATAAGACAGGTCCGAGTGCCAGTATTTGCCGGCATCGCCCAGACCTACCGGCTTCTCGTTCTCGACAATGTTGGAGACGATCAGGATTTCCGGGTGATTGGCCAGCAGGAACTGCTTGAGCACGTGAATCTGCAGCACGCCAAAGCGGCGACTGAAATCGATCTGCTGTTGCGGCGTGATCTGCTGATCGCGGAACACCACCACATGATGATCCAGGTGCGCCTGATGCACGCGTGCGAAGTCGACATCGTTCAGCGGTCTGGACAGGTCCAGCCCAACGATTTCCGCGCCCACCTTGTCGGTGAATGGACGCACATCAAACGCTTGTGAAGCGATGTGAGTGGACGATGAAGCGAGGGAGGCTGCTGGCATGAGAACTCCGACTCCAGAACAGTGTGACTGAAAGACGGAACTGTATAGCTATAAGAAATAGATTCTTAAATACCGTTAGGGAATATCCATAGCGCTGAATTTTCCATCGACCCGACCTGTACCGTCAGCCACACAAATGTGTCACGGCAGATACATCTCAGTGTAAGACCTGCTTGCTAGGGTCTGCGCCTTATTCGAATTGAGTGAAGGCGCACGTCATGCGATGCAATAAACCGGTTGCCCAGATCATGGTGTCGTCCCTGATACTTTCCATGCTTGCCGTTTCAGTGCAGGCGGCAGGACGCTCAGGTGACGACAGGATCAACGGTGTCGATCTGCTTTCCGGGTTCGACACGTTGTGGACTACCGGTGCGACCTGGGATACCGGCACACCGACCGCGCTGGGGCAGAGCCTGCTGCGGCGCAACCTGCAAATCGTGGTCGACCGCGCCAACTCGCGCACGCTGGCGCAGGAAACCGCCGCTTACTTCGATGACCGCCGTGACCAAAGCTACAGCGCCACCAGCGGCCTGGGCTCGTTGACCGCAGCCTACAGAGCAGGCGCTGGCGCCTTCACCACCATCACGCAATTCGATGACAGCAACAAAACCGTCAAATACGACGACAAGGGCAATGGCGCAGGCAGCTCGACGTCGGCGCTGGGCAAGGTGGTCGATCTGGTCGGTGCTGTGCGCAACGATGCGTCTACCACGCCGGCCAAGTCTCATTATCTGTACCCTCGCCCATGGCGTCAGAGCCTGGACGGGCAAAGCCTGGCGTTCGTGGTTGCGCCTTCCCTGCGCCCGGCGCAAAGCACCACACCGGCCAGCGACTCGGGTTTTCCCAGCGGCCACACCAACGCGGCTTATCTGTCTTCATACGCACTGGCCTACGCGATTCCCGAGCGTTTCAGCGAGTTGATGCTGCGCGCCTCGGAGATTGGCGACAACCGCATAGAAGCCGGCATGCACTCGCCGTTCGACGTGATGGGCGGGCGCATCACCGCGACCTATTTTGCCATCGACAACCTGTCCAACCCGGCCAACGCTCAGTTGCGCACGGACGCTCGCGCACAGGCACTGAGTTATTTCACCGCGCAGTGCGGCGGCGACGTCAATAACTGCATGGCCACCATCGACCCGGCCACCGACCGCACCTCCCAACACGCGCTGGACAAGGCGCTGTACACCTCGCGCATGACCTATGGCTTCGACCCGGTTGGCCCGACCAACCTCGCGCCTGTGGTGCCGGTCAGCGCCGAAGTGCTGCTGGAAACCCGCTTCCCGTACCTGGACGCCAGCCAGCGCCGCGAGATTCTGGCGACCACCGAAATTTCGTCGGGCTACGCAGTGATCGATCAGTCCGGTGGTTATGGCCGACTGAACCTGTACGCGGCGGGCGATGGTTATGCGGCGTTCAATTCCAGCGTCACCGTCAACATGGACGCCAGCCTCGGTGGCTATAACGCCATCGATGCCTGGCGCAATGACATCAGCGGCAGCGGCGCGTTGATCAAGAACGGCAGCGGCAATCTGATGCTGACCGGCAATAACACGTACGCAGGCGGCACCGTGATCAACGGCGGCACACTGACCGGTCACGCGCAGGCATTCGGCAGCGGCACGATCACCGACAACGCAACGCTGGTGGTCGATCAATCGACCAACGCCACCCTCGCCAACACGCTGGTGGGCAACGGTGCGCTGATCAAGCGCGGTGCCGGTTCGCTGAACCTGACGGGCAACAACAGCCTGTCCGGCGCGACAACCGTGCAAGCGGGTCGTCTGGCAGTCAACGGCAACCTCGGCAACTCCATCGTCAGCGTGCAGCAAGGCGCAACGCTGGGTGGCAACGGCTCTGTGGGCGGCATCAATGTCGCGCAGGGCGGCGTGGTCGCGCCGGGCAACTCCGTCGGGCAGCTGAACGTCAACGGTGATGTAAACCTTGCTCAGGGCTCGGTCTATCAGATCGAGTCAGACGCCAATGGCAATGCCGACCGCATCGTCGCCAGCGGCCGGGCGACTATTAATAACAGCACACTCTCACTGGTTGAAGGCGGCAACTGGCTGGCCGCGAGCCGTTACTCGATCCTCTCGGCAGCCAGGGGCGTGAATGGTGCGTTTACCGCCGTGCAAACCAACTTCGCCTTCCTTACTCCGACGCTGAACTACACCGCAACCGATGTCGGGCTGACGCTAGACCGTAACGCACGAACCTTCTCCAGCCTGGCGACCAGCCGTAATGCACGAGCCGTAATGCACGAGCCGTAGCGCAAGGTCTGGACAGCGCTGGCGCAGGCAATGCGCTCTGGCGTCAGGTGGTGCAGGATGACGCCTCAACTGCTCAGGCCACGTTCAAGGCGCTGTCCAATGAGCTGCATGCGTCGACGCAGTCCGCGCTGATCGAAGACAGTCGCCTGGTGCGCAACGCCATGAACGATCGCTTGCAGCAAGCGCAGTCGGCATCCGCATTCGGCAGCACGACGCAAACCCTCGCCGGTGATGACACGCGTGGCGTGGTCTGGACCCAGGCTATCGGCGCGACCGGCAAGACCGAAAGCACCCGCGACGTCTCGGGCATCGACACCCACACCAGCGGCTTGCTGTTCGGCGCGGACGTACCGCTCGACGACACCTGGCGCCTGGGCGCAATGGCCGGTTTCAGCAACAGCAGCTTCGACCTGCGGCATGCCTCCGGCTCCACTGACAGCGACAATTACCATCTGGGCGTTTATGCCGGCGCCAAATGGGGCCAGCTTGGCCTGCGCCTCGGCGCAGTACACACCTGGCACGAGCTGACAGCCAAGCGCACGCTGGACTTGCCGGGCTCTTCCGAGCGTTTCAAAGAAGACTACAAAGCAGCGACCAATCAGGTATTCGGCGAGCTGGGTTACGCCATCGAGCTGGGCAACGCGCAGCTTGAACCCTTCGCCAACCTCGCGCATGTGCGACTGGATACGGACGCCTTCGATGAGAACAGCAACGCAGTCAGGCTGGAGAACAAGTCTCAGGACAACAGCATCACGTTCAGCACCCTCGGCCTGCGTGCCGCCACTCGCTTGAATGCGGGCAGCGTTGCGATCAGACCCAGCGCGACACTGGGCTGGCGTCGTGCCTACGGCGACGTGACGCCAGAAAGCCGCGCAGCCTTCAGCGGCGGCGATACCTTCGAACTGTCCGGGGCACCGATTGCACGCAGTGCCGCAGTACTCGGCGCAGGTGTCGATCTGGGTTTGAGCGACACGCTGAGCGTCGGTGTGAGTTACAACGGTCAGCTGAGCAGCGATGCATCAGACCAGACGTTGAATGCACGGGTGACGCTGGCGTTCTGAGCCTGACGTCACAGCACGAGAGTCGGCTGGATAATCGACGCTCGTGCTGCGCTCTCCGGGCTCTCAAGGCCTGTTCGCTTACTCCGCAATCAACCAGTCCATCTTCCAGCCGCCCTGGGTCTGACCCAGTTTCTCGGCCAGGTACGGCATCAGCTCGCGCAACTCTTCTTCCAGGCCCCATGGCGGGTTGGCGATGGCCAGGCCTGAGCCGTTAAGGCTCGCCGGGGTGTCCAGCGGATGGACGTACAGTTCGACGCGCAGCAGCTTCGGCGCGCCGGTTTCCGCCAGATCCTGATAAAAGCGCCGCAGCAGACGCGGGTCCTTGATCGGATACCAGATCGCCGCCACCGTCTGACGCATGCGCCCGATGGTTTCCTTGAGGGCGACGGCGCACCGTTTCATTTCGTCGAGCTGCTCGAAGGGCGGGTCAATGAGCATGATCGCGCGCTTTTCAGCGACCGGCAGCAAGGCACGCGGCACATGCCAGCCTTCCCCCAAGTGCACCGCCACGCGGCGGTCGCCCTTCATGTTTTCCTTGAGCAGACGCCCGTCTTCAGGGTGTTTCTCGTTGAGCAGTACACGCTCGCGCTCGCGGGTCAGGCGACGGGCCAGTTCGGGCGAGCCGGGGTAGTAGCGCAGCTCGCCATCGGGGTTCATGTCGTGCAGCACTTGCAGATAATCGGCCGCCAGCGCAGGCAGGTCTGCGGTATTCCACAAACGACCGATGCCCTCGAGCCATTCACCCGTACGAGTGGCCTGATCGCCCTTGAGGTCGTAAAGCCCGAGACCGGCGTGGGTGTCGAGATAGGCGAATGGCTGCTCCTTGCGCGCCATGAGGGCGATCAAGCGAGTCAGCGTGAGGTGTTTGAACACATCGGCGTGGTTGCCGGCATGGTAGGCGTGACGGTAATTCATGGCAGCTCCTGGCAAGCTGCGCAGTCTAGCAAACCTGAGCAATGAACAAGAATCTGTCACTCACTTGCAGGACTCGTCTCTATAGCTTGAAGGAAATTTCCGAGAAGCTCGCAGCCTATTGTGCCGGCCGATTTCAATCTCTACTCTGCGCCGGTCGCTGCATATTCAGCGATGAGGATTAGTAGCCCTCGGTGTGATTAGGCGCAATGCGCCACCTTGTGCAAGGCGCTTTTTTACGGCCTGCATCTCTATGGTGGCCGTGCGTGGGGCGTCTTCGGATGCACCGGTTCCTAATCACCGGGCTACTACCTGCGTTCGGCCGCCACCTTCAGATCAATAGCCGGAGTGACGACCTTCCAGTGATCGATCAGGAGTCTCACATGCTGAAAATCGTCCCCGACCTGCCCCTCTTCAGTGCTAACCCGAACATCAGCCATGAAGACGCTCTCATCCACGCCAGTGACCTGCTGCGTTGCGCCATGACCAGCGCCGCCGAGTTCAGCGACAACATGACCGGCACGCAACGAGACATGACGCTGTCGATCATGCATCTGGTGGAAATGGCAAAAGTGATGGTCGACAGCACGATAGACAATCCCCAGGCCCCATGACCGCGCCGTGAACTGAAAACGACGTGCGTGTAGCCAATCCGGCCATGTGCGATAGGCGGGGGTTGCCCGCAGCCCGTCCTCCTACCAGAATCGGAAAAAAGCCCGATCACAGGAACAGACGCCATGATGCACGCGGACTTGATTGACCAGGAAGACCTGCTTGGCCAGCTGAGAGCCCTGGGGTTCGAAACGCCAGGCGGCGCTACAGCCGAACAGGCCTGCGCACAAGCAGTCTGCGGTCTCAACGCAGAACGCGCCACTGCCTTGCGCCGCATGGTAGAACACCTCTTGACCGGCAGCGCCACCCTACTCCCCGCCGTCCGCCAGGCCATCGACCAGCAATTGCTGCCTGCGTTGGCGGCTTACAGGCAGAGTCAGAATGGGGCATGAAGGCCCAGCCCGATCCTGACTACGCGTCGTTGCGCCTGTATGACACGGAGCGTCAAGAAGGGCATTCCCACGCTGGAGTGGTATGACCTCAACTGTCGTGCCACGCTGCGCGGCAGGCATTCCGAGAAACCACTATCGTCCGACGCTCTGCGTCCGACCCTCAATACTCGATCCGCACATCCCCCTTCGGCACGCTGCAGCAGGACAGGATGTAGCCCTCTGCTACGTCTTCGTCGGTGATGCCACCGTTGTGCTCCATTTCCACTTCGCCACTCAGCTTCATGACCTTGCACGTTCCGCAGATGCCCATGCCGCAGGCCTTGGGGATCATCAGACCGAGCTTGGCAGCGGCGGCGTGGACGGTTTCGCCCGGGGCCACGCGAATGCTCTTGCCGGTGTCGGTGAATTCCACCTGATGCAGATCAGCTGCGTCGACATCGGGGGCGTCGGCGGCGATTTCGGCCTGCTCGACGGCATCGGCTCGGGCTTCAGGCGGCGTCGCCCCAAACGACTCTTCATGGTACTGCGCCATGTTGAAACCGTTTTCCAGCAGCAAACGCTTGACCGCTGTCATGTAAGGCGTCGGCCCGCAGCAGAATACTTCGCGCTCCATGAAGTCAGGCGCCATCAGTTCGAGCATTTTCTGATTCAGGTAACCGCGATAACCCGCCCACGGCTCGCCCAGCCCGTGTTTCTCACAGACCAGATGCAGGCTGAAGTTGTCGATCCGCGAGGCCATGTGCTCCAGTTCGCGGTGGTAGATGATGTCCTTGGGCGAGCGCGCGCTGTGCACGAATACCATGTCGACATTGGCGTTGGTGTCGTAGAACCAGCGTGCCATCGACATCACCGGGGTAATCCCTACACCTCCACTGAGGTAGAGAATTTTCGGGTTTGGAAAATCAATGGCGTTGAACAGCCCGACCGGCCCGTGCACTGCCAGCTCCTGCCCTTCACTCAGTGTGTCATGCAGGTAATTGGACACCCTGCCACCCGGCACGCGCTTGACGGTTATCGAAAAACTGTAAGGCACCGACGGCGAACTGGAGATGGTGTACGAGCGCATGATCGGCACGCCGTCGATCTCCAGCTCCAGAGTGACAAACTGCCCGGGCTTGAAGAAGAACATGATCGGCTGGTCGGCCATGAAGCAGAACGTGCGTACATCCCAGGTTTCCTGGATGACTTTGACGACGCGTACCAGGTGACGCCCGTTGGCCCATGTCTGGGTCGTGACCGGGCTCAGGAAACTTTGGGACATACTCGATCTCCACAGCCGACTGTCGGCCTCTCATACTGCGGATTCTGCGTAACGCGCGAGGCGTCCGTTTACCTATCAACGACATTCACGTACTTACCGCGACCAGCCCCGAAGAACAAGGGCTCTCGCGTCGGGAACGGATTCGGCCATGTCGCCCATGGATAAGGTTCGCCCTGCGCCCGGCTCCACACTCGCCATTAAGGGTTATGAGCATGAACGACTGATCCAGCGTCTTGCGTGCAACGCGACAACAACCGTATCAGCCACTTTCGCCGGCCGCCCATGACGCGGTCATGAGGGATTTTAACGATGGACGTCACCGCAACCTTGAGCCTGGGCGATCCGCTGGAACCTGCACGCAAGGCCACTGCAGAAATGTTGCAGAGCCGCGAGCGCACCTACTCGCTGCCGCAGCCTTTTTACAGTGATGAGCGGCTGTTTGAAATCGACATGCAGGAAATTTTCCACAAGGAATGGCTGATTGCGGGGATGACCTGCGAGATCCCGACCAAGGGCAACTACCTGACGTTGCAGATCGGCAAGAACCCGATCCTCGTGGTGCGTGGCCCGGACGGGGCAGTCAATGCGTTTCATAACGTGTGTCGCCATCGCGGCTCGCGCCTGTGCACCGCCGAGAAAGGCAAGGTCGCCAAGCTCGTCTGCCACTACCACCAGTGGACCTACGAACTGGACGGCCGCCTTCTGTACGCCGGCACTGAGATGGGCGACGACTTCGACATGAAGCAGTTCGGCCTCAAGCCGGTCCACGTCAAGACTGCAGGCGGTTACATCTTCATCAGCCTGGCGGAGAACCCGCCCGCCATTGACGAGTTCCTGGCGACGCTCAAGCACTACATGGAACCCTATGACATGGAGAACACCAAGGTGGCGGTGCAAACCACCTTGATGGAAAAGGCCAACTGGAAGCTGGTGCTGGAAAACAACCGTGAGTGCTACCACTGCGGCGGTTCGCACCCGGAACTGCTCAAGACCCTGCTGGAATGGGACGACGTCACCGACCCGCGTGCCGATCAGGCCTTCAAGGATCATGTGGCCGCGTCCGCCGCCGCCTGGGACGCCGAGAAAATCCCTTACGCTCACGCCAGCTTCGGCCTGCGTAACCGCATCGTGCGCATGCCGCTGCTCAAGGGCACGGTGTCGATGACCATGGACGGCAAGGTCGGCTGCAAGAAACTGATGGGGCGCATCCAGAACCCGGAGCTGGGCTCGATGCGCATTCTGCACCTGCCACACTCCTGGAATCACTGCATGGGCGATCACATCATCGTGTTCACCGTGTGGCCGATCAGCGCGCAGGAAACCATGGTCACCACCAAATGGATCGTCCACAAGGATGCCGTGGAAGGCGTGGAAGGCGTGGACTATGACGTGGAACGCATGCGACAGGTCTGGGACGCCACCAACGACCAGGACCGCCGTCTGGCCGAAGAGAACCAGCGCGGCATCAACTCTACCGCCTATCAGCCCGGCCCTTACTCGAAAACCTATGAGTTCGGTGTGGTCAACTTCGTCGACTGGTACAGCTCACGCATGCTGGAAAACCTTGGGGCAGAGCCTGCGCCGTATTTGAAAGGGGTGGCGGTGAATCACGAGTAGGGCTTCCCCTGCCCTTGCCAATATTCCTTAGTCCGCGTACAGCTCACTCCTCAGCGGAGTGAGCCTGTTCACATGACTGTCGACCGGTCGACTGGCCCTGCACACTAATCCCTCCGTCGATACCGTCATTTCTGTCAGTTACGCGAACAATTCTTTCGTGATTCACTTGAGCTGAAGTCAATCCAACGGACGGAGACACTCAGCATGCTCAACCCAGAAATCATCAAACAATATAAAAGCAAAACAGTCGACGCAGCCTCGGCCATGCCGGACATCCGAGGAAAAAATATTCTCATGGGCTTTTGGCACAACTGGCCTTCCGAGTCCGGCCAGGGCTATCAGCAGGGCCTGTTCAAAGAGATGCAACTGACAGACATTCCCGAGGCTTATAACGTCGTGGCAGTGGCCTTCATGAAAGGCGCCGGCATTCCCACCTTCAAGCCTTATAACCTCAGTGATGATGCCTTTCGCGCCCAAGTGGCAGCGCTGAATGCACAAGGTCGTGCGGTGCTGATTTCGCTGGGTGGCGCCGATGCGCACATTGAGCTGCATGCTGGTCAGGAAGAAGCACTGGCCTACGAGATCATTCGCCTGGTTGAAGTCTACGGTTTTGACGGGCTGGATATTGATCTTGAGCAGGCCGCTATTACTTTTGCTGATAACCGTACGGTATTACCGGCTGCACTTCGGCTGGTGCGTGAGCACTACGAGAGCGAAGGCAAGCACTTTATCATCAGCATGGCGCCAGAATTTCCATACTTGAGATCGGCCGGCAAGCAAGCTCCATTCCTGAAAGAGATCACTACTTACTTTCCGTTTTTGAAAGAGGTGGTTAACTTTCTTGTGTCACTGAGAAGTGGCGGTGCGTACCTCGCTTATATCAATGCCCTGGAAGACATTTACGATTTTATCGCACCTCAATATTACAACCAGGGCGGCGATGGCATATGGGTCGATGAAGCCAACAACGGCCGCGGCCTGTGGGTCACTCAAAACAACGACGCCCACAAGAAAGACTTTCTGTACTACCTGACTGACAGCCTGATCCACGGTACACGTGGTTTCACAAGAATCCCCGCCGATAGACTGGCCATAGGCTTACCCACCAATAACGACGCAGCCGCCACCGGTTATGTAGTCAACCCACAGGACGCCAAAGACGCACTGCAGGAGCTGGCAGCCGCTGGCAACCCGATCCGCGGCCTTATGACCTGGTCGGTCAACTGGGATGCAGGTAAAGACAAGCACGGCAAGGAATACAACTGGGAGTTCGTGAACCGCTACGGTTATCTCACCAGTGGTGAAACACCTGTGCCGGACAAACCTTCAGTACCTGCTGACCTGACATTGTCATGGCAGACCAAGGATTCGGTAACGCTGATATGGCGGCTTTCGGAAGGTGCACACCCGGTCCGAATCTATAATTTGTTCAGAAACGGCACGCTTGTAGGCAATCCAACGGCGCCACCGTTTATCGATACCGATGTTTCATCTGGCGCTATTTACGATTATCAGATCAGCGCAACTGACATTGAGGGGAACACATCGGACCTGTCCCGAGTGCTGACTGTGCACATGGATCACGATCAACCGCCATTAGCACCCACCGGCCTTAAAGCAACGGGTGTCACTGCTTACAGCGTGTCCCTTGAGTGGACAGCTCCTACAGGGCCACATCGCATCAGGCAGTATATTGTTTACCGAAATCGGATGAGGCTTACTACAGTCACCGCGCCACAAACCACCTACACCGACGCTGGACTTACGCCTGAAACTGATTATGTTTACCAGATCAGCGCGCAGGACGAAAATGACGCTGTTTCCGTTGGAAGCGAACCTCTGACCGTCACGACTGAACTCGACAGCGGCGGTAATGTTACGGTTTGGGCGCCAGGCGTGCAGTATCAGGCAGGCAACGAGGTGACTCATCAGGGCATTAGCTACAGATGCCTTCAGTCCCATAAGTCAATCCCGGAATGGTCCCCGGAGCTACCTGGCTCTGCGTCCTTGTGGTTGTTGCTCGGGCGGTCAACGGGTTCTAAACACTAGCAGCTTAAACGGCGTTACCGGGGAGCAGCTAAAACTTCCCGGTAGTAAAGCGTACTCACAGGGGTCATGAAACAACTCACCCACATGAGCGGGTGCAAAGGAGCTGGTTATTTTTCAGCCAGTTCACTGCAAAGCCCGTATTTCAAAGGCTACAGCCAGACGCCAACACTTTATCCACAGATGCACCAACAGACTTTGGGAATAACTTGGGTCGGCGGAATTGTGCCCTGTGGAAAACCTGAGGCAAGTCCACCTGCGCCTCCTGCGAAAGGAACCATCAACACCGGCTCAAACTTTGATCACTTTTTGCACAAACCTCTAGAGATCAAGTATTTAAAGGCGTGCAGATAACCATGAACAACTTACCCACAGGCACACCAACAGAGATTGTGGGCAATTGCACCACCGCCTCCCTGAAGCAATTTTTTATCCACACCCTCGATAGACGACGCTGAAGGCAACTGCTCATTTTATGATCACCACCTTCAAAGCCACGGAATCCGGGGCGCCTGGCCACCAGCAAACATGTTATCCACAAGCGCACGCACAGAGAATGTGTGTAAGTCGAACACCTCACCTGACGACGCCTTCTTCAATCAACAGTTTCAAGATCGCTGCCGCGCTTTCTTCAGGAGCCAAGCCTTTGAGCACCAGCCCCGCACCTCCACTGGCCTTGGCAGTAGCGGCTTTCATACGGTCAGCGCCGCTCTTGGCTTTGATCACCTTCAAACGCTTGGGGCGCGGTCTGGCGGGGTGCAGCGATTGGGCTGTGCATAACTCATCAGCAACGGCTTCAACCTGCTCACTCTCTAGCAATCCGCGCTGCGCGGGCCCGTAAGCACTTTGCCGAGGCGCAGGCGCTGCGTTATCCACAGTGGCGAGAAATGGCAGGCGAACCTTGAGGCGACGGCGCTGACCACGTGGCAATGCCTGCAAAACCAGTGCGATGCCATTATTCAGCGACTCGACCTGCGCAAGCCCCGTCACCAGCGGCCAGCCGAGCCCCTCGGCCAGCAGAAACGGCAGCATGCCCGAGCCTTCGCCGGTTTCCGCCTGGCTGCCAGCCAGCACCATCTGCGCGCCAGACTCGCGTATGTAATCGGTCAGCGCGGCCAGCGCGTCAGCACCGTCTGGCTGCTCAAGCACATGCAGTCCACTCAAGCCCATGCCCAGATAGGCGCGCAATGCGGGCTCTTCAGGATTGCCGGCATGCAGCACCTGCAAGTTATCCCCAGCCAGTTGCAAGCCAAGTTCGACTGCCCGCGCGTCCTGCTCGGCGCGGCGCGCACGGCCTGATGTCGGGTGCGCGCCAATGGACACCAGGCAGATGATTTGTACGCCATGTTTATCCACAGACACGTCAGGCCGCATTACGCTTCTCCCCGTTACGCCAGGCTTGGACCGCTGCGATCAACGCTGTGAGAATTTCAGCGCTTTCGCCAATGACCGAAAGATCAGCACGTTTGATCATGTCGCAACCCGTATCCAGATTGATCGCGATAACCTTGTCACACGCGCCGATACCTTGCAGATGCTGAATAGCCCCTGAAATACCGACCGCCAGGTAAACCCGCGCCGTGACCCACGTGCCGCTCGCGCCCACCTGACGTTCGCGCCCCATGAAACCGTCATCTACCGCTACTCGCGAGGCACCTTCGGTTGCACCGAGAGCCCGTGCGGCGCGGTGGAAAAGATCCCAGTCCTTGACGCCATTGCCGCCGGACAGAATGAATTCTGCTTCGGCCATGGGGATAACTGCGGCATCAACGGCAACCGCGCCAAGGTCTTCAATGCGCGACAAACTACGCGCCGCGCTTGTGGATAACTCAACGGGCAGTGCTTCATGACGGGTTTCACTAACCGGCTCGGCGCACTCGACATCGGCCAGAATCAACCGCGCCAAAGGACGAACAAGGTCTTCGCGCCCTGCCCCGGCGCGGCTTGTGCAGTACTCACCGTTGACCTGCCAGACCCGCGTTGCAGGACGCTGGCCAAGGCTGGCGGCAAAGCGCCGGCCCAGTTCACCACCGCCAGTGCGGCTGTCAGGGAACAACCAGTGCTGCGGGCTGAACTGGTTATCCACAGCGCACAATTCCTGCACGCGTTGTTCAGGGGAGTACCCATTGAACTCGTTACCGTCGAGCAGCAACAGGCGGTCAACACCCGCACTGTCGAACGCCGTCTCTTTATGCTCGCCGAACACCACCGCCAGTACCGCGCCTTCGGCACCCGCCAGTTGACGCGCCAGGCCCAGCAAGTCGCGATCATGGCTGCTCAAGCGACCGCCAACCAGGTCGGGAACAACGTTGATGTAAAAAACCGGCGCGGCAATGACATGCAGCGGCAGCTGGACTTCGGACGCCGCCGAGCGTTTACTCGTGCCGCCCTGCTGCGCACCGCTGCGGTCAATACGCTTGATGCCGTTGGGGCCGATAAATCCCAAGCCATGCACGTTCTTGCGCATCAAGCCGTTGGGTCCCATCCAGCTGCTTTGCGCTGGCTGCATGGCCGCGTGCAGCGGGTGCAACCTGTTGCGGGCGATCCATTCTGCACGAGGATCGCGGCGGATAATGTCGCTCATCAGTGCACCTCCGCGGGTTCACGTTTGGCGGCAACAGACGGGCTGGGGATAACGTCGTCAATCAGCGCATCAGCCACCAGTTCGGCGATGTCCTTGATCAGCGGGCGCGGTTCAACCACGCCTTCAAGCATCGCCGTGCATTGTGGACAACCCACCGCTACCACCTCGGCAGCGGTTTGACGAATGTCGTCCATGCGCATGTCGGGAATCCGCTGTTTGCCGGGAATGTCAGTGATGGGCGCGCCACCGCCGCCACCGCAGCAACGGGAACGGAAGCCCGAGCGCTGCATCTCCCTGACCTTGATACCCAGCGCACGCAACACCTCACGCGGTGCTTCGTACTCGCCGTTGTAACGACCCAGGTAACACGGGTCGTGATAGGTCACGCTGGCGCCTTTGTGCTGATTCAGATTCAGTGCGCCGCGCTGCACCAGTTCCGCCATGAACGTACTGTGGTGCTGCACCTGATAGTCACCGCCCAATGCGCCGTATTCGTTTTTCAGCACATGAAAGCTGTGCGGATCGCAGGTGACGATGCGTTTGAAGCGGTACTGGGCCAGGGTCTGAATGTTGCGGCGGGCGAGCGTCTGAAACGTCGCCTCATCGCCCAGACGCCGCGCCACATCGCCACTGTCGCGCTCTTCAAGGCCCAGCACCGCGAAATCCACCCTGGCCGCTTTGAGGACTTTGACGAAAGCGCGCAGCGTGCGCTGATTGCGCATGTCGAACGCGCCATCGCCGACCCAGAACAGCACGTCCACCGTCTTCTTCACGCTGAGCAGATCAAGGTTCAGATCGGCGGCCCAGTTCATCCGCCCGCCTGGCGCGAAACCGCCGGGGTTGTCGGTGGCGATCAGGTTATCCAGCACTTGCGCGCCCTTGTTCGGCGTCGCGCCTTTTTCCAGGGTCAGGTAACGGCGCATGTCGACGATGGCATCCACGTGCTCGATCATCATCGGGCACTCTTCGACACACGCGCGGCAGGTGGTGCAGGACCAAAGCGTCTCGGCATCCACCAGCCCGTTGACGATGGGCTGATGCGGGTTGCCGCCATGCTCGCCCAGTGGCTTGCCTTTGCCATCAAGCGATGGGTACGGGCTGCCGGCAAATTTTGCGTCGGTGCCGCCGGCAAGGCCGACGACCATGTCCTGGATCAGCTTCTTGGGGTTCAGCGGCTGACCCGCCGCGAACGCCGGGCACGCTGCTTCACATTTGCCGCACTGCACGCAGGCGTCGAAACCCAGCAACTGGTTCCAGGTGAAGTCTGCGGGTTTCTCGACACCCAGCGGTGCAGTCCGATCATTCAGATCAAGCGGTTTCAAACCGGTGGAACGTCCGCCGCCGAAACGCTCGGCACGCCGGTGCCAGGCCAGATGCAGGGCGCCGGCAAAGGCATGCTTCATCGGCCCGCCCCAGGTCATGCCGAAAAACAGCTCGCTCACGCCCCACAACACGCCCAGCCCGAGAATGGCAACCAGCACCCAGCCGCCAAAATTTTCGGGAAGAATACCTGCCACCGGCAACGTGACCAGAAAGAAGCTCGCGGAAAACGCCATCAGGCTCTTCGGCAGGCGCATCCACGGTCCTTTGGACAAACGCGCAGGCGGGTTGAGGCGACGGCGATAGACAAACACTGCGCCGACGAACATCACTGCGGTCATTAGCAATAGCGCGTAGCCCAGCACGCGGTTATGCAGGCCGAAACCATGCACCAGAATCGCCAGCACAATCGAGGCCACCGCGCCGCCTGCCGTGGCCACGTGGGTGTTGGCGATGTATTTGTCCCGGGCGACCACATGGTGCAGATCGACCATGTAACGTTTGGGCATGGCCAACAGCCCGCCGAGCAGATCGACTCTGGAAGGCCGACCCGTGCGCCACATGCTCACCCGCCGCCAGGCGCCCAGCGCCGCGAGGGCCAAGGCGCTGAACAGCAGGATGGGGAGAAGGGTGTCTAGCATCACGTTGACCTCGAGGTGCGAACTTTAAGCTGGAAGCCTCAAGCTTCAAGCTTCAAGAAAAAGCACTGAGCAAAGGCTTCTACTTGCAGCTTGTAGCTTGCAACTTGTAGCTGTTCTCAAAAATCCTTACACAGCCGCAAGCCGTCATAGATCGCCGCATGTGTGTTGCGCTGCGCCACACAGTCCCCGATACGGAACAGCAGGTAACCATCACCCGGCTCGCTCAACGAAGGCTGTGGCTGAATGGCGAACAGTGCGTCGATGTCGATCTGGCCCTTGTTTCGCGAGCCTTCCTTGAGCGCGTAATAAATCGCTTCGTCCGGTCGCACGCCGTTTTCAACGACTACCTGATCGACCACCCGTTCCTCCTTGGCCCCGGTGTATTCGTTTTCCAGAACGGCAACCAGCTTGTCGCCCTCGCGATAGACCTTTTCCAGCATCATGTCGCCGGTCATGATCACTTCCTTGGGGTACATGCTGCGGTAGTAGGTCGGAAACGAAGTGCCGCCAATTGCCACGCCCGGCTTGATGTCATCGGTAACGATTTCCACCTGGCTGCCTTTGTCAGCCAGGAAGTCAGCCACAGACATGCCGGTGAACTCGCAGATGGTGTCGTAGACCAGCACGTTCTTGCCCGGCGCGACCTTGCCGTCCAGCACGTCCCAACTGCTGACCACCAGCCCTTCTGCTGCGCCCCAGTGCTCGTTCTGTTCCAGAAAAGGATGACCGCCCACCGCCAGCACCACGATGTCCGGGCGCAGGTCGAGAATGGTCGCCGCATCGGCGGCGATGCCCAGGCGCAGATCGACTTTCAGGCGTGCCAGTTCCAGCTGGAACCAGCGCGTGATACCGGCAATCTGGTCACGTTGCGGAGCCTTCGATGCGGTGGTGATCTGCCCGCCGATAAACGCTTTTTTCTCGAACAGCGTCACATCATGGCCGCGCTCGGCGGATACCCGCGCCGCTTCCATGCCGGCAGGACCGGCACCGACCACCACGACCTTGCGTTTTGGCCCGGCAGATTTGTCGATGATGTGCGGCACGCCCATGTACTCACGGGACGTGGCGGCATTCTGGATGCACAGCACATCCAGCCCTTGATACTGACGGTCGATGCAGTAGTTGGCACCCACGCATTGCTTGATCTGGTCAATCTGACCCATTTTGATCTTGGCGATCAGGTGCGGGTCGGCGATGTGCGCGCGGGTCATGCCGACCATGTCGACGTAGCCGCCTTCCAGAATGCGCGTGGCCTGATTCGGGTCCTTGATGTTCTGCGCGTGCAGCACCGGCACTTTCACCACTTCCTTGATGCCGGCGGCCAGATGCAGGAACGGCTCCGGTGGATAACTCATGTTCGGGATGACGTTGGCCAGGGTGTTGTGGGTGTCGCAACCCGAGCCCACCACGCCGAGGAAATCGATCATGCCGGTGTCGTCGTAATACTTGGCGATCTGTTTCATGTCCTCATGGCTAAGCCCGTCTGGGTGAAACTCGTCGCCGCAGATGCGCAGGCCGACGCAGAAGTCCGGGCCGACTTCCTTGCGCACGGCCTTGATGACTTCCAGACCAAAGCGCATGCGATTTTCGAAACTGCCGCCCCATTCATCGGTGCGCTTGTTGACCCGAGGGCTCCAGAACTGGTCGATCATGTGCTGATGCACGGCAGACAATTCGACGCCGTCCAGCCCGCCAGCCTTGGCGCGGGCCGCTGCGCTGGCGTAATTGCCGATCACGCGCCAGATTTCTTCCGGCTCAATGGTCTTGCACGTTGCCCGGTGCACCGGTTCGCGAATGCCCGAGGGCGACATCAGGGTCGGCCAGTGATCACCGTCCCAGCGCGAGCGTCGGCCCATGTGGGTAATCTGGATCATGATCTTCGCGCCGTGCTTGTGCATGGCGTCGGCGAGGTTCTGAAAGTGCGGGATAATCCTGTCGGTGGCCAGATTGACCGACTTCCACCAGCCTTGCGGGCTGTCGATGGCGACGCTTGAAGAGCCGCCGCAGATTGCCAGACCAATTCCGCCCTTGGCTTTCTCTTCGTAATACTTCACGTAACGATCAGTAGTCATGCCGCCGTCAGTGGCGTAAACCTCGGCGTGCGCGGTGCTCAGCACACGATTGCGGATGGTGAGTTTGCCGATCTGGATCGGCTGGAACATCGCTTCGAAAGCCATAACCCGATCCTCGATTTACAGCGGCTTGACGACGAACAGTCCGTCGTCGTGGCCCTCTTCGGAACCCCCGTAGACCTGCTCGGCAACGGTGCGGATCGAGCTGCCGCTGGCAGCCAGAATCTGGTCCATCGCGCCGGCGAACCAGCCGGTGAACATGTAATCGACCTTGCGCCCGACCTTGCCGTAGACGTACACGAAGCAGGAGTGCTCCAGCTTCACACTGGCAGTGCCTTTCTCGACGTCGATGTCCTTGATCTTGAACAGGCCCCAGCCACGCTGCGACAGGCGCTTCATGTAGTGCTCGAACACCGCTACGCCTTCCAGGCCATGGCATTCAGCTTCTTTTTCACACCAGTGCCAGGCGGATTTGTAACCGGCCTTGTAGAGAATGTCGGCGTAGGCGTCAGCGCCCAGCACTTCTTCGATGCCCATGTGGTTATTGACGAAAAAGTGCCGTGGCACGTACAGCATCGGCAACGCATCGGAAGTCCAGACGCCGGTCTCGCTGTCGACTTCGATGGGCAGTTGCGGGGCGATTTTAGCCATGGGGTCAAACTCCAGATGATTCGGGTTACACCCACCGCCGTCAGGGCCGTGGGGGTTCAATTCGATTAGCGATGGCTGGCGGGTTACTCGCCCCAGACGTCGGCCAGAACATTGACCCAGTTCTCGCCCATGATCTTGCGCACCACGCGCTCGGGATGGCCGCGTTTGAGCAGGGTTTCAGTCAGGTTGGGAAATTCGCCCACGGTACGGATGCCCAGCGGATTGATGATCTTGCCGAAGCTGGTCAGGCGCCGGGCGTAACCCTTGTCGTGGGTCAGGTATTCGAAAAAGTCCTGGCCGTGGCCCTGAGTGAAATCAGTGCCGATACCGATGGCGTCCTCACCGACGATGTTCATCACGTATTCAATGGCTTCGGCGTAATCGTCGATGGTCGACTCGATGCCCTTGGCCAGGAACGGCGCGAACATGGTCACGCCGACAAAGCCGCCGTGGTCGGCGATGAACTTCAGTTCCGCGTCGGATTTGTTGCGCGGGTGCTCCTTGAGCCCGGACGGCAGGCAGTGGGAATAGCAGACCGGCTTTTTCGATTCGAGAATGACTTCTTCAGAGGTTTTAGAGCCGACGTGAGACAGGTCACACATCACCCCGACGCGGTTCATCTCGGCGACGATTTCACGTCCGAAACCCGAGAGGCCGCCGTCACGCTCATAGCAGCCGGTGCCGACCAGATTCTGGGTGTTGTAGCACATCTGCACGATGCCGACGCCGAGCTGCTTGAAGATCTCGACATAGCCGATCTGGTCTTCGTAAGCGTGCGCGTTCTGGAAGCCGAAGAGGATGCCGGTCTTGCCCAGTTCCTTGGCGCTGCGGATGTCGGCGGTGGTGTGCACCGGCATGACCAGGTCGCTGTTTTCGCGCATCAGCTTCTGGCTGGTGCAGATGCTGTTGATGGTGGCCTGGAAGCCTTCCCATACTGAAACAGTGCAGTTGGCCATGGTCAGGCCACCTTTGCGCATGTCTTCAAACAGCTCGCGATTCCATTTGGCGATGATCAGCCCGTCAATAACGATGCTGTCGGCGTGCAGTTCGGCTGGGCTCATCAGGCTGTCCCCTTTTAGATTGCGGCGCACCGAATCGGCTGTCGGCGCTAATAGGGTCAGCATATGCCGGAGGGTTGCGCGAGCCGGGTGCAAAAACGACAGGGGGTTTGCCGAAAGCGTCAAGATGCGATAAAGGGCGACAGCACTTCGTCGGGCGGTGTTGTAAACCTGTTCATTGTCTCGCGCTTGAGACAGAATCAGGCGTATCACTGGATCGGAGCGACTCGATGAAAACGTTTTTGCTGACCCTGGCCCTGATGGCGACGGCTGTAACAGGCGTACAGGCTGCTCAGAACCCTGACGCCACGCCGTGCGACGGTGTTGAAGACGGCAAGCAGACGCTGGAGTGCTCGGCTTACAGCCGGACGACCGCTGAACAGTTGCTCAAGGAAAACTTCGACAATCTGCTCAAGCGTGTTCAATCCCAGTTCGTTGCCAACAAGACGCAATTCAACGATTTTACGAGCAAACTCAAAACCGCCCAACAAGCCTGGGAGAAGCTGCGCGACGCTGACTGTGCCGTTGAAGTATTCCCCTCTGCAGCGGGCAGCAAGGCGTTCACCATCAGTGAAAACGACTGCATCGCGCGCATGAGCGACGAGCGCTCGGAGTATCTGGAGTCGATAGCTCAGGAATAACGTCTACGATGAGATAACCTGCGTCTTTTATATGAACGAGCTCATCAGGTTTTCTCATGATTATTTGCGGTGTAGAAATCAAAGGCAGCGAAGCCATTTTTGCCCTTGCCACTCGACAGAATGGCAGCATCGAGCACTTGCCGCTCGCGACGAAGAAACTCGCGCTGGAGGACGATGACGAAGCTGCCAACGTCAAAACCTTCGCCACGCAGCTCGCCGGGTTCGTGCGCGAGAACGGCGTCAGCCATGTCGTGATCAAAAAACGCATGAAGAAGGGCGAATTCGCCGGCGGCCCGACCACGTTCAAGATCGAAACCATCTTCCAGCTGATGTCCGACTGCGAAGTGCTGCTGATCTCGCCACAGACCGTCAATGCGCAGAACAAGAAACACACCTTCGCCCTGCCCCACACGCTGAACAAGTACCAGCACGAGGCTTACAAGGCGGCGTGTGCGGGGTTGATGAAGAGCGTTTAGCGCTCAAACGTAGAGCCTTGTGGGAGCGAGCTTGCTCGCGAAGAGGCCAGCCCCGTACTACAACTTCCTCCCCCCGAAATCGGGCGGCTGGACTATAGCTTTCGTGAGCAAGCTCACTCACACAAGGGATTTATATCCAGCCGGAAAGCTTTGCGTCACATTCATCTGTCGCACAACTACTTTTGAACTGACATAAAAAAACCCGCATTTCTGCGGGTTTTTCAATGCTCAGTCAACTCAGTTGACCTTGGCATCCAGCTCGCCACGAGCGTAGCGTTCGAACATGGCGTCCAGGGAGATCGGTTTGATCTTCGAGGCGTTGCCAGCGGTACCGAAAGCTTCGTAGCGGGCGATACACACGTCACGCATGGCCGAAACGGTCTTGGCCAAGTACTTGCGCGGGTCGAACTCGCTCGGGTTTTTGGCCATGAATTCGCGGATGGCACCAGTGGAAGCCAGACGCAGGTCGGTGTCGATGTTGACCTTGCGCACACCGTGCTTGATGCCTTCAACGATTTCTTCGACCGGTACACCGTAGGTTTCTTTGATGTCGCCGCCGAACTCGTTGATGATCTTCAGCCACTCCTGAGGAACCGACGAAGAACCGTGCATCACCAAGTGAGTGTTAGGGATGCGCTTGTGGATTTCTTTGATGCGCTCGATCGCCAGAATGTCGCCAGTAGGCGGCTTGGTGAACTTGTAAGCACCGTGGCTGGTGCCGATGGCGATGGCCAGGGCATCGACCTGGGTGCGCTTGACGAAGTCAGCCGCTTCTTCCGGGTCAGTCAGCATCTGGCTATGATCCAGAACGCCTTCGGCGCCGACGCCGTCTTCTTCACCCGCCATACCGGTTTCCAGCGAACCCAGCACGCCCAGCTCACCTTCCACGGAAACGCCGCAGGCGTGAGCAAACGACACCACGCGGCGGGTCACGTCGACGTTATAGTCGTAATCCGCCGGAGACTTGCCGTCTTCGCGCAGCGAGCCGTCCATCATGACCGAGCTGAAGCCTAGCTGGATAGAGCGCTGGCAGATGTCAGGGCTGGTGCCGTGGTCCTGGTGCATGACCACCGGAATGTGCGGGAATTCTTCTATGGCCGCGAGGATCAGGTGACGCAGAAACGGGGCACCGGCGTATTTACGCGCACCGGCCGAAGCCTGAACGATCACCGGGGAGTCGGTCTTGTCGGCCGCTTCCATAATGGCGCGCATCTGTTCCAGGTTGTTCACGTTGAAAGCTGGAACGCCATAGCCGAATTCGGCTGCGTGGTCCAACATCTGGCGCATGCTGATAAGTGCCATTGTCTGTCTCTCTCCCGTTAGGGTCGTTGATCGTGCAGCCTGCCGTAGTGGCGGCCGCTATTCAAGTTATAAGCATGGTCGCAAGGACCAGGCGTGTGTGCCAAAGGTCCGACTTATCTGGCTTTGCAGCCGCGACCGATCAGATCGTTGGTAGCGTCCCAGTAGATCAGGCCTTCGCTACCCTTGTTGACGAATGCCAACACATTATTGCTGTACAGCGTGCCACTGGCAGCGCCGGGTTCGGCCTTGAGCCTGAACACCTGATCGCTCTGGTTCAGACGTACATCGACTTCCTTCTGGGCCGAGTCGATATAACGCCAGTGAACCTCGGCATTGCTGTCACAGACCCAGCGATTCCACGGGTCATTCTGCTGCGGAGTGCTCATGCTCGAACATCCGCCAAGCACCGCCAACGCCACTAGGGCAAACAAGCCTTTCATCAATTCTCCTGCCTGCCCTGCCAAACCGTTGAATCAGGGGCAGTTCTGTTCCTGTTTACTGTCGTCGGCCGGTTCACCCGTGACGTGCGCCTCGACCCGTTGAGTATTCTCGGTCGTTGGCACATTCACAGAAGCCGGGCTGAATATCTGGCACGTCCTGGCATGCGAGCCAGAACCGGTGCAGCCAGCCAGTGCAACACAGCTCATCAAAGCCAGGGCAGCGATCTTCATGACGAAACTCCTTCTTCGGAAAAAATATCCACTCAATGAAGACCGCCGAAGCGCGTCAATGTTGCCAAAAGGGTTTCAGGCCCGAACTACAGGCAACCCACACCACCTGTCGTTCTGGGCATGAATTCGTACCTGTCCCAGACTTCCTGACCACCACGCTTATAGATCACCGGCACGGTCTCGGCCTGCCAGCCCGCCTGGTAGCAGCTCAACTGGAGCAACGGGTTCGGAGTGCCTGCCTCCACCTCTTCAGCATCAGGCTTGCTCGCACAACCGGCCAGCAAACCTGCGATGAGCACCCACGGTAACGCCCTGACCATTGCCTACTCCTTGTCCAAAGCCTTCATTCAGGCCTTGGCACGTTGTTCGAGCATTTCAACCGCGGGCAGAACCTTGCCTTCCACGAATTCGAGAAAGGCACCGCCGCCGGTGGAGATGTAGGAAATCTGTTTTGCCACGCCATACTTGTCGATCGCCGCCAGCGTATCGCCGCCGCCCGCGATGGAAAACGCGCGGCTTTCACCGATGGCCTTGGCCAGCGTTTTGGTGCCTTCGCCGAACTGGTCGAATTCGAACACGCCGACCGGACCGTTCCACAGGATAGTCCCGGAAGATTTCAACAATTCGGCGAACTGCGCAGCTGTCTTCGGGCCGATGTCCAGAATCATGTCGTCATCGGCGACGTCAGCGATCAGCTTGACGGTTGCAGTCGCGCTCTCGGCGAATTCCTTGGCGACCACCACGTCAGTCGGCAACGGCACGCTGACCTTGGCGGCGATGGCGCGCGCGGTGTCGAGCAGATCCGGCTCATACAACGACTTGCCGACCTTGTGACCGGCTGCGGCCAGGAAGGTGTTGGCAATGCCGCCGCCGACGATCAACTGATTGCAGATGCCGCTCAGGCTGTTGAGCACGTCCAGCTTGGTGGACACCTTGGAACCGGCGACGATGGCGGTCATGGGTTGGGCCGGAGCGCCCAGCGCCTTGCCCAGCGCATCCAGTTCAGCCGCCAGCAACGGGCCAGCCGCTGCCACTTTGGCGAACTTCGCAACGCCGTGGGTGGAACCCTCTGCGCGGTGAGCCGTCCCGAAAGCGTCCATCACGAACACGTCGCAGAGTGCCGCGTACTTCTGCGCCAGCTCATCGGCGTTCTTTTTCTCGCCCTTGTTGAAGCGAACATTCTCGAACAGGACGACATCACCGGCCTTCACGTCGACACCGTCCAGATAATCAGCAACCAGTGGAACGTCGCGACCCAATGCCTTGCTCAGGTACTCGGCAACCGGCTTCAGGCTGTTCTCGGCCGAAAACTCGCCCTCGGTCGGACGACCCAAGTGCGAGCAGATCATGACCGCCGCGCCTTTTTCCAGCGCCAGCTTGATGGTCGGCAGCGAAGCAAGGATACGCGCGTCACTGCTGACAACGCCGTCCTTGACCGGGACGTTGAGGTCTTCACGGATCAGTACACGTTTACCTTGCAGATCGAGGTCGGTCATCTTCAACACGGTCATGAGCATTCCTGTTTTTTACTGTTATTGGTCAGCGACGCGCAGAAAGTGATCCGCAACGTCGAGCATTCGGTTTGCAAAGCCCCACTCGTTGTCGAACCAGGCCAGCAGATTGACCAGCCGGGGTCCGGAAACGCGGGTCTGACTCGCATCGACAATGGCTGAATGCGGGTCATGGTTGAAATCGCAACTGGCGTGCGGCAATTCAGTGTAGGCCAGCAGCCCCTTGAGCGGGCCACGGGTAGCGGCCTCACGCAGGATGCGGTTGATCTCCACAGCATCGGTGTCCCGCGACATCTGCAGTGTAATGTCGAGACACGACACATTGACGGTCGGTACGCGAACAGCTTTGGCCTGAATTCGACCGGCAAGTTCCGGAAGCAGCCGCTCGATTCCTCGCGCCAGACCGGTGGACACCGGAATGATCGACTGGAAAGCCGAGCGAGTGCGACGCAAATCCTCGTGGTGATAAGCGTCGATCACCGGTTGATCATTCATCGCCGAGTGAATGGTGGTAATGGTGATGTATTCCAGACCAATCGCCTGGTCCAGCAAACGCAGCAACGGGACGCTGCAGTTGGTAGTACAGGAGGCGGCTGACACCAGCAGCTCGCGCCCGGTCAGCCTGTGCTGGTTGATGCCGAACACCACCGTGGCATCGACATCCCGCTCGCTGGCCATCGGCTGGGAAAACAGCACCCGCGGCGCACCGGCATCCAGAAAACGCTGCCCGTCTTCACGGGTGTTGTAGACACCTGAGCATTCGAGCACCAGATCGACACCCAGTGCGGCCCAGTCGACAGCTTCCGGCGTCGCACTGCGCAGCACCTTGATGCAGTGATCATTGATGTGCAGGTATTGCCCTTCGACCCGCACTTCGCCCGGAAACCGGCCATGTGTCGAGTCAAAGCGCGTGAGGTATTCGAGACTGGCCATATCAGCCAGATCGTTGATGGCGACCACTTCAAACCCGGCCTTCGCCCCTCGCTCGCACAACGCGCGTACAACACAACGGCCGATACGGCCGTAACCGTTCAGAGCAACTTTGTAAGGGCGGGGCTGGGGCATGGAGTTTTCGCCAAGGGGTAACAATCATGTGGGAGCGGACTTGTCCGCGAATGGGAGCACTCGGAGTACCTGGATTTACCGAGTGTCTACATTCGCGGACAAGCGAAGCGTCGCCCGGTCCGCTCCCACAACATCAACATCACATAGCTGATCAGTCTTCCAGCAGCTCTTCAGCAATGCTCAGGACGTTTTCCAGTGTGAAGCCGAACTCTTCGAACAGCGCTGACGCAGGGGCCGATTCGCCGAAGGTGGTCATGCCGATCACGCGGCCTTCCAGACCGACGTATTTGTACCAGTAGTCGGCATGCGCCGCTTCGATGGCGATACGCGCGCTGACCTGAAGTGGCAGCACTTCCTGCTTGTACAGCGCATCCTGAGCTTCAAAGATGCTGGTGCACGGCATGGACACCACGCGAGCCTTGCGGCCCTGGGCAGTCAGCTTGTCGTATGCCTCAACCGCCAGGCCGACTTCCGAACCGGTCGCGATCAGAATCAGCTCAGGCTCGCCAGCACAGTCGCGCAGCACATAGCCACCACGAGCGATGTTTGCCAGTTGGGCCTCATCGCGCGCCTGGTGAGTCAGGTTCTGACGCGAGAAGATCAACGCCGACGGACCGTCATTACGCTCGATGGCGTGCTTCCAGGCCGCTGCCGATTCAACGGCGTCTGCCGGACGCCAGGTGTCCAGGTTCGGCGTGGTCCGCAGGCTGGTCAGTTGCTCGATCGGCTGGTGAGTCGGGCCGTCTTCGCCCAGACCGATGGAGTCGTGGGTGAATACGTAGATCACGCGCTTCTTCATCAGCGAGGCCATACGCACCGCATTGCGAGCGTATTCCATGAAGATCAGGAAGGTTGCGCCGTACGGCACGAAGCCACCGTGCAGGGCGATACCATTCATCATGGCGGCCATGCCGAATTCACGAACGCCGTAATGCAGGTAATTGCCGTTAGGGTCTTCGCCGGTGATGCTCTTGCAGCCTTTCCAGATGGTCAGGTTGGAACCCGCCAGGTCGGCCGAACCGCCGAGGATTTCAGGCAGCAACGGGCCCAGTGCGCTCAGCGCGTTCTGGCTGGCCTTGCGGCTGGCGATGGTTTCGCCCTTGGCGTTGACTTCAGCGACGTATGCGGCGGATTTCTCGGCAAAGTCGGCAGGCAACTCGCCGCTCATGCGACGAATGAAATCGTTGGCCAACTCAGGGAATGCGGCGGAATAGGCAGCAAAACGCTGATCCCACTCGGCTTCTACAGCCAGACCTTTTTCTTTGGCATCCCATTCGGCGTAGATATCAGCCGGAATTTCAAACGGGCCATGGTTCCACTTCAGCGCAGCGCGGGTCAGGGCGATTTCGTCGGCACCCAGTGGCGCGCCGTGGGACTCTTCCTTGCCCTGCTTGTTCGGCGAACCGAAACCGATGGTGGTCTTGCAGCAGATCAGGGTTGGCTGAGCACTTTTGCGAGCGGTGTCGATCGCAATCTTGATCTCTTCGGCGTCATGGCCGTCAACGTTGCGGATGACCTGCCAGCCGTAGGCTTCGAAACGCTTTGGCGTGTCATCGGTGAACCAGCCTTCGACTTCGCCGTCGATGGAAATACCGTTGTCGTCGTAGAAGGCGATCAGCTTGCCCAGTTGCAGCGTACCGGCCAGCGAAGCGACTTCGTGGGAAATGCCTTCCATCATGCAGCCATCGCCCATGAACACGTAGGTGTTGTGGTCAACGATGGTATGGCCAGGACGGTTGAACTGCGCAGCGAGGGTCTTCTCGGCAGCGGCGAAACCGACGGCGTTGGCAAAGCCCTGACCCAGCGGACCTGTGGTGGTCTCGACGCCCGGGGTGTAACCGAATTCAGGGTGGCCCGGCGTGCGGCTGTGCAATTGACGGAAGCTTTTCAGGTCGTCGATCGACAGGTCATAACCGGTCAGGTGCAGCAGCGAGTAGACCAGCATCGAACCATGGCCGTTGGACATGATGAAACGGTCACGATCGGCAAACGACGGGTTCTTCGGGCTGTGCTTCAGGTAATCACGCCACAGGACTTCGGCGATATCCGCCATGCCCATCGGGGCACCCGGATGGCCGCTGTTGGCTTTTTGCACGGCATCCATGCTTAGGGCACGAATAGCATTTGCACGCTCACGACGGCTTGGCATCGCTGATCTCCTGGGAATTGTAAAATTAGGGTCGGAAAAAAGACGCTCATTTTCCCTCACGGACAGGCCGGGGGCAATGACAGATGTCGACGATAGGCTCTTTTCCTGCGTTACGGACATTATTTAGCCTGTAAAGACTGGATCACAGCATTCCCCGACAAGTTCACCACGTCTGACCCAAGGGCAATATCAAAACTTTTTGATATTGCCCTTGCGGTGCCATGGATCGGTCTCTAGACTGCGGAGCTTATGAACCTGCGTGTGCCTGCAATTCGCCATGATGCATGCGACGACCTCTCTGCATTGTGCAAGGCCGGCGGCGATCCGTTACGGCTGAATGTCTTGCGCGCACTGACCAACGATTCGTTCGGTGTGCTCGAACTGGCGCAGATTTTCGCGATCGGTCAGTCCGGCATGAGCCATCACCTGAAGGTCCTGGCGCAAGCCGATCTGGTGGCGACAAGACGGGAAGGCAACGCGATTTTCTATCGCCGCGCCCTGCCCCACACCGCATTACCGGGCGGCAGGTTGCACGCGGCGTTGCTCGATGAGGTCGATACACTGGACCTGCCCGACGAAGTTCAGGGCCGCATTGGTCTGGTGCACAGGCAGCGGGCCATGGCCAGTCAGGATTTTTTTGCCCGTACCGCAGAAAAGTTTCGCGCCCAGCAAGACCTGATCGCCGGCCTGGCTCAGTACAGCGAAAGCCTGCTGACGCTGCTCGACAAACTGAGCTTCGGCGCGCAGGCAACCGCTCTGGAAGTAGGCCCCGGCGACGGTGGCTTCCTGCCAGAACTGGCACGGCGTTTCCGGCATGTCGTCGCGATGGACAACAGCCCGGCTATGCTGGATCTGGCGCGCGGTGTCTGCGAACGCAATGCACTGGCTAACGTTGAGCTGAGGCTGGCCGATGCACTGAACGACAGTAAAGTCAGCGCCGATTGCGTCGTCCTCAACATGGTGCTGCATCATTTCGCGGCACCGGCCGAAGCCCTCAGGCAACTGGCCGAACACGTAAAACCCGGCGGTAGCTTGCTGGTAACAGAATTGTGTAGTCATGACCAGAGTTGGGCCAGGGAGGCCTGTGGCGATCTCTGGTTAGGTTTCGAGCAGGAAGACCTGGCCCGTTGGGCTATCGCTGCGGGGCTAGTTCCCGGGGAAAGCCTCTATGTAGGCTTACGTAATGGTTTCCAGATCCAGGTTCGCCATTTTCAGCGACCGGCTGGCGACACTCACCATCGGTAAAATGAAGGAAACCCGTAGAGATGAGCGAATACTCACTTTTCACCTCCGAGTCCGTGTCCGAAGGGCATCCGGACAAGATCGCCGACCAGATTTCCGACGCGGTTCTGGACGCCATCATCGCTGAAGACAAATACGCCCGTGTAGCGTGCGAAACACTGGTCAAGACCGGTGTGGCGATCATCGCTGGCGAAGTGTCGACTTCGGCCTGGGTCGATCTGGAAGACATCGTGCGTAACGTCATCCTCGACATCGGCTACAACAGCTCCGACGTCGGTTTCGACGGCGCGACCTGCGGCGTGATGAACATCATCGGCAAGCAGTCGGTAGACATCGCCCAGGGCGTTGACCGCAGCAAGCCTGAAGATCAGGGCGCTGGCGACCAAGGCCTGATGTTCGGCTACGCCAGCAACGAGACCGACGTGCTGATGCCAGCGCCGATCACCTTCTCCCACCAGTTGGTGCATCGTCAGGCCGAAGCCCGCAAATCCGGCCTGCTGCCGTGGCTGCGCCCGGATGCCAAATCCCAGGTCACCTGCCGTTACGAAAATGGCAAAGTGGTCGGCGTCGACGCCATCGTGCTGTCGACCCAGCACAACCCGGATGTGTCCTACAAAGACCTGCGCGAAGGCGTGATGGAGCTGATCGTCAAGCACGTCATCCCGGCGCACCTGCTACACAAGGACACTCAGTTCCACATCAACCCGACCGGCAATTTCATCATCGGTGGCCCGGTAGGCGACTGTGGCCTGACCGGCCGCAAGATCATCGTCGACACCTACGGCGGCATGGCCCGTCACGGTGGCGGTGCATTCTCCGGCAAGGACCCGTCGAAGGTTGACCGTTCGGCCGCCTACGCCGGTCGTTACGTTGCCAAGAACATCGTCGCTGCCGGCCTTGCCGAGCGCTGCGAAATTCAGGTGTCCTACGCCATCGGCGTTGCCCAGCCGACGTCGATCTCGCTGAACACCTTCGGCACCGGCAAGCTGTCCGACGACAAGATCATCAAACTGGTTCGCGACAACTTCGACCTGCGTCCGTATGCCATCACCACCATGCTCGACCTGCTGCACCCGATGTACCAGGCCACTGCGGCCTACGGCCACTTTGGTCGTACCCCGGTCGAAATGACCGTTGGCGATGATACCTTCACCGCCTTCACCTGGGAAAAAACCGACCGCGCCGACGCCCTGCGCGCAGCTGCCGGCCTGTAAAAACCCAGAAAGAAGCCCCGAACGACCAAGTCGTTCGGGGCTTTTGTGGGCCGTTCTGGACGCTCTGCGTCCTCTCATCAAACAGGCGGCACAGAGCTTTGGCAAAACCCGGTAACCAGGCAACTCTTCTGTAAACCACACCAGCAGCTAGCCTCATCTGGCCAATTCCTAAAGCAAGGATGCTTCGATGTTGCCTGCCCTACGCCTGATGACGTGCGCCCTTCTGACTTTCTTCACAACGCTCAGCCATGCCAGCCAGTGCCCTGACTGGTCTCCCGCCAAGGCGAGCAGCGAAATCACAGCCCTGCAAAAGCAAATAGCCAAATGGGACGACAGCTACCACCGGCAAGGCCTCTCGCAAATCCCCGACGAGCTTTATGACCAGTCCAGGCAAAAGCTGAACGACTGGCGTTCGTGCTTTGCAGTGTCTACACCTCAGGCCAATCCGCTGAAAACCGCCACCGGCCCGCTGGCACACCCCGTCCCGCACACAGGCGTGAACAAGCTCGCGGACGAGAAAGACGTCAAAGCCTGGCTCAAGGGCAGAACCGATCTGTGGATTCAGCCCAAGGTCGATGGCGTGGCGGTCACGCTGGTCTACGACAAGGGCAGGCTCGTGCAGGCGATCAGTCGCGGTGACGGGACAAAAGGCCAGGACTGGACCCCACAGGCACAACTGATCAAAGCGATCCCTCAGCAGTTACCCCAGCCCGACTCGCTGACACTGCAGGGCGAACTCTATTGGCGACTGTCCGATCACGTGCAGTCAGCATCCGGCAGTGTCAACGCGCGCAGCAAGGTCGCGGGATTGCTGGCGCGACAGACGATCAGCCCGCAGCAGGCCGACGCCATCGGGCTGTTCGTCTGGGACTGGCCGAACGGGCCTGCCGATATGGCGCAACGACTCGCAGGCCTGCAAGCCATGGGTTTCGAGGACAGCGCGGCCTATACGCATCCACTGGAAAACTACGCCCAGGCCGCACGATGGCGCGAGCATTGGTATCGCAATCCCCTGCCGTTCGCCACGGACGGCGTGATCATGCGCCAGGGTAAACGTCCACCCGCGCAGCGCTGGCAAGCCAGTGCGCCTTACTGGATCGCCGCCTGGAAACATCCCTACGCCCAGGCGCTGGCCGAGGTGCGCAAGGTCAACTTCAAGATCGGCCGCAGTGGCAGGATTACGCCGGTGCTGGAGCTGACCCCGGTTCGCCTCGATGATCGTACCGTCAGCCGCATCAGCACAGGCTCGCTGCAGCGCTGGCAGACACTGGATATCAGGCCTGGCGATCAGATCGCCGTGAGCCTGGCCGGGCTGACGATTCCACGACTCGACGGCGTGGTGTCCCGTACTGCTGAACGAGCCGACATGATCATTCCGCGAGCCGACGACTTTCACGAGCTAAGCTGCTGGCAAGCCACACCGGGCTGTGAAAGCCAGTTCCGCGCCAGACTGGCGTGGCTCAGTGGCAAGAAAGGCCTGGCATTGCCCGGTGTTGGTCCGGGGACCTGGAACACGCTTATCGAGAACGGCCAAATCATGGGCTTACTCGATTGGATGACCCTGAATCATGCTGAGCTTGTTAACATTCCCGGCTTCGCTGAACGCAGTAGCGCTAAACTGCTCGACAGCCTGCAAACCGCACGCGAACGGCCGTTTCAGACATGGCTCAAGGCCATCGGACTGCCGCCCACGGGCGGCGCCAGACTGCCCGACAACTGGCACGAACTGGCTGATCGCAGCGTTGAGCAATGGCAAGCAGAGCCAGGCATCGGTCCTGGTCGTGCAGCCAGGCTCAGGGCTTTTTTTCAGGACCCACAGGTACAGGCACTGAGCCAGCAATTGCAGGCACAGAGCATTTCAGGTTTTAAGTAGCGGACGTTCATTTTTCTGTCCGTATTCAAACGGAGTTCATATGCAGTTTTTATCGCCACTGATTCTTTTCACCAGCTGCACGCTGCTCGCCACAACCGTATTCGCAGACGCCCAGGCCCCCGTGCAGTCCGAATGCCAGATCAAAAGTCAGGAAATCAGCAGCAAGATTCAGGATGCCAAGACCGAGGGTAACAAGACAGAACAGGCCGACCTTGAAAAGGCGCTGGCCGAGGTCAACGCCAACTGCACCGAAACGTCATTGATCAAACAGCGCAAGCAAAAGGTGCTCGACGCCAAGCAGGAAGTCAGCCGCCGTCAGACCGACCTGAACAAGGCCATGGAAAAGGGCGATCCGGAGAAGATCAACAAGCGTAAGGACAAGCTCGCTGAATCTCGCAAGGAATTGCAGGACGCGCAGACTGAGCTGGAAAGAGTCCAGCCGGACGATTGATCGCCGTCGAAGGTTGCGACGCTGCCCTTTACATACAGCGTCGCGAATGCGGCGTCAGGCAGCAGCCGGGAAGGCCGACACGCCGAACAGCGCAATGATCAACCCCATGCCGACCAGCCATACAGCGGAACGCAAGGCAGCGAGGTCTGCCAGATAGAAAATGATGTACAGCAGGCGACTGGTGATAAACAGCACCGCCAGCACATCAATGGTCACCAACTGCGCGTTACCGGCAATGTGCGCAATGATCACCGCTGCGGCAAACGCCGGGGTCACTTCAAAGCTGTTCATCTGGGCAGCGTGCGCGCGGCGCGGGAACCCCTCCAGCTTGTCGAGAAAGGCCCGCGGGTCATGATTATGCCCGCTGCCAAATTTGCCGCTGCCGAACTTGGCGATACCGGCACAGATAATCGGCAGCAATATCGCGACCAGCACGCACCAGAAAGCAACTGTCATACGTCCATCCTTATAGGTTCAGCGTCGATTGACGCATGCCGGACAACCCCGGTTACAACGTTATGAACAATAGCTTAGCGAAAGGTTCTAGACGCGCGACCTGTAACCGGCCGTATCACACCAGTCTGGGGAAAATCAGATTGAAGGTGGTGAACTGTCCTGGCTCACTCTGAACCGTCACCTGCCCTTCATGCAGGCTCATGATCGAGCGCACGATGGCCAGCCCCAGCCCGGTGCCGCCCTGCTGCCGGGCACGGCTGACGTGAACCCGGTAAAAGCGGTCAAACAATCGCGGCAGATGTTCTACGTCAATCCCGTCGCCGGCATTGCGCACGGCCAGCGACACGTCATCCCCGTGCGTCGCGAGGGTAATCGTGATGACACTGCCGGTCAGACCGTGACGAATCGCGTTGGACAGCAGGTTCGAAATCGCCCGCTGGATCATCAGCTTGTCGCCCGATACTTTCGCAGCACCGTGAACCTGTAGGGTAATGTCGCGATCCTCGGCCGACGATGAAAACAGCTCGGCGACTTTTTCCGACTCCTCGCGCAAATCCACGACTTCGAGCGGCAACGGTGCGGCGGGCTGGCTGACGCTGGCCAGAAACAGCATCTGGCTGATCATGCGCGACATACGCTCCAGCTCTTCGGTGCAGGATTCCAGTGCCTGCTTGTATTCTTCCGGTGGACGCGGTCTGGACAGCGTGACCTGCGCCTTGCCCATGAGATTGTTCATCGGCGAACGCAATTCATGCGCCAGGTCGTCGGAGAACTGCGCCAGTTGCTGCACATCGCCATCCAGCCGGTGCAGCATGAAGTTGACCGCGTGCGCGAGATCGCGCAATTCGTCAGGCAGGCCATGCACTTTCATGCGATGCGACAGATCGCGGGCCGAGATCAACGCAGTCACTTTGCGGAACGCCCTCAGCGGCCGCAGGCCACGACGCACCACCCACCAGACGCCAAAGCCGACCAACAGCAGAATCACCGGCAAGGCCATGTACGTCGACTTGACGTAAGCGTGCAGCAGCTCGGCGTCGCTTTCCCTGTCCATCGACAGCCTGACCAGAATGTCCTGACCCGTCTTGAGGCGTATCGTCTTGTAGCCCAGCAGGATTTTGTGGCCCTGCGCCGATTTCACCTCCTGAAAACGTTGCGATAGCGGCTCGCTCTCGGGAACCGGCAGATTTCGCCCCTCTTCATTGCCCACGCTCATCAACTGTTGCCGAGGCGTGGCAGTGTCGAAAACCGTGAGCGAGAAGCTGTCATGCCCGACGATCTGGTCACGCAGCGTGTGCGGGTATTGAACGATGTCCTCGATAGCGAGAAAACCCTCGCTCATGCTGTGTTCGATCTGCCTGAACTTCTCGTTCAGACCGTCTTCTGCACGCAGATCGAGCTGCCGGGAAATGGCCGCATAGGCGAGCATTTCCATGACCAGCACCAGGCACGCGATCAGTGCGACAACCGTAAGCCCCAGGCGCGTCGAGAGACGTGTCGGTTTCATTCACGCACTTCCAGGACGTAACCCACACCACGCAGGGTATGGATCAGTTTGGTCTCGAACGGGTCGTCGATCTTGGCCCGCAAACGGCGGATCGAAACTTCCACCACGTTGGTGTCGCAATCGAAGTTCATGTCCCAGACCAGCGAAATGATCTGGGTACGCGACATGACCTCGCCACTGTGGCGCATCAGCAAGTGCAGCAGCGCGAACTCCTTGGTGGTCAGGTCGATGCGCTGCTTGCCGCGAAACGCCCGGTGCCGGCCCTGATCGAGTTCCAGATCGCCGACCTGCAACACTTTGGCGGTGGTGGTCTGCTCACTGCGGCGCATCAGGGTGCGAACCCGAGCCAGCAGCTCTGGAAATTCGAATGGCTTGACCAGATAGTCATCGGCGCCCATTTCCAGGCCTTTGACTTTCTCCTCGAGCCGCCCGCGCGCGGTGACCATCATGATGCGCGTGTTGACGGTTTTTCTGAGACGGCTCAAGACCTCCCAGCCGTCCATTTCCGGCAGGTTCACATCCAGAATCACCACGTCGTAGGCCTGATGCTGCGCGAGATAGAGCCCATCAAGACCGGTGGCCGCGATGTCTACGACATAGCCACTTTCGGTGAGCCCCTGATGCATGTACTCGGCAGTTTTCGGCTCGTCCTCTACTACAAGGATTCGCATAATCAGGCTTCCTGTTTGATGAACGGATGATGACAATGCCGCGCAGTGTAATGAAAAGAAACGCTTATCTTGCTGGATAACAGAATCGTAATTTTCCGGCAATCCCTGTGATAGCTCCCATTGCATAAAGTCCTCCCTGCCAACTTCAGCGCCCACGTGCCTGTTTGTTATTTTTTTGCTTTGATGGGGTGATTCATGGGACCGGAGAACAACCTGCGCACTCGGCGTACCGATAAATTGGCGGGGTGGCCGGTATGAGAGTCGGCGCGCTTTGTCTGTTGTTATTACCTCTTGTGGCTCCCGGCATTGCAACGGCCCAGGGCATCAGCCTGCCGCAGGCACTGGAAGCCGCTTTTGCCCACAACCCGGAACTTGCCGCCGCGCAATGGGAAATCGGCGTCGCCGAAGGGGATCGGCAGCAGGCCGGGCTGATTCCCAACCCGGTAGTGTCGTGGGAAGTCGAAGATACGCGGCGCGACACCAGCACCACCACCGTGATGCTCAGTCAGGCGCTGGAGCTGGGCGGCAAGCGCGGCGCGCGTGTCGAGGCGGCCAGCAAGGGTCAGGACGCCGCTCGGCTGGAGCTTGAAAGGCGCGGCAATGAACTGCGCGCTGAAGTGGTTCAAGCGTTTTACGCCGCCGCACGGGCGCAGGCCGGTCTGGAGCTGGCGCGGCAATCCAGGGCGCTTGCCGAACGTGGCCTGCAAGTCGCCGAAGGGCGTGTGCGGGCGGGTAAGGTCTCGCCGGTCGAAGCCACCCGCGCGCAGGTGCAACTGGCAGAGACCGACTTGCTGGTACGCCGCGCCGAAACCCTGAAAATCAACAGCAACCGGGAACTGGCGCGCGCCACCGGCTCGCCTATCGCTTCTTTCGAGCGTCTGGATTACACCGACCTCTCTCCCGGCAAATCGCCACCGACAGCGAAGCTGCTCACCGCCCTCAATCAGTCCGCCGAATTGCGCCTCGCCCAGACCCAGATCGAACAGCGCGAAGCCGCTTTGGGCTCGGAACGCGCCAAGCGCATCCCGGACCTGACCGTCAGCGTCGGCAGCCAGTACAGCCGCGAAGAGCGCGAGCGGGTCAACGTTGTAGGGCTGTCGATGCCGCTCCCGCTATTTGACCGAAACCAAGGCAATGTGCTCGCCGCCTCACGCCGGGCAGACCAGTCCCGCGACCTGCGCAATGCCGTCGAACTGCGACTGCGCACTCAGACGCAATCCGCCCTCGATCAGTGGAGTACCGCCGCGCAGGAAGTCGAGTCCTTCAACGCCGTCATCCTGCCCGCCGCGCAACGCGCCGTCGACACCGCAACCCGTGGTTTCGAAATGGGCAAGTTCGGTTTCCTCGAAGTGCTGGATGCGCAACGGACGCTGATATCGGCCCGCAGCCAGTACCTGGAATCACTGGCGACAGCGACCGAGGCGAGAGTCGCCATCGAACGAATCCACGGTGATCTCAACCGGTTCAGCTTCACCCCCTGACTGTCTTTTTCCGTCCACATCGAGCGTATCCAGAGGTGCTGTACGTACCTGATCGCCGGGAGCTTTCATGAATAACAAACGAAGCATTGCCATCACACTGGCGGTGGTGGCCATTATTGGTCTGGGCAGTCTGGCGCTGAACCCGCAGCTGCTGCCCTACGCCGCTGAAACCGGCTCTTCTGACAAAGCGCATTCCGACCAGGAGCACGCTCATGCAGCGGAGGAGGCTCACGGCGACGAAGACCACGCCAGCGACCCGAAAAAACCGAGCGCTGCAACCGCAGAGCAGCCCCACGAAGAAGAAGAGGAAGGCCATATCGAGCTGACCGCCGAGCAGATCAAGACGGCGGGTATCGAACTGGCCACCGCCGAGCCTCGGCAGATGAGCACCACCGTGACCTTCCCCGGTGAAATCCGCTTCGACGAGGACCGCACCGCGCACGTCGTGCCTCGGGTCAGCGGCGTGGTCGAAGAGGTGAAGGTCGACCTGGGCCAGTCCGTGAAAAAGGGCCAGGTGCTGGCGGTGATTGCCAGCCAGCAAATCTCGGATCAACGCAGCGAACTGAACGCCGCGCAGCGACGTCAGGAACTGGCGCGCCTGACCCTGCAACGCGAGAAGAAGCTGTGGGAAGACAAGATCTCGGCCGAGCAGGATTACTTGCAGGCGCGCCAGGATTTTCAGGAAGCCGACATCAACCTCGCCAACGCCCGGCAGAAAATCAGCGCCATCGGTGCCAGCCTCAACCCTTCGGCAGGCAATCGCTACGAACTGATCGCACCGTTTGACTCGATGGTTGTGGAAAAACACCTCGGCATCGGCGAGATGGTCAACGAAGCGAGCAATGCGTTCACCCTCTCGGACCTGTCCCGTGTCTGGGCCACTTTTGGTGTGGCACCCAAGGATCTGGACAAAGTCGTGGTCGGTCGCCCGGTGATCGTCAGCGCACCTGATCTGAATGCAAAAGTCGAAGGCAAGATCGGCTATGTCGGCAGCCTGCTGGGCGAGCAGACCCGCGCCGCCGCTGTGCGTGTGACGCTCGCCAACCCACAGGGTGCCTGGCGTCCCGGCCTGTTCGTGTCGGTGCAGGTCGCTGCCGAACAGTCCAGCGTCGCCGTCAGCCTGCCTGAATCGGCGGTCCAGTCGATTGAAGAAAAACCGTCGGTCTTCGTGCGCAACGAAGAGGGTTTTCAACTGACGCCGGTGACGCTCGGCCGCCGCGATGGCGGTCATGTGGAAATCGTCAAAGGCCTGGCCGCGGGCACGCAAGTGGCCGCCGCTGGCAGTTTCATCCTCAAGTCGGAGCTGGGCAAAGGCTCCGCCGAGCACGCCCATTGATCTGCGTCCCACGAGTACACCCACATGTTTGAACGGTTGATTCAATTCGCGATTGAACAGCGCATCGTCGTGATGCTTGCTGTGCTGCTCATGGCTGGGCTGGGCATCGCCAGTTACCAGAAACTGCCCATCGATGCGGTCCCCGACATCACCAACGTACAGGTGCAGATCAACACCTCCGCGCCCGGCTTCTCGCCACTGGAGACCGAGCAGCGCATCACCTTCGCCATCGAAACCAACATGGCCGGCTTGCCCGGCCTGCAACAGACGCGCTCGCTGTCGCGCTCGGGTCTGTCGCAGGTCACGGTAATCTTCGAAGACGGCACTGACCTGTTCTTTGCCCGGCAACTGGTGGGCGAGCGCCTGCAGATCGCCAAGGATCAGTTACCCGAAGGCGTCGACGCCATGATGGGGCCGATTTCCACTGGCCTCGGCGAGATCTTTCTGTGGACGGTCGAAGCCCGCGACGGCGCGTTGAAAGAGGATGGCACGCCTTACACGCCGACGGACCTGCGGGTGATTCAGGACTGGATCATCAAACCGCAATTGCGCAACGTGCCAGGCGTGGCCGAGATCAACACCATCGGCGGTTTCGCCAAACAATATCAGATCGCCCCTGATCCGAAAAAACTGGCCGCCTACAAGCTGACGCTGAACGATCTGGTGGCGGCGCTGGAGCGCAACAACGCCAACGTCGGCGCAGGTTACATCGAACGCGGCGGCGAGCAACTGTTGATCCGCGCACCGGGCCAGCTCGGCACGGTGGACGACATCGCCAACATCGTCATCGCCAACGTGCAGGGCACGCCGATCCGGATCAGCAGCGTGGCCGAGGTCGGCATCGGCAAGGAAATGCGCTCCGGCGCAGCCACCGAAAATGGCCGTGAAGTGGTGCTCGGCACGGTGTTCATGCTGATCGGCGAGAACAGCCGCACCGTTTCGCAAGCCGTGGCTGCCAAACTCGCCGACATCAACCGCACGCTGCCCGAAGGTGTCGAAGCGGTAACGGTTTATGACCGTACCAATCTGGTCGAGAAAGCCATCGCGACGGTGAAAAAGAACCTGATCGAAGGCGCGATTCTGGTCATCGTGATTCTGTTTCTGTTCCTCGGCAACATCCGCGCAGCATTGATTACCGCGATGGTGATTCCGCTGGCCATGCTCTTCACCTTCACCGGGATGTTCACCAACAAGGTCAGCGCCAACCTGATGAGCCTGGGCGCGCTGGACTTCGGCATCATCGTCGATGGCGCGGTTGTGATCGTCGAAAACGCCATTCGCAGGCTGGCGCATGCCCAGCAGAAGTACGGCCGCATGCTGACCCGTTCAGAGCGTTTCCACGAGGTGTTCGCCGCTGCGCGAGAAGCCCGTCGGCCGCTGATTTTCGGCCAGTTGATCATCATGGTCGTGTACCTGCCGATCTTTGCCCTCACCGGCGTGGAAGGCAAAATGTTCCACCCGATGGCCTTCACCGTGGTCATCGCCCTGCTCGGTGCCATGATTCTTTCGGTGACCTTCGTACCTGCTGCCATCGCCATGTTCGTTACCGGCAAGGTCAAAGAGGAAGAAGGCCTGGTGATGCGCACCGCTCGCCAGCGCTACGCGCCGATATTGAGCTGGGTGCTGGGGCATCGCGCCATCGCTTTCAGCATGGCATTCGTGGTGATCGTGCTGTCCGGCTTCACCGCCAGCCGCATGGGCAGCGAGTTCATTCCAAGCCTGAGCGAAGGCGACTTCGCCTTGCAGGCGTTGCGGGTGCCGGGCACCAGCCTGACTCAATCGGTGGACATGCAGCAGCGCCTGGAAAAAGCCATCATCGAGAAAGTGCCGGAAGTGCAGCGCGTTTTCGCCCGCACCGGCACCGCCGAGATCGCCGCCGACCCGATGCCGCCCAACATCTCCGACAGCTACGTGATGCTCAAGCCGCAAAGCGAATGGCCGGACCCGGACAAACCCCGCGAAACGCTGATCGCCGAGCTGCAAAAGGCCGCCGCCAGCGTGCCGGGCAGCAATTACGAACTGTCCCAGCCGATTCAGTTGCGCTTCAACGAGCTGGTTTCGGGGGTGCGCAGTGACGTCGCGGTAAAAGTGTTCGGCGACGACATGAACGTGCTGAACCAGACCGCCGCCAAAATCGCCGCCACGCTGCAAAAAGTGCCGGGCGCTTCGGAAGTCAAAGTCGAGCAGACCACCGGGCTGCCGGTGCTGACCATCAACATCGATCGCGACAAGGCCGCGCGTTACGGCCTCAATGTGGCCGACGTGCAGGACGCCATCGCCATTGCGCTGGGCGGTCGTCAGGCGGGCACCTTGTATGAAGGTGATCGGCGTTTCGACATGGTGGTGCGCCTGTCCGAGCAACTGCGCACTGACGTGGACGGGCTTTCCAGCCTGCTCATCCCGGTGCCTGCGAATGCGGGCAGCCAGCAGATCAGCTTCATCTCGCTGTCCCAGGTCGCCAGCCTCGATCTGGTACTCGGGCCGAACCAGATCAGTCGCGAGAACGGCAAGCGCGTGGTGATCGTCAGCGCCAACGTGCGCGGTCGTGACCTTGGCTCGTTTGTCGAGGAAGCGGGCACCACCATCGACAACGGCGTGCAGATCCCGGCGGGCTACTGGACCAATTGGGGCGGTCAGTTCGAGCAACTGCAATCCGCAGCGAAACGCCTGCAAATCGTCGTGCCGGTGGCCTTGCTGCTGGTCCTTGCGCTGCTGTTCCTGATGTTCAACAACCTGAAAGACGGCCTGCTGGTGTTCACCGGCATCCCGTTCGCGTTGACCGGCGGCGTCATGGCCCTGTGGCTGCGCGACATTCCCTTGTCGATCTCCGCAGGCGTGGGCTTCATCGCCCTGTCGGGGGTCGCGGTGCTGAACGGCCTGGTGATGATTTCCTTCATCCGCAGCCTGCGCGAGGAGGGTCGCTCATTGCATGACGCCATCACCGAAGGCGCCCTCACCCGCCTGCGCCCGGTGCTGATGACCGCGCTGGTCGCCTCGCTGGGCTTCATCCCGATGGCCCTCGCCACCGGCACCGGCGCCGAAGTGCAGCGGCCACTGGCGACGGTGGTAATTGGCGGGATTCTATCCTCGACGGCGCTGACGTTGCTGGTGTTGCCGGCGTTGTATCAGTGGGCGCATCGGCGGGAGGAGGAAGAGCCAGAGAAGCAGAAGTAACGTCCTCGCCAGAACAAAAAAGCGCCCCGCGGGGCGCTTTCTGCTTATCTCGACAAAATGTTGAATCCGCCAAACAGTGGTGACTAGAGTTCGATGCAGATGCTCTCGCTCGTCGGGTAAGAACAACAGGCGAGGATATATCCTTTTTCCCGCTCTCTAGGGGTCAACGCAAAATCGCCATCACTTCGTACCGAGCCACTTCTCAGTCTCACCCTGCAACTGCCACAAATACCGGACTTGCACTGACTCTTGATCTTCAGATTACAACGATCCAGCTCGCCAAGCAGAGCAACGTCCATGGCAACTTGATGCTGTTGATCGGTTGCGTAGACAGTGACCCTACAGGCCGCTTCACCCCTTGCGGAATTCCTCGGCTGGTCAGAGACCTGGGTGAAATTCTCGATCAGCAGTTTTGTTTCCGGGAACAGGTGATTCAGCACATCACGGTTTTCCGACACAAAACCCAGGCTTCCACAAATCACGGCAATCTCCGGAGTACCCAGTTCCGTGTAATCAGCTCGCAGCGGTCTGCCTGAGGTAAAAAGCCTGGAGTCACTGACAAACTTTTCTTGCGTCAAAAAGATTCTTACGTCGAGCCATGCGTTCGAAAGAGACATCGCCAAAAGCTCATCCAGGTAAGGGAGCTCTGCAAGTGAGGGCACCGATACAAACAGTTGAACAGTCGGCGGCGCTATTTTATTCCTGGCCCGCCTGTCCAGTTGGCGTATGAGCGCCATGGGCAACGTTATGCCAATGCCCCCTGCGAACATGGCGACCCTTTGCACACCGGCCAGGCTGTCTACCGTGATAAGGCCTCCAACGCCCGCAGAGAGCAGCAATGAATCGACAGCCACCTTTGAATGAAGCTGACTTGATATGCCTGACCTGCCGGTGTCCTTGACGGCGATCTCGACCAGATCTGCCTCAGGCCTGCCGACTATCGAATAATTACGCTGCTGAATGACGCCCTCTCGATCAGGCAGTTCCAAGATCAGATATCTACCCATGTCACATTGCTCGGCCATTTCTTTGGCAAGCACGCGCAAGGAAAATGTTCTGACCCAAGCAGTATCTTGAGTGACGCTCTCGCAGCGTAGAAAACTCCTGTTTTGCATACATCACCAGCTGTAAATGGATTTTATGGCCATGCCGACGCAGGCCATAACGACTAACGGTTTTACGAGTCTGGTGCCGTTCTTCCGGACCAGGTGTGAGCCAAGGTAAACGCCAGCCACCTCGCCTATCGACATGGCAAAACCGGCGACCCAGACCATTTTTCCGAGCATGATAAAGATCAGCAGCGATATCGCATTACTGAACAGGTTCAGCACTCTGGAGTAGGCAACCGCGTGAGTCATGGCCATCCCCCCCAGCGACACCAATGCCATTAAGTAAAACGTGCCGGCTCCTGGGCCAAAGAAGCCGTCATACAGCCCGATACACGGGATGACAGACGCGCCCAGCATTGATATGGGCATGACTGCCTTTCCGCCGACATCACTGACTTTAGGAGAGAATGCAAAATAGAAGGCCATGGCCACCAACATGATGGGCAGCGCGGTCTCCATGAAACTGTTGCCCACAAAATAGACCATCAACGTGCCCAGCGTCCCGCCCAGGAGGGAGCCAAGGGTCATTTTTTTCAGCACGGCCCATTCAATTATTTTCTTGTTTAAATAGTAGTGGGTTGAGGCCAGCCCTCCCAATGTTCCCTGAAGTTTGTTGGCGGCGATGGCTTGGGCAGGTGTAAAGCCGGCAAGCAGCAGCACAGGCACGGATATCAGACCGCCGCCACCGCAGATCGAATCTACAAAGCCGGCAACCGTCGCGCCGGCTATAAGGAAAAGAACAACGTAGAAAGAAACTCCGACCACTTCCTGAAAATATAAAGCATCCATGATCAGTTCAACCCTATACGATCGATCAACGACTCAACAGAACCCGTATAAATACTGATTCCATCCTTCGACTGGGTGTCGTGCAGCAGTTCCTTGTAATTCTGCAGCCCCGCCATCGAGAATGCTTTCTCCCATGCGCCAAGCTCATTGTCGGCAAACATGCTCACCGTCTTGGTGATAATCGCGCGAAGGTAGTCTCGTTCTTTGCGCCCCAACCCCTGAACGATGTCGGTTGCGACCAGACTGAACACGCTTGAGTGACTCCATTCGTCCATCGCGTGAGCGCTGGTGACCTCATGACAGATACGCTGGATAGAGGTGTCTTCCGACATGGTTTTCAGATAGTCCGTTATTAATGTTTCGCTGGCGCAGGCAATTCCGAATCGAGTGAGTCGTCGCTCCCATGACGCTGTGCAGGATGACAAAATATCCCGCTGCCATTTCACCAGATTGAAATCGGTGAAATCAAAGTAGTCGATGCCGCGCATTTTATAGATGTAGTTACAGGCGGACAGTGACATCTTCGTATGCAGGGCCTCATCCAGCAGTGCTTCGGCCATTGCCTCCTGGATAATCTCCCTGTTGCTTGAACCTGAGGGCGGGGACTTGATCAGGTCTTCACACACCGGCGTCACTATATCGCATTCGATATAGATGGTTTTCATGTTGTAAATAATCCACGCGTAGGACAGGCATCTGGATCGAATATGAGCGGGGGCTGCGAGCCATACTTCATGATCTTTGAAGGGCAGAAGCGATTCGCTGTAGTCATCTTTGTTACGGTCAAACGCCAACGCGGAATAACTCAAGGGAGGGTTGTTGACGGCAGCCCTGTTTACCCACAGACCGGATAATTTCTTGAGCATAGCGCCCACATGATTATTCTCGCAAAAGCTCTGATTAAGCGACGTCACGGTGACTTCCTGTTTTCGATCTGCATTAAAATATCAGTCCACGCAAACCCATGGCGCCACATAATCATGCGGCCCATTAGTTCTTCGGGAGTTCTGAAGGTCTATCGTGCTCGCAAACGCTGCAAGCAAAATTAATCGGTTCTAATCGGCTTCAAGCCGTTATTCTTGTCATGATGAAAGCACTCACCCTGCCGACTGCCTTCGCCCATCAAGGCCATGACACCAGGCATCGATACAGGGGGTGGATCATCGAATGGATAAACGTGTCTTATCGCAGTTGAGCCAGTAAGCCGCGTAATTCAAGACAGGCATCTTCACTTAATGCGGACACTGGCAGCCGTGGATCGCCGACCTCCAGCCCGGTCATACGAAGACCCGCCTTGATGGTCGCGGGCAATCCGCCTTTGAGTATGAAGTCCAGCAATGGCAGCTGTTTGTAAAATAGCTCGCGGGCGCGACCTAACTCATTATCGAGAATCGCCCGATAAAGCGCCCCATTCAAGTCGGCTATCAGGTTGGGGGCCGCAGTGCACCAGCCTACAGCGCCCGCTGCGAACGCTTCCAGCGCCAGCGGATTGCAGCCATTATAAAATGGCACCCGGCCCTCCCCGAGAAGGTGCAATTTGTGCATCCGTTGAATATCACCCGTGCTCTCTTTGACCATAGTGACATTTTCCACGGTATTGAAAATCCGCAGAATAAGCTCCACAGACATGTCGGTACCACTGACCGCCGGGTTGTTATACAGCATGATTGGCAAACTTATGGCGTCACCAATACGTTGATAATGCTGCAGGATTTCCTGCTCGCTCAGCTTCCAATATGACACTGGGAGCACCATGACAGCATCCGCGCCGTTCGCTTCGGCAAAGCGCGCCCGGCGTACCGCGTTCGCACTGGTCAAGTCCGAAACGCTGACGATGACAGGCACGCGTTTGGCCACATGAGAAATACTGAATTCAGTGACTTGCTCCCATTCCCTGTCACTCAGGTAAGCACCCTCGCCGGTGCTGCCCAGTGGTGCAATTGCATGGACGCCGCCGATGATCAGGCGATCAATCGAGCGGCCAAGCGCATCGAGTTCAACACCCTCTCCACTTGAGGTAAAGGGGGTAATGGTGTAACCGATGATTCCATGTATGGAAGGGGTAGCCATGATGTATCTCCAGTAAAGCAAACGAATTGGTTCAGCTCAGGCAGTCGGCATGTCGACGCAGTATTTGCCGCGCATAGTAATTAAACGCTGCGCTGTGACGCTTGGGCCTGGAAATCCAATCGTGAGCCTCCTGACCTAATCCCGGCTGGATGGGCTTGATGTCGCCTGCTGCGCTGGCCAGCAATTGCAGCTTGGCGGCGCGCTCGATCAGCAGTGCGATAACGCAGGCTTCCTCAATTGTTCTTCCTGTAGACAACTGGCCGTGATGGGCAAGCAAAATCGCCCGCTTCTCGCCGAGCGCGCGGGTGATGAGTTCCCCCTCCTCATTGCCTACCGGTATACCGGGCCAGTGTTCCAGAAACGCGCAATCGTCGTAAAGCGGACACATATCCATGTGTGAAACGACCAAAGGCCGTTCGAGCATTGAGAGTGCTGCGATATGGATCGGATGGGTATGGATTATGCATTTCACATCAGTACGCGTGCGATATACCCAACTGTGGAAACGGTTCGCGGGGTTAGGCATCCCATAACCTTCAAGCACTTCAAGATCCTCATTGACCAGAAGCAGGTTGCCTGCGGTTATTTCGTCGAAACCCAGACCCAACTGTTGGGTGTAGTACGTCCCAGGCTCTGGACCACGGGTCGTAATCTGCCCTGAGAGGCCAGCATCGTGACCGTTTTCGTAAAGAATCCGGCACGCCAATGCCAGCTTCTGCCGCTCGGTCCACGTATTGTCAGCGAGGTTGCTTTGCATCTCTGCAAGGGCCTGTTTGACAAGCTGATCCTTTGGTAATGCTAATGTCTTGGCCATGTCCGTCCTTAGAAGCCATCCTGAAGTACGCCGCCGACGGTGCCACCAGCAGCGTGAATGGTGACCGGGTAGAATACATATGACACAAGAGACGATATATGACACTTTGTGTCACGGTCAAGTGGAACTTTTCTCTTTACGGAAATGATTGATGTCTATCCGACTGAAAATATTAAGAAAACGGCTCGGGATGACCCTTGAGGTACTTGCCGAAAAAACGGGCATCACCAAGAGCTACCTGTCTAAAGTGGAAAGAGGGTTGAACACGCCGTCGATTGCAGCAGCTTTAAAGCTCGCGGCGGCCTTCAATGTCAGTGTCGAAGAGCTTTTTACTGAAGGAACGCCCTCACAAGCCAGCTACAGCCTGGTCAGAAGCAACCAGCGCCAGTCACTGTCATCTGACAGTCACAAGGCCGAGTATGCTGTATTGGCCCACCGAGTCGCAGACCTTACCCTGTTGCCCTTCATCATTTTCCCTCCCGCGACCTTCGGCGATTCGGCATTCAAAGAGCACCTGGGTGAGGAGTTTTTGTTTGTACACGAGGGTGAAGTCGAGGTGGACTTCATGAATGAACGAGTGATCCTGCATTGCGGCGATGCGCTGCATTTCAACGCACAAAAACCGCATCGGATACGTTCAGTCGGGGAGAAGCAGGCGCAGTTGCTGGTCGTTATCCATCATGATGAAAAGTGAATCGAGCATAATCTGAGGTTTTTACCAAGGCCCTCCTCCACCCCAAAACTGCGCCAGCACAGCCCAAAGACCCCGTCGGCGCAGCATGTTCACTCGCTCAGATCAGCCGTTCAATGCCTGCGGTCAATGATGTAAAGCATTTTGCCTCGCTCCGAGACGGCATAGTCTCTGGCATCTTTGCGCAGAACCACTACGCTGCCCTGATCTTTCTGATACGCCTCGTTGATATCCGGAATGTCAGCGATGGCTGTTTCAATTCTGGCGCGTTCGTTTTCGTCGACTTCGGAGGCCTGAACGAAAACGGTCACCAGCTCTTTGCGCTCTTCGGTCACTGACAGATGGACCTGAATTTCCAAGGAACGGCCCAGTGTCTGTTTGATCGCCTGCTGGATGATGCCCAGGCCGATGAGGTTGCCCATGAAGTTGAAGCTCATGTCCTCCCTCTGGATATCCGTCAGGTAGAGCTTGTCGTCTTTCATTGAAAGCGTCGCAGTGTCACCGAGGCGATACCTGAGCAGTGGGGTGAAGTTCTCACGAGTCAGCGAGGTGATGAGGATGCTGTCGCCTTCTTTCTCAATGAAGTATTTGTTGGACAGAAACTCGTATTCGGTGTGGCACGGGCTGTTGGTGAAGCCCAGGATTCCGCCCTCGGAGCTGCCATAAACGCCGACGATGGAGACCTGCTCGCCGAAGGCTTCCCTGATTATTTTCTTCTGGAAGGTTTTCAGGCCCTCGCCATTGAAGACGACCTTTTCGATGTCGATATGCACACCGTGCCGCTGCATGGCATCGATGAACTGCAGGATGGTCGATGGCACGCCGAGCAGTACGTTGAGCTTTATCGAGTTGAGAGCTTCGAAGTGGCTCTTGGCGGCGTTTTTCAAGGTAGTT
>NZ_LGLN01000077.1:0-1453 GCF_001293775.1 Pseudomonas syringae pv. cilantro
TTCGGGCAAGGAACGGGATGCGACAGGGCTTTATTACTATGGGCGACGGTATTACGCGCCGTGGTTGCAGCGCTGGATCAATCCGGACCCAGCGGGGGCAGTGGATGGTTTGAACCTGTACCGTATGGTCAGAAACAATCCGGTATCCATGACTGATGTCGAAGGACTGGCTCCGTTATTTGGATTTGAGAGGGAGGTAGATGATGCTCGTCTGAAAGCGATAAGGGCGCTGGAAAAAACACGAGCATTGCTTGACGTCGACTCCAATAAAAATGTGCCAGAAGTAATGAACCGGTTTTTCAGGCGTCACGATGCCGAGCTCAAATATCGTTGGAAAAATGACATTGATAAGGTTTTGCGAGTCGCTCGAGAAACCGCTATCCGTAACGTTGAAATTACTGAGTCAGACGAGCCCGGAAAGACCGTTACGGCCTCCCTTGATATGAAGCGCTACTCAGGTTTTGCTCGTTATCTAAGTGCAACTACGCGCGCTGCTCTCAACAGTGCCTCTCCTGGCGAATTGAAACGCGAGATGGCAGAGGTCCGGAAGGACTATCGTGAGGAGCGCGAGGAAAAATTTTTAATGGTTCATAGAAGAGTCTGGGGTGAAGCCAAACGAGCTGCCGGAAAAAGTTATAGTGCTCAGGTATTGATTCACGAATTTTCTCACGCTGCATTGGATACTATGGATTACGTATACGGCAAGGCCAAGGAGGGTCAGGACCCTACGCCATTGTTTGAGTTGGCTGAGGGGAAAGTTGATACAGGTGCCGCGACGCTAGGCAAACACTATCGCGCCGATACGAGAGTTACACCCTCTGAGTTGGCCTACAATAATGCTGATTCATTTGCCGCTGCGGTGATGTTCGTTAAACGATCGGCCTCCAAAAAGCCAGCCGAACGTGCGCTATATAAACGTTTTTTTGATGCCAGTTAACCGCAACAAAGACGAAAAAGACCTCAACAACTCCCCCGCGGATAAAAGTACGCAAAGGGTTGATGAGGGCTGTCCAGCTTGCAGCTAAAACCCTATCAGCGAGCAATCGTCTGCGTCTTGACACCCGCTTCCAGCGCATTCGAGCGACCGTAGATATCTTCGAAACGCTCGATATCGTCCTCGCCCAGGTAGCTGCCCGATTGCATTTAGGTGATTTCCATCGGGATCTTGCCCGGGGTTTGAGACGATGCACTAATAAATCGGGAGGGTTTTGAGCTGAAAAAGTATTTAGTGCACTACCTGGCAAGGCGGATCAAGGACGACTGAACCATGAATACTACGAGCGCTGTACTGCACCGTTACACCCCGCATCTACAGGTGGTAGACCCGCGTCGGCTGTTGACCGATTCAGTCGTTTTCTGCCGTCTGAAGCCTGCTGAAGAACCGCAGGCCAGGCAAAGTCATACGGCCTTTGATGTCGCGGGTCGTCCGTCGATGAGCTGGGATCCGCGTCTG
>NZ_LGLN01000077.1:2898-3127 GCF_001293775.1 Pseudomonas syringae pv. cilantro
CCGCCAATCTCAGCGTCATTCATTCGCTCAGCGGTCAGGTGCTGGCCAGTGACAGCGTCGATGCTGGCTGGCGAGTGTCGTTGGCGGGTGAGGCCGGGCAGGTGCTGGAGGTCTGGGATGCTCGGGGCGTTGCGCGACGTACTGGGTATGACGCGCTGCTAAGGCCCACCAAGGTTTTTGAAGATGAGCTCTGCGTTGAGCGCTTGCTTTATGGCGGCCCTGATTCGAC
>NZ_LGLN01000077.1:5106-66496 GCF_001293775.1 Pseudomonas syringae pv. cilantro
TATGGCGGCCCTGATTCGACCGCGTATAACCAGTGCGGTCAGTTGATTCGTCATGACGATCCGGCAGGTACGCGGCTTGACGATGAGTTCGGTCTTTCCGGAAGTGTGATCAGTCAAACGCGGCGCTTTCTGCAAAACCTCGACGAGCCTGACTGGCCCGAGTCACTGACCGGGCGCGATGCCTTGCTGGAGCTTGGCGAAGGGGCGACTACTCGCTGGCGCTACAACTCCGTGAACGAAACTCTCCGGCAGACTGATGCGCAGGGCAATGTTCAGTTTCTGGATTACACCGTCGCTGGGCTGTTGAAAGGCAGTCGTTTGCAAATGAATGGTCAAGCCGAACAGGTTCTGGTCAGTGCCATTCAATACGATGCACAGGAGCGGGTGGTGTCGGAAACGGCGGGCAACGGTGTGATGAGCACTGCGCGGTATGACACTGAAGACGGCCGTTTGCTGGCGTTGAATGCCACGCGTAGTAATGGGCAGTTGTTGCAGGATTTGCGTTACGGCTATGACCCGGTCGGTAATGTGATCCGTGTCGATGATCGTGCTCTGCCAGCCATCTCCAAAGGTCAGCGCATCGACTCGATTTCGACCTATCAATACGACACGCTTTATCAACTGATCGAAGCCTCGGGCAGGGAATGGGCAGTCGTTAATCACGGCCCGGTGCTGCCTGGTTTCCAGAGTCCTGCCGATCCTTCGACGCTGGCTGATTACACGCAGACGTATCGCTACGATGCCGGCGGCAACCTGCAGCAGCTTACCCATACAGGCACGCAATCCCATTCGCGCACGCTGGTCACCGCACGTTGCAGCAACCGCAGTCTGCCGGTGATCAATGGCCACATACCTGACGAAGCAGAAATTGCTGCTGCCTTCGATGCCAACGGTAATCTGCTTGCGCTGCAAGCCGGACAAAACCTGAGCTGGGACCGACGCAACCAGTTGCAGCACGTGCGCCCCGTTATTCGTGAAAATGGCATGGACGACAGCGAACGCTACAGCTACGACGCCAGNTGCCCGGTCTTGAAATCCGAACCGATACTGCCACTGGCGAAACCCTGCACGTTGTTGTGGCCCAGGCCGGGCGCAATAACGTGCGCGTGCTGCATTGGGCGTCTGGCAAGCCCGACGCGCTTGAAAATGATCAGACTCGCTACACATTGAACGACCACCTGGGATCCGGCACGCTGGAACTGGATGGACAGGCGCAGCGTATCAGCCAGGAAAGTTATTACCCGTTCGGCGGCACGTCATGGTGGGCGGGGCGCAATGCGATTGAGGTGAGCTACAAGACCGTGCGTTATTCGGGCAAGGAACGGGATGCGACAGGGCTTTATTATTACGGTTTGCGGTATTACGCACCTTGGTTACAGCGTTGGATCAATCCGGACCCGGCGGGGGCGGTGGATGGGTTGAACGTGTATCTGTTTGTCCGTAATGATCCTTGCGGAGGTAGTGACGATGGTGGACTGGTTTATCGAGGAATGAATGATCGTATTGATCGACATTATGATAAGACGCACACGATCAAATACCGAGGGGTCTCAGATATGCGGCGGGCCGACGAGCATAAACTGGTGTACACATTAGATCTCGCGCTAGAGGAAAGCGTAGCCGTTATGACGCGTGAAGTAGAGAAGCTGAAGGCGGGTGATACTAATGATCTTTATGCCTTTCTCGGTATGAAAAAAAACGATCAAAAGGGCTCATCCAGTCGGCTCGTAAAAACAGTTATAAACGGCTATGAAAAGCTCATTAAGTCTGTTGCTCGTTATCAGGACGGGGGAGATTTGCGCGACCAGCTAGTCTCTGTTGAAGGGCATCCGGAAACGCCGAATACGACAGCATTTGTTATAAAGAGCGATCCCCATAGGCGTTTGTTTTTTACTGACCATGCGAGAACATTAAATGTGGTGTCCAGTGTGCAGACTCTCATTCATGAAGTGTCTCATTTGGAGCTTGATACGAATGACGATTTCTACTACTCGGGCTTTGACCTGAAGGCCACGTTTTCCCCCGATTTTGCAGGAGGTCTTTTAAACTTTAGTGTCAAAGAAGCCGTTCTGAAGAATGTGGACTTAAGAGCGAGCTATAAGCCGTGGCGTCATGGGTTCAAAAAATTTGAAACATGGTTGTCTCAGGTGGCTGACTTTTGGGGAGGCTTCGCCGTCGCTCAGATCAGCCCAAAGAGAAGCCTGGCATTGCATAAACTGTCAATTGATCGCTTTGAGGCGAGAGGGGCTGGCCGCCATGCCTCAAACCATCAGCGTAAAAGCACATGAACGAATATAAGCAACTCTCACAGCAAAAGCCCCCGGCAATAATGTGCGCATGACACTACGCAAAGAATTACCGGGGGCTGTCTCACTTGCAGCTAAAAGCGTCTGTCAGCGCGCAATCGTCTGCGTCTTCACACCCGCTTCCAGCGCATTCGAACGACCGTAGATATCTTCGAAACGCTCGATATCGTCTTCGCCCAGGTAGCTACCCGATTGCACTTCGATGATTTCCAACGGGATTTTTCCCGGGTTTTTCAGGCGATGCACCGAGGCGATCGGGATGTAGGTGGACTGGTTTTCCGTGAGCAGGAACACGTTCTCGTCGCAGGTCACTTGCGCAGTGCCGGATACCACGATCCAGTGCTCGGCGCGGTGGTGGTGCATCTGCAGCGACAGACTGGCGCCAGGCTTGACCGAAATGCGTTTGACCTGGAAGCGGCCACCCATGTCGACCGAATCGTAAGAGCCCCACGGACGATACACTTCGAGGTGGTTCTGGGTTTCGCTGCGGCCACGTTCGTTCAGGGTAGCGACCATCTGCTTGACGCCCTGAACCTTGTCTTTGTGGGCAATCATCATGGCGTCTTTGGTTTCGACGACGACGATGTTGTCCAGACCGATCACCGACACCAGTTTGCCGTTGCCATGGATCATGCAGTTGCGGCTGTCCTGGATAACGACGTCACCCTTGGTGACGTTGCCGTTGGCGTCCTTGGCGTTGACTTCCCACAGCGACGACCAGCAGCCGACATCGCTCCAGCCAGCCGACAGCGGTACGACGCAGGCGCGTTGGGTTTTTTCCATGACCGCGTAGTCGATGGAGTTGTCCGGGCAGCAGGCGAAGGTAGAGGCGTCGATTTCAAGCGCGTCGCCGTCCTGCACGCTGCGCTCGAGGGTCAGCAGGCAGGTGTCGTAGATGTCCGGATCGTGCTTTTTCAGTTCTTCCAGGAAGCGGCTGGCGCGGAACAGGAACATGCCGCTGTTCCAGTAATAACCACCGGCTTCGACGAATTCCTGGGCGCGTTTTTCGTCAGGCTTCTCGACGAATTGCGACACGCGGCTGACGCCTTCCGGCAGCAGGGCGTCGGCGGTCGATTTGATGTAGCCATAGCCGGTTTCCGGCTTGTTGGCAGGCACACCGAACAGCACCATTTCGCCGCGCTCGGCCGCAACGGTGGCCAGCGCCAGTGCGCGTTGCAGGGCTTTCTGATCTTCGATGACGTGGTCGGCAGGCAGCACCAGCATCAGACCGTCGTTGCCCTCATTGACCAGCTTCATGGCGGTCAGGGCGACGGCTGGCGCGGTGTTGCGACCGAACGGTTCCAGCAGAATGGACTGGGTTTGCAGGTTCAGCGCGGCAAGTTGCTCGTTGACGATGAAACGGTGGTCTTTGTTGCAGACCACGATAGGCTCCTGCATGCCTTCGAACAGCAGGCGCTGCAGAGTTTGCTGGAACAACGTGTGTTCGCCGGTCAGTGCCAGGAACTGTTTCGGGAATTGTTTACGCGAAAGCGGCCAGAGTCGTGAACCACTACCGCCTGACAAGATAACTGGAATCATTTTGTTTCTCCAATAGCATTCAATTTGGGCTGTACGAGGTGTCTGTCGTTTCTGTCTTGTTCTTGTTCCGCGCGGGTCGGTTCAACGCTGAGGCCCTGAACCGACCGGCATAATCCGTATTAGCGGGTTGCGACCGGTGGCTTGACCCACACTGGCGAGAGGCTGCTGCCACTGCCGGTGATGTAGAGCACGGCGGCTTCGCCACGCTCCAGCGCCACGGGTTTCACATCGGTGACTTTCTTGTCGCCGTCGTACAGCGCCAGGCTGACCTTGACCGGGTTGATTTCACGCTCGCCGGTGCCTTTTGCCGCTACAGCCTTGACCACGTCGGTCTTGCCGTCAGCGGTTTTCAGGGTCAGGGACTTGTCGCTCAGGTTCTGAACGCGAACCAGGGATTTCTGCTTGTTCTTGAACGGTGGTTCTTCAACCAGCTGCGGCTTGCCGCTGGCGTTGTTGACCAGGGTGTAATAGTGGTCGCCGGCCAGTTTCACCGGCATGCTCTGGCTGCCCAGCTTGGCGGTGTAGTCGCCCTGTGGCATGAAGCTGAACGCAGTGCTGCCCAGTGGCGCCACTTCGTTGAGGTTGGTGTTGCCGACGCTGGCGCTGATTTCGCTGCTGCTGGCGTTGTAGACGCGAACGAACGTCGAGCCTTTGGGCGCAGTCGGGCCGTACAGGGCGGAGTCACCGGCGAATGCTTGCAGGGACATCAGGCCCAGACCGGCAGCCAGTGCGCAGGTTTTGAACAGGCGTTTGGCGGTCGAGCGGTTAGCAGTAGTGTTAAAAGTCATGAGTCAGTCCTCTCAGTTTTGCGCCCGGTTGGGCGACTCGGATGGTTTGGCGTTGAGTGCCACGTTTTCTTGTGTGTCACGCGATTTCTTCAGCTCGGCGATCCACTTCGGATCGAACTCGCCAAGATCGTTGTGGGCCGGCAGGTAGCGTTCCGGGAATTCCCAGATCACCACTTGCGGCGGAGTGTTTTTGAACGCGTCGGTCTGCAGGTACTTGAGCATCGGCAGAATCGGGCCATGGCCGTCTTCGGCGTAGTTGACGACGTCACTGCGCAGCGCCTGTTTCAAAGCACCGACGAAGTTCCAGTTAGGGTTGGCGCTGTAGCTGGTGCCCACCAGGCCGACCGGGATGTCGCTGTCTGCGAACAAGGCGTCATCGCCTGCCGCAGCGCCTTCAACCGGGTCGGTGCTGCGTTTCTGCAACTCGTCCGGCTTGGGCAGCAGGTTGCTGAACAGTGGGTCGAGTGGCAGGAAGGTGGTCAGGTCACCCTTGTACGCTTCAGTGCCCTTGGCCTGGGTGACGAACTGCTCGGGTTCACCTTCCAGTGGCGTTTTCTGGGCAATCGCGGCGCTCAGTTGCTGCGCAGCCACTTCTGCACCCATCGGCGTCCAGTGCGTGTCGGTACGCAGGAACACCTGGCCCTGTTGCTTGGCGGCTTGCAGTGGCGCGAGCAGGTCCGGCGCGAAGATCCCGGCCTTGGCGACCTGCTCGTGGAACTGCTGATACAGGTCCACATGCAGGCTGGCTGGCTTGGTTTCACCGATATGCTCCGGGTACAGACGGGTTTTCGCCGGCACTATGGCCAGTACCAGCTTGGTGCCCTGTTTCTCCAGTGCGTCGCGAACACCCTGAATCAGCGCCAGGTTGTCGGCTTCGTTCTGTTCGCCATTGGCGATGGCGTCGAACTCTTCGTCGGTGTACAGCCACTGGTCTTTGCCCAGCACCACGCCTGGACGGCCTTCATTGAAGAGTTTGAAGTCCAGCGCCGCCCAGAGGTTGGTGCCCAGACGCTTGATCGGGAACTCATCGTCGTAATGAGTTTCCGCCGCCTTGGTCCACTTGCCGTTAAGCACGGTGGTCTCTGCCGACGTCGAGAAGGTGCTGAAGCTGCGCAGCGACCAGATCCCGAGGACCAGCAGAATGCCCAGAAAGATGGCGATGTAGAGGATTCGTAATGAACGTGTCATGTCAGGCTCCTCAGAACTGGAAGTAAAGGAACGGCGAGAAGCTTTGCGCCGAGAGTTTGAGAATCGACGCCACGAACAGCAGCAGAATCAGTGCGCGCATGGCGTAGCGTGGCCAATCGGCTTCCCAGTAGGCCGGTTGCACCTGGGCTTCGCTGCCCACGGTGTAGCCAGGCATATGCAGGCTGCCAGGCACATCGCCGGGAACCGCTTTGATGGTGCCGGGTTGAGCCGTCGCAGGACCGTCAGCCTTGGCGCTCTTGCCGGTGTCTTGTTCGCGGTTCTGGTAGAAGTCACGCAGACCGAAGAACGCCAGCGTGAGGTAGGCCACCACCAGGGTTGCCACTTGCAGACCGGTCAGGCTGGCACGGTTGAGTTCCGACAGCTGCCACTCGCCGAAGCTGAACATGGCGCCGTACATGCGACCGGCCACGTGCAGGTTTTCAGCGCGGAAAATGACCCAGCCGATGACCACCAGCAGGAAGGTCAGCGCCCAGCGGATCACGTTGAAGCTGTAAGGCTTGGTGTTGATGCCGACCGCTTTTTCGATCGCCAGCCACATGCCGTGCCATGCACCCCAGATGATGTAAGTGACGTTGGCACCGTGCCACAGACCACCGAGCAGCATGGTCAGGAACAGGTTGCGATAGGTCGCGAACTTGCCGCCACGGTTGCCGCCCAGAGTGATGTACAGGTAGTCACGCAGCCAGGTGGACAGGCTGATGTGCCAGCGCCGCCAGAACTCGGTGATCGACTGGCTGATGTAAGGCTGTTTGAAGTTTTCCATGAAGCGGAAACCCATCATCAAGCCCAGACCGATGGCCATGTCGCTGTAACCGGAGAAGTCGAAGTACAGTTGCGCGGTGTAGGCCAGCGCGCCGAGCCAGGCGTCGCCGGTGGTCGGGTTCTGCAGGGCGAAGCAGTGGTCCGCGACGATGGCCAGGGTGTCGGCAATGAACACTTTCTTGATGAAGCCCTGCATGAATCGCGTGGCACCTTCGGAGAACTTGTCCAGCGTGTGGGTCCGGTTGTTGAACTGGTCCGCCAGATCGCGGAAACGCAGCACCGGCCCGGCAATCAGGTGCGGGAAGATCGCCACGAACGCCGCGAAATCGATCAGGTTGCGGGTGGCCGGGGTGTCGCCGCGGTACACGTCGATGATGTAGCTGATGGACTCGAAGACATAAAACGAGATACCGATCGGCAACAGCACGTGCGTCAGGATGAACGGTTCCAGACCCATGGAGGTCATGGCCGCGTTGATGCTGTCCACGCCGAAGTTGGCGTACTTGAAGTAACCCAGAATACACAGGTCCACGATCACGCCAAGCAGCAGCCATTTCTGCGCCGGTTTGGTTCTTACACCGGCCGCGCCTACCTTGAGCCCGATCCAGTAGTTCCACACCGTCACGCCGATGAACAATGCCAGGAAGTCGACACGCCACCAGGCATAGAAGATATAGCTGGCAATCAGCAGCAGCAGATTGCGATAGCGTTGCCCGCTCAGGTAGTACAAGCCGAGGAAGATCGGCAAGAACAGGAACAGGAACACGTTGGATGAGAAAACCATCCTTATCTCTCCGTTGGTCCAACATACAAGGGCTCAAAGCCCCCCCAAACCCCCCGTTGAAAAGGGGGGTAAAACACGTCGCTTTACGGCTTGTCGGTGAAGCTGCTCAGGCGAGGTCCGGTCTGACGGGTGTGTCGCTTGGGCGTGTGCTTTCGCGGACAAGTCCGCTCCCACAGAGTCAGCAGCGAATCAGGAGCCGTCGTGGCCGCCCTTGTCGCCTTTTTCATGTGTCGGGTCGTAGACCTTGGTCAGGTCGCCGCCCAGGCGGAAAGTTTTGAACGGCTGCTTTTCATGCTTTTCTTCCAGCACATCCGGGCTGCAGGTGTAGAGCGAGCAGTACGGTTCGAGCCAGGCGAATTTCGGGTCCTTTTTCAGGTCCGTCATGTCCTGTTTTTCACCGTTGTGCTGAGCGAAAACCGATGGGTCTTTAACCCCCGCGAGGACGCGATCACCCAGACGCTTCAGAGCGCCGTTGTTTTCCTGACGCAAATCCACACCGTTGGCCTGGGCAAAGCTGGCGATCATGGCCAGTGGCGGCAGGGCGTAGTTGTGATAGGACAGGGCGCGTTGGCGGCGCTTCATCTCGTTGGGCAGGAAACCGTCCTTGTCCACCTGATTGGCGGCGACCTTGAATTCCTTGACGGCCCAATCGAACAGGTCCTGACGGTTGGTCACGACGGCAGTCGCCATCACCGACCAGGCAGCCCAGTACGAGTGGTTGTTGATTTTTTCCAGCGGCAGATTGCTCCAGTCGCTGACCACCTGATCGGCCAGTTTGCTGAACCAGGCTTCAATGATCTGCGTGTCCTGCTGACGATTGGCCAGCGGATGCGATTCGGAGAACTTCAGGCGCAAGTAGGCGGAAGACATGCTGCCCAGTGCCCACTTGCGCATGGATTTGCCGGTGTGGTTGAACTCGCGGGACTCCAGCGCATCGGCCTTGGCCCAGGTGGTCATCATGTTCAGCGCGCAATCGAGCTGTTCAGGACGACCGTCGCGCATGTACTGCATGACGATTTTGCTGACGCCACGCTCAAGGTCGGTGATGTCCTTGGTTGCGTCGCGAAACGCTTCTTCGGAGACCGCGTTGAGCGTCGCGCGGGCTTTGTCCGAACCTTCGTACTTGCTGCGGAACACCAGCTTGTCGGTGTAAGGCTTGGGAATGGCTTCACAAGTAAAGTTGTGATCGCCCGTCTTCATTTTTTCGATTGGAGCGTCATAGCCCTTTGGTGGAACCAGCGCGGCGGACGCGCCCGTAGCCCAGGCCATCGATGACAGGATTGCCAGCGACAGCAGGGTAGGGCGGATCAGTTTAGGAGTCTGCATAATTCACCTCATAGTCCGGCTTGAGCGTTGTTTTTCGCGACGCCCGGGAACACGTTGCGTTTGCATACTTTGGCTTCGACTTTCTGTGGTGCAGTGCCTGCTTCCGGTCCCTGGATTTCCAGTGCCAGCAGTTGCTGGTTGGCCCAGTCCTCGTCTTCGCGCAATTCGAAAGAGAAACGCCCATCGGTATCGGACGTTTCAGGCTTCTCGATTTTCAGATCCTCGTGGCGACCGTTCATGTACCAGAGCCTGGCCTGAAGGGTTTTCACCGACGTGTCGTCAAATTTGATATCGATCTGGTTGCTGCCATTACGGATGTCTTTGATGCCGTTTTTGCCGTTGACCAGTACTTCGTTGTTGCCTGGCTTGAGGGTCGTGCTGGCGCTCATGACGGCAGGTTTGCCTTCGCAGCCGTTGTCCAGCAGCGACATCATCTGGCGATAGATGGTTTCCTGGTCCAGGCGGTACAGCGGCGAGAACTCCCAGATCAGAATTTTCGGCGGACGCTTCTGGAAGTCTTCGCTGCCCAGGTACTGCAACATCGCACCTTCCAGACCGCCACCGGGGAACGCCACGTTCAGCACGTCGGCACTGAGGTCTTCCTGCAGGAAGCCGCCGAAGTTGTAGTTCTTGCCGCTGTGGCTGGTGCCGACCAGGGTGATTTCCGGGTTGCCGGAATCGCCGAACAGGTCGCCGTCGGCGGCCTCACCCTTGGGCTCGGTGCTGAACTGGTCCATGTATTGCACCGCATAACTGGTGCCGCACAATTGACCGGCCATGTTATGCAGGGTGCCGTTCTTGCCCATGCGCCCGGAAATGTGGCTTTCGAACTCACGCTTCGGAATGCTGGCGTAGGACGGAATTTTCTTCACGGTTTCGGCGACGATTTTCGCTGTGCGCTGCGCGCCGTATGGCGTCCAGTGCTGGTCACCGCGGAAGTAGAAATCATGCGCCTGCTGCTCGTTGGTCAACGGCGACAGATCAGGCACCCAGTAGCCCAGCTTGCTGAAGCGACCGAGCATGGCCTGATAGTTGGTCAGCGCCTTGTTGTAGTCGAACTTGTCGCGATCAGCCGGAAACAGTTTGTTGCGATCAACCAGACCACGGGTCGGCTGATAAACCACGACCAGCTCGACGCCCTTGCTCTTGAACGCATCGTGCAGTTCTTTCAGACGGCGGTAGCCGGCGGGCGTGGTGTCGAACTCGGTGCGCAAGTCCTCCTGAGTACGGAACAGCCAGTCACCCTGCGCTTGAATCAGCGTGGTGAAATTCTGCTGATAGCGCGAAACGTAGTTTTTTGCGTCGTGCGCGGCCGGGCACAGGCTGCAGCATGGCTCGGCCTTGAAGGTCGGCGCTTGCAAGTCGTCCGCGCGAGCTGCACCGGCGGCGGCCATCAGCGCGGCGGTGAGGCTGGACAGACTCAACAGCTTGATCAAATGTGCGTGCATAGCAATACCCTTCCTCATTCCCGCAGCTCGGTCTGGCTTTCGACGGGGTCGATCAATACGGCTTTCTTCTGGCGTACCAACAGGTCGAGGATTTCGTCCTGGCGATCACCGAGGACGCCGTTGAGGCTTATGCCCACTTCTTTGGTCGGCATCAGCATCGAGACGCGATACAGCTCGACGCTCAATGGCGAGTCGATGGACAGCGGGCCAGAGCCGTTGCCGGCCAGTTCGCCACCCACCATGATCAGCGACACCTGAGCGTCGAACGGGTCGAGCTCGATGTCGCGGTCGGTGTCGCCCAGGTCTTTGATGTGGCCGTAGACGCCCATCAGGCCATTGGCTGTGGCGATGTTTTCGTACAGCTTGATGTTCACACTGTTGCGCACGCGGATACCGTGACGGCGGTTGGCAATCACGCGGTTGCCCCACAGCAGGTTGTTGCCGCTTTCGTACAGGGTGATGCCGTCGGTGTGGTTCTGATAGATCTCGTTGTAAGCGACGATGTTGCCGACGCTGTTACGGTCCAGAACCACGCCGGACAATCTGTTGTTGTGGCTCTTGTTGCGGAAGATGAAGCTGTTGTCCACTTCCCGGGAAATAATGATCCCGTGCTTTTTCTTGGTCCCGTACACGTCGTTCTCGGCGATGATCAGACCGTGTGAACGGTCGTGCGGGTCAATGCCGTAAACGATGTTGTCGCGGTAGGTGTTGCCCTTGACCACGAAGTCGCGGGTCTCATAGCAGTAGAAGCCGTACCACAGGTCCGAGAACTCGGAGTCGATGATCCAGCCGGTAGGCTCGGGACGCTTGAGGATCTTCGCGGTGTTCGGCGTGTACTGGGAAATACTGATGCCGTACGACTTGCTCTTGTCGTAGCCCATGCTCGCCATTTTGGTGTTGGCGATCCAGGTTTCCGAGCCGCCCCAGGTCAGCAGGAACGGGCGAAATTCGTCGGGCTTGCGATAAGCCGCCAGACCGTTGCGGGCTTCACTCCAGGCGTTGACCTGAGTGTGAGTGATCAGCATCTTGCCTTCGCTGACGATGAACGAACCCTTCTCCTGAGACAGACGCAGTTCCTTGGTTCTGCTGTCGATCTCGAAGATCCCGGTCTCTTTGACGAGGATCGGCAAGCGCGCCACGTAGACACCCGGCGACACTTCATCGAGAAACTGCCTGGGCACTTTCTTCGCCAGGTCCTGCAGGCTCACGTAGCCATCGGAAATCATGATGGCCTGAGGGATGCCCCGCTGACGGGTTACCCATTCGGCCATCTTGTTATCGCCGCCGATGAATTCCTTGAGGCCGGTTTCTTCCATCATCCGCGCGACAGTGACCTTGCCGGGCTTGTTGCGCACGATTTTTTTCAGCGCGGCCTCGGCGGTATAACCGCTGAGGTCAGGCAGTACTGGTTTGGCCATCTCCAGCGGTGCAGTCGGCGGGCTGGTGATGGTGTAGGTCTTGGCCTGTTGCAGTCCCTTGACCAGCTTCGGGGCCTCGGACACGACAGGCGCGTTGGCCAGCGCGACGCCGCTGGCCATCAGCAGGGCGCTGGTCAGCACTGCGCTTTCGAGCAGGACCTGTGACCAGTTGCGATTGCGCCCGTTGCTAGCTTGACTGTTCATCTCTCGCACTCCTATGGCGGTTCGCATCAGAAGCGCCAGATGACGTCGACGACAGCGCGGTGCATGTAGCTGTCCACGTTGCTCTGATAGGCGTCGCCGGGCTTGAAGACACCTGCGCGCAAGCGCACCAGTGCCGAAGGTTCATCGAACGACTGACTGAGCGAAGCGGGCAGCAGGCCTTGCTTGAAGTACTTGGTCACGACCAGATCCATTTCCTGACCCAGGTCCTTGCTTCCGTCTTCCAGTGGCAGCGAGCTGAACGTACCGTCGCGGTTGTCATTGACCGCGTTGATGCCCGAACCGCCGATGCCGGTGTTGCCATCGACACGACGGAACCTGTGGTAGATCAGCGAGGCGTCATATTCCTCGTTCATCTGCCAGGAGGCGAACAGTGAGCCGGTTTCCACGTTGGCCATTTCGCCCTGGAAGGCTTCGCCGAAGCGATGAATGCGCGAACGCGTGCCGGTCCAGTTGGAGCGGTTACTTTCCAGACCGTTCTGGACGTAATCCTTGCTGGCGCGCGAGTAGGCCGCGCCGACCTGCCACTGCGGGTCAAGACGCAGGCGCAGGCCCAGGTCGGTGGCCCAGCCGTTCATGTCGCGGCTGTTCTTGGGACCGGCGATAAACTGGTTATTGCCGGGCGAGGTCACGCCGATCTCGTCGCGCGTGCCGTCCAGCCAGGTCAGGCTGCCCCAGTAATTGAGCTGATTCATGTTGCTGCGATAGTTGTAAGCGTCGCTGTCCGCCTGCAGGCCTACCCAGGTCAGGTCGCCATTGGAGGTCTTGTCCAGATCGTCGAGCACCTGGCCCTGCGACTTGAGTTTGCCGTCGTCGGCGCTGTGATGCGCGCGGATGCCGGCCCAGTGGCCCGGTGTCCACTGATAGCTGACCGAGCCGAACAGGTGCTTGCGATCTTCGTCGTCTGGCGCGAGTTCGGTCAGGTCGGTGCGGTATTCGCTGAAGCGCTGGGCAGCACCCAGTTCAGCCCGCAACAGGGAGGTATCGAACGACCAGTTGATAGCCTCGATATTGGTATCGTGCCATTGACCGTCATCGTTGCGCAGGCGCTGGCGACCGACTTTCAGGATCTCGCCGGGGTAGGGCGTGAAACCGCTGTAGCCGATCCAGAATTCACGCAGGGCCGCGTAGGTTTTGTCGGCTTCACGCTCGCTGGCGGTGCCGCGTGAGGTTTGCGTGCCGCTGCCGTCGGCGTTGTTCTGCTCCAGCGGGTCGGTCTGAATGATGTCGGTGGCGGTGACTACCTGGCCCATGGCATAACCGCTCCAGTCGCCGCGCTCGCCGTACACCCAGGGACGCACGTCCAGGCCTGCACCGTTGACGTCGCCGCCCGAACGGGTGCCCAGATCGCGATCATCCTCGGCCTGTGCCGTGGCTTTGATTTCGATACCGAAATTCTGTTGTTCGGTCAGCGCTGCCAGTGTCGGGCAGGCCCACAACAGGGTGAAGCCAAGGCCCATGCCGGCGGCCATCAGGGGATTCAACTTCATAGTGCTTCCTCACCGTCTTTTTCTTCTTGCAGGGCCTGCATTGCCATCGTGTTCTGAGTGGCGGTAGCGCCCCGGACTTTTTGCTCGCGGGCCAACAAATCTTTTGCAGTGGCGAGCTTTTCAGGCGGCAGTTGGGTATTGAGGGCCTCGGCAAGCTCGGTGGCTTGCGGGGTCTGGCTGGCCAGCGCCAATTGGGCGAAGACCCAGGCATTGACCGGATCAGGCTGGGTGCCCTTGCCCTGCGAGAACAGCTGCGCGAGAGCGAAGTCAGCGCTGTTCTGGCCACCACGGGCGGCGGTCAGCAATTCGTCCACGGCTTTTTGTGGGTAGACCTGACCCAGGTAACCCCGACGATAGATCTGCCCCAGGTAGTAATGGGCGGAGATTTCCGTCGCTGTGGCTTTTTTCAGATGTTCTTCAGCTTTGAATGCGTCAGGGGTGACCCACTTGCCTTCGTAATACAGGCGGCCAAGCAGCAGTTCGGCGCGGGGCTGATCCGCTGCACGGCCGTTATCGAGGTATTCCATCATCTTGTTGACGTCGCCCAGTTCGGGGAAGTCGTAAAGCAGTTTGGCCAGCGTGACCCACGAGATCGGGTAGCCAGGCGCGATGCCTTCCAGCAATTGCTGAGCGGTTTTTTCGTCCGGCGTGCCGATGGTGGCGTCGCCCAATACCCGCGCAACGCTGTCGACTCGCTGAGCGTTGACGCGACCTGCCGCGTGTTCGCTCTTGAGTTTTTCGATCAACGCCGCCTGTTGCTCGGCCTGACCGCGGGTCTGGTAGACAGTGGCCAGTTCCACGTAGCAAATGTCAGTCGCCGCCAGTGCCTGCTTGCAGATGCTTTCGACTTCATCCAGATGCTGCGCGTAGGTGCCTTGAGTGCGGTACAGCAGCACTTGCGCCAGACCGGCTTCCGGATAACCGGCAGCACGCCATTCGCTGATTTTCTGCTGCGCGTTCACGTCCGGAAACGTATGCGGGTATTGCAGATACAGCATGGCCAGCGGGATCAGCGTGCCGGACTCACCATTGGCGAAAGCCTTTTTCAGCAGGCCTTCGGCTTCGCGGTGCTCGGCTTCAGTGGCGTCTGGCTTGGCTGCGAGCAGGCGGCCCAGGCGCGACTGCGCGCGAGGCGAAGTCTGCGCCGCGGCCCGATAAGTAGCCTCGGCCTGTTTGAGCAGGGCCGGGTCGCGGGTGCTCACCTGAATGTCGGCCAGGCCGACCTGTGCATCGCTGTAGCCCAGGTCCGCCAGCTGCCGATAGTTCTGCTCCGCCAATGCAGTGTCACCGTTTTTCAGGGCTTCATTGGCAAGGCGTTGATCAGGCAGGCCGGCACATCCGCTCAGGCCGAGCGCGACGGCGAGGCTCAGTAGCGTGGGGGTCGACAGGCGTCGTAGTGGGCTGCTCATGGTTACAGACCCGCAGCCATGGCTTTGTCGAGCAGCCAGTTCACGGACGGACCGCGATCGCTGACGACTTCGACAGGGCGACCGGCCAGTGAGCTGCTCAGGGTTTCGTCAGGCTGGATCTGCACGCGGATGTCGGTGGACAGATCGGTGTTGCTCAGGTTGGTGCTGCTGATGATCTTGCCGGTACGAAGCTGGTCTTCCCCGGCGATCTGGAAGCTGACACGGGTGCCTGGCTTGACGTCGTTGAACTGGCGATAGGTGAAGCGTGCTTCAACGGTAGCCGGTGCGTTGCGCGGCACCAGTTGGAAGATCACCTGGCCCTTGGACGCGAACTGACCGTCGGCTACAAGCTGACGACCGACAACGCAATCGCACGGGCTGGTGAGGGTGCCGCTCATTTGCTTGCCATACAGCTCTTCGATCTTGGCTGGCTGCAAGTCTTCACCGGTCAGGCTGCCCTTGAGCATTTCCAGCATGCTGGTGTTGAAGGTTGCCAATGGCGCGCCTTTGGTGGCTTCGCCGTTCGGACCCACCAGGCTCTGCACGGTGCCTTCGCGGGGCATGGTGACGTCCATGCTCGGAATCGACACCAGGCCGGCAGATGCGTGGCTGACGAAGTACAGGCCGTAGACGGTCTTGAAGATGAAACCGAAAGCCGCCAGACCGACAATGAAGATGCCCAGGCTGAAGGTCACAGCACGCAGACGCCCCAGAGCGCTCATGCCGCTGTCCTTGCCCTTGACCTTGCGAGCCTTGGTGAAGTTGTCGCGCTGCAGTGTAGCGAGTACTTCACCCAGGGTGACGACTTCGCCGGACAGGTGCGAGGTGATCAAGTGGCGCAGGGTAGCGATGTCCTGAGGTTCCAGGTTCTGGAACTGGCAGCCGATCCGGTGTGTGGAGTTGTCGATCGAGCGCACTTGCAGATCGACGTCCATGGCCAGGCCAAGGTTGTCGATGATGAACTGCAGACGGCCTTTGACGATTTGACCTTCGCTGAATTTCTGCCCTGACGGCGCAACAAAACTCAGACCACCGGCCGACAGGTCTTCGATCCGTACCAGCGGCGCGTTGGGTTGATCATTCAGCAGGCGCAGCTTGGCGGGAATCTTGATCCGGGCGTGTTGGCGCTGGGCTTCGGATTCATGTACGACGTTCGCATTCACGGCTGTATTCATGGCTATTTTTCCTACTTAAGCAATTAATCCGTTGGCCCGGTCAAACCATCGTCAACAGCACGGCGACGAAGATGGTGCCAGCCGAGAAAGTCATGGTTCGGGACGACCACGTGTTGAACCAGCCCTGGAAGCTGGCCATGTCGCGACTGAGTTTTGTGTCCTGGCGCGTCCAGGACTGGCGGTCCAGGCGGAAGAAGACGTAAATCTTCATCAGGGCGCCGACGATCTGGTTGTAATAGAGAATGATCGGGTAGGCAGGCCCGATCCTGTGTCCCGAGAGGGACAGCAGCAGGGTGAGGATCAGGCGAGTCATGCCGATCCACAGCAAGTACATCAGCAGGAACGCGCCGCCATATTTGAAGCTCGCGATGAGGGCGACGGTCAGGCCGAGGATGGAGGTCCACATCGACACTCGCTGGTCGAACAGCACGATGCTGGTGAAAATCCCCAGACGACGAACGCCCAGGCCCAGTGCGCGCGAGTTCTGACGCAGGTTGTTGCCGTACCAGCGATACATCAGCTTGCGGCTGGCTTTCAGGAAGCTCTTCTCGGGCGGGTGCTCTACGGTGTTGATCGCCGCATCCGGTACGTAGAACGTGTCGTAACCCAGACGCATCAGGCTGAACCAGCTGGACTTGTCGTCGCCGGTCAGAAACCTGAACGTGCCCAGGCGCCAGTGGTTCAGCGAATCGCTTTCCACGTCGGCGATGAACTCGGGGTCGGTTACCACGGTGGCGCGGAACACTGACATTCGTCCGGTCATGGTCAACACGCGCTTGGACAGGGCCATGGAGCACATGTTGATGTGACGCTGGGCGAAACGCAGTTTGTGCCATTCGCTCATGATGTAGCCGCCACGCACTTCGCAGAACTCGTTGGTGGTCAGGCCGCCAACGTTGTCGAACAGCTGGAACCAGGGCACGGTCTTGGCGACCACACCTTCGTTGAGCACGGTGTCACCATCGATGACCGCAACCACTGCACGGCTGTCGGGCAAGTGACGCGAAATAGCGCGGAAGCCATACGCCAGGCCATCGCGTTTGCCGGTGCCCGGAATACGTACGAAGTCGAGCTTGACGCGTTCCGGCGGGTTGAACTTGGCCCACATGCTCTTGACCAGCAGCTCATCGGACATTTCCACCAGCGAGCAGACGATGGTCGTCGGCAGGCCGCAATCGATCGCTTCGCGGATCACCGAGTTGTACACCTGGGCGGTGGTCAGTGCGTCGATGCGGAAGCTGGTCACCATCAGAAACACATGGGACGGATCTGCCGCGCTGCCCAGCTTGCGTACCTTGCGGCGCAAGTGCGGGTAGACGATGTACAGAAAAATCATCCCGCGCACAAAGTGCGTGATTCCCATCGAGTAGCGCCAGATACCCACAGCGCCAATCAGGAATATGAAGTTCTTCGACTGTGAGTCGAAGATACTGGTGGGCAATGCAGTCGCAAGGCCCATTAATAAACTCAGATAGAACAGCCAACCGGCGGCCTGAAGCAGGCCGTGCTTGAGCCTCTGCATAATCGTATCCCTAAGTCAGTTGCAAGCCTCAAGCCCCAGGCTGCAAGCAGTTGGCTTGAGCTTGTGGCCTGGAGCTTGGCGCTTGTGGCTTGCGGCTGATTTACCAGCAGATACCTTCGGCACGACCGTCTTCGGTGGTGGCATTGGCCATGAAGCCCACCAGGTCGATAACGCGCTTGCCTTCAGGGGTCTTGTTGGCGAGGGCGCGGAAACGCTCGTCGCGGTTACCCAGAATGATGATGTCGGAGTCGTTGATGACCTGGTCGAAGTCCGAATTCAGCAGCGACGAAACGTGCGGAATCTTCGATTCGATGTAGTCCTTGTTGGCGCCGTGAACGCGTGCATATTCAACGTTGCTGTCGAAGATGCTCAGGTCGAAACCTTTACCGATCAGCATTTCGGCCAGCTCTACCAGCGGGCTTTCACGCAGATCGTCAGTACCGGCCTTGAAGCTCAGACCCAGCAGTGCAACTTTGCGGGTGTCGTAGCTGGCAACCATGTCGAACGCGTTCTGAACCTGCGACGTGTTGCTGCGCATCAGGGAGTTGAGCAGAGGTGCTTCAACGTCCAGACTGCTGGCGCGATAGGTCAGGGCGCGAACGTCTTTCGGCAGGCAAGAGCCGCCAAACGCGAAGCCAGGGCGCATGTAGTACTGGGACAGGTTGAGCGCCTTGTCCTGGCAGACAACGTCCATCACTTCACGACCATCGACGCCGACTGCCTTGGCAATGTTGCCGATTTCGTTGGCGAAGGTCACTTTGGTGGCGTGCCACACGTTGCAGGTGTACTTGATCATTTCAGCGACAGCGATGTCCTTGCGGATGATCGGCGCATCGAGTTCTTCGTACAGCGATTGCAGAACGTCGCCCGACGCTTTATCGAACTCGCCGATGACCGTCATCGGTGGCAGGTCGTAGTCTTTGATCGCGGTGCTTTCACGCAGGAATTCAGGGTTTACCGCAACGCCGAAATCAACACCGGCTTTCTTGCCGGAGCAGTCTTCCAGGATGGGAATAACCACATTGGCCACAGTGCCCGGCAGAACAGTACTGCGAACAACGATCGTGTGGCGAGTGTCTTTATCGCGCAGGACATAACCGATTTCACGGCACACGGATTCAATGTAATCCAGTTCCAGGTCGCCGTTTTTCTTGCTGGGCGTACCGACACAGATCATCGACAGGTCAGTGGCGCGAATGGCCTCGGCGAAGTCGGTAGTGCCACGCAATTTGCCGGTAGCAAGGCCTTTTTGCAGCAGTTCTTCCAAGCCAGGTTCAACGATAGGCGACTTGCCGTTATTGATCAGGTCGATCTTGGTGCTGGAGATATCCACACCCACTACGTCGTGACCGCGTGCAGAAAGGCAACCGGCACACACGGCACCGACATAACCCAAACCAAATATGCTGATACGCATCGTATTCTCCTCGATTTTCACGCCATAAAGTGGCTGGATATTAATTTTGGCCAGCAGATGTCACGCGTCAGCAGTAACGGCTGATTAAGCCGACTAACTAACGCAGGCATATTTAATGAGTGAGTGCCCAAATAAAGAGGCGAACTCAAATGACACTAAGTGCAAGCGGCAGGTGACCTGTCCAGCGGGCAGGGCCCTGCTCTCCTTGGATGCAGTAAACCACTCCTGTCTGACGATCGATGGCGGACCTCGGTCGGAAAGCCACTGTTTAGAGCGGCGGCTGCCCTTGTCGAATCCTGCGCATCAAACCTCTCGGCATATCGCCCGTCTACCAACATCAACTAGTGATGTGATCGTGTTTCTGGTCACTGACACTGGCTCCTGGGGACCAGGCTTCCTTGTCAGTACTTCGCCAGTACTTCCCGTACGTCCAGCCAACCTGTAAGTGATCGCTTACACGTTAGCCCGGAATTGTTACGGGATGTAGGAGCGCATGAAATCATATTTAGTTCCGGGCCACTCGTCCTGATTTGCAGGTTTTGATGTGTCAAGGCTGTGACAAAGGACTGGGCGGAAGTGCATGACTTCTGATGAAGGCCTTATGAAACGGGGGTTACGTAAGGATTAATATGAAAGTGCTACTGCGCCAGGCAACCAAAAGGCCACTACTAAAAAAAATTGATTATTTTTCGAGGAAAAAATCGGCGGGAGCGAGAGGGCTTTATTTTGACGTTTCTCTGGCGTCATGATGTTGTCGTTAGTGACTATTAAGCGCGCGTTCAGGGTGTGTAACAGCGAGCTGTTACACAATTTTGACGCTCTTAGTGGTCGGCGGTATCGCGCAGAAACACCAACTTGTCAGGTGTCGACTGTTCGCTGTTATAACGATAGCCGTGCACGTCGAACTCTCTGAGTGCTGCTGGCGTATTGATACGCTCTTCTATAACAAAGCGACTCATCATGCCGCGCGCCTTCTTGGCATAGAAGCTGATGATCTTATACTGGCCGTTCTTCAGGTCCTTGAACTCGGTATCGATGATTCGTGCCTTGAGCGCTGAACGCTTGACCGCCGAGAAGTACTCGGTGGACGCCAGGTTCAGCAGCAGGTCATCGCCCTGTTCGGCGAGGGCTTCGTTCAGCCATTCACTGATCCGCGTGCCCCAGAACGCATAAAGGTCCTTGCCGCGAGCATTGGCCAGTCGAGTCCCCATCTCCAGCCGATAAGGCTGCATCAGGTCCAGTGGGCGCAACAGGCCATACAGGCCGGAGAGCATCCGCAAGTGACCCTGGGCGTAGTCGAGTTGCGCTTCAGTCAGCGTTTCGGCCTGCAGGCCAGTGTATACGTCGCCCTTGAAGGCCAGTAATGCCTGCTTGGCGTTGTCGAGCGTGAAAGCCGGGTCCCAGCTACCAAAGCGCGCCGCGTTCAGCCCGGAAAGTTTGTCTGACAGGTGCATCAGTTCACCGATCTGCGCCGGGGTCAGCGCTCGCAACTGCTCGATGAGTTCCTGCGAGTGGTCCAGGTACTGCGGTTGAGTGAAGCGGCCGGTTGTGGGCGGTGTTTCGAAATCGAGGGTTTTCGCTGGGGAAATCACCATCAGCATGAAGTCGTCTCCTTTGAACGTCACAGGATTCTAGGGGGTGAGGGCGCTTGACTCCAGCAATGCTGGCAATAGAGGCTGCGGTACAGAGAGCGGCGCACTTAAAGCGGCCGTTGTATGCGCGTCGGCATAAGAAGGCATGGCTATTTCAGCTATAGTGGCGCGCCGGTCATCGCGTTGAAGGCTGATCAAGAGGGCATCGGGTTTGCGTATTGTTTTAGCAGTGTGTGCGAGTCTGTTCTGGTTTCAGGCTCAGGCGGCAGCGCCAGCCGTTGCCACCATCGACCGCAGCGTGTGGCCCGAGCGTCTGGAGACGCCTGCGTTGTTCGACGTCGCTTCGCGTGCCGAGATTCTCTCGTTTGCCCACGAGCTTTACCTCAGCGAAAAACTCGACGAAGAAGGTTTGAAGCAGCGCCTGGGCCTGCGATTCGTCAACGTGTCTTCGCTGAATGTGGTCCGTCATCGCCTGTGGCTGCGCTTGCTGGAAAACTATCAGGCGGCACAGAAGAGCTGTGCAGAGGATGCCAACTTTTGTGTGCTGGTCGAAGACATGGATCAGCTGCGTCAGCGTGCCGAGGAATATCAGGTGGCGAACGACTCGTTCTATGCCGCCTGGGCCGCGCCGGGGGCGACGTTTCATCAGCGCTACCTGAACGAGCTGCTGTTCATGGCGGCGCTGTTCCCGCAGACCAGCAGCGAGATCGAGCGTTACAACTCCGATGAAATGAGCGGCGATGAAATGCCTGATCGCACGTTCATGCTCAATTTCGAAAGCGGTCCGAGCCCGGCGGACGGCGGGACCGACTGGCTGGCCGATTTCATGCGTCAGCAGAAGATGAACGCCACGTTCTTTGTATTGGGCAAGGGTCTGCAAGAGCGTCTGGACGCGACGTCGGCGGTCAGCCTGCAATCGCTCTATCGCCAGCAGTGCGTGGGTATTCAGGGTTGGGAATACCGTTCGCACAGTCAGTGGCTGGACTGGCAGGATTCGGTGCAACGCAGTGCCACCCTGGTGCAGCACGTTCTGCCGGATAACTTCGTGCCATTGTTTCGCCCGCCCTACGGCCACCGACGAGCCGACAGTGGCGACTTCTTCCGCGCCCAGCACTTGCGCGTGTCGTTGTGGAATATCGACGCTCAGGATGGCAGCGGCCGGCTCACGGCCGAGCAAGTCGGTGACCGGGTACTGACGCTGATGCTGCTGTGGCGCAAAGGGACGGTGGTGTTCCATGACGTGGCCAACAAGGCGCAGTCTGCACTGCCGTTGCTGCTGGCCAATACCGCGCAAAGCGAGTTGGTCTGGGATGACTGCCGGAATATCTCTGAAGCGCCCGTGGAACAAGGGCTGGGGAGCAGCGAAGAGGCTGCGCCTGACGGGGAATGAAGGCTGATTCGGCGCGGGCGGACTTCCGACTTTAAACGTGCCGGGTACGTCCGCCAAGTCCTATTCGTCATCCTGTGAAATAAACTTCAAAAAAGTGTCAAAGAGCTTTTTTCTGTCATCCCTTTTGCTGTATTACGAGTACAGACCGCCGAAACCTGCAACACAGGTGGCGTCTTCCAAGACCCACCTTGAGCGACATTTCTACCCTGCCTCAAGGGAAGAATCCGGCGGCCTTTTTGTGGCGCAGTACTGTCGTGGTTCTGCGTCACCTGGCTTCTAAAAAGGTGAGCGAGTATGGATGATCACGGACGCAGCCCTTCCACTAACCAGCCAATCCTTTACGTGCTCGATACCAACGTATTGATCCATGATCCAAACGCTTTGTTGAATTTCGAAGAACATCACGTCGCCATCCCCATGACGGTTCTGGAGGAACTGGACAAACTCAAGGCCGGTAAACACTCGGTGGCCGCCGAATGCCGTCAGGCCATTCGCCTGATCGACAAGACCCTCGGAGAAGCTAACCCGGAAGAAGTCGAAAAGGGTGTGCCCATTGATCGCGGCACCGGCGTGTTCAAGGGGTTTCTGTCCATTCTGATGAGCAAGCGTGAGGAACCCAACAGCCTGTTGCCCGAGCACCTCAACGACAACATCATCATCAACCAATTGATCGACCTGCACGCGCGCAACAAGGACTTGAGCGTCGTGCTGGTGACCAAAGACATCAACATGCGCCTCAAGGCGCGTGCCTGCGGCATTGCTGCCGAGGATTACAGCACTGACCAGTTGGTGGACGACGTTTCACTGCTGTCGCGTGGCTATCACGACATGACCGGCTCGTTCTGGGACCGCGTCAACAAGGTCGATACCCGTCAGGAGCGTGGTCGTACCTGGCACCGGGTACAACTCAATGAAATGCTCCCGGCCGTTCATATCAACGAGTTCATTGTCGACGAACAGGGTTTCGTGGGCTGGATCAAGGGCGTCAAGAACGACGAGTTGCTGATTCTCGACATGCATCAGGAGCCATTGCTGCACCAGGAAGCCTGGGGCCTGAAGCCGCGTGACATCTATCAGGGGCTGGCGCTGTTTGCGTTGCTCGACCCGGACATCCATCTGGTCAACCTGTCGGGTGCTGCCGGTTCGGGTAAAACCATCCTTGCCCTGGCGGCGGCCATTGAGCAGACCATGGTCACCAAGCGCTATCGCCGCATCATCGCGACCCGCAGCGTTCAGGGGCTGGATCAGGAAATCGGCTTCCTGCCCGGCACCGAGGCAGAAAAGATGGAGCCCTGGCTCGGCGCGATCACCGATAACCTCGAAGCCTTGCACATGGATGACGAAAACACCCATGGCAGCGTCGATTACATCCTCAGCAAAGTGCCCTTGCAGTTCAAATCGCTTAATTACATTCGAGGTCGCAGCTTCCAGCAAAGCCTGATTCTGATCGATGAATGCCAGAACCTGACCCCGCACCAGATGAAAACTATCATCACCCGTGCCGGTGCGGGTTCAAAAGTGGTCTGCCTGGGCAACCTGGCGCAGATCGACACCCCTTACCTGTCAGCCACCAGTTCTGGCCTGACTTACCTGACGGAGCGCTTCAAAGACTTCCCGAACGGCGTGCATATCACCTTGCAGGGTGTACCACGCTCGATACTGGCCGAATACGCGGAGAGTCATTTGTAGAGCGGCAGTTTTAAGCGGTAGCTGCAAGTGGGGGAACCCCGGTCTACGGGAGCCCCTCGCTTGCATGCGCCACGCTCATTGGCATACACAAACTCTGCTTCTGCCCGAAGGCCGCGAACTTATTCGCGAATAGGTCTGTACATTCACAAATACTTTATTGCCCGAGACATAGCCTTCGCGAACAAGCGAAGCGTCGCCCGGTTCGCTCCCACGCCCTTCGGGCAGAAGCCAGGTTTCTGCGCACTTCAAACCTATGTATAACGCCGGGCAGTTGCAGCTTGTAGCTTGTAACCGCCACTCCCTCTACACTTCTTGCTTCTGCCAAGGAGTAACGTTGTGCTCACTCATCTCGATTCCCAGGGTCGCGCCAATATGGTCGACGTCACCGATAAAGCCGTGACGTCCCGTGAGGCTGTGGCTGAGGCGTTGGTGCGCATGTTGCCCGCCACGCTGCAAATGATCGTCAGCGGTGGTCATCCCAAGGGCGATGTATTTGCGGTGGCGCGTATCGCCGGCATTCAGGCTGCCAAGAAAACCAGCGATCTGATTCCGCTGTGCCATCCGCTGATGCTGACCAGCATCAAAGTCCACCTCGCCGCCGAAGGCGATGATGCGGTGCGCATTACCGCGAGCTGCAAGCTGGCCGGGCAAACCGGTGTGGAGATGGAAGCGCTGACCGCCGCGAGTATTGCGGCACTGACTATTTACGACATGTGCAAGGCGGTGGATCGCGGTATGGTCATCGAGTCGGTTCGCCTGCTGGAAAAACTGGGCGGCAAGAGCGGCCATTTCATCGCCGACCCGGCGCAGGCAGCGCCATGAAGATTCAGGTGCAGTACTTTGCCCGTTATCGCGAAACGTTGGGTCTGGACAGCGAGTCTGTCGAAGGTGAATTCGCTATGTTGGATGCGCTGCGTCAGCATCTCTTGCAACGCGGCGGGGGCTGGCAGGTCCTGGCTGAGCAAAACCTGATGTGCGCACGCAATCAGGAACTGTGCAAGCTGACCGAGCTGTTGTCTGACGGCGATGAAGTCGCGTTTTTTCCGCCCGTGACCGGAGGCTGATCATGGCTATTCGCGTGCAGGCGGCAGCCTTCGATCCCGGCACTGAAGTCAACGCGCTGCATGCTGCCAATCTGGGCATTGGCGCAGTGGTCAGTTTTGTCGGCTACGTGCGTGACTTCAACGAAGGTCGCGAGGTGTCCGGCATGTTTCTCGAGCATTATCCGGGCATGACCGAAAAGGCCTTGGCAAAGATCGTCGAAGAGGCCGGGCAGCGCTGGCCGTTACTGAAGGTCGACGTCATTCATCGGACAGGCGCGCTGGAGCCGGGTGAGCCCATCGTGTTTGTCGGCGTTGCCAGCGCGCACCGGCAGGCCGCATTCGAAGCCTGTGACTTTGTCATGGACTACCTCAAGACCCGTGCGCCGTTCTGGAAGAAAGAAAACACCCCGCAAGGCCCGCAATGGGTTGAAGGTCGCGCAAGCGACCAAGCGGCAGCGGGGCGCTGGTAGTCGAACCTGCCAGTTGCCTGAACGTGTGACCTTGCGCTCATCCGCTCTTCTAACTGTATCTAATTAGTACAGTCGGATGGCTTCCGGCTATTATGCCGGCCACGGAAAGACGTCTGGCGCTGGCTTTGGCCCACTCTATTCAATAATTGTCCAAACGTGATTGCCCTTGCGGCTGCCACGTTGCGGGCAGGTTTTTTATCGCTCGGAGCAGAATGTGAAAAAACTTCAGCAGTTTTTGGTTTCAGGGATGACGACAGCGGCGTTAGTGCTGGTGGCTGGTTGTGCAACGGAAAGCTCGCGGGCGCTGCCTGTGACAAAGGTTGAAAGTGCCGGTGTTGCCTATGCCGGCAAGCGTTACCCGGTTGCCGTGGGCAAATTCGATAACCGCTCCAGTTATATGCGCGGGATCTTTTCCGACGGTGTCGATCGGCTCGGCGGTCAGGCCAAGACCATCCTGATCACTCACATGCAACAGACCAACCGGTTCAATGTGCTGGATCGCGACAACATGGAGGAGATCAAGCAAGAAGCCACGATCAAATCCACTGCTCAGCGTTTGAAAGGCGCGGACTATGTGGTGACTGGCGATGTGACCGAGTTTGGTCGCAAGGAAGTCGGCGATCAGCAACTGTTCGGTCTGCTGGGCCGCGGCAAATCGCAGATTGCTTATGCGAAAGTCGCACTGAACATCGTCAATATCAGCACTTCGGAAGTGGTGTATTCGACGCAGGGTGCGGGCGAATACGAGCTGTCCAACCGTGAAGTCATCGGCTTTGGCGGCACTGCCAGCTACGACTCGACACTTAACGGCAAGGTACTCGACCTGGCCATGCGCGAAGCCGTCAACAACATGGTGCGTGCGCTCGACAGCGGTGCCTGGAAACCGACGGCCAACTGATCTTTCAAAAGGGAATTTGTGGTGTTCATGAACAGCAGTAATGTTTCATTGCGCAGTGTCGCCCTGTTTTTAGTCGCAGGTGCCTTCGTGACAGGTTGTGCCGAACAACCGAAAACCTTGTACCAGTGGGGCAGTTACCAGCCTGAGGTGTACGAGTATTTCAAAGGCGAGGGCGAGTCCAAGGAGGCGCAGGTCGAAAAGCTCGAAGAAGACCTGCAGAAGATCCGTGCCGCCAACGCAACGCCACCACCGGGCTATCACGCCCAGTTGGGCATGTTGTACGGCAGCCTGGGCAAGGATGACCAGATGGTGCAAGAGTTGCGCACGGAAAAGACACTGTTTCCCGAGTCGGCCACGTACATGGACTTCTTGCTCAAGAACGCCCATGCAGGAGTCGCCAAATGAACCTGGGTCATCTGAAAATCGCGGTCAGCCTGTTTGCCGTTGCCCTGCTGTCGGGTTGCGTGACACCGCCGACGGTGGACTACTCGGCCTTCAAGGAAAGCAAACCGCGTTCGATTCTGGTGCTGCCGCCGGTCAACGAATCGCCTGACGTCAAGGCGACGTACAGCACCTTTTCGCAGGTCACCTATCCGCTGGCCGAGTCGGGCTACTACGTGCTGCCGGTGGCGCTGGTCGACGAGACGTTTCGCAATAACGGCCTGACCAACGCCAACGACATTCAGGCCACATCGCCCGCCAAGCTGCGCGAGATCTTCGGCGCCGATGCTGCGATGTACATCACGGTCAAGCAATACGGCACCAGTTACGTAGTCATCAGCAGCCAGACCGTCGTGACGGTCACCGCAAAGCTGGTTGATCTGCGTACCGGTACTGCGTTGTGGACCGGTACAGCGTCGGCTTCCAGTGAAGAGGGCGGCAACAATAGCGGTGGTGGTCTGGTGGGCATGCTGATTACCGCAGCGGTCAAGCAGATCATCAACAGTTCGACCGATGCCGGTCATCCCATTGCCGGGATCGCCAGCAACCGTCTGCTCTCTGCGGGGCGGCCTGCCGGCATGCTTTACGGTCCGCGCTCGCCGAAGTACGGCACTGACTGACCGTCACGCTGCTGACGTCTGACACAGGCACAAAAAAAGCGCAGCCTGCAAAGGCTGCGCTTTTTTGTTTACCGAAGCTGTCAGCTGGTTTGCCGCACCACGGGCCTCAGCAAATGAGTCGGTGGTGTCTCGCAGCTGATCTTGCGGCCCAGCTTCTCTTCGATGGCAGGCAACTGGTACGAGTCGTCTTCACCGGCAAAGCTGATCGAGACGCCGTCAGCCCCGGCACGGCCGGTACGCCCGATGCGGTGCACGTAATCGTCCGGCACTTCCGGCAGGGTGAAATTGATCACGTGGCTGATGCCGTCGATGTGAATTCCGCGACCGGCCACGTCGGTGGCGACCAGCACGCGAATCTTGCCTTCGCGAAAGCCTTCCAGCGTCTTGATGCGCTTATGCTGAGGCACATCGCCTGACAGCTGCGCCGCATTGACGCCATCGCGCACCAGGCGCTCTTCGATACGGCGGACTTCGTCTTTGCGGTTGGCGAAGACCATGACCCGTTCCCAGCCGTTGTCGGTGACCAGGTTGTAGAGCAATTTGTACTTGTCGGCACCGGCCACGGCATAGATATGCTGTTCGACGTTATCGCTGGCCACGTTCAGTGACTCGATTTCGACGATGGAGGGGTCGGTTGTCCATTGTTTGGCGAGGTTCATCACGTCTTCGGTGAAGGTCGCGGAGAACAGCAACGTCTGGCGTTCGCCCTTGTGCGGGGTCTGGCGAATGATCTGCCGTACCTGTGGGATGAAGCCCATGTCGAGCATGCGGTCGGCTTCGTCGAGCACCATCACCTCGACCATGTCCAGATGCACTTCGCCGCGCTGATTGAAGTCCAGCAGGCGGCCTGGCGTGGCGACCAGAATGTCGCAGTGGCGCGCTTCAAGCTGCTTGAGCTGCTTGTCGAAGTCCATGCCGCCGACGAACGTCATGACGTTCAGGTCGGTGTACTTGGTCAGGTCGGCGGCGTCCTTGGCGATCTGCACCACCAGCTCACGGGTGGGCGCGATGATCAAGGCACGCGGTTCACCCATGTAGCGCTCGGCCGGTGGCGGTGTCTGGGTCAACTGCTCGATGATCGAGATCAGGAACGCCGCCGTCTTGCCAGTGCCTGTCTGTGCGCGGCCGATTGCATCCTTGCCCTTGAGGGTGAAACCCAGTACACCCGCCTGAATGGGCGTGCAATACGGAAACCCCAGGTCCTGAATGGCATGCATCAGTTCGGGCGCCAGGTTGAAATCGTGAAAGCGGGTCTTGCCTTCCTGCGGCTCGACGACGAAATCTTCGAGTTTCCATTCCGGCGCAGGCGGCATGGTCACACGTTCCCGGCGCGGGCGTTCGGCCCTTGGCTTGTCGGTACGCGGCGTGCGTGTCCTGGCGGGTTCGTTGACAATGTCCAGAGCCTGAGCCTGGACAGCATGATCCTGTGAGTCGCCTTCGACAGGCGCGGGGGAGGCAGGGAGGGAGGCTGTCGGTATAGGCGCGCGTTGCTCTGCCTCGCTCTTACCGAACATCTTTTTTAGTGCTTTGAGCACGGTCATCTCGTCAATTGGTTAAGGAGTGTACGCCGGGCAGTGTAAAGCAAGAACCGTGCTCGGCGTAGTGCCATCCATGGCGAGCTACAGAAGAGGTCTGTTTCAGGGCTTTGCGGCGCTGTCAACGAAGCTTTTCAGCGAGCCAGACGCCAATGTCGTGGATTTCCTGCGGTAACACTTGGTGCTCCATTGGGTACTCCTGCCATTCAACGGTTACACCCTGAGTCTTGAGGCGCTCGTAAACAGCCCGACCCATCGGATAGGGAACCACGCCGTCATGTTTGCCGTGCAGACAAAGGGCCGGAATGCGCTGCTGGCTGGCGGAAAGGGTCATCTCATCGCTGAATGTCGGTGCATAAGTAGAGAGCGCGAGTACGCCACCGAGCGGACCCTGCCAGCGTTTATAGGCCGTATGGAGCACGACCGCACCGCCCTGGGAAAAGCCCGCCAGAAAGATTCGCGCCGGATCGATGCCGCTGTCGCGCTGTTGCTCGATCAGGTCCAGCACCTGCTGCGCCGAGGCTTCCATCTGATCGTGATCGATGGCGCGGGCCTCGCTGCTCATGGCCTTTATGTCATACCAGCTTGGCATTTCGTAGCCGCCATTGACGGTCACGGCGCGAGTCGGTGCCTGTGGCAGGACGAAACGGGTGCTGTGCAACGACGCTTGCAGCGCTTCGGCAACCGGCAGGAAATCGTAGCGGTCGGCGCCCAGGCCGTGCAGCCAGATAACGCAGGCGTCGACGGAAGTTGAAGGTTCGATGATCAAAGGCTCGCTCATGACTGCTCCATTTGTGTGCGCTGGCGCTTTTTTGGCGCATTAATAAGGTGCGCGGGTCGATTAAAAGTGAACGAAGATGTCGCAAGATTACAATTTTTTGTCTTGACCTGTCGTTAATTCGACATAGCTGGCGTACTGGTACGGGCTTTGCTACAGCAGGACTGGAGTCCAGGCGCGCTCATCGTTCGGTAACACTGCAAGACGCATACTTGTAGCGATCGAAAAGCGGCCCGGGAGTTCCTGCGTCAGGATTCGCGGCACGGTTCGACCCGTACTTCTCTGGTTCGGGAAATCATGAAGCTTCAGTCCACGGGGCCGATTCTGAATGAAGAAAAGCAGTGGCAGGTAGATCCTGTCAGCGACTCGATATTCAGGCTCGGTACCGCATGACCCAAAAATAAGCCAGCACGGGTCACAAGCGCCTCACAAAGGTGCGATGCGACTGAGGCTTCCACACAACAAAGAGCAAAATGGAGTTTTTGAATGAAGATGTTGAAATCCACCCTTGCTGTTGTCACGGCGCTAGCCGCATTCGGTGTGACCGGGGCTGCCAACGCAGGCGCTACCCTTGATGCTATCCAGAAGAAAGGCTTTGTGCAGTGCGGCGTCAGCGATGGCCTGCCAGGTTTTTCCGTTCCGGACTCCACCGGCAAGATCACCGGTATCGACGCTGACGTCTGCCGCGCAGTAGCCGCCGCAGTATTCGGCGACGCCACCAAGGTCAAGTTCAGTCAGTTGAACGCCAAAGAGCGTTTCACTGCCCTGCAATCGGGCGAGATCGACATCCTTTCGCGTAACACCACCTGGACAAGCTCCCGCGATGCGGGCATGGGCCTGGTCTTCACCGGCGTGACGTACTACGACGGCATCGGCTTTCTGGTGAACAAGAAGCTGGGCGTCAACAGTGCCAAAGAGCTGGACGGTGCAACCATCTGCATCCAGGCTGGTACCACCACCGAGCTGAACGTCTCCGACTACTTCCGCTCAAACGGCCTGAAATACACGCCGATCACCTTCGACACCTCCGACGAAAGCGCCAAGTCGCTGGAAGGCGGTCGTTGCGACGTGCTGACGTCCGACCAGTCGCAGCTCTACGCACAGCGCAGCAAGCTGGCCATGCCGGACGATTACGTCGTTCTGCCGGAAGTTATCTCCAAAGAGCCGCTGGGCCCTGTCGTGCGTAAAGGCGACGAAGAGTGGTTCTCGATCGTGCGCTGGACCCTGTTCGCCATGCTCAACGCCGAGGAAGCCAAAATCACTTCCAAGAACGTCGAAGCAGAAGCCAAGGCGACCAAGAACCCTGACGTTGCCCGCATGCTGGGTGCCGACGGTACCTACGGCAAGGACTTGAGACTGCCGAAAGACTGGGTCGTGCAGATCGTCAAGCAAGTCGGTAACTACGGCGAAGTGTTCGAACGCAACCTGGGCGAAGGCACCCCGCTGAAAATCAAGCGTGGCCAGAACGCTCTGTGGAATGCCGGCGGCATCCAGTACGCACCACCTATTCGTTGATTGACCCGGCGCCCGACAGGCTTCCCAGCCTGTCGGGCGTTGTTCTGTTGGATTTTTCCTGGGGCATTTCATGGAAAAGCAAATCGTCGCACCCAAGCAAAAGCTCTCTCTGAGCGATCCGAAAGTGCGCGCGTGGTTATTTCAGATCATCACTGTCGTGGCGGTGATCGCGTTTGGCTGGTTCATTTTCGACAACACCCAGACCAACCTGCAACACCGTGGTATCACCTCGGGTTTCGGTTTTCTTGAGAACAGTGCCGGTTTCGGTATTGCTCAGCACCTGATCGACTACAGCGAATCGGACACTTATGCTCGCGTGTTCGTCATCGGTTTGCTGAACACCTTGCTGGTGTCGGTTATCGGTATTGTCCTGGCGACCTTGCTGGGCTTTGTCATTGGTGTCGCTCGCCTGTCTCCGAACTGGATGATCAGCAAGCTGGCCACCGTTTATGTCGAGGTCTTCCGCAACATTCCGCCACTGCTGCAAATCCTGTTCTGGTACACCGCCGTATTCCTCACGCTGCCCGGTCCGCGTCAGGCTCATGGCTATCTGGACATGTTCTTCGTCAGCAGTCGCGGGCTCAACATGCCCCGCGCCCTGCCTGCCGAAGGTGCCTGGGCGTTCCTGATCAGCATCGTAATCGCGGTGATCGCGATCGTGATGATGGTGCGCTGGGCCAACAAGCGTTTTGAAGCTACCGGCCAGCCGTTCCACAAGTTCTGGGTCGGTCTGGCGTTGCTGCTGGTTATTCCCGGCCTGAGCGTGCTGATCTTCGGCAGCCCGGTGCGTTGGGAACTGCCGCAGCTCAAGGGCTTCAACTTCACTGGCGGCTGGGTGCTGATCCCCGAGTTGATCTCCCTGACGCTGGCGCTGACCATCTACACGGCCGCGTTCATCGCCGAAATCGTGCGCTCCGGCATCAAGTCGGTCAGCCACGGCCAGACCGAAGCCGCCCGGTCGCTGGGTCTGCGTCCCGGGCCGACGCTGCGCAAGGTCATCATCCCGCAGGCGCTGCGAGTGATCATCCCGCCGTTGACCAGTCAGTTCCTGAACCTGGCGAAAAACTCGTCGCTGGCAGCAGCCATCGGTTATCCGGAAATGGTTTCCCTGTTCGCCGGTACGGTGCTCAACCAGACCGGACAGGCCATTGAAGTCATTGCCATCACCATGAGCGTGTACCTGGCGATCAGTATCAGCATTTCCATGCTGATGAACTGGTACAACAAGCGCATTGCGCTGATCGAGCGGTGAGGAAACGCGCATGACAACCCATACTTTCAAACCTGATATGCCACCACCGGGCAAAGTGTTCGGCCCGGTCGCGTGGATGCGGCAGAACCTGTTCTCCAGCTGGATCAACACCCTGCTGACCCTGTTCTCGTTGTATCTGATCTACCTGATCGTTCCGCCTATTCTCAGTTGGGCCCTGCTGGACGCCAACTGGATCGGCACGACCAAGGCAGACTGCACCAAGGCGGGCGCCTGCTGGGTGTTCATCGAGCAGCGCTTCGGCCAGTTCATGTACGGCTACTTTCCCAATGAACTGCGCTGGAGGGTCGATCTGACCGCAATTCTGGCGATTGTCGGCGCTGCGCCGCTGTTCATTTCGAAGTTTCCGCGCAAGGCTGTGTACGGCATCTGCTTCCTGGTGATCTACCCGATTGTCGCGTTCTACCTGCTGCATGGCGGCGCGTTTGGTCTGACCAACGTACCGACCAGCCAGTGGGGCGGTCTGATGCTGACCCTGGTGATTGCCACCGTGGGTATCGTCGGTGCCTTGCCGTTGGGTATTCTGCTGGCGCTCGGTCGTCGTTCCAACATGCCCGCCGTGCGTGTGGTGTGCGTGACGTTCATCGAGTTCTGGCGCGGCGTGCCGTTGATCACTGTGCTGTTCATGTCTTCGGTCATGCTGCCGCTGTTCATGCCGGAAGGGATGAACTTCGACAAGCTACTGCGGGCGCTGATCGGCGTCATCCTGTTCCAGTCGGCGTACATTGCCGAAGTGGTGCGCGGTGGTATGCAGGCCATCCCTAAAGGTCAGTACGAAGCGGCCTCGGCGATGGGCCTGGGCTACTGGCGCAGCATGGGGCTGGTGATTCTGCCGCAGGCGTTGAAGATGGTCATTCCCGGCATCGTCAACACCTTTATTGCCTTGTTCAAAGACACCAGTCTGGTGATCATTATCGGCCTGTTCGACTTGCTCAACAGCGTCAAGCAAGCCACCGCCGACCCGGCCTGGCTGGGTATGGCCACCGAAGGCTACGTCTTCGCGGCCCTGGTGTTCTGGATCTTCTGTTTCGGTATGTCCCGCTATTCCATGCATTTGGAACGTAAGCTGGACACAGGCCACAAGCGTTAGGAGTTTTGTGATGAGTGAAGCTATCAATAAGCCCCTGGGCGCTGAAGGCATGATCCGCATGGAGGGCGTTCATAAATGGTACGGCCAGTTCCATGTACTCAAGGACATCAACCTGAATGTGCGTCAGGGCGAGCGTATCGTGCTGTGCGGCCCGTCGGGTTCGGGCAAGTCGACCACCATCCGCTGCCTCAACCGTCTGGAAGAGCATCAGCAGGGCCGCATCATCGTGGATGGCACCGAACTGACTTCCGACCTGAAGCAGATCGAAACCATCCGCCGTGAAGTCGGCATGGTGTTTCAGCACTTCAATCTGTTCCCGCACCTGACCATCCTGCAGAACTGCACGCTGGCACCGATGTGGGTCCGCAAGATGCCGAAGAAGAAGGCTGAAGAAATCGCCATGCACTACCTGGAGCGCGTGCGTATTCCGGAGCAGGCCCACAAGTTTCCGGGTCAGCTTTCCGGTGGTCAGCAGCAGCGTGTGGCGATTGCCCGCGCCTTGTGCATGAAGCCGAAAATCATGCTGTTCGATGAACCGACTTCGGCGCTCGATCCGGAAATGGTCAAGGAAGTACTCGACACCATGGTCGGCCTGGCGGAAGAGGGCATGACCATGCTCTGCGTGACCCACGAGATGGGCTTTGCCCGTACCGTGGCGAACCGGGTGATCTTCATGGACAAGGGCGAAATCGTCGAACAGGCTGCGCCTAACGACTTCTTCGATAATCCGCAGAGCGACCGTACCAAGCTGTTCCTCAGCCAGATCATTCACTGAGTCGGTAGCTGCTGCACAGAAGACCGGGTCCTGCGCCCGGTTTTTTTATGGCCGCTTTTTGCCGTCCTTCCTGTATGCAATTTCAGCTGAACCTTGTATTCAAGATGATTCTCCAACAGGATACCGCCCCCCTGAAACGGGTCGACATACCTGATGACCGAGAAACCGATGACTGCCAAGGCCCCACTCAGCCCCCAACCGACTGCTGCTCAACCCAATCCTGTTCTGCAAAGCCCCTGGCTTTTGCTGCTGGGCCTGGTGCTGGTCGCGCTCAATCTGCGTCCCGCATTGTCCAGCATTGCGCCGCTGCTCAACGATGTGTCGAAAAGCCTTGGCATGTCGGCTGCCGAAGCCGGTCTGCTGACCACCTTGCCGGTATTGTGTCTGGGTCTGTTCGCGCCACTGGCACCGATTCTGGCTCGCCGTTTCGGCAGCGAACGTGTGGTGCTGATGGTGTTGCTGACGCTGGCGGCAGGCCTGGCGCTGCGCAGCCTGTTTGGCGAAGTCGGGCTGTTTGGCGGCAGCCTGCTGGCGGGCGCGAGCATTGGCGTGATCGGCGTATTGCTGCCGGGCATCGTCAAACGCGACTTTCCGCAAAAGGCCGGTGCCATGACCGGTGTCTACACCATGGCATTGTGTCTGGGGGCTGCCATTGCCGCCGGGTCGACGGTACCGCTGAGTCATTACTTCGATGGAAGCTGGCAGATTGGCCTGGGGTTCTGGCTGATTCCGGCACTGATCGCGGCGCTGTTCTGGTTCCCGCAGACGCGTACAGTGCATGGCACGCATCGCGACGTCTATCGCGTGCGCGGCCTGCTGCGTGATCCGCTGGCCTGGCAGGTGACGCTGTACATGGGCCTGCAATCGTCGCTGTCGTATATCGTTTTTGGCTGGTTGCCATCAATCCTCATTGGTCGCGGCATGACGCCGACCGAGGCCGGTCTGTTGCTGTCCGGTTCGATCATCGCGCAGGTCGTCAGCTCATTGGCCGTGCCGTATCTGGCCACACGCGGCAAGGATCAGCGCTTGGCGATCATGCTGGTCATGTCGCTGACACTGATCGGCCTGTTCGGCTGCCTTTATGCACCACTGGGAGGGCTGTGGGGCTGGGCGATTCTGCTGGGGATCGGGCAGGGCGGCACCTTCAGCCTGGCGCTGGCCCTGATCGTGCTGCGCTCGCGGGATTCCCACGTGGCAGCCAACCTGTCGAGCATGGCGCAGGGTTTCGGTTACACCATTGCCTCGACCGGTCCGTTTGCGGTCGGCGTGGTCCACGACATGACCGGCAGCTGGAACGCGATTGGCTGGATCTTCGCTGTACTGGGCTTGGGCGCGATGATCGCCGGCCTGTGTGCGGGGCGGGCACTGCATGTGCAAGTGAGCAGCGAGAAGGTCTGAGGCCATCAAACCCTCGCCATTTTCTGCTGCGCCGCTTATCGTGCACGCATCTTTCGCCAAGGGATTTGCACGCATGGGCTACGAAGAACAAAGTCAGGCCAACAGTGCGCTGATCACCCGCTTCTATGAGGCATTCGCGCAGCTGGATGCCGAGGCGATGATCGCCTGTTACACCGACGACGTGGTGTTCAGCGATCCTGCATTTGGTGAACTGCGCGGGCCTCAGGTGGGCGACATGTGGCGAATGCTGACATCGAAGGCGAAGAACTTTTCGGTGGTCTTCGATCAGGTGCGCGCCGATGATCGGACGGGCAGCGCGCACTGGGTGGCGACTTATCTGTTCAGTCAGACCGGGCGCACGGTGGAGAACGACATTCAGGCCCGCTTCGTGTTTCGCGATGGCAAGATCTGCGAGCACCGCGATCAGTTCGATATGTGGCGCTGGTCGCGACAGGCGCTGGGTGCAAAAGGCCTGTTGCTTGGCTGGACACCGCTGGTGCGCAACGCCGTTCGTGCGCAGGCGCTCAAAGGTCTGAACGCCTTTACCGAGAACCGCCGTGCCTGACGTGCAAGTCTCAGTCGCAGCCCCTGCTGTGGAATCGGCCGTTGGCAAGCCTTGGTACGTTTATCTGGTGCGCGCCGCCAACGGCTCGTTGTACTGCGGCATCAGTGATGATCCGCAGCGACGATTTGCCGCGCATCAGAGCGGCAAGGGCGCGCGCTTTTTCTGTTCCAGCCCGGCGATGGCGCTGGTTTACATCGAACAGTGGCCCAGCAAGGGAGAAGCGTTGCGTCACGAGCGACTGATCAAAAAGCTGAGGAAAAGCGCCAAGGAAGCGCTGGCAGCCAGTTATGCCACATCGCCGATTCATCAGCGTGATGCCGCATCATCCGGTTGAGCCTGTGGGCGGGCAGGGTGCAGGAGGTTAAGCTGTCAGCTTCTCATGTGCGCAGAGGCTGAACATGTCCGAACTGATTCTTCACCATTACCCCACGTCGCTGTTTGCCGAAAAAGCCCGGCTGATGCTGGGTTTCAAAGGCCTCGCATGGCGTTCGGTGACCATCCCTTCGATCATGCCCAAGCCTGACCTGACAGCATTGACCGGTGGCTATCGCAGAACACCCGTGTTGCAGGCCGGTGCGGATATCTACTGTGACACGGCCCTGATGGCGCGGCGACTCGAGCAGGAAAAAGCCTCGCCGGCGTTCTTCCCGCAAGGTCAGGAGTTTGCAGTGGCCGGCCTGGCGGCGTGGGCCGACTCGGTGTTGTTCCTGCATGCCGTGAGCCTGGTGTTTCAGCCTGAATCAATGGTTGTGCGTTTCGCCAAAGTGCCGCCAGACGCCGCCAAGGCATTTATCGCCGACCGTTCGACGCTGTTCAACGGTGGCACGGCGTCCCGCCCGCCTGTCGAGCAGGTCAAGCATCAATGGCCGACACTCATGTCACGGCTGGAATTGCAGCTGTCGCATGGCGGCGAATTCCTGTTTGGCGCGCCTTCCATCGCCGACTTCTCGGTCGCCCACACGCTGTGGTTTCTCAAGCAAACGCCGGTGACTGCGTCCTTTGTCGATGATTATCCAAGTGTTCGCGCCTGGCTGGATCGCGTACTGGGCTTTGGCCACGGCACCTTCAGCGACCTGAGTTCGGCCGATGCCATTGAAATCGCCAGCAACGCCACGCCTGCGCCGCTGCCCGATGAAACCCTGGTTGACCCGAACGGTTTCAAGGCAGGCGATAGCGTCGCTATTGCGGCGGTCGACTATGGCGTCGAAGCGGTTGAAGGCGAGCTGGTGTTTACCGGGCGCGAAGAGCTGATCCTGCGTCGCGAGGACGATCGCGCCGGTGTGGTACATGTGCACTTTCCGCGACTGGGGTTTCGGGTGGAGAAACGCTGAAGTTACAGGGCTCAGCTGGAAAGTTCGCTGCACCCTGTGGGCGTGAGCTTGCTCGTGAAAGCACCTTGTCTGGCTTCGGCAAACGGCAGGCCAAGAGCCCTTACTTCAAAGCCGCCAATATCTCATCCGGGGCGAAACCCCGGATCAGGGTGCCGTTGACGTCGATCATCGGGATGCCTCTGCCTCCCAGCGCTTCATAGGCCTTGCGGCCTTCCTCGGATTTTTCGATGTCGAATTCCTGATACGCAATCCCTTTGCTGTCCAGAAAACGCCGGGTCTGTTTGCAGTAGCCGCACCAGTCGGTGGCGTACAGCACAACGTTTGCCTGGCTGTAACGCTGCGCGACCTCCGCTGGCGGAGGATTGACGAAGTTCTCGATCCGGCCCCAGTTCTGATAAACGACCACCACCAGCATGATCAGGGCAAACTTCTTGAGGGTGCGTATCAGCATACGGATTACCGGCGCTTCAACTGATCGGTCAGTTGAGTGGGCAGCCCCTTGATGATCAAGGTGCCTGCGGTTTCGTCGTACTCGATCTTGTCGCCCAGCAGGTGAGCTTCGAAGCTGATCGACAGGCCTTCCGCGCGGCCCGTAAAGCGGCGGAACTGGTTGAGGGTGCGTTTATCCGCCGGAATCTCGGGTGACAGGCCGTAGTCCTTGTTGCGGATGTGATCGTAGAACGCCCGTGGACGCTCTTCGTCGATCAGCACGGACAGCTCTTCAAGGCCCATCGGCTCGCCCATCTTGCTCTGGCTGCTGGCGTAGTCGACCAGCGTCTTGGTCTTTTCGCGCGCCGACTCTTCCGGCAGGTCTTCGCTTTCGACGAAATCGCTGAAGGCCTTCAGCAGGGTGCGGGTTTCGCCCGGACCGTCCACGCCTTCCTGGCAGCCGATGAAGTCGCGGAAGTATTCGGAGACCTTCTTGCCGTTCTTGCCTTTGATGAACGAGATGTACTGTTTGGACTGCTTGTTGTTCTGCCACTCGGAAATATTGATGCGCGCGGCAAGGTGCAACTGGCCCAGATCAAGGTGCCGGGACGGGGTCACGTCCAGCTCGGCATTCACGGCCACGCCTTCACTGTGGTGCAGCAGGGCGATGGCCAGGTAGTCGGTCATGCCTTGCTGGTAATGGGCGAACAGCACGTGGCCACCGACTGACAGATTGGACTCCTCCATGAGCTTTTGCAGGTGTTCGACTGCCACCCTCGAGAACGCGGTGAAGTCGCTGCCGCCGTCGATATATTCCTTCAGCCAGCCGCTGAAAGGGTGCGCGCCGGACTCGGGATGGAACAGGCCCCATGCCTTGCCCTGTTTGGCGTTATAACTTTCATTGAGGTCCGCCAGCATGTTCTCGATGGCCTGGGACTCGGCGAGTTCGGAGTCGCGGGCATGGAGAACAGCGGGCGTACCGTCAGGTTTTTTCTCGATCAGGTGGACGATGCAATGGCGGATCGGCATGGGCTTCTCGGCTGAAAAAAGTGAAGAGCGTGCAGCTCGTTGCAATGCGCCCAGTGTAACGCACGCATGTGCCTGCGGGCCTTGATGCAGCTGGTTTTCACGATTGAATGGCACTGGCTGAGCATTTTTTGTGCAATTGCCATCAAAACCTGACCAAAAGGATAGGTAGAAGCGGATATTTGCCCGGCTCTGTGCTAGTTTTGCGCGGTCTTGCGCACTTAGCGCGTCAAGCATGCAGATTGTGCACACGTAGGCCGAACCATTACCCGGTTTCAGTATCTACACTTTCGCGATTAATCGTGACTGTTAGCGGGTGGCAAGGTTCTTTGCCTGGCTACCGGCCGATGTTGCGCTCTGCAATCCAAATGAATTTGATCTGGAAGGAACACCACCATGGCTCTGACGAAAGACCAATTGGTTGCCGGTATTGCAGAAGCTATCGATGCGCCAAAAACCACCGCGCGTAAGGCTCTTGAGCAATTGGGACAGATCGTTGCCGACCAACTCGAAAGCGGTGCAGAAATCACTCTACCGGGCATCGGCAAACTGAAAGTTGCAGAGCGTCCAGCACGCACTGGCCGCAACCCTTCGACTGGTGCCGCCATCGAAATCGCTGCCAAGAAAGTTATCAAGTTCGTCCCGGCCAAAGTGCTGAACGACTCGATCAACAAGTAAGCATCCGCTTGCTGTAGAAAGCCGTGCACCGGATAACCGGGCGCGGCTTTTTTGTGGGCGGTTGATTAGGCAATTCTTCAGGGCGGACGCAGAGCGTCGCACGACAGTCGGGATGGGCTTGGGCACGAGAGTCCACTCGGTCAGCCCGTTATGCGCTGTGCCTTTTCAAGGAAGGTCCAGGCCACGAAGCGGCTCTGTTTCTGACCTTGGCCCATCTCCACGACTTTCACTTCAAGCGCGCCGGCTTTTTTCAGGGCGCTCTGGATCGGCGGCAGATTGCTCGCCTTGGATACCAGCGTACTGAACCACACCACCTGGCCAGGTAATTTGGCGCTTTCCTGGATCAGTTGCGTCACGAAACCGATTTCGCCGCCTTCGCACCACAATTCCTGAGACTGCCCGCCAAAGTTGAGCACCGGCAGCTTGCGCTTGGGATCAGCCTTGCCCAGTGCGCGCCATTTGCGCTGACTGCCGCGTTGCGCTTCGTCCAGCGAAGCATGGAAGGGCGGGTTGCAGAGGCTCACGTGGAAGCGTTCGCTGCTGTCGAGGAGCCCGAGCAGGATCTGTTTGCGATTGCCCTGCAGGCGCACGCTGACGGCCTTTTGCAAACCGTTCGCTTTGACGATGGTGGTCGCTGCCGCGATGGCTGTGCTGTCGATGTCCGAACCCACGAACTGCCAGCCATAATCGCTGTGCCCCAACAGCGGGTAGATGCAGTTGGCGCCGGTGCCGATATCCAGAGCCCTGACCGATGGCCCGCGCGGGATCACGCCCTCGTTGTCCTCAGCGAGCAAGTCGGCGAGAAAGTGCAGATAGTCTGCACGCCCCGGAATGGGCGGGCACAGATAATCGGCCGGAATGTCCCAGTGCGCGATGCCATAGAACGCCCTGAGCAATGCGCGGTTGAACACCCGCACCGCCTGTGGGTTGGCGAAGTCGATGCTTTCCTTGCCGTAGGGATTGAGAATCACGAATGCGGCCAGTTCAGGACTGGATTTGATCAGCTTCGGAAAATCGTAGTGCCCCTGATGACGATTGCGCGGGTGCAAGGTGGCTTTCTCACGCGGCGCTGCTGGCTTTGCCGGGCGTTGAGGCTTCTTGCGCGGAGGTTTCGGGGTATCGGTCATGGATTCGATTTCGGCTGCGAGTAGGTCAATACAGGACATTGGGATGACAAAGGCCAGATAACAAAAAGCCAGCCCACGTATGGGCTGGCTTCTCTGACCACCTTACAGGCTGGCGATGCGCGCGTGTTGCTCGGCCAGCTTGCCCAGCGCCTGTTCGGCCTCGGTCAGCTTGGCGCGCTCCTTGGCGATGACTTCAGGCGGTGCCTTGTCGACGAAGGCTGCGTTGGACAGCTTGCCGCCGACGCGTTGCACTTCGCCTTGCAGGCGCTGGATTTCTTTGTCGAGGCGCGCCAGTTCCGCGCCCTTGTCGATCAGCCCGGCCATCGGCACCAGCACTTCCATGTCGCCCACCAGTGCGGTGGCAGACAGTGGCGCTTCGGCGCCATCGGTGAGCACGGTCATGGATTCAAGCTTGGCCAGCTTCTTGAGCAGGTAATCGTTTTCGCTCAGACGACGCTGGTCTTCGGCACTGACGTTCTTGAGGAACAATTGCAGCGGCTTGCCCGGACCGATGTTCATTTCGCCGCGGATATTACGCACAGCGAGCATCAGACCCTTTAACCATTCGATGTCGTCTTCGGCAGCCTGATCGATGCGTGCTTCGTTGGTCACGGGCCAAGGTTGCAGCATGATGGTCTTGCCTTCCACACCGGCCAGCGGCGCAAGGCGCTGCCAGATTTCTTCGGTGATGAACGGCATGAACGGATGCGCCAGACGCAACGCTACTTCCAGGACACGAACCAGCGTGCGACGTGTGCCGCGCTGACGTTCGACTGGTGCGGTTTCGTCCCACAGCACCGGCTTGGACAGCTCCAGATACCAGTCGCAATACTGGTTCCAGATGAACTCGTACAAGGCCTGCGCGGCGAGGTCGAAACGGAACTGATCCAGTTGACGGGTCACTTCGGCTTCGGTGCGTTGCAGTTGCGAGATGATCCAGCGATCAGCCAGCGACAGCTCGACCGGTTCGCCGTTCTGCCCGCAGTCTTCGCCCTTGTCCAGCACGTAGCGCGCGGCGTTCCAGATCTTGTTGCAGAAGTTGCGGTAGCCTTCGACGCGACCCATGTCGAACTTGATGTCGCGACCGGTGGACGCCAGCGAGCAGAAGGTAAAGCGCAGGGCGTCGGTGCCATAGCTGGCGATGCCTTCGGCGAATTCCTGACGGGTCTGCTTCTCGATCTTCTTCGCCAGTTGCGGTTGCATCAGGCCACTGGTGCGTTTCTGCACCAGCGTTTCGAGGTCGATACCGTCAACGATGTCCAGCGGGTCCAGAACGTTGCCCTTGGACTTGGACATCTTCTGGCCCTGGCCATCACGCACCAGGCCGTGGACATAAACGGTCTTGAAAGGCACTTGCGGCGTACCGTCTTCGTTCTTCACCAAATGCAAGGTGAGCATGATCATCCGGGCAACCCAGAAGAAGATGATGTCAAAACCGGTGACCAGCACGTCGGTGGAGTGGAAAGTTTCCAGCGCCTTGGTCTTTTCCGGCCAGCCGAGCGTGGAGAAGGTCCACAGCCCCGAGCTGAACCAGGTGTCGAGTACGTCATTGTCCTGTTGCAGCGCGACGTCCGGGCCAAGGTTGTTTTTGGCGCGAACTTCGGCTTCGTCGCGGCCTACATAGACCTTGCCTGACTCGTCGTACCAGGCCGGGATGCGATGGCCCCACCAGAGCTGGCGGCTGATGCACCAGTCCTGGATGTCGCGCATCCACGAGAAGTACATGTTTTCGTACTGCTTGGGCACGAACGCGATACGGCCGTCTTCTACCGCAGCAATCGCCGGTTCGGCCAGCGGTTTGGTGGACACGTACCACTGATCGGTCAACCACGGCTCGATGATGGTGCCGGAGCGGTCGCCCTTCGGCACTTTCAGGGCGTGATCGTCAACGCTGACCAGCAGCCCGGCGGCGTCGAACGCAGCAACGATCTGCTTGCGTGCTTCGAAACGGTCGAGACCGGCGTAGGCGGCAGGCAGGCTGCCGTCGACGCTTTCATTCAGTGTGCCATCGAGGTTGAACACCTGAGCAGCAGGCAGAACGCTGGCATTCTTGTCGAAAATGTTCAGCAGCGGCAAGTTATGGCGCTTGCCGACTTCGTAGTCGTTGAAATCGTGCGCCGGGGTGATTTTCACGCAGCCGGTGCCGAATTCAGGGTCACAGTAATCATCGGCAATGATTGGAATGCGGCGGCCGACCAGCGGCAGTTCGACGAACTTGCCGATCAGCGCCTTGTAGCGCTCGTCCTGCGGGTTCACGGCAACCGCCGCATCACCGAGCATGGTTTCCGGGCGGGTGGTGGCAACGATCAGGTAATCCAGGCCTTCGGCGGTTTTTGCGCCATCAGCCAGCGGGTAGCGCAGGTTCCACAGGTGGCCTTTCTCGTCGTGGTTTTCGACTTCGAGATCGGAAATCGCGGTGTGCAGCTTGGTGTCCCAGTTGACCAGCCGCTTGCCGCGGTAGATCAGGCCGTCCTCATGCAGGCGCACGAAGGCTTCTTTCACGGCTTCTGACAGGCCGTCGTCCATGGTGAAGCGCTCACGGCTCCAGTCGACCGACGAACCCAGTCGGCGGATCTGACGGCTGATATTGCCACCGGACTCGGCTTTCCACTCCCAGATCTTGTCGAGAAACTTCTCGCGGCCCAGCTCATGACGGCTCACGCCTTGCGCTTCGAGACGCCGCTCCACCAGCATCTGCGTGGCAATACCGGCGTGGTCGGTGCCCGGCTGCCACAGCGTGTTGCGACCCTGCATGCGACGAAAACGGATCAGGGCGTCCATGATCGCGTTGTTGAAACCGTGACCCATGTGCAGGCTGCCGGTGACATTCGGCGGCGGGATCATGATGGTGTACGAGTCACCCGCGCCTTGCGGAGCGAAGTAGTTCTCGGACTCCCAGGTCTGATACCAGGAAGTTTCGATGGCGTGCGGCTGGTAAGTCTTGTCCATGCGCGGCGGGAACCTGTGGCCTTGATTCGGAAACCGGCAAGTATAGACCTGTGGGCAAGCGACAAGCCACAGGAGTAGCTGTGAGCTTTAAGCTGCAAGCTGGCAGTTCTGTCAGTAGGCGGCGTGTGGGCCATGGGGCATGATCGATATTCAGACTTTACTTGCAGGGCGGACGCCGCCATGGACGACACGCCTGAAGCCAGACGCGCACTGTGTCGATATCGCTATGACGCGCTTGATCGTATTGCCGTCGTCGATCCCGAGGCGCAGGAGGCGGTTTCGCGGTTCTATCAAAAAAACCGTTTGACCGTCGAGATACAGGGCGCTGTGCGTCGTCGTTTGCTTCACGGCGAAGACCGTTTGCTGGCGGAATATAAAACTGAAGGCTCCAGTGTCAGGGCGGACCTGCTGGGCACCGACATGCAAGGCAGTGTGCTGGAGGCTGTGAGCGGGCAAGAGCGCCAGTCGTTGGCTTACAGTCCCTATGGTCATCGCGCGCAGGGCGGCCCCTTTTCCGGTTTCAACGGTGAGCGCGCGGACCCTGTGACCGGACATTATCTGTTGGGTAAGGGCTATCGTGCTTTCAACCCGGTACTGATGCGGTTCAATAGTCCGGACAGCCTGAGCCCATTCGGGCGGGGAGGCTTGAATGCGTATGCGTATTGTCAGGGGGATCCGGTTAATCGGAGTGATCCGGGTGGGCATATTTCATCTCCCTTTCTTGCACGCATGAGGATGCACTTCAAGCCACGTAGCTCGGTTACCATTGAGAATCTGCCGGACGAAATGATTGGAAAGATACTTGAACGCCTGTCTTTCACAGACGTAAACGAACTGGGCAAAGCGTCCACCAGATTGAACAGCGCAATCGCCATGCAGGCCGCTTGGCATTTGAAAAAGCGTTGGGCAGGCGGAAATAATCCAAGCGCATTGTCACGCCTTAACGATGTTGTGAAAAACGATCCAAGCCATTCGTTCAGCGCGTTCAGGAATGACCACTTCAAAACAGGGTTCGAAGAAGCAGTGAACAACGTCGACCAAATAATGAGTAATCAAATCCAGGCGGCCAAGCGTGCGGAGCAATCATTCTTTGAAGAATTCACGGGTATATCAAATGCGAGCCATTACGAATTTGGAGAGCAATTAGCTATTAAACGTCAGGAGCACGCACGTTCTCCCGACATCCTGCGAGAAATTAATAGGGATGCGGGTAAACGCACGAGGTTGACGGGGGCCAAGTTCACCAGCATTGGTCGTAAGGCAGATATGATGCGATTGGTAGCCGAGATCCGCACCGCATTGAACTCTCCCTGACAGAATTTCTGCGCGCGTGTGTTCCGGATTCCTGACCACCCCTCACTTCTGCTGCTGCGCCAATAACCGCTCCAGCCTGGCCTCCAGCCGCCGCTTGATTTCAGTCTCGATATGCGGGGCAAAGTCATCAATCACGTCCTGCATGATCAATTGCGCAGCGGCGCGCAGTTCGTTGTCCAGATGCAACAGGGCATCGGGATTAGGCAGCGCTGGTTGGGCTTGCTGAACCTGCTCGACGGAGGCATGAGGCTCATCGGGCGTCAGAGTCGGGATATCGTCTTCGTCGAAGTCCTGTTGATGCGTGTTGTCTGGCCGGTTGCCGACCACATCGAACAACAACGGAATCTGCCCTTCGCGTTGAACCGTATCGTTTAGCAGAGCAGGGTGGTTGGCGTCATCGCCGAGCAATTGGCGGATCGATTCGAGGTCGTCCAGCAAATGCGCGGATCCAGCTTTGTTTGAAGTGTCCATCGGGTCCTCAAAGACGCTGCAGTCGGTGATCTTGCGGAGGATAGCCCTGTTCGCGGTAGGAGCGGAAACTCTCGCGTGCGGCAAGGCGTATGGCCGGGTCTTCGACAACCACTTCCGCCACGCGGGCGAATCGGCTGAAAAAGGCCGGAATGCTCAGGTCGAGGTTGACCAGCAGGTCGTCGTGCGCCCCCGGATCTGCGCCAAGGCCCAGCACCACCGGGGCATCGTGATCGCTCTCGGCGTCGCCATGGGGCAGAAACACTTCGCCCTTGAAGCGCCAGAGGCGGGCGTCGAGGTCTTCGCGCTGCGCTGCATCGCTGCAGTGCAGGTAAACCCTGTGGCCGAGCCGCCAGGCTTTTTCCGTCAGTTTGCAGGCAAAGTCCAGGCGAGCTGCAGGGTCGGCACTGGGCAGGATGTAAAAATCGACTTGAGTCATGTGGGGTCCGTAACCGGTGGCGTATCGAGGGTGAGCCCGATACGCCAGGGTTGCTTTACTTAAACGCCCGCGCGGTCGAGCAGGTACTGGGTCAGCAACGGAACCGGACGCCCGGTGGCGCCTTTGTCCTTGCCGCCGCTCAGCCATGCGGTGCCAGCGATGTCCAGGTGAGCCCACTCGTAGGCTTTGGTGAAGCGCGACAGGAAGCAGGCTGCGGTGATGGTGCCGCCTTTCGGACCGCCGATGTTGGCGATGTCGGCGAACGGGCTGTCCAGTTGCTCCTGATACTCATCGAACAACGGCAACTGCCAGGCACGGTCATCCGCTTGCTTGCCCGCGTCGAGCAACTGATTGATCAGCGCGTCGTTGTTGCCCAGCAGGCCGGAGGTATGACCGCCCAAGGCAACGACGCAGGCGCCGGTCAGGGTGGCGATATCGATAACGGCCTGTGGCTTGAAACGCTCGGCGTAGGTCAGCGCGTCGCACAGCACCAGACGGCCTTCGGCGTCAGTGTTGAGGATTTCGACGGTCTGGCCGCTCATGGTCGTGACGATGTCGCCAGGGCGCGTGGCGGTGCCGCTCGGCATGTTTTCGGCGCAGGCCAGAATGCACACCAGGTTGATCGGCAGTTTCAACTCCAGCACGGCGCGCAGGGTGCCGAACACGCTGGCAGCACCACACATGTCGAATTTCATTTCGTCCATGCCGGCAGCCGGCTTGATGCTGATGCCGCCGGTGTCGAAGGTGATGCCTTTGCCGACCAGTACGTACGGCTTGTCGCCTTTCTTCGCGCCCTGATAATTCATCACGATCAGGCGCGGTGGCTGGGCGCTGCCCTGTGCCACAGCGAGGAAAGAGCCCATGCCCAGTTCAGCGAGTTTCTTCTCGTCGTGAATCTCTACTTTCAGATTCTTGTGTGCCTTGCCCAGCGCCTTGGCTTCTTCGCCCAGGTAGGTCGGGTGGCAGATGTTCGGTGGCAGATTGCCCAGATCGCGGGTCAGCGCCATGCCGGTGGCGATTGCTTGCGCGTGAGCAGAAGCGCGCTCGACGTCGGCCACGCTGAGCTTGTCGGTCAGCAGGGTGATTTTCTTCAGCGGGCGCGCTTCGGCCTTCTGGGTCTTGAAGCGGTCGAAGACGTATTCGCCATCGGCCAGTGCCTCGACCAGCAGGCGAGCCTTGCCGTAGGTATCGCGGTTCTTCACGGACAGGTCATCCAGAACAATCGCTGCATCGCTGCCGCCCAGACCCTTCAGGCACGTGAGAACGCCGCCGACGAGCTTCTTCAATTGACGATCCGACAGCTCGCCATCCTTGCCGGTGCCGACCAGCAGAACGCGCTCGGCCTTGATATTGGGCAGGTTGGTCAGCAGCAGGCTCTGGCCCGACTTGCCCGCCAGGTCGCCACGTTTCAGAACGGCGGAAAGCGCGCCGCCGCTCAGGGTGTCGACCACTTGGGCAGCGCCGGCCAGCACGCGGCTTTCACTGACGGTGACCACCAGCGTTGCGATTTTCAAGGTTTCTGGGCTTACGCTTTTAACAACCAATTCCATGTGGGGTCCCCGAATAGGCGATGAGAGTCGCAATATGAATAATGTGCGCGGCAGGGCCTGTGTGTTTTCAAGGGCGATGGCCGCGATAAGCCTTGCAGTTTGACCCCGCTGCACGACTGCTGACAACCCCGTAAAGCCGTCTGCTTGACCGGTATGTGCGATCTATCCCCGGTGTGCAGTGACAGAAACGCACAATCACAGGATAATGCCGCATATTTTTTATGCCCACGCCTTTTGCAGGCGTGAATTTCCGGTTGCCGTGGCTCACAATTTTCCCTGTTTGGCTGCCTGAGCCTGACAACTCTGGAGTGTCTGGTTTGATTGTCTTTCGTTATCTGTCTCGAGAAGTACTGCTTACCCTGAGCGCAGTCAGCGCCGTGCTGCTGGTGTTCATCATGAGCGGACGGTTCATCAAGTACCTGGCGCAGGCCGCTTCCGGTGCGCTTGATCCAAGCGTGCTGTTCATGATCATGGGCTTCCGCCTGCCGGGGTTTCTGCAGGTGATTCTGCCACTGGGGCTGTTTCTCGGCATTCTGATGGCATACGGGCGTCTCTATCTGGAAAGTGAAATGACCGTGCTGGCCGCGACCGGCATGAGCCAGCAGCGTTTGCTCGCCATCACCATGGGCCCTGCGGCGCTGGTCGGGCTGGTGGTCGCCTGGCTGAGTTTCAGCCTCGCTCCACAGGGGGCTGCGCAGTTTTCGCAGTTGATCAACCAGCAGGATGCGATGACCGAGTTCGACACGCTGGTGCCGGGTCGCTTCCAGGCGTTGCGTGACGGTACGCGCATCACCTACACCAAGGAGCTTTCCGATGATCGTTCGCAACTGACCGGCGTGTTCATTTCCGAAAAGCGCATGTCCAGCGACAAGAGCAAGGACAACGGTATTACCGTGCTGGTGGCCGAGAAGGGGCATCAGGAGGTTCAGCCCAATGGCAGCCGCTTCCTGATTCTGGAAAACGGCTATCGCTATGACGGTAATCCGGGGGCTGCCGACTACCGCGTGATCAAGTACGACACTTACGGTGCGGCATTGCCCAAGCCGGAAATCAGTGAAGAGGTCACCGACCGCGAAGCCATCCCGACCAGCGAGCTGTTTGGTAATCGTACCGCGCGTTCTGTTGCCGAGTTGCAATGGCGTATCTCACTGCCGCTGTCGGTGTTCATCGTGACCCTGATGGCCATTCCGCTGTCGCGCGTCAACCCGCGCCAGGGCCGCTACCTGAAGCTGCTGCCGGCGATCCTGTTGTACATGTCGTACCTGGCCATTCTGATCTCGGTGCGCAGTTCGCTGGAGAAAGGCAAGCTGCCGCTCAGTCTGGGCATGTGGTGGGTGCACGCCATCTACCTGGCCATCGGCCTGGTGCTGTTCTACTGGGAGCCTATACGGTTGAAAATGGCGAGTCGTCGTAGCGTCACGGAGGTGACTCGTGGTCAAGCTTGATCGTTACATCGGTAAAAGCGTGCTGCTGGCGATCCTGGCGGTGCTGGGGATCATTCTGGGGCTGGTTTCGTTGTTCGCGTTCATCGATGAGATGGGCGATATCAGCGACACCTATACGCTGCCGGATGCGCTCAGCTACGTCATGATGACCGCGCCGCGCCGCGTCTACGACACCTTGCCGATGGCTGCCCTGATCGGCTGTCTGATCGGTCTCGGTTCGCTGGCCAGCAGCAGCGAGCTGACCATCATGCGCGCCGCCGGTGTGTCCATCGGGCGAATCGTCTGGGCGGTCATGAAGCCGATGCTGCTGCTGATGATCGCCGGCGTGCTGGTCGGTGAATATGTCGCGCCTTACGCCGAGAACAAGGCTCAGGCGGCACGTTCGCTGGCGCAGGGGCTGGGTGATGCGCAAAGCGCCAAACACGGTCTGTGGCATCGTCAGGGCGAGGAGTTCATCCACATCAACACGGTGCAGCCTAACGGGCTGATGCTGGGTGTCACGCGTTATCGCTTCGACGACCAGCGCCACATGCTAACCTCCAGTTTTGCCAAGGAAGCCCACTTCAAGACCGATTACTGGGAATTGAAGGACGTGACCACCACGCATTTCAATGACGGCCGTACCGAAGTTATCAATACTCCGGACGAGCGCTGGGATGTATCGCTCAGCCCGCAACTGCTCAGCACCGTAATCATGCCGCCCGAGTCGCTGTCGATCAGTGGTCTCTGGAGCTATGCGCACTATCTGGCCGATCAGGGCTTGAGCAACGGCCGTTACTGGCTGGCGTTCTGGACCAAAGTATTGCAACCGGCCGTGACCGTGGCACTGGTGTTGATGGCTATTTCCTTCATCTTTGGTCCGCTGCGTTCCGTAACGCTGGGGCAGCGGGTGTTCACAGGGGTTGTGGTCGGTTTCACGTTCCGCATCATTCAGGACCTGCTGGGCCCGTCGAGCCTGCTGTTCGGCTTCCCGCCGCTGCTGGCTGTGCTGTTGCCTGCCGGGGTGTGTGCGCTGGCAGGTGTGCTGCTACTGCGCCGCGCGGGGTAACGCGTCGCAACGTTAATGAAACGCCGACCTCGTGTCGGCTTTTTCATGTGCGAGGGTTCGCACCGCACGACGCAGAAGTTCGCTGTTTACCCGATCACAGATGCACAAAAGCCTCTGGCATCACTGCCAGAGGCTTTTGTGCAGGCGTTGCTTAGCCTTCTGTCTGAACTTCGTCAGCCTGCAGGCCTTTCTGGCCCTGTACCGAAACGAAGGTAACTTTCTGGCCTTCTTTCAGGCTCTTGAAGCCGCTACCCTGAATCGCGCGGAAGTGTACAAACAGATCCGCCCCGCTCTCAGGAGTGATAAAACCAAAACCTTTTTCGTCGTTGAACCACTTGACGGTACCGCTCTGACGTTCAGCCATTTTCTTATTTCCTTTGACGCTTGAATTAATGACAGCCTCTTTACAGGAAAGAGCACTGGGGCTGGTTGCAGGAAGTAAGAAACGTAGAGCGGGTGTAGCAACCTAGAGCTACTGCCCAGGCCCAGATTCAGCGACCCATGCAAACACAGTTCAGAAACTCTACGCCAACTCTCATTACAAAAACAAGCCCCTGTGTTTCCCTGTTCAGTACCCTGTTTACGGGGCTTCAACGAGGGCGCACGGGTGTTCACTGATTAAGTGCAGGCGCAGGCGCTATATAATATTTTGCACTTTATAGGTGCGTTTTTGACATAACGCGTTCACTGTTCCCGAGGGGTTGAAGTCTTCGGGAACAGCAGTATGGGTGCGAAATCTGTTGTTGTTTTTTTGACGCCTTTATTTAACCGCGGAAGTAACGCTGTGCAACGAAAGGCATTTTAGTTACACGCATCGGGACTTTCTTGCCACGCACCATGGCCCAGACCGGGGTATCCAGCGCCGCATACTGGCTGTCCAGATAACCCATTGCCAATGGACCGCCCAGGCTAGGGCCAAAGCCGCCGCTGCACACGGTGCCGATGACCGAATCCTGCTCATCGACGATCTGCGTGCCTTCCCGCACCGGAGTGCGTTCCTGTGGCAAAAGGCCGACGCGCTTCTTGTCCACGCCGTTTTGCTGTTGAGCGAAGATCTGTTCGGCACCCGGAAAGCCGCCTGCGCGCGCGCCGTCAGCGCGGCGCACTTTAGAGATCGCCCACAGCAGGCTGGCTTGAATCGGTGACGTTTCGGTATCCATGTCATGCCCGTAAAGGCACAGGCCTGCTTCCAGACGCAGCGAGTCACGCGCGCCAAGGCCGATAGGGTCGACTTCCGGCTCTTCCAGCAGGCGACGCGCCAAGGCTTCTGCCTGCTCGGCCGGGACCGAGATTTCATAGCCGTCTTCACCGGTGTAGCCCGAGCGACTGACGTAGCACTGAACGCCCAGCAGCGCGACACTGGCGAATTGCATGAAAGTCATGCTCGCCACCTCGGGGGCGAGGCGTGCCAGCACCGTTACGGCCTGCGGACCTTGCAGCGCCAGCAGGGCGCGTTCTTCGAACAGCGGTTCGATCGTGCATTGACCGGCCAGGTGCTGGCGAAGGTGGGCGAGATCCTGTTCCTTGCAGGCGGCGTTGACCACCAGCATCAATTGCTCGTTACCAAGGTTGGCGACCATGAGATCGTCGAGGATGCCGCCGGACTCATTGGTGAACATCGCGTAGCGCTGCATACCGACCGGCAGATCGATGATGTCGACGGGCACCAGGGTTTCCAGCGCCTTGGCGGCACCGGCACCGCCGAGGCGGATCTGCCCCATGTGCGAGACATCGAACAGCCCCGCCTGAGCGCGGGTGTGCAGGTGTTCCTTCATCACGCCGGCCGGATATTGCACAGGCATGTCGTAGCCGGCGAAAGGCACCATCTTCGCGCCCAGTTCGCGGTGAAGGGCGTTCAAAGGGGTGATCAGCAGCTTCTCTGTGGACATTTTTGATTCCTCGTAAGGCAAGCCATACGCCTGCGCCCTGACCAACGGCGCAGGCCGGCAGCAGGCGATCAGACTTCCTGATAGCTCTCGATGGACGGGCAGGCGCAGACCAGATTGCGGTCGCCGAATACGTTGTCGACGCGGCCGACCGGAGGCCAGTATTTGTTTTCGATCAACGAATCGACCGGGTACACCGCCTGTTCGCGGCTGTAAGGGTGACTCCACTGGCCGACGATTTCCGCAGCGGTGTGCGGTGCGTTTTTCAGTGGGTTGTCGTCCTTGTCCAGCGTGCCTTCTTCAACTGCACGGATTTCTTCGCGGATCTTGATCATGGCATCGCAGAAGCGGTCCAGCTCTTCTCTGGATTCACTTTCGGTCGGCTCGATCATCAGGGTCCCGGCCACCGGGAACGACATGGTCGGTGCGTGGAAGCCAAAGTCGATCAGGCGCTTGGCCACGTCATCGACGCTGATGCCGCTGCTGTCCTTGATCGGACGCAGGTCAAGGATGCACTCATGGGCAACCAGACCGTTGGCGCCGGTGTACAGCACCGGGTAATGCTCTTCCAGGCGCCGTGAGATGTAGTTGGCATTGAGGATCGCCAGTTGCGAGGCGCGCTTGAGGCCTTCGCCACCCATCATGCGGATGTACATCCAGGTGATCGGCAGGATGCTGGCGCTGCCGAATGGCGCTGCGCAAACCGCGCCTTCCTTGCGCTCCATGCGTGCGTGACCCGGCATGAAGGGCGCGAGGTGCGCTTTGACGCCAATCGGGCCAACGCCCGGGCCACCGCCGCCGTGCGGAATGCAGAAGGTCTTGTGCAGGTTGAGGTGCGAGACGTCGCCGCCGAACTTGCCCGGCGCGCACAAGCCGACCATCGCGTTCATGTTGGCGCCATCGATGTAAACCTGGCCGCCATGGTCATGAACGATGCCGCAGATTTCGCGAATGCCTTCTTCGAACACGCCGTGGGTCGACGGATAGGTGATCATCAGCGCCGCAAGCTGGTCGCGGTGCTGAGTGGCCTTGGCGCGCAGGTCTTCGATGTCGACGTTACCGCGCGCATCGCAGGCGGTCACCACGACGCGCATGCCAGCCATGTTGGCGGTCGCCGGGTTGGTGCCGTGCGCCGATGACGGGATCAGGCAGATGTCACGGTGCTGATCGCCACGGCTCTGATGATAAGCGCGGATCGCCAGCAGGCCAGCGTATTCACCCTGGGAGCCCGCGTTCGGTTGCAGCGAAATCGCGTCATAGCCGGTCGCCGCGCAGAGCATGGTCTCCAGTTCGTCGGTCAGTTGCTGGTAACCAGCGCTCTGCTCGGCAGGGGCGAAGGGGTGCAGATTGCCGAACTCGGCCCAGGTCACCGGGATCATTTCGCTGGCGGCGTTGAGCTTCATGGTGCACGAGCCCAGCGGGATCATGGTGCGGTCCAGTGCCAGGTCCTTGTCGGCCAGTTTGCGCAGGTAACGCATCAGCTCGGTTTCAGAGTGATAGCGGTTGAACACCGGATGGCTGAGGATGGCCGATTGGCGCAGCAGGGCAGCGGGCAGGCGCGACTGAACGCTGTCCGCCAGCGCGGCGAAATCCGGAATGCTCTGACCATCGCTGGCAAAGATTTCCCACAGCGTTTCGACCGCCGACTGTGATGTGGTCTCGTCGAGTGACAGGCCCAGACGCTGCTCGTCGATCTCGCGCAGGTTGATGTGATGCGCGCGTGCGGCGGCGTGCAATGCGGCGGTCTGGCTGCCGGTGACCAGCGTCAGGGTGTCGAAAAAGAACGCTTGTTCGGTTTTCAGGCCCAGCTGGTTCAAGCCTTCGGCCAGGGTGGCGGTCAGGTGGTGCACGCGGTTGGCGATCTGCGTCAGGCCGCGCGGGCCGTGATACACCGCGTACATGCTGGCGATATTGGCCAGCATTACCTGTGCGGTGCAAATGTTGCTGGTGGCCTTTTCACGACGAATATGCTGCTCGCGGGTTTGCATGGCCAAGCGCAGGGCCTGCTTGCCGTGGCGATCCACCGACACGCCGACCAGACGGCCCGGCATGTCACGCTTGAACGCGTCGCGGGTCGAGAAATAGGCCGCATGCGGGCCGCCGAAGCCTAACGGTACACCGAAGCGCTGCGCACTGCCGATGGCCACGTCTGCGCCGAACTCGCCGGGCGGGGTCAGCAGGGTCAGGGCCAGCAGGTCGGCCGCCACTGCTACCAGCGCGTTGGCAGCGTGGAAGCGCTCGACCAGTTCGCGGTAATCGAACACATCGCCATTGCTGGCCGGGTATTGCAGCAGCGCACCGAAGTACTCGCTGACATCGCTCAGTTCGGTCTCATCGGCAACCACGACCGTGATCCCCAGCGGTTCGGCACGGGTGCGCAATACATCGAGGGTCTGCGGGTGGCAGTGGCTGGAGGCGAAGAACTGCTGACTGCCTTTGTTCTTGCTCAGGCGCTTGCAGAACGTCATCGCTTCCGCCGCTGCGGTGGCTTCGTCCAGCAGCGAGGCGTTGGCAATCGGCAGGCCGGTCAGGTCGCTGATCAGGGTCTGGAAATTGAGCAGCGACTCCAGACGGCCTTGGGAAATTTCCGGTTGATACGGGGTATAAGCGGTGTACCAGGCCGGATTTTCCAGCAGGTTGCGCAGGATTGGCGCCGGTGTATGGGTGTTGTAGTAGCCCTGGCCGATGTAGGTTTTGAACAGCTGGTTCTTGCTGGCGATGGCTTTGATGGACGCCAGCGCATCGGCTTCGCTCTGTCCGGCAGGCAGATCGAGCACGCTGGTGCCCTTGATGCTTTCCGGGATCACGCTTTCGCTCAATGCTTCGATCGAGTCAAAACCCAGCGTTTGCAACATGGCCAGCTCGTCGTCGGCGCGCGGGCCGATGTGACGGGCGATGAATTCGTTGGCGGTGCTCAGTTGAATACGGTCAGTCATGGCGTGCTCCTCAGGCTTCGGCGTTGGCTTTGATCAGGCGGTCGTAGGCGTCCTGATCCAGCAGGCCGTGGATCGCGTCGGCTTTTTGCGGGATGAAGCGAAAGAACCAGCCAGCGCCAAGGGCGTCTTCATTAACCAGCTCCGGCGTGGCGTCGAGCGCGGTGTTGACCTCGACCACTTCACCGTCCAGCGGCATGTTGATGCTGCTGGCGGCTTTGACAGATTCCACCACCGATACCTCGGCGTGTTGAGTGTAGGCCTGCAATTCCGGGAGCTGCACAAAGACCACGTCACCGAGCGATTCCTGCGCGTAGGGGGTAATGCCAACTGTCACGCTGCCGTCGGTTTCGGCTCGCAGCCATTCGTGGTCAACGGTGAATCGCAAATCGCTCATACAGGCTCCTCAAAGAACAGGCCTCGCGTCAGGCGCGAGCATATGAGAAGACACTTAGCAATTTCACGGCCATGTTTTATTTGTTCAATAAAATCAACTAGTTAGGTTGTTTTGGGGACGCCGATCGAATGTGTGCTGTAGCGAAATCGCTACAGTCAGTGGGCGCCTGGAAATGGCTGAACGATCAAGGCCTTGAAACGAAGGGCGGTACACGGTGTGTAGCGAAATCATTCCGGTGGAATGATTTCATGACGGGTGGACGACGCCCTTGGTCTTCAGCGCCGCCGTGCAAGATTAAACTGTTAGCCGACCTGCTTTTCGGAAGCGCGCAAAAAACTTTCCAGCTCTGCAAGTGGCAACGGTTTGCTGATCAAATAGCCTTGAATCTGATCGCAATGGCTCTCACGCAGGAACGCCAGTTGCTCAGGCGTCTCCACGCCTTCGGCGATCACTTTAAGGCCCAGGCTGTGGGCCAGTTCAATGATTGCCCGGGCGATGGCGGCATCCTGCGGATTGCTGGTCACCTCGCGAACGAAAGCGATGTCGATCTTGAGCTTGTGGATCGGGAAGCGGCGCAGGTACGCGAGGCTTGAATAGCCGGTGCCGAAGTCGTCGATTGAAATACTCACGCCTGCTGACTTGAGCGTTTCCAGTGTCGCGATGGTGTGCGAGGTGTTTTCCATCAGCGAGCTTTCGGTCAGTTCGACTTCCAGCCAGCGCGGTTCGACCCGATGCTTGGTCAGGGCCTGACGGATGTCGGCGACCAGACTGCTGTTGGAAATCTGCTGGCCAGACACGTTGACCGCGACTTGAAACAGTCCCAGCCCTGAGCGCTGCCAGCGGGCAATCTGCGCGCAGACGCTGTCGACCACCCAGTTACCGACCTCACCGATCAGGCCGAGGCTTTCCAGTACCGGCACGAACACCGCAGGCGAAACACCTGGCTGGCCGGGACGCGGCCAGCGCAGCAATGCTTCCAGCCCGCAGATCCGGTTATCGTCCAGGTTGAGCTTGGGCTGATAGACAATCTCGAACGCCCGTTTCTCTACCGCGTCGCGCAAGGCGGTTTCCAGCTCCAGGCGCGCCGAAACGTCGGCGTTCATTTGTGCGGTATAGAACCGATAGCTGTCGATGCCGAATTTCTTCGCGTTGTTCATGGCGGTGTAGGCGTGCCTGATCAGCTCGCGCGCGTCTTCGCCATCTTCCGGATAAAGGGCAATGCCGATGCTGGCGGTCATGACGATGCTTTGGCCTTCGACATGAAAAGGCACCCGCAACGCTTTGCGGATACGTTCCAGGGTCTTGCGCGTGTCGGCCTGGCCGTCGCGGATCATCAGAATCAGGGCAAATTCGTCGCCGTCCACGCGTCCGAGCGTGTCGCTGGCGTTGAGGCACTCCGAGAGTCGATGGCTGACTTCCAGCAAAACCTGATCGCCCAGGACGTGGCCCCAGGTTTCGTTGATATTCTTGAAGCCATCCAGGTTGACTGTCAGCGCCGCCAGCTTCCAGCGACTGATGGCCGCCTGAGTGAGGCCCATTTGCAGACTGGTGAAAAACAGGTCACGGTTCGGCAGCCCGGTCAGGGTGTCGTAGTGGGCCATAGTCAGCAGGCGTTGATCGCTTTCCTTGCGTCGGGTGATGTCGCGCACGATGCCGACGATGACCCAGTCTTCGCCGGTGCGATACGCCTGGCGATGGATTTCCACTTCGACATCATTGCCGCTTTTGTCGCGAATCTGGGTCTCGAGCGGTTCACTGGGGCCTTTGCCGGCGATGATCTGGTCATACACGACCTCCAGGTTTTCCATGGAGGTCTCGCCCAGCTCGGCCGGCGTCTTGTGCGACAGTTCCTCAGCGGTGTAACCCAGCAACTGACAGGCCCTGCGGTTGAATTCGATGAGGCTCATGGTGTTGCGATTAATCAGGAAGATCGCGTCTTCCGAGGCGTCCATCACGGTGCGGAAGCGCTCCAGATCGATGGTGCGCTGTTGCAGCTGCTCTTCGAGAATCATGCTGTGGCTTTTCAGGTAGTCGCCAAATGATTTGAGCCGTAACAGATTGCGCACCCGCAGCCACAGCTCAGAGCTGTCCACGGGTTTGTTGAGATATTCCTCGGCACCGGCTTCAAGCCCGGACAGGCGCGCGCTTTGCTGGTCGAGTGCGGAAAGCATGATGATCGGGATGTTGGCGGTGCTTTTATTGGCTTTCAGCTGGCTGGCCACTTCATAGCCGTCCATGCCGGGCATCATGATATCCAGCAGGATCAGGTCCGGCGCGTGGAGTTCGACCATCTCCAGCGCGACTTCCCCCGACTCTGCTGTCAGCGTCTGATAGTTCTGATTCTGCAACAGAACCTCCAGCAGGTCCCGGACATGGACATCGTCATCGACAATCAGGATCGTTGCGGCGCTCTTGGTCATGACATGTGCTCAGGTAAGGGGCTGTTGAGCCGGGCTTTTGTCGAGGAGGGAATCGATAACCCGGTACAACTCCTGGTAGCGCAGGGGCTTGATGATGTAGGCATTGCAGCCTGCCAGGCGGATTTTCTCTTCGTCTTCTTTCATCGCCATTGCAGTCAGTGCGACCACAGGAATCGCTGCGGTGCTGGCGTCTTTCTTCAGCAGTGAGGTGGCTTTCAGGCCATCCATTTCCGGCAACTGAATGTCCATCAGGATCAGGTCAGGCTGATGCTCGCGCGCCAGTTTCAGGCCGGTTTCGGCGTCCGTTGCGCAGAGCACGGCGTGCCCGGCGCTGGTCAGTAACAGTTGGGCCAGACGCATGTTGGCCGCGTTGTCTTCGACAATCATGATCTGGGCCACTGCGCCTCCCCGGCTTCGAGTGTGCGGATCGGCAGCCAGACCACGAAGCGCGCGCCGAGGTCTTTGACGCTTGCCACCGCCACGCTACCGCCATGCAGCTCGGCCAGTTGCTTGACCATCGCCAGGCCCAGCCCCGTGCCTTCGAATTTACGTGCCAGGCCACTGTCGATCTGGCTGAACGCCTTGAACAGCTTGTTCATGTCGCTCTGCGCGATGCCTATGCCGGTGTCGCTGACGCTCAGTTCCAGAAACTGCTGGTAGTCACCGGGCGGTATCGGGAATACATGCGTCGGCCAGTCGCCATCGAGTACGCCCGCTTGCGCGCTGGGCACCAGGCGCACCGACAGCGTGACCCAGCCTTCCGGGGCGCTGAACTTCACCGCATTGGCCAGCAGGTTGTAGACGATCTGTTTGGTTTTGCGTCGGTCCAGCTCCAGCAGGCCGAAGTCGGCTTCGGTCTCCAGCTTCAGTTGAATGCGCTGCAGCGCTGCCTGCTCGCGGACGATCAGCAGGCTGTTGCTCAACAGTTCGTCCAGATCGACCGGTTCCAGCTCCAGCGTCATCATGCCGGCCTCGACCTTGGACAAGTCGAGGATGTCGTTGATGAGCGAGAGCAAATGCTGGCCACTGTTGAATATATCGCCGATGTAACCACGCTGGGCGTCGCTCATGTCGCCGACCATTCCGTCTTTGAGAGCTTCCGAAAAGCCAATGATCGCGTTCAAGGGCGTGCGCAATTCATGAGACATGGTCGCCAGAAACTCGGACTTCATGTGGCTGGCATGCTCCAGCTCGATGTTTTTCTCTTCCAGCGTGCGTTCGAAACGCTTGCGCTCGGTCACATCGCGAGCCGCGGCAAATACACCCTTGAGCTTGCGATCACGGTCATGGAAGGTGGCGGCGTTGTACGACACGACGGTTTCGGTGCCGTCATAGGCACGCACAGTGAGCTCGTAATCACTGACCTTGTGTTCGCTGATCACGCGCTTGATCGCCGCATCGGCGCTCGCCGGGTCGGTGAAGAAATTCTTGCAGGGGGCACCGATCAGTTCGTCGCGGGTGCGTCCGGTCAGCGCCATCATCTGCTTGTTGACGTCGGAAATAATGCCCTGCGGGTCGGTCATCATCAGCGCATCGATGTTCGATTCGATCAGTGAGCGGGTATAGAACTGCTGATCCCGCAGCCGCTGATCGAGCAACGCCTGGGCTTCTTCTTCCTGCTTGCGGGCCGTGTTATCGGTGCCGATGAGCAGATAGCCGATGATGGTTTCGGTGCTGTCGCGCAGCGAGGTGACCGAGACCATCGCTGACAGGCGGCTGCCATCCTTGCGGATGTAGGTCAGCTCGTAAATGTCTTCGATGCCGCGTGAGGCCTTGAACACCAAGGCTTCAAAGCCCGGCGTGATAGGCGTATTCAGCTCATGGCTGAGCGCTGCGGCGCGGATGATCAGCTCGGCGGGGTCGGAAATATCGGCCGGGGTTATTTTGTCGACCACATCTTCGGAGTGATAACCGAGCATGCGTTCGGCGCCGACGTTGAAAATCTGGATGACGCCGTGTTCATCGGTGGCGATGCTGGAGAAATAGGCGCTGTTGAAAATGGCGTCCTGAAGCGCACCGGTTTTCAGCAGGATTTTCTGCCGGCGGGATTCGACTATCGTTTCGGCACGAGACTGTGGCTCGGCGGCTTGGCGGTCTACTGGCGGGGTTTGCATGATTCTTTCCCGTTACTACGTGACCCTGCCTGCCATGACGGCCGTAATACAAGCTTACGAACACCCATTCAAATGGGTGATAAGAGGTTTGTCGAACATACCAGAAGGCTATCGGCAGTTTATTTATTTAATGAAGCTTTTCTGAATGTTTTTCAGACAAATCTTGCTGGCAAGCTAGGGTCTGTTCCCGTTTCNGTTGCAGGACTTGAAAAGGGAACAACCATTCTCTGCGTCCTGCGCCTGGCCTGGCGAGATTTGGCCCAGCAACGCGGCTCGCGATGAAACGGGAACAGAGCCTAGGGCTTGGCAGAGATTCCGTACTTTCGCAGGCGGTGCGCGATAGCGGTGTGCGAGGTGTGCAGGCGGGCGGCCAACTGCCGAGTGGAGGGGAAATCGGCGTAAAGTTTTTCCAGAAGTTCCTTTTCAAACATGGCGATGGCGTTCTCGAGGCTGTCGACCGGCGCGTCGTTCTGGCGTGCCACTGCCGTACCTGCGATGTCCAGGTCGCCTATATCCACATGGGTGGCTTCGCAGATGGCGGCAGCGCGAAATATCACGTTTTGCAATTGGCGCACATTGCCCGGCCAGCGGTTGCCCAGCAGGGCAGGGTAGGTGGCGTGTGCCAGTCTGCAGACCGGGCGCTGGATCTGTGCGCAGGCCTGTTCCATGAAATAACGCGCCAGCAATAAAATGTCCTGACCACGTTCGCGCAGGGGGGGCACGTGCAGATTGAGCACGTTGAGGCGATAGAACAGGTCTTCGCGGAAGGTGCCTTCGCTGACCATTTTTTCCAGATCGCGATGGGTTGCGCTCAAAATCCGCACATTGACTCTGATTTCCCGATCCCCGCCAACGCGTCGAAAGCTGCCGTCATTGAGAAAGCGCAGCAGTTTCGCTTGCAGGTACGGCGACATTTCGCCGATCTCGTCAAGAAACACGGTGCCCTTGTTAGCCAGTTCCATCAGTCCTGGCTTACCGCCGCGCGCGGCACCGGTAAATGCGCCGGGTGCGTACCCGAACAGCTCGCTTTCCGCCAGATTTTCCGGGAGCGCTGCACAGTTCAAGGCCAGAAAGGGCTCGCCATGGCGCGCGCTGCTGGCATGGCAGGCTCTGGCAACGAGTTCCTTGCCGGTCCCTGTCTCACCCTGAATCAGCAGCGGAGCGTCGAGCGTTGCGACGCGTTGTGCCCGGGCTTTGAGTGTGCGGATTGCCACCGAGTCGCCTAGCAAGGCATCAAAACCTTCGGCGTGATCATGGTGCAGCGCCGACAGACGCTCGCCGATCCGGCTGGGCAGGTACAGCGTGATCAGCGCGCCCGCTTCGGTGATCGGTGTCGCATCGAGCAACAAGGCTTCACCGTTCAAGGTGATTTCGCGCAGTGGCAGGCGAAAGCCGTTTTCCAGCAGCGTTGTCTGCAGGCCGGGTGCGACCAGCAGTTCATCAATGGATTCACCGGCTGGCTCACGACCGATCAGCGCAATCAGCGCAGGATTGGCCAGCAGTACATGCCCGGCACTGTCCAGCGCCAGCACCGGGTCGGTCATGGCGGCGAGCAACGCGTCCAGTTGCAGATGGCGGCGTTGACCGGGAAGGATGTCCACCACCGTGATCGCTTCCACACCCCGAACCCGGAATAGTGCGTCCTTGAGCTCTTCGAGCATCTGATGGCTGAGGGTGGGCGCATCGATGTACACGTTGGGCGGCACCATCTCCACGGCATCCAGATTCAGGTTGCGCCCACCCAGAATCGCCAGCACTTCCTGGGTGATGCCAACGCGATCGATGAAACTGACGTGGATACGCATGGGGCCCTGACGGTTCGCAACGAAGAGGGCGGCAAGTATGCCTTGTGGTGACGGGTTTGGTGAAATCCGGCGGCATACAGTGCATCAGGCACGATCAATGTGGCCTGTTTCAGGGCCGCTCCGCAGCCCCTCGCGGACAAGTCCGCT